>JBLGAC010000033.1:0-45982 GCA_047610385.1 Paracoccaceae bacterium | reverse complement strand
CTAGGGGGTCGAAGATGTGGCGTGGCAACGTCCGGCTTTTGCGGATGAAGTGCAGCGCCATCCGCGCCCAAAATTGTATTTTCCCGGCTTTCTAGCGCCGCACCGTACGTCGGAGAAGGCGTTGGCCGCCGTCAGTCAGGAGGCCTGAATCAGCGGGGTTTCGATGTGGAAGGCCGATGATCCAACGCCCGGTGGCCGCTGCTTGCCGCCGCGAAAAGCCAGTGCAAACGGTGGGGCCGCCGGACATCACCAGAAGCACGTCGTCCAATATTTTCAAGGATATGGGCGAGCCTGCGCACGTGTTGCCCACCCGTCTGCCCAACCGACCGCTGGCCGGCGAATCGCGCTGCCTGCGGCTCGACGCACCCGGTCGGTCGGGCGGACGGGTGGGCCGCAAAGCACGCTGCTCAGCGGCGTCCTCGTGCAAAATCACCGGGCAATTGATGTCGCCCCAACCGTCGCCGACCTCCGCCATCTTCTGAATGCGCCCGGCGAGGTCGCGGGGGTGTCGGCCCACCAGGAAGCCGGGGAACGAGCGGTGCATCTGGCCGCTCGCAAACTGCTATGCCCCCTCAGCGGCCACCACCTCAGCCAACCTAGCGTTGGTCATCTGCTCAAGCTTCTTGTTCATCGGGCGGTCGTGCATGGCGTGGCTGAGGTTTGGCACACCCGCGCTGCCCAATGCGCGGAACAATGACAGCTGGCCCGGCCCGCAATTGGCGCGTGAACGAGGGTCGAAGACATCCCGCGTAATGGGCAGCGCGTGATAAACAATGTTAATCACGTTGGCCTGAACAGCGTTGATCTGTTTGGCCAGATCAAGTGGATCGCCAATCATGTGTGTCGCCCTGGATTTCACAAATTTGCTTTGATGCGTGTATGCAACGGGCATCCATAAGTGAGACCAGACCGGAAGGTGAGGCCTGCCCCCCACCATTTTGTTCTACGAACGGAAGTTCGCTCCGCGCCATTAAGGATGAACAGTGGTTTGAGATGATACTTATTAAGTATCTGATAATTATGGGTATTATTGAAATTGTCTGCCCCCTATCTGCCCATTTGCGGCTGGCACGCCCGCTGCCGTGGCCGCGGGCGCTCCGACCCTCGTGCAGCGCGGGGGGCGGGCGCGTCATGGCGTCGTGCCGCCTTGCCCCGGGGGGCGGGGGCCGCTAGCTCCTGCCTCAGTGCTGAAGATGCGCGCCCGGATCCCGGGACCGCAGGAACGGGAGAGACCCATGCGCCGCAAGATCGTCGCCGTCCTGATATTCGGTCTCGGAGGGATCGCCATCCTGCTGGCGCTTGGAAACTGGCAGTTAAAACGGCTGGTGTGGAAGGAAGGCGTGATCGCCGAAATCGAAGCGCGCCTGTCGGCTGATCCGGTGCCCTTGCCCGCGCTGCCCGACCCCGTGGGCGACAAATACATGCGCGTGACCGTCACTGGCCAATATGGGCCCGGCGAGGTCCATGTCCTGAGCGCGGCCCAGCCTTGGGGCCCCGGGTATCGCATCATCGCGCCTTTCGTCACCGACACCGGCCGCCACATTCTGATCGACCGCGGATATGTGCCCCAGCCCGCCAAGGACACGCCTCGCGATGCGCCTGCAGCGACCGTCACAGGCGCGCTGCTGTGGCCCGATGAAATGGACAGCTTCACGCCTGACCCCGATCTGGGGGCCAACATCTGGTTCGCACGTGACCCCGAAGGGCTGGCCGCGCAGCTGGGGACCGAACCGGTGATGATCGTCACTGAGGCCAATCCCGGGGACTGGCCCAAGGCGATGCCGATCTCGGTCAAAATCAAGAACGACCATCTGGGCTATGCGGTCACCTGGTTCGGGCTGGCCGCGGTCTGGGCGGTGATGACGGTTGTGGTGCTGCTGCGGCTGCGTCGCTCGGGCACGATCTGACGGAACCTCACCATCAGTTCACGCAGTTGCGCTAGGGGTTGATTGGTTGGCGATCGGGATGGCCTGCACTGTGCCAGCGCCGGGCTGCCTTGTCCGGCGACGGACAAGGGGAGAGAACCACATGACCGCAACGATCCGCGTCGCCATCGCCGCCGCCGCATTGTGCCTGACCGCAGGGGCTGCGAGCGCCGCATGCCGCGCGCCCGCCGCCGCGGACGATCTGACCACAGATCAGGCCGCCCAGCTTTATGATTGCCTGAAGGGCGACATGCAGGCGGGCTATGCCAAGGGGCCCAAGCGCTGGATCCCTGAAGGGTATGTCGCGGACTATCGCGGCTGGACCCAGGCTTCGGTCGCGCCCGCCGCGCCGGGCCCCCATGGTGACCGGTTTCTGATGACCTGGGTGAACGCCGCTGGCACCGATGCCTATCTGGAATTTGCTGACGAAAACGTCGTCATTCCCGCCGGAACCGTGATCGCCAAGGAAAGCTTCGATGTGCGGCCCGACGGCATCGCTGCGCCGGGACCGCTGTTTTTCATGGAAAAGGTCGCCGCGGGCACATCGTCTGTGACCAATGACTGGTTTTACATGATGGTCTCACCTGCCGGGGTGCCGCAGGCTGTGGATGTGGTCGCGGGCTGCCATGCCTGCCACGAAAACTACGCCGATCAGGGCAATTTGGGATATCCGGACGAAGACGTCCGCGCCTCGCGCTGAGGGCAGAAATGCAAAATGCCGCCCCTTGCGATGCAAGGGGCGGCATTTTCATGCGCGCTGCGCAAAATGGAGATGGTACCGACTCCCCGGCTCGAACGGGGGACCCCTAGATCCACAATCTAGTGCTCTAACCAACTGAGCTAAGCCGGCTCCGGGGGCGGATTTAGCGCCCTGCGCCGGAGGATGCAAGAGAGAGTTTTCGACGATCTCTTGCGTGCGCCCCCCGCGCGCGTTAGAGCGCCATCGAAACACCGAGCGAAAAAAGGGTCAGGACCATGGGCATCAACGACGAAAGCAATGTTTCGGCGGATCTGCAGATCGGCCCGACCTCTGACGGCATGGTGCGCCTTTATATCGAAGGCGACGGATTCGGCATCCCAATGGACTTTTTCCCCGAAGAAGCTGAGGAAATCGCTGAGGAGATTCGCGCCGCCGCCGAACGCGCCCGTGCGGGCGGTGAGCCGACAAAAAAAGATGGCGCTACCCCGCCGCGTCGCCGGGGCTGAACGCCCGCGCGCCGGGATCAACCGCCCCGCGCAGCCTGAGCGCGGCACCGCGCGCGAATCGCAAGGTCAGCGCCTTGCGCCGCGCAGGGGCCAAGGGGCGATGGCCCGGCATACGCAGCACGCCTGCACCCCAGCCATCGGCGCGGATCAGCCCGTGATCGCCGGGCAGAACGTGATCGGGGAAATTGGCGTCCACGGCAAAAAAGAACCGGTCGCACCAATCCAGATACCCCTGCCATTTCGCGTCTGAGCGGAAATCGGCGAGCGACGACTTGCACTCCACCACCCAGACCTCGCCTTTGGGGCTGAGCGCGAGCACATCGCAGCGGAGCCCGCGCGTTGGCGCGAACTCCGCCGCCGGGGCGAAGCCTTCGTCGATCAAAAATCGGCATACGCCGCGGGTCAGCACGGCGCCGGGGGCGGGATCTGGCATCATGTTCGCATTTTGTGCTTGTCTGCGTGCGCCGTCAACTGGCCCTGTGCGCGCCACGATTGCGTGATGCGCCCCTTTTCCGCTACACCCGTGTTTACGTTCGCGACCGTGATTTCAAAGCAGGACTGGATTTAGCCCGTGACCGAAGCTGACGCCACCACCGCCCCCGCGCGCCCCGCGCCGTTGTTCTATGCGTCGCCCGAAGTGCTCGAAGCGTCGCGCCACGGATCCCTGGGCCTGAAAGCCCATGAGGATTTCGCGTTCACCGCTGGTGCCAATGCGATCCCGCTTAATATGGCTGAATTTGCACAGGCGGGGGTCTGGTACCCGATCGTGTTCACCGGCAAGGACACCGTCTCACCGGTTGCTGTGGTGGGCATTCGCAAAAGCGAAAACCTGTTCATCAACGCCGACATGAAATGGCAGCCGGGTGCCTATGTGCCCGCCTATGTGCGCCGTCATCCGTTCATTCTGACGCGGCCCGACGTCGCCAAGGATCAGGTGCTGCTGTGCATCGACCGGGCCTCAGACCGGATTGTCGAAGACGGCGGCGATAAGTTCTTTGCCGACGCCAAGGCCACTGAGACCACGACCAACGCCATGGATTTCTGTCTGAATTTCCAGCGCCAGGCGATGGCCACCGAACAGGTCACCGCCGTGCTGCGCGAACATGATCTGCTGCTGACCCAGACCGGCACGCTGGATCTGCCGGGCGGCGAAGTGGTGCGCCTGACCGATTTCATGATCGTGGATGAGAAAAAGCTGAACGCGCTGTCGGATGAGGCGTTCCTTGATGTGCGCAAGCGTGGCGCGCTGGCGGTGGCGTATTGCCAGATGATGTCGATGAACAACTGGGGTCGGCTGACCACCCGGGCCGCGGCGCGCAAGCCCGCCTGATCCGCTGATCTGAACATTGCGCCCCTGCGGGAGACATCCGGCGGGGGCGTTTTGCGTTTCAGTTCATTTTTTGCAGCGTTGTAAAATTTTCCAGTTGATAAAAAAACGGACCGCTCCCATGCTGACCTGAAGATGAAAAGGTCCATCAGGGAGACTCAGATGACGCAAGCGCGCCTCGCCCCCGGCATCGCTTCGGGGCGCCTTTCGGGGACAGAGATCGCGGCGAATTTCGCCGATCTCCACCCCCCCCTCAGCAGGCACGAAGCGGTCGTCGCTGCCGATCGCTGCTATTTCTGCCATGACGCGCCGTGCATGACGGCCTGCCCGACCGCGATCGACATCCCGCTGTTCATCCGCCAGATCGCGGCGGGAAACGATGTGGGTGCGGCCAAGACGATCTTTGAACAGAACATCCTCGGCGGTATGTGCGCCCGCGTGTGCCCCACCGAAACCCTGTGCGAGGAAGCCTGTGTGCGCGAGATCGCCGAAGGTGATCCGGTGCAGATCGGCCGCCTTCAGCGCCACGCCACCGACCATCTGATGGCCAAGGGCATGCACCCCTTCACCCGCGCCGCCGCCAGCGGCAAGCGCGTGGCGGTGGTTGGCGCCGGGCCTGCGGGTCTGGCCTGCGCGCACCGCCTTGCGATGCACGGCCATGACGTAGCGCTGATGGACGCAGCCCCCAAACCTGGCGGGCTGAACGAATATGGCATCGCCGCCTACAAAACCGTCGACGGGTTCGCGCAGGCTGAGGTCGAATGGCTGATGCAGATCGGCGGCATCACGCTGACCCACAACCAGCGCTTGGGCGACACGCTGACGCTGGGCGCGCTTGAGGCTGAATATGACGCCGTGTTCCTCGGCATTGGCCTTGGCGGCGTCAACGCGCTGGGGGCTGAGGGCGAGGATCTGCCGGGCGTTGAGGATGCGGTTGAATTCATCGCTGGTCTGCGTCAGGCCGGGGATATGGCCGCGCTGCCCATCGGGCGCCACGTTGTGGTGATCGGCGGCGGCATGACCGCGGTGGACGCCGCCGTGCAGGCCAAGGCGCTGGGGGCCGAACAGGTCAGCCTCGTGTATCGCCGCGGCCAGGATGCCATGCCCGCATCGAAGTTTGAACAAGACCTCGCCGCCGCGCGCGGTGTGGTGATCCGCCCCAATGCCCGCCCGGTCCGCGTGACCGGCAACGGGGCCGCGCAGGCGATTGAATTTGAATACACCCACACCGGCCCGAACGGGCTTGAGGGGACTGGCGAGATCTTTGTCCTGCCCGCCGATCAGGTGTTCAAAGCCATCGGCCAAACCCTGGCCGCCCCTGATGGGTTGGACCTGTCGGGCCGTAAAATTGCGGTGACCGGGGCGGGCAAGACATCCCGCGCCATGGTCTGGGCGGGGGGCGATTGTGCCTCAGGCGGTGATGATCTGACGGTGACCGCCGTGGCCGAAGGCCGCGACGCTGCTGAGGACATCCACGCCATCCTGACCAAAGGCTGACCGCCATGGCCCATGTCGCTTTCGCCACTCTGCCGGTGCTCGATCTTGATCGGGCCATGGCATTTTGGCGCGACGTCATGGGCGCGGTTGTCAGCATGGACGCGCCCTATGTCGGGCCGTCCGGCACCCAGGCGCGCTGGGTGATGATGGAAATCCCCGGCGCGCGCACGCAGATCCATCTTGACCCCGTGGACACGATGCCCGTCACCGACCGCCCCGTCCTGCCGCTGATTGTTGGCGATGTGGCGGCTGAGGAACGGCGGCTTCTGGCCCTTGGGGTTGAAATTCTGACGCCCCCGACCCCCGCACCGTGGGATCGGGACACCATTCACGCCCTGATCCGCGACAGCGAGGGCGCCACCATTCTGCTCGCCTCGCGCTGAGCCCCCGACAAGGGAGAAGACCCATGGCCGACCTGCGCTCCGACTTCGCCGGCATCAAATCGCCGAACCCGTTCTGGCTGGCCTCGGCCCCGCCGACGGACAAGGAATACAATGTCCGCCGCGCCTTTGAGGCCGGATGGGGCGGCGTGGTGTGGAAAACGCTGGGGCTGGACCCCCATGTGGTCAACGTCAACGGGCCGCGCTATGGCGCGATCTTTGGCGCGGATCGGCGGCTGCTGGCGCTCAACAACATTGAGCTGATCACCGACCGGCCGCTTCAGGTGAACCTTGACGAGATCAAAGCCGTCAAACGCGATTACCCCGACCGCGCGATGGTGGTCAGCCTGATGGTGCCGTGTGATGAGGAAAGCTGGACCTCAATCCTGCCGCTGGTGGAGGCCACCGGCGCCGATGGCATTGAGCTGAATTTCGGCTGCCCCCACGGGATGTCAGAGCGCGGCATGGGCGCCGCCGTCGGGCAGGTCCCAGAATACATCGAAATGGTCGCCCGCTGGTGCAAGGCCACCACCCGCATGCCGGTGATCGTGAAGCTGACGCCCAACATCACCGACATCCGGTATCCCGCCCGCGCTGCCAAGGCCGGAGGTGCCGACGCGGTGTCGCTGATCAACACGGTCAGCTCGATCATTTCGGTGAACCTCGACACGTTTTCGCCCGAACCATCGATAGACGGCAGGGGCAGCCATGGCGGCATGTGCGGCCCAGCGGTCAAACCGATCGCGCTGAACATGGTGGCCGAGATTGCGCGCGACGCAGATTGCGGCAGTATCCCCATGTCCGGCATCGGCGGCATCACCACATGGCGCGACGCGGCTGAATTCATCGCGCTTGGCTGCGGCAACGTGCAGGTCTGCACCGCGGCCATGATCTACGGGTTCAAGGTGGTGCAGGAAATGACCAGTGGCCTGTCGGACTGGATGGACGGTGCCGGGCACCCCCATGTGCCCGCCTTCATGGGCAAGGCCGTGGGCAACGTCACCGACTGGCAGTATCTGAACCTGAATTACGTCGCCAAGGCCAAGATCGACCAGGATCTGTGCATCAAATGTGGCCGCTGCTATGCGGCGTGCGAGGACACCTCGCATCAGGCGATTTCGATGTCCGAAGACCGTGTGTTTGAGGTGATGGACGACGAATGTGTCGCCTGCAACCTGTGCGTGGTGGCCTGCCCGGTTCAAGACTGCATTTCCATGACCGAAATGACGGCTGGTGAGGTCGATCCGCGCACTGGTAAAACGGTGTCGGATGAGTATGCCAACTGGACCATGCACCCCAACAACCCCTCCGCCGCGGCGGCGGAATGACCCAAGCGCCGCGCTGATGCCGCGCCCCTTGCCGGTGCCGCACCCGCGGCGCGCACTGAGGTTGGGCACCATCTGGCGGCACCCGGTTGCCAAGCCGGGGGCATCGGTGTGACCGGCAGCTCCGCACGCGCGGCCGCAGGGCTGCGCCGCAATGCGCTGAAGGGCCATGGCGCGATGCTGGCCTTTGCGCTGATCATTTCGGGGTCGTTCAGCCTTGGGCATCTGGCGGCGCCGCATGTGTCGCCATCAGCGCTTAATGCCGCGCGGTTTGGGGTGGCGATCATGGCGCTTGGCGTGACGGCGGCGCTGGGGCCGGGGCTGCGGCGGGCACAGTTGCAGGCGCCGTGGCGGTATCTGGTGCTGGGTCTGCTGCTGGCAGTCTATTTCGTGCTGATGTTTGAGGCGCTGCGCCTGACGGACCCTGTCTCCACCGCCGCGGTGTTCACGCTGACCCCGTTGATGAGCGCGGGATTCGGCCGCCTGGTGGCGGGGCAGAGGGCCGGGGCGGGCATGATCTCAGCCTTGGTGTTGGGCGGGATCGGCGCGCTTTGGGTGATTTTTCGCGCGGATATCGATGCATTGCTTGCATTGCGGCTGGGGGTGGGAGAGCGGCTGTACCTGATCGGCTGCACGGCACATGCGCTCTATACCCCGATGGTCAAACGCCTGAACCGCGGTGAGCCGCCGCTCGCCTTCGCCTTTTGGACCACCGGTGCCTGTGGGCTTGTGATTCTGGCGCTGTCATTGGCCGATGGCACGCTGCTCGCGACCGATTGGACCGCGGTGCCGCCAGTGGCCTTCATCGCCATCGGGTATCTGGCGCTGATGGCGACGGCGACCACCACAGTGCTGCTGCAATTTGCGGCGCTGCATCTGCCCGCGGGCCGGGCGATGGCCTATGGATACCTGGTGCCGAGCTTTGTGATCATCTGGGAAGGGCTGGCCGGTCACGGCTGGGTCGCGCCCCAGGTGCTGGGCGGCATCGCGCTGACTGGGGTGGCAATGCTGTGGCTGCTGCGGCGCTAGCGCCGCGCCGGGCCTTGCGCCCGTGGCTGGCCATGCACCCGCGGCGCGCTGAACCCGGTGCGCGGGCTGCCAAGGGGCCAAGCGGCGCCTGGCCCGCCATTGCCGCGCGGGCGGACCAGTGGCCATAGGCGGGCGCTTCGGCGCGCGGCTCCCGCAGGGATCAGCGGCGGCTGAACAGCTTTTCCAGCTCAGCCAGTGACAGCTTCACAAAGGTCGGGCGGCCATGGTTGCATTGGCCAGAATTCGGCGTCGCCTCCATCTCGCGCAACAGAGCGTCCATCTCAGGCCCCGACATCCGCCGCCCTGCGCGGACGGACCCATGGCAGGCCATGCGCGACAGCACGGCGTGCAGCCGCGCCTCTATGGTGCGCGATACCCCTGCTTCGGCCAATTCGTCGGCCACATCGCGCAGCAACGCGCCTGCGTCGGGGCGCCCCAGCTCCGCCGGGATTTCGCGCACGCAGATCGTGCCGGGGCCGAAGGCTTCGATGATCAACCCCGCTTCGGCCAATGCGTCAGCCGCGGACAGGATCTGATCGGCGTCGCTGTCGGTCATCTCGACCACTTCGGGGATCAGCAGCGCTTGGCGCTTCACGCCGGTTTCTGCCAATTGGCGTTTCAGGCGCTCATAGACGAGCCGTTCATGGGCGGCGTGCTGGTCGACGAACACCACGCCAGACGTGGTCTGGGCGACGATGTAGGTTTCGTGCAGTTGCGCGCGTGCGGCCCCCAAGGGCAGGCCCTGTGACACGGCCTCTGGCTCAGGCTCAACCCGTGCGGACCAGCCCATGGGCGGCGGGCCCTCGGCCATGCCGGTGGGTGCCTGCGCGGCATAGGTGGCGTCCAGCACACCCTGCGCCGGACGCGGCGGCGGCGTGTAGGATCCGTAGCCGCCAAAGGACCGGACCGGCGCTTGATAGACCGCGCCCTCCACCCCGCGCGACAGGGCGCCGAGCGCGGCGTCCCCCATGGCGGTGGTGGCGCGGTGCCCGGCCTCGGCCATGGTATGGCGGATGGCGGACACGATCAGCCCACGCACCATGCCGGGATCGCGGAACCGCACTTCGGTCTTGGCCGGGTGCACATTGACGTCGAGCAGATCAAACGGGCAGGTGATGAACAGCGCCGCAGCCGGGTGGCGGCCATGGGCCAGCAGATCGCCAAAGCCGCCACGCAGGGCACCAAGCAGCATGCGGTCTTTCACCGGGCGCCCGTTGATCACCAGATGCTGATGGGCGTTTGAGCTGCGCGCAGCGGCGGGCAGGGACACGAACCCCGCCAGTTCGATCCCCTCACGCTCTGCATCAATCGCGATGCTGTCCTCGGCGAACCCGGCCCCCAGAATTCGGCGCAGGCGTGCCAGACGGGCGGTCGGCAGGTCGCCGGTCTCAGCCTCAGCGCGGTACAGGGGCCGCCCGTCGCCCGTGCCGTCCGACACGTCGCGCAGGGTAAAGGCGACATGGGGCGCGGCCATGGACAGGCGGCGAACCCCCTCAGCGATTGCCATCACTTCGGCCCGGTCGGTGCGCAGGAATTTTAGCCGCGCGGGGGTGGCATAGAACAGGTCCCGCACCTCAATGACCGTGCCCTTGGACAAGGCGGCGGGGGCGATGCGCCCGATCCGTCCGGCCTGCACGCTCAGGGTCCATGCCGCGTCCGCGCCCTGTGCGCGTGAGGTCAGCGCCAGCCGCGCCACCGCGCCGATTGAGGGCAGCGCCTCGCCGCGAAACCCGAAGCTGCGGATGTTCACCAGGTCAGAGCCATCGATTTTTGAGGTCGCGTGCCGCTCCACCGCCATTGCCAGATCTTCGGGGCCCATGCCGAACCCGTCATCGGTGACCCGGATCAGCGTCTTGCCGCCGTCTGCGATGACGATGTCGATATGTGCTGCGCCAGCGTCCAGCGCGTTTTCCACCAGCTCCTTCACGGCAGAGGCAGGGCGCTCCACCACCTCGCCAGCGGCGATGCGGTTCTGCGCGGCCTCATCCAAGCGATGAATGCGCGGGGTGCTGGCGGATATGTTGCGGTCAGGAGCGTTCATGGCACCATAGCTAGCATATTCGCCCCCTGAGTCGGAAGCGCCTGGCTCGCCTTGGGGCACGGCGACACCGGGCGCAACGCAGACCCGCGCCGCGGGCGGACCGGCGCAAATTGTGGGCGGGTGACGGCGGCGCGTCCCTCAGCCCGCCCCATGCGCTGCCATAAGAAAAGCCGCCCCCCGCGCGGTGGCGGAGGGCGGCTTTAGGCAGCTCCGGCGCGTCAGTTGGCGAGCAGGCCCTCAGGCTTGCCAACCACCACCACATGCAGAAGGTCCGGGCGCAGCAGGCGTTCGGCCACGCGCGCCACGTCGTCCAGCGTCACGGCTTCGATCAGGGCATTGCGCTCAGTGATGTAGCTGGGCGCGAACCCGTCGCGCATCAACCCGGCCAGCTGCCCGGCGATCTTGGCGTTGCTGTCAAAGCGCAGCGGATAGGCGCCGGTCAGATAGCGCTGTGCGGCCTCCAGCTCCGCGGCCGTGACGCCGTGGTCGCGCATGCGGGCCCACTCAGTGCGGATCACGTCCACCGCTTCCTTGATCCGGGCGTTGTCTGAGGACACCCCGGCCATATACAGGCCCGCCCGGTCCAGCGGTGCCAGATAGGACCACACGGAATAGGTCAGGCCGCGCTTTTCGCGCACCTCCTCGGTCAGGCGGGATGAAAACCCACCACCGCCGAGGATGTGGTTCATCACATAAGCTGGCATGAAATCGGGATCGTCGCGCAGGATGCCCGGCCCGACCAGCCGCGCCACCGATTGGGGGGTGTCAAATTCGACCACCTGCAAAGCGCCGTCAAAGGACGTTTCGGCCTTCGGGGCCGGGGCGACCGCGACATTGGGCAGATCGCCAAGCAGACGGTCCAACATTGGCCCCAGTTCTGCTGCGGTGATGTCGCCGACCACGCCGATCGCGGCGCCTGACAGGTTGAACGCGCGCAGGCGGGCGGCGCGCAGATCGTCTGCCTGCATCGCTTCAACATCCGCCGCCTCGCCCTTCATCGGGGCACCGTAGGCATCGCTGGCGAACACCGCCGCGCGCCAGGCCTTGTCGGCCATCGCGCCGGGATCGGTTTCTTCGTTTCGCAGGCCTGACAGGATCTGGGCGCGCACGCGGGCCATCGGTTCGTCGTCAAAGCGCGGCTGGGTCATCGCAAGGCGCAACAGCTCCACGCTTTCGTCTCGGTTCGCGGTCAGCATCCGCGCTGAGACTGAAAAGCTGTCCTGCCCGGCATCAAAGCCAAAGCGCAGCGCCAGTTCATCGGCTTTGGCCGAGAATGCCGCGCTCTCCAACTCTCCCGCACCTTCGTCCAGCATGGCTGACAGGAAGTAGCTGGACCCGGCCACGCCTTCTGCATCGCGGCCAGCGCCGCCGGGAAAGATGATCTCAATCGCGACCATGGGGATCGCGTGTTCTTCGACCAGCCAAGCCTTCAGCCCGCCGGGGGTTTCGATCTGCTGGATCTGCGCGGCGGCATTGGCCGGACTGGCCCATGCCCAAAGGCAGGCGGCTGACAGCCCAAGGCCAAGGCCCAGCCAAGCAGCGCGGGCCATTGCGCCTGTGCGATCAGGCAAGGCCGCGGCGACGGCAGTGGCGCGAGGCGGGGCCGCGTGGCGCGGCGTGTGCATATGCGTGGTCATCCGCGGGGCTCCTCAGGGTTGGCGGGGGCGGTCATCAGCCATCCGGTCACGGATTTATCCAGATCAAAGGCGGCGCGTGCGGCCTCCATCACATCTTCGGCGGTCACTGCGTCGATGCGGTCCTGCCAAGTCTGGATGTCGTCGATGGTCAGGCCGGTGGTCAGCCCCGCGCCATAGATGCGCGCCAGGGTCATCTGGCTGTCCTCAGAATAGATCTTGTCGGCGCGCGACACTGATTTGATGCGCGCCAGTTCCGTGTCTGTCGGGCCGTCCGAGGCGAGGAAATCGGCCAGAACTTTGTCCAGCGCCGCCTCAGCATCGCCAAGGGTCACGCCTGGGCGGGGCACGACATAGACGCCCATCTCGGAATAATCGAGCGCGCCACCCCGGTGCCACGCCCCCGCCGACAGGGCGGTTGTGCTCTGGATCGTCAGGGCCTGGGCGATGCGCGAATTGACGCCGCCGCCCAACACTTCGGCCAGCACCTCGCGCGCCGCGGCGCGGTCAAGATCGTCCTTGGCGCTGGGCAGGACATAGGTGCGGGTGACATAGGGCTGGCGCACGCGCGGGTCTTCAAAGGTCAGGCGGCGCGGGGACAGCTGCGGCGGTTCGGTCGCCCGCATCCGCGGCGACGCGCCGACGCCAGACGGTTTCAGCGGGCCGAAATGCTTTTCGGCCAGCGCCTGCACTTCGGCCGGGTTCACGTCGCCTGCGACCACCAGAATTGCGTTATCAGGCGCGTACCATCGTTCATAGAACGCTCGCGCGTCGACAAGGTTCAGCGCTGAGATCTCATGCTTCCAGCCGATCACCGGGATGCCGTAGGGGTGGTTGAGATACAGCGCCGCGTCGAGCTGTTCGTTGAACAGCGCACCTGGATCGTTTTCGACCCGCTGGTTGCGTTCTTCCAGCACCACATCCCGTTCGGTGCGGATGTGGTCGTCATTGATGACCAGATCGCGCATCCGGTCGGCCTCCATGGTCATCACCAGTTCAAGCCGGTCGGCGGCGATGCGCTGGAAATAGGCGGTGTAATCCTGCCCGGTGAAGGCGTTGTCCTGCCCGCCATTGGACGAGATGATCTTGGAGAACGCCGAATCCGGTATGTCGTCCGTGCCCTTGAACATCAGGTGTTCAAAGAAATGTGCGATGCCTGAATGGCCGTGCGGCTCATCCGCGGCACCGACGCGGTACCACACCATATGCGTGACGACGGGCGCGCGGTGGTCTTCGATCACCACGCCTTTCATGCCGTTCTCCAGCATAAAGGTCGTCACTTGGGGTTGGGCGAAGGCAGTGGGCGCGGCCGCGGCGACAAGCAGCGCTGCAAGGGCCGCCAATGCGGCGCGCGGCGATTTCGTGAGGGGCGAAAGCATGGGGGTCATCAAGCGGTCTCTCCCGTCCGTGGGCCCCGGGCGGACGCGCAAAGCGCGCTTCGGGGCGACCATGTGCAATCTAGGGAGCCGGGGGGCGTTCGGAAAGGCGCCGCAGCGGATGGTCGCGGGGGGCAGGGCGGCAATATCGCCGGGACCCTGCCCCTCTCGCGCAAACGTGAACGGGGGAGCAGGGTGATCCCTGTGCCCCCAACGCGCGCCCGGTTGTGGGCGTTCGGTTCAGGTGGGTGTTTGGTGTGGCGGCTCAGAACAGCCCCAGCCGCAATTCGTTGGACTTTAGCTCTCCGACCCGCGGTGGGGCGTTCGGCGCGTCACCGCCGGCGGCGTCGATGCGTGCGGCCTCTGCGCGCTGGTCAAGCACCTGCTCGGCCGATCCGTCCGGCACCGCCCAGCCCAGAATGCTGTCCAGCCCGTAGGCGGGATCGGTTGATCCGGCCTCCAGCGCCAGGTCCTGGCGGATGCCGGGCTGGGCGTCTTCGGCCCCGACGGCACCCAAAAGCGCCAATTCACCGGCGCTGGGCGCGCCTGCGGCTTGGCCGACATGGCGCAGTGCCAATTGCGCTTCGGCCACGGGCTGGGGATCCAGCGGGCTGGGCGCGCCGGGGCGCGGCAGGGGCAGGTCCTGGAAATTTGGCGGGATGCGAAGGGGTTTGCGCGGCAGGACATTGAACGGGTCCGGCTGCTCCAACGTGATCCCAAAGGTGGAGCGCAGCGCACCGCGCCCGCCGCAGCCCGCCACCGCCAGCACGACGCAGGCGCAAAGCGCGATCCGGCCGAACCTGCACACGGCGTCTGCGGTTTGGCGGGGGGCATGATGATCGGCGGCTGTCAGCATCTGACTCTGTCCTGCTTTATCGCTTTTGCCGGGCGTGTCCGGCGGTCTGCGTCGATGCGCCCGAAGCCGCCTTGCGCCGCGCCGCAATGTGCCCGCACCAGCGCTCCGGCGCAAGTCGCGCCGCCGCGCGTGTTCACGTGTCTTTGCCCGAAGGCGCCGTGTGGGTATCGCCGCCGCCGAGCAGAACCAGCCCGATGGCACCGGCAAAGATGAAAATGTCGGCGGGATTGAACGCATAAGGGTTGTTGAAGCCACAGCAGCTCATGTTCAGAAAATCGGCCACCGCGCCATAAACCCAGCGGTCGAGCGCGTTGCCAATTGCGCCCCCCGCCAGCAGCCCCACGCAGATGCGTTGCCGCGGGTCCGCAAGCCTGAGCGACCAGATCAGCAGCGCGGCTGATATCGCCAGCGCCAGCCAGATCCAGAACATCCGGCCCAACCCGTCGCCCAGCCCGAAATTCGCCCCCCGGTTCCACGCCATCATAAGGTTGAGCCATGGCGGCGCAACTTCCTGAAACAGGCGGGTCTTGAGGTCGAGCACCTCAACCACCCACCATTTCACGCCGCGATCGACCACGAAGGCCAGCGCCGTCACAGTCAGCGTCAGGCGCAGCCCCGAAAGGCCGGGCGCAGATTGCGGTGCAGGAGCGTCGGTCATGGGGCGCGAACCTTTGCTGCGGGAGAAGCGTTCCGCCCGGTCTTTACCGCGCGCGGCGCCAAGGTCAAGGCCGCGTCAGTTGCGAAAGCCGCGCCGCAGAACGCGGGACACTTCGCTGCCGCTCATGTCGCGTGCGCAGCGGGTATAGAGCGCGCGGGCAACCTTATGTTCATAGATAAACAGCGGCTGGTCGGCTTGATTGTGGGGCGTCGGGCTTTGGCCGCGATAGCCGGTGGCGTCAATTTCATCAAGCTTGCTGCGCAGCGCGCCGCATTTCATGCCTGAAACCGAATCAAGCTTGATCGTAGCGCCGTCCGCTGCAGCGAACCGCGGCGCGTCGGCATGCACGGCCGGGGCTGTGGCCAGGATCGCCAGCAAAGCCAACGCCATGGGCAGACCCGCACGGAGCGCCCATGCGGCGCGCATCGCGGCCATCGCATTACTGACTGACATCAAAAGGACCATCCGGATCAGGAAGCAGTTGAGACGCTAACCTATGGATGGGAAGTGTTCAAATATAGGCGTCCCTGAAACCCTTTGGCGGCAGAATCGTGGAAAATGCCGCGCATGCTGACCCGGCCCGATGGGCAAGTTGCGCGTTGCGTAGCGGTGCGCGGGCGCACTAGTCTCGGTTAGGCAGTTTTTAAGGGCGCGGCGCGAATAACTAACGCATCTGCGCTTAAAACGGGCGTCGGTGGGTCTATATGGGTCTACAGATGTGCGCGATCCCCCGCGTCACGCTCGCCCTGCACAGGGCGGCGCGCAATCAGGCCGCGGCCCTTTGCAGGGCGGCGCGCAACCATGAACGGAGCAGGCGACGTGAAACGATTGGTGATCCAACGGGCCATCCTCGCCCTCGCGCTCACGGGTTTTGCCGGGGCGGAAGTTCATGCCGCCTCGCGATCTTTGGCGGGCAGCTATCTTTCCGCACGTCATGCGACGCAGCGCAACGATCTGGCGGCTGCGTCCGAATATTGGACGCAGGCGCTGGCGCTGTCGCCGTCGAACGACCGGCTGCGCGAACAGGCGCTGAATTTCAAGGTGATGGCCGGGGATCTGACCATCGCCGCCACGCTGGCGGAGGCATTGTTTCGCCGCGACCCTGAACACCGGCTGGCCAATCTGACCTTGGTGGCCGATGCCTTCTCCTCAGCGTCATTCGATGCGGCGCTGGACCGGATCGAAACCTCGGCTGAGGGGGCGTTCCCGCCATTGCTGTCATCGCTGCTGAGCGGCTGGGCCCAGACCGGGCGCGGCGATCGCGCGGCGGCTGAGGCGGCGTTTGCGGTCGGAACTGGCGACGGCAACGCGATGTATGACCTGTTCGGCGGGTATCACAGCGGGCTGGCGCTGATGACCTTCGGCGATTTTGACGCCGCGGCAGAGGTGTTCGCCCGGACCGCCGAAGCAATTGGCGGCGGCGGTGCCCGTCTGGCGCGCGCGCACGGCATTGCGCTTGAGGCCGCGGGACGCCCCGACGAAGCCAAGGCCTTGTGGCAGGACGCCATCGACAATGGCCGGGCCGACGTGCTGTTGTCGGCAGAGCTTGAACGCCTTGAGGCCGGAAAGCCCGGTGCGCTGCCAGTGCGCAGCGCGCGGTCTGGCGCGGCTGAGGCGATGTTCTCGATCGCTGGTGCGCTCAGCCAGGAACGTGGTGGCCCGGCGGCGCTGCTATATGGCCAGTTGGCGCTGTCGCTGCGCCCTGAACTGCATGAGGCGCGGCTGCTGGTCGGCGAACTGCTTGATGCCCAGAGCCAGCACGCCATGGCGGCGGCCAGCTTCGCGGCCGTGCCCCGCACCTCGCCATTCCATGTCAGCGCCGAAATCGGCCGTGCCGAGGCCCTGCGCCAGATGGAGCGTGAGCCTGAGGCCATCGTCGCCCTGCAGGTGCTGAGCGAAAGCTACCCCGACGCATTGCAGGCCCATATCGCGCTTGGCGATCTGCTGCGCCGCGAAGAACGCTTTGCTGAGGCGGCGGTGGCGTATACCCGCGCGCTTGATCTGGTGCCGAACCCGCAGGAACGCCACTGGGCGCTGTTTTATGAACGTGGCATCGCCCTTGAACGCAGCGGCGAATGGGACGGGGCTGAGGCTGATTTCCTCAAGGCGCTGGAACTGCAGCCTGAACAGCCGCTGGCGCTGAATTATCTGGGCTATTCGTGGGTGGAGCAGAACCGCAACCTGGTCGAAGCGCTGTCGATGATCGAACGCGCCGTCGCCCAGCGGCCCGATGATGGCTACATCACCGACAGCCTCGGCTGGGTGCTGTATCGCATGGGAGAACACGACAAAGCCGTGCCGCTTTTGGAACGCGCGGTGGAACTGACGCCGGTGGACCCTGTGATCAACGATCACCTTGGCGATGCGCTGTGGATGGTCGGGCGCAAGCGCGAGGCTGAATTCCAGTGGCGCCGCGCCCTGTCGTTCAAACCTGATGAGGACGAAGCCGAGCGCATTCGCAACAAGCTCGCCCGTGGGCTTGATGCCGTGCTGGCGGTGGAGGTTGGCGGCGGTCGTGCTGGCGAGGCCGCGCCTACGCCCAACGGCGGCTGATCCGCCATGCGTGATCTGTCCCGCGGCGCGTCCCTTGAACGGGGGCGCGCCGCAGCTTTGTCCAGTGCCCCGATCACCGAAATCGCGCGCGCCAAGGTCAACCTGCATCTGCATGTCACCGGGCGGCGCGATGATGGGTATCACCTGCTCGACAGCCTTGTGGTGTTTCCCGAACTGGGCGACGCGATTGAGGTTGAGGCATCCTCGGTCCTGTCGCTGACCATTGCCGGGACCTTTGCCGGGGCGCTTGGCGCGGGGCCCGACAACCTGGTCCTGCGCGCTGCTGAGGCGCTGCGCGCTGAGGCGGGCGTGACCGCGGGTGCCGCGATCCGACTGACGAAATCGCTGCCGTTGGCGTCGGGCATCGGCGGGGGGTCCGCGGACGCGGCGGCGACGCTGCGTGCGCTGATCCGGTTGTGGCGGCTTGATCTGGCGCCCGCGCGGCTGGCGGCGCTGGCGCTGAGGCTGGGGGCCGATGTGCCAGTATGTCTGTCTGCCGCGCCCCGGTGGATGTCTGGGATCGGCGAGGATCTGGCCCCCGCCCCCGCGCTGCCGCCGTGCTGGCTGGTGCTGGCCAATCCCCTGCGCGACACGCCAACCCCGGCGGTGTTCGCGGCGCTGACCCGGCGCGATGCGCAGCACGCGGCGCGCCCGATTGCGCCTTTTGCTGACGCTGGCGCGCTGGCGGGCTGGCTGTCGGGGCTGCGCAACGATCTGGAACCGGCGGCTGAGGGATTGATCCCCGAAATCGCAGACATTCGCACGGCGATTGCGGCACAGCCCGGGTGCCTGCTGGCGCGCATGTCAGGCAGCGGCGCCACTTGTTTTGGCCTGTTCACCAGGGCTGAGGACGCGCTGGCCGCCCGCGCCGCGCTGCCGCCCAGGTTGTGGCGTGCTGCTGCACCGCTGGGCAAAAGGGCCGCGGTCAACGCTTCGTAAAGACCGATGGGCCACAACGGCTGTTCATTCCAATCGGACGGAGCGGCAGCCACATGGGGCGAGCGGTGGGCAAAATGGCTGGGTCGCGCAGGGGAAGACTGCTGCGCGCGCGTCATTTGCGCAATCTGACGCTTGCGCTCTGCCTTTCTGCGATGTCGATCATTGGCGCAGGGCTGCGGACCAATCACCTTTTGGATGACTCGCGCGACCTCACGCAGATCATCGCCCTGATCCCCATGACCACTGGCCGGATGGAGCAGGTGATGAGCTGGCTTGAGGCTGAAGACGCCATGCCGAATGCGCCCGCCGCATTGCTCGCCCCGCTTGTCGCCCGCGCCACCGCCGCTGCGCATGAGATGGAGGCGCTGCATGAGCAGGCGGTGCGGCTGACCTGGAAATCAGGGCACGCCAGTGATGATGCTATCCCTGTGGTTGAAAATTCTGACAGGCCGGTGATCCGGATTGATATTATGTTGCGCAGCTTTCTGCGCGGCATTGCCCGCATCGCTGAGGCGACGGGATCGCAGCGCGCCGCTGCACGCCGGGACATGCGCGCGCTGGCGCAGGATGGCCTGATGCCCGCCTTTGCCGAGGTCCATGCGTTGGCGACTGCTGAGCACGCGTCGCGGCACGCTTCGCTGCGCGTGGTGCTGGTGCTGGGTGCCATCGGCGCTGGGCTGGGCATGTTGCTGGCGATTGTCTTTCATGTCCGTGGGCCGGGCCATGACAATGAGGCGCTCGAATCGCGCGTTGATGAGGCAATGACCCGGGTTGAGGAGGTTGAGGTTTATCTGCGTGGCGCCGAACGTGACCGCGCCCGGATGATGGACCTGAGCGCGGCTGGGCTGGAGCTTCCGGCTGAGCGCATGCGCGCCGCCGCTGGCTTGTTGGCGCGCACCCCGCTGACCGAAACCCAAGGCCGCGTTCTGCATGGTCTGCGCCACGCGCTGGGGGAAATTGCGGGCCGTGTCGAAGGGCTGCGGGTGCTCGCGTCGCAAGGGGACGGACGGCTGCGGCTGACCCTGCGCACGATGCGGCCGGGCGCAATTTACGCCGAATGGCTGCAGGCCGCGCAGGTGCGTGCGCAGGCAGAAGGCAAGCAGATCATTGCAGAGCTGGAGATGGATCAGATCACAGAGGTTCGTGGTGATGAGCTGATGGTCCGCCGCGCGCTTGACAGATTGCTGGACGATGCGCTGCGCCGCTCTGCCAAGGGGGGGCGGGTTGGCATCGTGGCGCAGTTGGAAGCCACCAGTCGGCGCTGGCCGGAATTGCGCGTGGTGGTGGAACATGATGGCCCGGCGCCGGGCCCGTCGGAGATTGCGGCCATCCGGGCACCATTCTCGTCACGGCCGCCATCAGAGGCGACGGTCAACCGTTCGGTGGATCCCTTTGCGTTGGCGGTGGTGGCCGCGATCTGCACGGCAACGGGTGGGGGGCTCGACATTTCCGCGCGCACCAAGGGTGGCGCGCGGTCCATCGCCCGCCTGCGTCTGGCGCCAGTCAGCGATTTCTTTGATGAGCAGCTGCTGACCGTCGATCCCAGCATGGACATACCGCAGGACACTGCGCAGGGGCAGGGCGCGGCGCAAGGTAATCACACCGAAGATCCCGAAGGCTGGGCCGACCCCGACGAGGATTTTGACACGTTGCGGACCCTCGGCCATTCCGGCGCGCCGCGCATCAACGGGGGGCGCAACCGTCGCCGTGGCCGTCAACTGGTGCCGCCGCTGGACACCGATCCGGGCTGACGGCGCGGGCGGCAGTCATGACAGCCGCGATACCACAAACTCGGCCACGTCGCTCAGCGCATCGCGCAGCGGCGAGGGGGCGAAACCGTCCAGCGAACTGCGCGCAGTCGACACATAATCGCGGGCCCGCATGGTGGCGCGGTCAAGCGCGCCGCCTTGTGACAGACGGCGCAGCGCGTCTTCAAGGTCGCCTTCGCGCTGCTTGGTGGGGGTTTCGATGCAGCGGGTCCAGAATGCCAGCGTCTCAGCATCGCCAGCCAATTTTGCGTCGGCGACGGCGATCAGCACCGGCAGCGTCATCTTGCCTTCGCGGAAATCATCACCGACATTTTTGCCAAGCCGCGCGGCGGTCCCGCCATAATCCAGCACGTCATCGACGATCTGGAACGCCATGCCCAGATCACGCCCATAGGCACGCAGGGCCTGGATTCTGTCCTCAGGCGCCTTGGCGATCACGCCGCCGACCTCAGTCGCGGCGGCGAACAGGGCGGCGGTTTTGCCGTGGATCATGCGCAGATAAGTGGCTTCTTCCACCGCCAGCGATCCGCCGGTGGACAGTTGCAGCACCTCGCCCTCGGCGATCACAGCCGACGCGTTGGCAAGGATGTCGAGCACCCTGAGCGATCCGCATTCCACCATCAGCTGAAAGCTGCGCGCAAACAGATAATCGCCGACCAGCACCGAAGACTTGTTGTCCCACAGCAGGTTGGCGGTCGGTCGCCCGCGCCGCTGTCCGCTTTCATCCACCACGTCGTCATGCAAAAGCGTGGCGGTGTGGATGAATTCGACTGTGGCGGCCAGCTTGACGTGGTCCTGGCCGGTGTAATCGCACAGCAGCGCGGCGGCGATGGTCAGGATGGGGCGCAGGCGTTTGCCGCCGGCCTCCACCAAATGGCGGGTCACTTCGGGAATGCGCGGCGCGTTGTCTGACGCCATGCGCGTGGCGATCACCGTGTTGACCGCCTCCATGTCCTTCGCCACCAGCGCTGAGAGGCGCTGGAACGGCTGCTCCTGGGAAACGGCGCGTGCGGTCGCAGTCACGGGCTGGCCTCTCTGTCACAGGCATGTCTGCAACGTCATCTCGACGCAAGGCTGGCGCCGGGATAAGAACGCAGACATGGAAGAAATCATTCGAACGAACGACATCGGCACAATTGCCTTCGCGTCCGCATTGCTGCGTGCGGAGGATATAGACTGCTTCGTGTTCGACGTCCACACGAGCATTCTTGAGGGATCATTGGGTGTGCTCCCGCAACGGCTTATGGTTGCGAGGCGAGACGGGTTCCGCGCCCGCGCAATCCTGCGCGACAATGGCTTGGGCGCTGAGATGCGCGGGGAATGACCGCGCCGCCTTCCCTTGGCGAAGACGAAACTGAGGACCGCACCCTTGGCGGCAGGGTGATCCTGCGCCAGCCGCGGGTGGGGTATCGCGCCGCCACCGATCCGGTGCTGCTGGCCGCCGCGACCCCGGTGTGCGCGGGGCAAAGGGCGCTGGATCTGGGCTGCGGCGTCGGGGCGGCGGCTTTGTGCCTGATGGGCCGGATGCCCGGGTTGGTGGTCCACGGGTTGGAGATCCAGCCCCGCTACGCCGCCCTCGCACGGGTGAACGCAGCGCTGAACGGCATGACGCTGACCGTGCATGAAGGCGATCTGCGAAGCCCGCCAGCCGCGCTCAAGGCCCTGAGCTTTGACCACGTGATCTGCAACCCGCCGTTTTATGCCGCTGCTGCCTCTACGCCCGCCGCTGATCAGGGCCGTGACAAAGCGCACCGGGAGGACGCACCGATGGCCGCCTGGACTGATGCCGCGCTGCGGCGCCTGTGCCATCGCGGCGTGTTCACCGTGATTCACCGCGCTGAGCGGCTGCCCGACATTCTGGCCTCGCTGGACCGGCGGGCGGGCAATGTGACGGTGCTGCCCTTGGCGGCGCGACCAGGGCGGGCGGCGAAACGTGTGATTGTTCAGGCGCTAAAGGGCGCGCGGGGCGGTTTCATCCTGCTGCCCCCCCTTGTGATGCATGTGGGCGATGCGCATGTAAAAGACGAGGAAGATTTTTCTGCCACCGCCCGGGCGGTGCTGCGCGAGGGCGCGGAGCTTATGTTGCACCGCGAAGACTGAGCGTGTGCGCTTAGTTGAGCGCTTGCAATAATCTTTCGTTCACTTGAAAATCTTTAACAATTAAATGCGTGACAGGCGCTTTGCTCGGTGGTTTACTTTTCACATCGAACCTTCAATCTCAGGAGTTGCCGATGACCATGACCGCGCATGTGAGCGAGCTCAGGAAAAAGCATGAAACTCTCGCTCAAAAGATTGAGCGTGAGGAGCGAAGCCCCGGAGCGAATGATTTGCAGGTGCGACGCTTGAAGCGGGAAAAGCTTCGTCTGAAGGACCAGATCAAGCGCCTCGATCCCAACCTTCACTGACGAAAGCCGCCGCGCTTCGGCGCGAGAATCGGATCTGAATGCCGAACATGCCGCGGACCGCTCGGGTTAAACCCCAAATGCAGGTATGGCGGAGAATGAGAGCGGAGGGCCTGATGGGTCCTCCGTGTTGCGTTCTGGGGTGCGTTGCTCAGCGCCGCCGCCCAGCCTGTGCCGCCAGCGCCGCGCCTGCGGTGATCAGCGCCGCGGCCAGTGCCAGCGATCGGGTCAGTTCGGCAAAGCCCGCCGCCGCGAGCACAAGGGTGGACAGCAGCGGGGCGGCATAGCTTGCCACCCCCAGAAACTGGATGTCGCCGCGTTTGACGCCGATGTCCCAGACATAAAAGGCCAGCCCCAGCGGCCCGGCGCCCAGCCCCAGCACCGCCAGCCATTGCACGGCGGTCTCGGGCCAGATCGTGTCCTCCAACCCCAGATGGCACAGGGCTGACAGCGCGGCACCGAGCGCGCAGAACAGCGTCACCGTTTCGGTCGGCACCTGTCCTACACCCCGCGACAGCACCGAATAGCCCGACCATGTTAGCGCGCAGATCGCCGCCGCGGCTAAGCCAAGCGCATGTTCAGGCGCGAAGGTGACCGATCCGCCTTGCGTCAGGATCAGCCCCGCGCCGCACAGGGCCAGTGCGGCACCGGCCAGATGACCGGGGCGCAGCCGTTCCCCGGGCAGCAGTGCTGAGAACAGCACGATCAGCAGCGGCCACATATAGGCGATCAGCCCGGCCTCAGCTGCGGGGGCGTTCCTGAGCGCGGTGAAATAGAAAAAATGATACCCGAAAATCCCACTGAGCCCGAGCAGCCAGACCCGCGCTGGCTGCCGCATCGCCGCGGCCAGCGATCGCCTGGACGCCGCCCCCCAGATCAGCCCGACCAAAGCGCCAAGCGCGAGGCACATCGCCGTCAGTTGAAAGGGCGGCACGCGCCCCGACAGCACCGTCAGCAGCGCCAGCGCCGACCACAAAAGAATGGCACCGGTGCCGAGGGCGGTCGCGCGCGTGCGCGCTGGGCTGTGGGGCATCGGCGTCTCCCGGATCAGGGCGCGGGGATGAAGATCGTCACGCGCAATGCCAGATGGTCGGATCCGGCGATCGGCGCAGTGCTGATTGCGCGCAGCCGCACCCCCGGCGTTAGCAGGATATGATCGAGCGGCAGCCCGAATGGCAACGCTGAAACCGGGCCGGGCAGGTCCGACGGCGCCGCGCCGCGCCATGTGCCGATCAGCCCGTCAACCGGTGCCGCGCCGACGATTGCGCCCGCCCGCGCGACGGTGTCAGACCATGGCCCAGCGTTAAAATCGCCAACCAGCGCAGCGTGGACGCCGTGCGCTGGCGCAAAATCATCAGCGAATCGCCCAAAACGGTCGATCTGCATCGCTTGGGCGCCGATCAGTGGCCAATCGAAATGCACGCTCATGACCCTGAGCGTGGCGGCCCCGACCTTGAAGGAGGCCGCCGCGTGGCCTGGCTGATCGCCGCCGCGGGTTGGCGGGCCGTCAGGGGCGGGCGGCAGGCGCGACAGCACCGCGCGTCCACCCGGTGGGATTGGCGAAAAATGTGTCCGGCCATAGGGATAGGCGCGGCGCAGCGCGGGGTGATCGTCCAGAAAGGTTGGCGGAATTTCCTGCAAGGCGAGGATGTCGGCATCAAGCGCCAGAAGATCGCGCAGCATCTGCGCAGGGCGGTCATTGGCGCGGCGCAGATTGGCGGAGACCAGCGTGACCTCGGCCCCCGGCCCTATCGCGGCGAAGATTTTGGGCGCGGCCATCGGCACCATCGCGCCTGCCGACAGCGCCGCGATCACCGCCAGCCCCGCCGCCGCGCGGCGCGCGCCTTGCCATGCCAGCGCGATGGCCAGGATCAGCGCCATCGCGGTCAGATGCGCACGAAACGCCCCCGGCGCCGCGGCCCATGCCACAGGCACCGCGCCAAGGCACAGCCCTGCGGCACATATCGCCGCCAGCGCAAGGGTGACCCGTTGCGCGGCGGTCATTGGCGTGTGCGGCACTGTTGGGCGAAGTGATTCGACGCGGGCGCGCTCAGAGGGGGCTGGTACGTGCCCACGCCGAATCTGCAGACCTGTCTTGCGACGTGTCCACAGTTTCCTTTATGCGCCTCAATCACGGCGGCAAAGCAGCAGAGACAACTTAAATTTGCCGATCAGACCAACCAATTCAAAATTCCACCTTGTGATAAGGCGCAATGGCGCGGGCGGTTTCGGCGGTTTCAGCCTGAAACCAGCGCAGGAATGCGGCAACGGAAGGCCGGGTCTGCGCCCCCGCAGGACACATGAAGCGGTAGCGCCCCTCAGTGCGCAAGGTCATCGCGAACGGGGCGACGAGGCGGCCTGCCGCCAGTTCCCGCTCAGCCAGCGACAGTCGGCCCAAGGCGATGCCCGCGCCCTCAGCCGCCGCGTCGATCACGTGATCGGCGTTGGAAAAGCGCGGCCCGCGCGTGCCGATCGCGGGGTCCAGCCCGACCGCCCGCAGCCAATCTGGCCAACGCAGCGGGCGCATGCCGATCGGCAGGCTGTCATCGTGCAGCAGCGTGACCCCTGCAATGTCCGCCGGGCTGACCAGCCTGGCGGCGATTTCAGGCGTGCAAAGCGGGATCAGCCAATCGCCCCCAGCATCCCAGCAAAAAAGATCATCGTCGGTCGAGACGCCAAAGCGGATGGCGGCGTCGACCTCATCGCGATCAAAATCCATCAGGCGCAGGGATGCGGCGAAGCGCAGCTCGATCTCCGGGTGGGCGGTGGCAAAGCGGAACAGCCGCGGCGCCAGCCATTTGGCGGTGAAACCTGGCCCCGCGGTGATGGTCAGCGTGCCCGCATCGCCCAGCCGCCGCACGGCGCGCTGGGCTGCGGCGAAGGCGGCGAACCCCTCAGCGACACCGGGTCTGAGGGCGCGCCCGGCCTCTGTCAGCGCCACCGCCCGGTTGAGACGGCGAAACAGCGGGACGCCCATATGCTCCTCCAACCGCTTGATCTGATAGCTGAGCGCAGCTGGCGTGACGTGCAATTCCTTGGCCGCAATGGCGAACGACATGTGCCGCGCGGCGGCGTCAAAGGCGCGCAACGCAGTCAGGGGCGGCGGTCGGTCAAGGTTTTCAGACAAGGTCATTTGAACTGAAGGTAGAAGAAGACTCGGTTGTGATCCAGCCCCATCAGGGCCATTTTCCCATCCTGAGTCAAGAAAAACCGCGGCAGGCCAAGCGTCGGGCCGCAAAAAAGGATCAAGGTCATGGCCCGCATCAATGAAAACTTAATCGACCTGTCGCCCGAAGCGGTCCGCGGCCACATCGCCGCGGGTCGGACAGAGCGGTCGCTGATTGCCCATCGCGCGCTGGCCGCCAGTTTGGCCGCCGGGCTGGCGCTGCTGCGGCAGCTGCATGTGCCGCGGCGTCCGTGCCTGACGCCTTCGGTGGCGCGGATGGCCGGGCTGAACGCCTGACGCCATAAAAAAGGGCCGCCCGATGGGGCGGCCCTTTCGCTGAACCGGCGTGCCGGATCAGATCATGTACTGACCGCCATTGGCGGAGATGGTCGAGCCAGTCACAAAGCCCGCATCGTCGGACACTAGGAACACCACGCAGCGCGCGATTTCCTCAGGTTCGCCAAGACGGCCGACCGGAATGCCGCTGATGATCGATTCGCGCACCTTCTCAGGCACCGCCATCACCATGTCAGTGGCGATATAGCCCGGGCAGATCGCGTTCACGGTGATCCCGGCGCGCGCGCCTTCCTGGGCCAGCGCCTTGGTGAAGCCCAGATCCCCGGCCTTGGCGGCGGAGTAGTTGACCTGCGCGAACTGACCCTTCTGCCCGTTGACCGAGGAGATGTTCACGATCCGGCCAAATTTGCGCCCGCGCATGCCGTTCCACAGCGGGTGGGTCATGTTGAAGATGCCCGACAGGTTGGTGTCGATGACCGCAGTCCACTGCTCACGCGTGATTTTGTGGAACGGCGCGTCGCGGGTGATGCCGGCATTGTTGACCAGAATGTCAACCGGGCCCAGATCGGCTTCGACCTTCGCGATGCCTTCGATGCAGGCGTCGTAATCGGCGACCGACCATTTGTAGGTCGCGATGCCAGTTTCGGCGGTGAAGGCTGCAGCTGCTTCGTCATTGCCTGCATAGTTTGCGGCGACGGTGTAGCCAGCTGCCTTCAGGGCCTTTGCGATAGATGCGCCGATGCCGCGGGTGCCGCCTGTAACGAGAGCAACTCGTGCCATGCCGGGTCTCCTTCCTAGGGTTCGTTTTTTTAAAGAGGTGTTTGTTGGGTGGGGCGCGGGGGGCAAGCCCCCGCGCCGGTCAGGTCAGGGGCGCTCAACGCACATGGCAACGCCCATGCCGCCGCCGATGCACAGGGTCGCGAGACCCTTTTTCGCGCCGCGGCGCTGCATTTCATACAGCAGCGTGGTCAGCACGCGGGCGCCTGAGGCACCGATCGGGTGGCCAATGGCGATGGCGCCGCCGTTCACGTTCACGATGCTCGGGTCCCAGCCCATGTCCTTGTTCACTGCGCAGGCCTGGGCGGCGAAGGCTTCGTTGGCCTCAACCAGATCCAGATCGCCAACCGTCCAGCCGGCCTTGTCCAGCGCCTTGCGCGACGCATAGATCGGCCCGACGCCCATGATTCTGGGGTCAAGACCAGCGGTCGCGTAAGACACGATGCGGGCCAGCGGGGTGATGCCGCGCTTTTCAGCCTCAGCCGCCGACATGACCACCGTGACGGCGGCGCCGTCGTTCAGGCCCGACGCGTTCGCGGCGGTGACGGAGCCGTCCTTGGCAAAAGCGGGGCGCAGTTTCTGCATCGCTTCCATGGTGGCGCCGTGGCGGATGTATTCATCCTTATCGACGATGGTGTCGCCGCGGCGGCCCTTGACGGTGAAGGCCGCGATTTCAGCGTCGAAATACCCAGCCTTCTGGGCAGCCTCGGCCTTGTTCTGCGACGCGACGGCGAACTCGTCCTGCTGATCGCGCGAAATCTGCCACTGCTGGGCGACGTTCTCGGCGGTCTGGCCCATGTGGTAGTTGTTGAAGGCGTCCCACAGGCCGTCTTTGACCATCGTGTCGATGAACTTCATGTCGCCCATCTTCTGCCCGGCGCGCAGATGCGCGGCGTGGGCCGACAGCGACATGCTTTCCTGTCCACCGGCGATCACGATCCCGGCGTCGCCAAGCTGGACGTGCTGCGCCGCAAGCGCCACGGCCCGCAGGCCTGAGCCGCAGACCTGGTTGATGCCCCAAGCGGCAGCCGATTCAGGCAGACCGGCGTTGATATGGGCCTGACGGGCGGGGTTCTGGCCCTGCGCCGCGGTCAGCACCTGGCCGAGAATGGTTTCGCTTACATCGGCGGCGTCAACGCCTGCGCGCGCCAAGGCCGCGCGGATGACGGCGGCGCCGAGGTCATGGGCCGGGGTCGCCGCGAAGGCACCGTTAAAAGACCCCACGGCCGTGCGCGCCGCGCTGGCGATCACAACATTCGTCATTTTTTCCACCCTTTCGGTTCGATTCGCCGCGGTCTTGGCATCTTTGCCTTGCCGCGTGTTTATGTTGCGATGCAGCATACACCCACGGCGTTAACTGTCATCGGATCAATTTCGTGCGCGACGAGATGTCCCGCACTTCCAAGCTGCAACATTCCGGGCCGGTCAGGCGAGAGGTGAACACCGGCCAAGCAAGGCGGGTCAAGTGAAAAGAAACATAATTGCGCAATATGCAATAATTTGGACATAATTTGTCGTGCTTGGCGCAGGCTAGCCGCTCAATCGTTTAGTCAGCCGACAGGAACGCCGCCAGCGGGCGCCAGACCTCCCGCTCGGCAGAGCCGCCGATGATCATCCCCACATGGCCCGTCGTGGGGCGCAGGATGCGCGCGTGGGGGATGGCGGCGGGCAGGGCCTCAGCGCAGGGGCCCGGCGCGATGCGGTCATTGCGCGAACAGAACGCCAGCACCGGTGCCGCGATGGCGCGGGGGCGCGCGGCGATGCCTTCGGGCGCCCAGCGGCCACGGCCCATGGCGTTGTCGAGATACCAGTCGAACAGCAATTCCCTGGCGGCGGGGATGGTCAGGGTCACGCCGTCGTTCAGCCAATCCTCAGTGGCGGCGAACATTTCGGCGCGTGGGCCGTCCTGTGGCAGGGCAGCAAAGGCGCGGAATTTGCGGAAGGCCAGCGTCGGGTCCAGCGCGGCAAACACCAGTTGCAGCGCGTCCACCGGAAGCGTCCCGAACTGCGCGCCGATGGCGTCAAGCCTGGCGCCCATGGCGGTGCGGTCATCGGCGCGGGCCAGCGTCACCATCGCCTTACCCACCCCTTGCAGGCATGAAAAATCCCACGGCGCCCCGATCAGCGCAAGCCGAGAGATCCGGTCCCGCCCTGCCGCGGCGATCGCTGCGGCCAGTGACCCGCCCATGCAATAGCCCAAGGCGGCCGGGGCCGCGCCATCCGGGGACAGCATGCGCGCGGCCTCCAACGCCGGGGCTAGACGCAGGCGCACATAGTCTGAGAGGCTGAAGTCGCGTTCATCCAGCCCGGGCACGCCCCAATCCAGCAACAGGGGCCGAAGCCCCTGCGCCGCCAGAAACCGAAGCATTGATCGGCGCGGGTGCAGGTCCAGCACATAGGCGCGGTTCACCAGCGACGGCACCACCAGCACGGGACGCCCGGCGCGCCCGGCCTCAGCGGTCGCGCCATAATCGAGGATGCGCGCTGTGCCGCGGCGCCACAGAATCGGGGGATCTTCGGCCTCGCGCCGCCACGGATGGCGCTGCCAGGCATCAACGCCCTGGGTCATCTGGGTGATGTGGCGCAGGGCTTCGCGGGCGACACGCCAGGACGGGTCTGGCCCCAGTTGCGCGCCCAATTCTGTGCCGCGTTCGGCATGCAGATCGGTCCAGGGAAAGCGCGGATCGCCCGCCAGCGGTGCCAGTGCGGCGCCCTGCGCCGCCGACGCCGCCGCCACCCCAAGGTGATAGAGCAGCGGCGAAGGACGCCCGCGCCGATGGGACGCAATGGCACCATCAAGCGTCAACGGATCAATGGAAACCCTTGCTGTTGATGGGTTTGGGGACGGTGGGGCCGGGGTTTCGTGGGGCAGTGCAGCCTCAGCCTCAGCCTGCGCTTTGGCCGCGGCCGCAGCGGCCGAGGCCGTCAGCGCGCCTGGCCCCCGGCGCGCCAGATCGGACTGGTTGCGGTCCCAAAGCTCAAGATACGCTGACGCGATCGCCCGCTGCGCTGCAGGGCGGGGCGGGTGGTCTGCGGGCGGGCCGTCCTGCGCCCCCGGCGCGGCGGACGTCCCGCAATCGTCGGGCGGACGGTCCTTCATGATGAGGCTCGCGTCTCCTTTCGCGCGGATCTACGCCGCGGGGCCGCGTCTTCGCGCTTGCGATAAACGGGCTTTCCCGCGGCGCGGCAAGGCGATAGTCTTTTCCCACAGGTCAACTTGTGGACCGGCTGTCGGGGAGGACTAAGCTCATGGCCAAGGATACCGTCAAGGGCAAGGGCGATGGGCCGATCACCATCAAGAAATACGCCAACCGACGTCTCTATAACACGGCAAAAAGCAGCTACGTGACGCTTGATCATCTGGCGGCGATGGTGCGTGAAGGCGAGGACTTCGTGGTCTATGACGCCAAGAGCGGCGATGATATCACGCGGTCCGTGCTCACGCAGATCATCTTTGAGGAGGAGGCCAAGGGGCACAACATGCTGCCCATCAGCTTCCTGCGCCAGATTATCGGGCTTTATGGCGATACGCTGCAGGGCTATGTGCCCGGCTATCTGGAGGCGTCGATGGAGGCGTTCTCGCGCAATCAGGGCAAGTTGCGCGAACAGGTCAGCGCCGCGTTCGGCAAGAACCCGGCCCTGTCGAAATTTGAGACGGTCGCCCGCTCAAACATGGAATTGTTTGAGAACGCCATGCGCATGTTCACGCCGTTCAGCGGCATGCCCGGCATGCCCGGCGCGCCGAAGGCTGAGGGCGATGGTGAGGGCGCGGCGGCCAAGCCCGCGGCAGGTGCTGAACCGACCCCGACCCCCAAGCCGGAGCCTGAGTTCGACGCGCTCAAGACCCAGCTGGCAGAAATGCAGGCGCAGCTCAACAAGCTGACCCGCGGCAACGGCTAAGGCCGAAATCGTGGCGGCAAAGGGCGCTTCCGGGATCGGAGGCGCCCTTTTTGCTGCGCGGATGAAAGGAATGAGCCATGGCCGAGCGTTGTCCCTGGTGCGGGAGCGACCCGCTTTATGTCGCGTATCACGACGAAGAATGGGGCGTGCCGGAATGGGACGCCCGCGCGCTGTGGGAAAAGCTGATCCTGGACGGGTTTCAGGCGGGGCTGGCCTGGATCACCATCCTGCGCAAGCGAGACGGATTTCGCGCGGCATTCGATGGGTTTGATCCCCGCAGTGTCGCGCGTTGGGGAGAGGCCGAGGTCACCCGCGCGCTGGCCGATCCCGGCATCGTGCGCCACCGCGGCAAGATCGAGGCAACGATCGGCAACGCCCGCGCCTACCTCGCGATCGAGGAAGCGGGCGGGTTCGACCGGTTCCTTTGGGATCGGGTGGACGGCGCGCCGCTGCAGAACCGCTTCACCAGCTTTGCGCAAGCCCCGACGCAGACGCCGCTGTCGCTGGACATCTCCAAGGCGTTGAAGGCCGAGGGCTTTAAGTTCTGTGGTCCGACGATTGTTTATGCGTTCATGCAGGCGGTGGGGATGGTGAACGATCACCAGACAACTTGCCCACGCCATGACGAAGTCGCACGGCTGGCCCGGCGCTGACAAAGCGCCGCGTCGGCTGCCGCGCAGGTTGGACCGCTGCGCCCGCGGCGCGCTGCGGGTGCCTGCGCCGGTGGCAAAGGGTGCCTCAATCTCGATGGTGCAAAAGGGTCGGGCCGGGCGCCGCGCAGCGGCGTGTGAAGGGGGCTCGATACCCCCTGAGGGCGCAGAATGGCGGTTTAGGTTTCTTCGCCGAACCGGTCCGCCACCAGATCAACCAGCGCTGTCATCAACGCTTCGGCCTGGGGCCCTGAGGTTTCAACTTCGATGTTGGAGCCGCGCGCCGCGGCGAGCATCAGCAGGCCCATGATCGAATCGCCCGACACCTCCTGCCCATCGCGGCGCACGGCGGCGCCTGCGTCGAATGTTTCGACCGTGGTGACGAACCGGGCTGAGGCGCGCGCGTGCAGCCCCTTGGCGTTCACGATGCTGAGGGTTCGGATCAGTGTGGCGGCTGTCATGCACGGGCCCTTCTGGCCGCGAGGATCCCGCCGGCGCTGTCGATATATTTGAGTCCCGCCGCGACGGCGGCCGCGGCTGCCTCCGCCAGCGGCAGGGTCCGCGATTTCGCGAGCTTGACCAGCAGCGGCAGATTGGCACCGTAGATCACCTCCACATCTGGGCGGGTCATGGCGGACATGGCCAGGTTGGAGGGCGTGCCGCCGAACATGTCGGTGATCAGGATGACGCCGTCGCCGTCGTCAACCTCGTTCACCGCTTCCATCACACGGGCCTGCAGCACGCGCAGGTCGGCGTCGGGAAATACTGGAATGGCCAGCGCGCCTTTTTGCGGACCAACCACATGCTCCGTCGCCGCGAGCAGTTCTGTCGCAAGACCACCATGGGCCACGATCACGAAGCCGATCATGTGTCGAGGCTCCTTCTCGCGCGGCGGACCCGCGCGCTTGCGGGCTGCCGCGTCACGGCGCGGTGCCCGTATCTGTTGTCTGCGTGCGACGCGGAACACGTCACCCGCCCGTCATGCGGCCCGGCCAGGACGATCCCTGATCCAGTTCCCTGTGCCGCACGCTGGTCTGCCAGCCTGCCTCGGTCAGCCTTGCGGCCAGATCTTCGGCCGCCGCCACCGATCTGTGCCGCCCGCCAGAGCATCCCATGGCAATGCAAAAATAAGCCTTACCTTCGCGCCGATAGGCCGGGAGCAGCATCTTGGCCAAATCCGCGACGCGGTCAAGGAACGGCGCATAGAGAGGATCACCCGTCACATGCGCGCGCACGTTTGCATCACGCCCGTCGCCGCTTCGAAGCGCTGGTTCCCAGTAGGGGTTTTGCAGGAAACGGCAGTCGAGCACGGTATCCGCCTCTCGCGGGGCACCGCGTTTGAACGAAAACGACTGCACTGAGATCGCCATGCGGGCCTGCGGCGCCGTGCCGTCTTCGGCCAGATGGGACGCGAGGCGCGCCTTGAGGTCATGGGGACTGAGCGCGGTGGTGTCGATCACCAGATCCGCGCGTTCGCGCAAGGGGGCCAGCAGCTCTCGCTCCAGCGCGATTCCCGCCTCAACGCCGGTGTTGGGGGCCATGGGGTGGCGCCGCCGCGTGGTCTTGAACCGGTCCACCAGCGTTTCATCCGCGCAATCGAGAAAAATCATCCGTGTGTCGAGGCCTGGATCGCTGCGCAGCATCGCCAGCTTTTCCAAAAACGCGTCCGGGGTAAAGCCGCGCGTGCGAACGTCGATCCCCAGCGCCATGGGGCGTGTGGGGGGCGTGGCGGTCAGATCGCCCGGAAACAGGCGCGACACGAAGGACAGCGGCATGTTGTCGATCGCTTCATGGCCCATGTCTTCAAGCGCGCGGATTGTGGTGGAATTGCCGGCCCCTGACATGCCGGTGATCAGCACCAGCCCGGTGCCGGGATCGGCGCGCGGGGACGGGGCTGGGCGTGGGGACAGGGTGGGACCAGCTTTGGCCATTGGCGGCTCCTCAGGCGTCATGCGCGGCGGGCGGTCATGTCGGCTCCGGCGCGCAGGCACCGCGCAGCAGCAGATGGATCGCCGCTGCGTGGGCGGTCGACGCGCGGCCATCCGCGGTGCTGCACACGATGCGCGGCAGCGCGACGCTGAGCAAGTCCGCCCGGTGGGGGGGCGGCAGTCTGTCCTGCGCTGTGGCATCCAGATCGACGATCAGCGCCAGTTCAATATCCGCCACCGGGTGGGCGCGGATCAGGCCGATGCCGCGCGCCTCGATCAGCCCGGCGATGGCGGGGGGGCAGGCGGCGATCAGGCGGTCCTCATCCCGGCGCACGATGGTGCGGTCGTCGGCCACCAGCCGCGCGCCGCGCGACATCAGTTCCAGCGCCAGCGAGGATTTTCCCGCCCCCGCCGGCCCGATGATCAGCGCTGCGCGCCAGCTGCGGTCGGCGCGCATCAGCGCCACGCAGCTGGCATGCACAATGGTTTGGGTCATTCGGGAAGGTCCACGATGAACCGGGCACCGCGACGCGAGGCGCCCGGCAGGCCGATGTTTTCGGCGCGGATCTGGCCGCCATGGGCCTGCAGGATCTGGCGAGAAATCGACAGCCCCAGCCCGGAATGGTCGCCAAAGCTTTCGCTGTCAGGACGCTCAGAATAAAACCGTTCGAACACTGAGCCGAGGTTTTCGTCGGGAATGCCTGGCCCGTCATCTTCGACCCGCACAATCACGCCGCGGCCGGTGCCGCCATCGCGCCATGCTGCTAAGATCCGGATGCGCCCGCCGTTCGGGGAAAACGAGATGGCGTTTTCGATCAGGTTCACGAAGACCTGCGCCAACTGCCCTTCAAGCCCGAGGATCGGCATCGGCCCGGGTGGCAGTTCCGCGATCAGGCTGGCGCCGCGTTTGGCCGCGCGTTGCTGATTGTATTGCACCAGTTGCGCCAGCAGCGCGCGCAGATCAAAGGTCTCACGCGCTTCACGCACCAGTTCGGCATCCAGCCGTGAGGCGTTGGAGATGTCGGTCACCAGACGGTCCAGCCGCGCTACATCATGTTCTATCACCTGCAGCAGCCGTTCTTTGGAATGTTCGTCGCGCGCCAGCCGCATGGTTTCGACCGCGGAGCGCAACGAGGTGAGCGGGTTCTTGATTTCATGCGCCACGTCGGCGGCGAAGGCCTCGGTCGCCTCGATGCGGGTATAGAGCGAGGATGTCATCCGCTTCAGCGCGCCTGACAGATCGCCAATTTCGTCCCTGCGACTGGTGAAATCGGGGATCTCCACCCGGCCCGCACCGGGGGACGGGTCGCCGTCATCGCCGCCGCCGCCGCCGCGCTCAGACGCCTCGGCCGCCTCGGCCAGACGGCGCAGGGGCCGCGCGATGGCGTTCGCCAGCAGCACTGACAGCACGATTGATGTGGCCAGCGCCACCAGAAACACCTGCAGGATCGACATGCGTTCGGATTCGACAATCGCGTCAATGTCGCCGCCTTGGGTGGACAGCACCAGCACGCCCAGCACCGCTCGCAACCGCGTGATGGGGATGGAGACCAGAACAATCAGCTCTCCGCGTTCATTCACCCGCTCCCCACGCGCGACGGCACCGCCGAGGGCGGCAAACACCTCCTGATCCTGCGCGACGCCGCCCAGCGTTTCCTGGTTTGGCCCGCTGGAGAAGAGCGCCGCGCGCATGGCCCGCATGGCTTGGCCGAGCCAGGCCAGGATCGCCCCCCCGGCCTGACGCGTCTCAGTAGGCAGCAATTCGATCTGCCCGGCGCCATCGCGCTGGGCGACCAGTGCGGTGTCGCGCATCAGCCGCCCGCCGCGGTCAAAAATCTGGGCGCGCACCTTCACCGGCTCTGACAGCTTCAGCAGCACGCCGAGCGCCTGATCAGGGTCCAGCGCGGACATCCCCGCATCGCTGGTCGCGCTTTCGGCAATGGCGATGGCGATGATCTTGCCTTGGGTTTCCAGCGAGGCAGTGCGCATTTCGATCAGCTTGCCGCGGAAATCATTCAGCAGCAGCACGCCCATGACCAAAAGCCCCAACCCGATCAGGTTGAGCCCGACAATCCGCCGGGTCAGCGACGTGCGCTTGGCCGCCTGACCGATCCAGCGCGCGCCGGAGGTGGCCGAGAGATCGTGCACGGGCGCGGCGTCGGTGGACGCGTCCGCGCGCCCTCCGCCATTCGTCTCATGCCGATCACCCGCCATGGCCATGGATGTCTTCAGACCTCCCGGAACCGATAGCCGACGCCGTACAGCGTTTCGATTGAGGCGAAGGCGTCATCGACGGCGCGGAATTTCTTGCGGATGCGCTTGATGTGGCTGTCGATGGTGCGGTCGTCCACATAGACTTGGTCATCATAGGCCGCGTCCATCAACTGGTCGCGCGATTTGACAAAGCCGGGCCGCTGCGCAAGCGCCTGAAGGATCAGGAACTCGGTGACGGTCAGGGTCACGTCCTCGCCGCCCCATGAACATGAATGGCGCATCGGGTCGAGGCTGAGCTTGCCGCGCAGGATGGCCTTGTCGGCCTCAGCCACCGGGGCTTCGTCGTTGCCTGCCTCGCGGCGGCGCAGCACGGCGCGGATCCGTTCAATCAGCAGGCGCTGGGAAAACGGCTTGCGCACGTAATCATCGGCACCCATGCGCAGGCCCAGCACCTCGTCGATTTCCTCGTCCTTGGAGGTCAGGAAAATCACCGGGATGTCTGAGGTCTGGCGCAGGCGGCGCAGCATCTCCATCCCGTCCATGCGCGGCATCTTGATGTCCAGCACCGCAAGATCAGGCGGCGATGATGTCAGCGCCGCCAGCGCCGTGGCGCCGTCAGTATAAGTGCGGACTTCATAACCCTCTGATTCGAGGGCGATGGAGACCGAGGTCAGGATATTGCGGTCATCGTCGATCAGCGCGATCTGGGTCATGGGCGAAGTCCCTTGTCATCGTCGGCCCCTGTGTGGGGGTGTCTTCGGCAGGCCGCAGCGTGGCTGCACAAGGCGTGAGACCTTTTTGCCAGCACCGGCGGTTCATGTATATGGCGATGCACTCAGCGCCCTGAAAGCGGCAGGGTTGCGGCGAGGATGCGCCATTGTGACGTCAGAATCGCGCTGTAATAAAGTTGGTGCCATGATATCAGGCGCTCAGCTCCGGGTCTCCGGAGCCGTTTTTCTCCCTATAGGGAGGGGGGAAATCTCTGCCGATGGCCCACGTGCGCGGGCCCTCCTCCGGGCCAATTCCCGGTCCCGCGCCGCGGCAGTGATGACAAACGCGAGGAGTAGCTTCATGGAGCACGGCGATTTCAACCCGGCTCATACCCTTAAGACACTTGGCGCTTTCGATCTGAAAGCGGCGTATTACAATCTTAACGAGGCGGGCCTGATGCAGCAGGCCGTCGCGCGCGGAGAAGGAGTCATCGGAAACGGCGGCGCTTTGCTGGTCAGCACCGGCAAGCACACTGGCCGTTCTCCGCAAGACAAGTTCGTCGTGCGCGAGCCGTCCGTTGAGGACACCATCTGGTGGGAAAACAACAAGCCGATGGACGCGGATGCGTTCGAGCGGCTGCGCGCTGACATGGTCGCGCACATGTCCGGGGGCGAATATTTCGTCCAGGACCTGTTCGGCGGTGCCGATCCGGCCCACCGGCTGAATGTGCGCGTTGTGACTGAGCTTGCGTGGCACGGCCTGTTCATCCGGCACATGCTGCGCCGGCCTGACCGGTCCGAGCTTGCGACCTTTGATCCCGAGTTCACGATCATCAACTGCCCGAGCTTCAACGCAGATCCTTTGAAGCACGGCTGCCGGTCGAAAACCGTGATCGCCATCAGCTTTGAGCGTAAGCTGATCCTGATCGGTGGCACGTCCTATGCCGGCGAGAACAAGAAATCCGTGTTCTCGTTGCTGAACTATCTGCTGCCCGACCGGGGCGTGATGCCGATGCACTGCTCGGCCAACCACGCCATCGGCAACCCGGACGACGCCGCGGTGTTCTTCGGGCTTTCGGGCACCGGCAAGACCACGCTGTCAGCGGATCCGTCACGCACGCTGATCGGCGATGATGAACACGGCTGGACAGACCAGGGCGTGTTCAACTTCGAAGGCGGCTGCTACGCAAAGACCATCTCGTTGTCGCCTGAGGCCGAGCCGGAAATCTTTGCCACGACTGCCAAGTTCTCCACCGTCATTGAGAACATGGTCTTCGATCCCCAGACGCTGGAACTGGATTTCGAAGATGACAGCCTGACGCCGAACATGCGCGCGGCTTACCCGTTGGAGTATATCTCCAACGCGTCGAGCATCGGCATGGGCGGCGCGCCCAAGAACGTGGTGATGCTGACCTGTGATGCGTTTGGTGTGCTGCCGCCGATCGTGCGGCTGACCCCGGCGCAGGCGATGTATCACTTCCTGTCGGGGTTCACGTCAAAAGTGGCGGGCACCGAAAAGGGCGTGACCGAACCGCAGCCGACCTTCTCCACCTGCTTCGGCGCGCCGTTTATGCCGCGCCGGCCTGAGGTCTATGGCGCGCTTCTGCGCGACAAGATCGCTGAGCATGGCGCGACCTGCTGGCTGGTGAACACCGGCTGGACCGGGGGTGCCTATGGGACCGGCTCGCGCATGCCGATCCGCGCCACGCGGGCGCTGCTGACGGCGGCGCTGGATGGATCGCTCAACGATGTGGAGTTCCGCGAGGATCCGAACTTTGGCTTTGATGTGCCGGTGGCTGTGCCGGGTGTGTCGGATGTGCTGCTCGATCCGCGCCGCACTTGGGGCGATCCTGATGCTTATGACGCGCAGGCGGCCAAGCTGGTTGGGATGTTCACCGCGAACTTCGCCCAGTATGAGGCCTATGTCGAAGACGAAGTGCGTGCGGCGGCGCCGAAAACCGCCTGACACGGTCTTTGCAACGATCTGAGACGGGCGCGGCCCGGTCCCGAAAGGGGCCGGGCCGCGCTGCATTCGAAGGGGTTTGCGCGGCCCATCGCGGTCCCTTCGGGCCCGCATCTGGCCCCCCCCTGCACCCCGATCATGTGCTGCGGCGGTCGCCGGTGGCGCATCGGTCGCAGCGCCGCGCGGGCGGACCGTTCCGGCATGCGTCCGCGTGGGGCGCGGCTTTGTGGTGGCGCGAAGGGGGCGCGACGGGGCGCGGTCCCTCTCGCGCCGGCCGGGGTGGCGGATTATGGTGGGGTGATGACGCCCTCGCCCGCCCTTTGCCGTGACTGCTTTGCCCGGTCGGATCTGTCCGCGCGGCGGTGCTCAGCATGCGGATCGCCCCGGCTGCTGCGGCACCCTGAACTTGACCGCCTTGGCGTTGCGCATATGGATTGCGATGCGTTCTATGCCTCGGTGGAAAAACGCGATGATCCTGACTTGCGCGACAAGGCCGTGATCGTTGGCGGCGGGCGGCGGGGGGTGGTGTCGACCGCCTGTTATGTGGCGCGGATCTGCGGCGTGCGCTCGGCCATGCCGATGTACAAGGCGCTGGAGCTGTGCCCCGACGCCGTTGTCGTGCGCCCGCGCATGGACCGCTATGTTGAGGTGTCGCGTGCCATCCGCGCCCTGATGGAAGAACGCACACCCCTGGTGGAGCCTTTGTCGCTGGATGAGGCGTTCATGGACCTGCGCGGCACTGAGCGGCTGTCAGGTGTCCCCGCGGTTCAGATGGCGCGGCTGGCCAAGCGGATCGAGACGGAGCTGGGGATCAGCGTCTCGGTCGGGCTGAGCCACAACAAATTCCTGGCAAAGATGGCGTCGGACATGGACAAGCCGCGCGGGTTCTCGGTGATCGGCGTGGCGGAAACGCTGGATCTTTTGGCCGACCTGCCAGTGTCGGCGATCTGGGGCGTCGGTGCGGCCATGGGCGCGAAGCTGGAGCGTGAGGGCTATCGGCGCCTGCGCGATCTGCGCGCCGCTGATCCTGCGCGCCTGATTGCGCGGTTTGGGGCGATGGGGGATCGGCTGCACAAGCTGTCGCACGGGCAGGACGCGCGGCCGATTTCCGCGAATGCGCCGATGAAGAGCATTTCGGCCGAAACGACCTTTGATGTGGATCTGCGCGATCCCATGCTGCTTGACGGTCATCTGTGGCGGTTGGCCGAGCGGGTGGCGGACCGTGCCAAGGCCAAGGGGCTGGCTGGGCAGGTGGTCACGCTCAAGCTCAAGCGCAGTGATTTCCGGGCCTTGTCGCGGCGGGTCACGCTGGGCGGGCCGACGCAGCTGGCCGATGCGATCTGGCGCGCAGGTGCCGCGATGCTGGCGCGTGAGGGGGCTGAGGGGCCGTTCCGGTTGATCGGTGTCGGGATCTCCGGCCTGACGCCGCAGGACGGGGCCGGCCCGGTGGGCGATCTGCTGGACCCCGATGCGGGACGCAGAAGCAATGCGGAACGTGCGGCAGACCGGATTCGCGCAAAGTTCGGCAGCGATGCGATTCTCAAGGGCCGCGCGTTGAGGTGACGTAGGGGAATGGCGTTGGCAATGTGTTGATGCCTGAAATCAGTGCATATAGCGGAGGCAATTGCACGATTATGCGGCGGCGCGGCAATTTACAAATATACATGTTTAAATTTAAATCTAATAAAATCAATTGGATATGAGAAAGTTTCCCGCGAAATTGCTGGGCTGGCTTGCCAATGCTGCGCCGCACTCCTATCTTTTTCCTTGTGGCGTCTGACGCCACCGCCCTTTTGGGCGTTTCCTCCCTAGACTTGGGCCGAGCAACTGCTCGGCCCCTTTTTTTGCCTTGGGGGATTATTCGGCGGCCAGCGCTTCGACCGAATGGGCCGCGCCGGCCAGCGCCGCGATCACCGGGCGCAGCGCCGCCTGGACTGAGGCGAAGTGGGACGACCGCTCCAACCGCTTTTCGTCAAGGTAAAGCCTGCGGTCCATTTCGATTTGCAACGCATGCACCCCGCGGCCGGGCCGCCCGTAGCGCTGGGTGATGTAGCCGCCCGCGAAGGGCGCGTTGCGCAGCACGCGAAAGCCCGCATCGGTGAAGGCCTGTTCTGCAAGCGCGGTCAGCCACGGCGCGCAGGACACGCCGAACCGGTCGCCCAGAACCACTTCGGGCCGCTGACCGCGCACATAGGGCGCGTTGCGGATCGCGTCTGATGGCATGGAATGGCAATCGATCAGCACTGCGATCCCGGCGCGGTCATGCGCTTCGGTCAACAGGGCGTCGAGCGCGTCGTGATAGGGGCGCCAGTGGCGGCGCAACCTGTCAGTGGCCTCAGCGCGGGTGATTTTGCCCGAATAGATCGCCACGCCTTCCGCAACCACGCGCGGGATCACCCCCAGCCCCGCGGCAAGGCGGGGGTTCAGCCCTGCCGCGCGCACGCCTTCGATCAGCGCGGGGTCCAGTTCTTCAGGCCCGCGGTTCAGGTCAACCCATGCCCGCGGCGCGTCCGATCGCAGCAGCGGCGCGCCAAAGCCGGGGGCAGCGGCGAACAGCTCATCGACAAACGCGTCCTCAGACCGGCGCAGCTGATGGGCGTTGAGCCGCGAGCGCGCGATCATTTCCGCGGGGTAGAGCCGCCCCGAATGGGGCGAGCTGAACACCGCGGCGCCCGCGGCGCCCAACGGACGATGGATATGAACGGAGCTGGGTTCTATCATAGGCCACAGTATAGCGCGGGTTTCGCGGCAGGAAACAAGCCTGCGTTCAAAGGGCTGAGAGTTCTGCCTGTACCGCGCGCGCCGCGGCAGCCGGATCCTTGGCCTGCCAGATCGGGCGGCCGACCACGATGTGGTCCGCGCCATCCGCAATCGCCTGCGCCGGGGTTGCGACGCGCTTTTGATCGCCCAGTGCGGCACCTGCCGGGCGCACGCCGGGGGTGACGATCAGGCGGCCCGCGGCTTCGGGCAGGGCGCGGATCAGCGCGGCTTCTTGCGGCGAGGCGATGACCCCGTCGGCACCCGCCAGGAACGCGGCGCGTGCGCGTGCGATCACCAGATCCTGCACCGTCCCGTCCTTGATCAGCGCCGCATCCAGATCGCCGCGGTCCAGCGAGGTCAGGATCGTGACCGCGAGGATTTTGGTCGCAGCGGTCCCGCGCCCTTTGACCGCGGCGCGCACCACATGCGGATCGCCATGCACGGTCAGAAAATCAAGATCGAACTGCGCCAGCCCGCGCACCGCGGCTTCGACCGTCGCGCCGATGTCGAACAGCTTGAGGTCGAGGAACACTTTCTTGCCCTTGGCCTTCAGCTCCATCGCCAGCGCAAGGCCGCCGCCGGTCAGCATCCCCAGCCCGATTTTGTAGAACGTGACCTCATCGCCCAGCCGGTCTGCAAGCGCCAGACCTGAGACGGCGTCAGGCACGTCAAGCGCAACGATCAGGCGGTCTTTGGCGGCATCGGTCATCAAGCGTCCTTTCGGGTGGCAGGGGGATCGGCCCTGTGGCTAGCGGGGGATCGGCGTGCTGACAAGTGGGCGGCGCCCGCGCGCAGCTTGCGTGTCATGCTGCGTTACGGCAGGCTGGCAGTCATGTTCATGTCTTCTGCTTTGCGTAGACAATCTGATGTCTTTAGTAGGAATGGGTAGCTAAATGCGTATGCTCTCAAGTGTTTTTTGCGCTGCGGTGCTGACCGCAGTCAATCCTGCGGCGGCTGCCAAGCCCGAAGTGATCATCCCGGCTGAGGATGTTGTGTGGGTTGACGATCTCAAGGTCCCAAAACCGCTGATCAACCGCCGGGGAAAGTCGTTCCGGGGGATGGAAGTGTTCATCGACCGAAAGCGTGGCAATTGCGTTGCCTGCCACAGTAATTTCGATGTTCAGGCGATGCAGTTCCTCGGCAATGTCGGGCCCAACCTCAATGGCGTTGGCTCGCGATACTCCAAGCCTGAGCTGCGCGCGATCCTTGTGGATAGCCACCGCATGTTCGGCGACGAAACCATCATGCCCGGCTTTTACGTCAAGCGCTGGGGCGCCAGGACTCCTGAGAAGTTTCAGAATACAACCATCCTGACTGCGCAAGAAATTGAGGACCTCGTCAGCTATCTTCTGGAGTTGCAGCAGTGATTCCCTTTTTACTGGGGGCTTGAGCGCGGGCTTCGGGGCACCCATATCATGCGGGAGCCTCCCGATGCGCGCCGCTTAACGGGCGCAGCGGGGCACTTCCAGTCCGGACCGAGGCGCGCCGCACATGCGGGTGCCACAATGCCGGAGCTGACAGGAGAGACCGCATGAATCTCGACAAATTCACCGACCGCGCCCGCGGCTTCGTTCAGGCAGCGCAGACCATCGCGATGCGCGAGGATCACCAGCGCCTGACCCCCGATCATCTTTTGAAAGCGCTGCTCGACGATGATCAGGGCATGGCTGCGGGCCTGATCGCCCGCGCCGGGGGTGATGCCAAGCTGGTGGTGCAGGACAACGCGCTGCGCCTTGGCAAGATGCCAAAGGTCGAAGGCGGTCAGTTCCATTTGGACCCCACGCTCGGCAAGCTGTTCGCTGAGGCCGAGGCCATCGCCAAAAAGGCTGGAGACAGCTTTGTGACGGTTGAGCGGCTGCTGCTCGCCCTCGCCATGTCAAAATCCGATGCGGGCAAATCGCTGGCCGCGGGGCATGTCACGGCGCAAAGCCTGAACACCGCCATCGAGGATCTGCGTCAGGGCCGCACCGCCGACAGCGCGTCTGCCGAAGAAAGCTATGAGGCGCTAAAGAAATACGCGCGCGATCTGACCCAGGCGGCGCGTGAGGGCAAGATTGACCCCGTGATCGGCCGTGATGAGGAAATCCGCCGCACGATGCAGGTCCTGTCGCGCCGCACCAAGAACAACCCAGTGCTGATTGGCGAGCCGGGCGTGGGCAAGACCGCGATCGCGGAAGGTTTAGCGATCCGCATCGTCAACGGCGATGTGCCTGAATCGCTGCGCGACAAGGCGCTGATGTCGCTGGACATGGGCGCGCTGATCGCGGGCGCGAAATACCGTGGTGAATTTGAGGAACGCCTGAAGGCGGTGCTGGCTGAGGTCACCTCAGCAGCGGGTGGCGTGATCTTGTTCATCGACGAAATGCACACTCTGATCGGCGCCGGCAAAGGCGATGGCGCGATGGATGCGTCCAACCTGCTGAAACCTGCGCTTGCGCGCGGCGAATTGCACTGCGTCGGCGCCACCACGCTGGATGAATACCGCAAGCATGTGGAAAAGGATGCCGCCCTGGCCCGCCGGTTCCAGCCGATCATGGTGAATGAGCCGACGGTGGAGGACACGATCTCCATCCTGCGCGGGATCAAGGAAAAATACGAAGTCCATCACGGGGTCCGCATCGCGGATTCTGCGCTGGTCTCTGCCGCGCAGCTGTCGAACCGCTACATCACCGACCGTTTCCTGCCCGACAAGGCCATCGACCTGATGGATGAGGCGGCGTCGCGCCTGCGCATGGAAGTGGACAGCAAGCCCGAAGAGCTGGACGCGCTGGACCGTGAGATCATGCAAAAGCAGATCGAGGCTGAGGCGCTGAAGAAAGAGACCGACGATGCCTCCGTGGATCGGCTGGACAAGATCCAGACCGCGCTGGCCGGTCTGCTGGAAGACAGCGCCGCGATGACCGCCCGCTGGCAGGCGGAGCGCGACAAGCTGGGTGCCGCGCGGGATCTGAAAGAACAGCTCGACCGTGCGCGCAACGACCTTGATGCCGCCAAACGGGTCGGCGATCTGGCCAAGGCCGGAGAGCTTTCGTATGGCGTGATCCCGGGGCTGGAAAAGCAGCTTGCGGCGGCTGAGGCGGCAGAAGCCACCGACGTGATGGTCGAAGAGGCCGTGACGCCGGAACACATCGCCGCCGTGGTCAGCCGCTGGACCGGCGTGCCCGTCGCCAAGATGCTTGAGGGTGAACGCGACAAGCTGCTGCGCATGGAAGACGCCATCGGCAACCGTGTCATCGGCCAGTCCGAGGCGGTCAAAGCCGTGTCCAATGCGGTGCGCCGCGCGCGGGCAGGGCTGAACGATCCGAACCGGCCGCTGGGGTCGTTCCTGTTCCTCGGGCCGACGGGCGTGGGCAAGACGGAATTGACCAAGGCGCTGGCCAACTTTCTGTTCGATGACGACACCGCCATGGCGCGGATCGACATGTCGGAGTTCATGGAGAAGCACTCCGTGTCGCGGCTGATCGGCGCCCCTCCGGGCTATGTTGGCTATGACGAAGGGGGCGTGCTGACCGAAGCGGTGCGCCGCCGCCCGTATCAGGTTGTGCTGTTTGATGAGGTGGAAAAGGCGCATCCGGACGTGTTCAACGTGCTGCTGCAGGTGCTCGACGAAGGGCGGCTGACGGACGGGCAGGGGCGCACGGTTGATTTTCGCAACACGCTGATCATCCTGACGTCGAATCTGGGGTCGGAGTTCCTGTCGAACCTGCCCGCGGACGGCGTTGCCAATGACGCGCGCGATGCGGTGATGACCGCGGTGCGCGCCCATTTCCGGCCCGAATTCCTGAACCGGCTTGATGAAATCGTGCTGTTCGACCGGCTGAGCCGCGCGAATATGGATGGGATCGTCACCATCCAGCTGCGCGGGTTGGAGGGGCGTCTGGTCGACCGCAAGATCACGCTCGATCTGACCGAAGATGCGCGGGTCTGGCTGGCCGACAAAGGCTATGACCCGGTCTATGGCGCGCGCCCGCTGAAGCGCGTGATCCAAAAAGCGTTGCAGGACCCGCTGGCCGAACTGTTGTTGAGCGGAAAGGTCAAGGATGGCGCGACGGTGGACGTGACCGTGGGCGAGGATGGGCTGCTGGTCGGCAATCGGGCCGCTGCCCCGCCGCCGGGGGCCGATCCCGCGCCCGCCGCGGATGCCACCGTGCATTGAATGGGGGAAGGGAGCGCTCCGGCGCTCCCTTTCATTTGTCGATCAAAGGCTGCGTTTCGGGCGGCGGCGCAGGCCCGCGATCAGGCCGATGTCGCCCAGAAGAAGCGGCAAGCTGGCCGGAACCGGGACCGGCGCCAGCAGCTTGCTGCTGAGATCGGCATTGAGCGCCGCATAATCGCCGCCGAAATCATCGGTGCTGTTGTAGACCCGAAAATCGGTGACCAGCCCTTGGAACGTCTGGCCGCCATTGCGGTTGAACAGATCGAACGCCTCGGCGAGGTTGTACGAAAAAGCGCCGCCCGATGCGTTGGCAATCACGCTGTTGATCCAAAGCTCTCCGGTCTTAAAATTCGCGATGAATACGTCCCAGCCGTCGACGCCAGTTCCGATCCCCAGCGCCCCGACGCCTGTATAGTAGGTGACCTGCCCCCTGGCGTCCCTCATTCATGACGAGAGTCTGCTGGTTTGATATTTGTCGGTTTTGGGTAGCGCAAGCGCGCCGGGTGCTGCGCCCTCAAATTGCGCAAGTGCCCGGCGCGCTTGC
>JBLGAC010000032.1:0-46304 GCA_047610385.1 Paracoccaceae bacterium | reverse complement strand
TTCATCGGTTTGGCCTGTTGAATTCACCATTGAGCGCACGTTCGCACATGGGCAGCGGGTTCAGCGCCGGGTTCGACCAATCGGTGCGCCATGGCGAGGACAGCGACGCCACCATCACCCCCTGCGGGTTCGAATGGATCGTGCTGGTCCAGCCGCGGATGGGAATGGTCTCAGTGTATTGCGACACCAGTTCATGGGCATTGAGACGCCTGCGCACCGCGCCGCCGACGGTCTTGCCCAAGCATAGCACAAGACGCACCCCAAGGCTTTCGATCACCGCTTGATGAAACGGCCAGCACGCATCGGCATAGGCGTTGAAATCAGGATCAGCCTCAACATCGCCGGACAGGCGCGGGAAGATGAGGGTGCTGGACGGGATCTCCCGCAGCTCAAACCTCGTGTCGGCGAACCCCATCAGGATGTTTTTCTGGGCGGGTGCCTTGCCCGGTCCCTCCGGCCCCCATTTGGCGTCGAGCGCGCTGCACCAATACCCGTCCGGCCCGTCCACGGTCTCAGAAATATTGCCGCGCAGGGTGTCATTCGCCGTCCCCTCACCCGGATGCAGCGCCATCATATAGATCGCAGAGCGCCGACTGAACGCGATCCGCCCCGCCGCGAACACCTCGCCAGAGAGGTCGAGCAGGTGGTCGGGAACCAGGTCGGCGAACTGTTCGATCATGCTGGGGTCCTTTGGGTGGGGGAGGAGGAAACTTAGGCCGGATACGGCGATCCGGGATCACTTGATATTGATGCCTCGCTTCATTGAAGGCTCGCCTTTTCAATTATCTTTCCCTTTATTTCGTCTCCGTTGATATGCTGGTTAATCTGCCTCAGGGTCATCTCAGACATATCGCCCCAATTTGGGGAGTTTTTTCCAAATAGTAACTTGGGTCGGAGGGAGAGATTCAGTGCTTCTGCGCGAGAAACTGCAGATATTCGTGTAATAAATTCGTTTCCAGAATTTATCATGGCTATATCACTTTCATCTTTTGGATCTTTTTTTGAAAATCGTTCGACGTTATATGTGAATAGGCGAGATTCGTTCATGAAGTGGGGGCTGCTGACATCAAAAACATATTTAGTCCCTGGAAAAATTTCGTCACTCCAGTATTTCAGCGAGTCAGTCGTTGAGAATTTGCGAATTGAGTGGTCAAAGAAATTCTGAATATCCATAATAAGCAAGAATCTCTTGTCAAACAGATCATCAGTTCTTCTCTTTTTTGCTAGACTGTGGCCCTTTATGCCTAAGTATATGCCAATTGCTGCGACCAAAGGTGTCAATGCGCCTTGCGCGATGTCCGCCCAAAACTGCAAGTCGGCCCTTGTCACGCCCCCACCTCCTGCGCCACGCCGGACATCAACAACCCGATCTCGCGCTCATCTGCATCGCCGGGCAACTCTCCCATCACGCGCCCGTCGAACATCACCAATATCCGGTCCGACAGGCCGCGGATTTCATCCAGCTCCACCGAAACTAACAAAATGGCTTTGCCCGCGTCGCGCAGTTCGATCAGTTTGCGGTGGATTGCCTCGATGGCGCCCACGTCCACGCCGCGGGTGGGCTGGCCGATGATCATCACGTCGGGGTCTTGCTCAATCTCCCGGGCCAGCACGATTTTTTGCTGATTGCCGCCTGAGAAATTGGCGCATTTCAGCTCCGGGTCGCGGGGGCGGACGTCGAACCGCTCCATCTGGCCTTGGCACGCCGCAAGGATCGCGGCGCGGTCCAGAAAGACGCCCGCCCCGTATTTTTCATCGCTGTGATAGCCGAGGATCGCGTTTTCCTTGGCCGAAAATCTGGTGACCAGACCCATGCGGTGCCGATCCTCAGGCACATGCGCCAGACCCATCTTGCGCAGCATCGCCGGGTCCGCGTGGTCGCGCGGCTGGCCGTTGACGATGATGGTGCCGGAGGTCAGCGGGTGAATGCCCGCGATCGCCGCCAGCAATTCAGATTGCCCGTTGCCCGCAACCCCGGCAATGCCGACAATCTCGCCCGCGCGCACATCAAGGGACACGCCGCGTAAGCGCTCCACGCCCATTTCATCGACCACGCGGGCGTCCTTGACCGACAGGCGCACGTCCTTGGGATGCGCCGGGCCTTTTTCAACGCGCAGCAGCACCGACCGCCCGACCATCAGTTCGGCCAATTCCTCAACACTGGTTGCAGATGTGGTGCGCGTTGCAACCATTTCGCCACGGCGCATGACCGACACCGCGTCGGTGATCGCCATAATCTCACGCAGTTTGTGGGTGATCAGCAGGACCGTTTTTCCCTGCGCCTTCAACTGCGTAAGAATGCGGAACAGCTGGTCAGCCTCATCGGGGGTCAGCACGCCGGTGGGTTCATCCAGGATCAGGATTTCCGCGCCGCGATAGAGGGCTTTGAGGATCTCAACCCGCTGCTGCTGGCCGACGGGCAGATCGCCGACCACCGCGTCAGGGTCAACATGCAGGCCGTATTCACGCTCCAACCGCTGCAATTCGGCGCGCGCGGCGGTGGTGCCCTTGGCCAGAAACGCGCCACCCTCAGCGCCCAGCATGACGTTTTCCAGCACCGTGAACGGCTCCACCAGCATGAAATGCTGATGCACCATGCCGATGCCAAGATCAATCGCGGCCTGGCTGTCGGGGATATTCACCTGCACGCCGTCAATCGCCACCGTGCCGCCATCGGCCTGATAAAACCCATACAGGATCGACATCAGCGTCGATTTCCCAGCGCCGTTTTCGCCGATGATCCCGTGGATCGCCCCCTTTTCGACGCGCAGATGGATGTCCTTGTTGGCCAGCACGGGGCCAAAGCGCTTGGTGACGCCGATCAGTTCGATCGCGGGAGCGGTCATGTCGGGGTCTCCTGTCGGCAGATGGTATTTGACCAAACGATAAAGGACGAAAACGCTGCACAACAGCTTTTTGTTGCACCCTGTGATGTGAAAACGGGCGCCCTTTCGCGATGGAAAGGGCGCCCGCACTGCAGGTCAGGCGCGCCGGATCAGTAGGGGCAGGCGCTGTCGGACATGTAGTTGTGCACGACAATCTCACCCGATTTGATCTGGGCTGACGCAGCTTCAACCGCGGCGATCATGTCCGCTGACACCAGGTCTTTGTTGTTTTCGTCCATCGCATAGCCCACGCCGCCTTCGGCAAGGCCAAGCACGGAAAAGCCAGTGGACCAGTTGCCTTCTTTGACGTCCATGAAGGCGTCCATGACGGCAATGTCGACGCGTTTCAGCATTGAGGTCAGCACGGTGCCGGGCTGCATGCCGTTCTGGTTGCTGTCGACACCGATGGCCAGCTTGCCCTCGTCGGCGGCGGCCTGGATGACGCCGATGCCGGTGCCGCCCGCGGCGTGATAGACCACATCTGCGCCCTGGGCGAACTGGGCCCTTGCCAGCTCTCCGCCGCGCACGGGGTCGCCCCAGGCGGCGGGGGTGGTGCCGGTCATGTTTTCAAACACGTCCGTGGCACCGGCAGATTTCGCGCCGCCGACATAGCCGCAGGCGAATTTGCTGATCAGCGGAATGTCCATGCCGCCGATAAAGCCAACCTTGCCGGTCTTGGACGCCATCGCCGCCATGATGCCGACGAGATACGACCCCTCATGTTCCTTGAACAGGATTGAGCGGACGTTGGGCAGGTCCACAACCATGTCAACGATGCCGAAATGGCTATCGGGGAATTCCTTGGCGACCTTTTCGACGGCCGCGGCTTGGCTGAACCCGATGGCGATGATCGGGTCATAGCCTTTCTGCGCAAAGCGGCGCAGGGCCTGTTCGCGCTGGGCGTCGTTCTGGATTTCGAAATCGGCATAGGCGATGCCGGTCTCGGCCTTGAACGCTTCGGCGCCAGTATGGGCGGCCTCGTTGAACGACTTGTCGAACTTGCCGCCCATATCATAGACGACCGCGGGCTTCACATCGGCGGATGCGGCGGCGGCCGAGATCGCAAGGGCGGAAGCGGCGAACAGGAAACGGCGGAGCATGGGCGATACCTCTCGTGTTAGGTCATGCCTTCGCATCGAGGCGCCGCACCCGTGGCGCGCCTGGCGGGCAATCTGGCGCACACGGTTGCAAGGAAATACGGCAGGCGCAAGACAATGACGCGCAAGGTGGCGCCGAAATTGCGCGGAACGTAGCGTCAGCTTGGCGTGCTCCATGTGCTGCGCTTGCGATAAAGCGTCGAAGGGCTGACCGCCAGAAGCCGCGCGGCCCGCGGAATTGACCCGCCGCATTCTGCGATGGTCGCCTCGATCAGCTCGCGCTCTACATCCGCCAGCGCGCTGCCGACCAGCGGACGCACCAGTGCGGGCAACCCGCCGCCGGCGGGGTCGGGCAGCCCGTTGCCGGCGGCGGCGAGTGGGGCCTGCGGTGCCATGATCGGGTCGCGCGTGTCCTGGGGGGCAGGGCGCAGACCCGCGATCAGATCGATGGGCAGCATGCTGGTCGCCACTTCGTCGGCATCGTGCAGCACCACCACGTTGCGCACGGTGTTCTGAAGCTGGCGGACATTGCCGGGCCACGGATGGGCGCGGAAAATGTCGGCAGCGTCCTGGGACAGACGTCGAAAGGATTTGCCCTCTTCGATCGAAAATTGGCGCAGCAGCGTCTCTGCGATCTCCACCGCGTCGTCTTCGCGGTCGCGCAGGGGTGGCAGCTGGATTGGCACCACATGAAGGCGGTAGAACAGATCTTCACGGAAGCGGCCGGCGCGGACCTCTTCAACCGGGTCGCGGTTGGTGGCGCAGACGATGCGCACATCGACCTTGCGCGGGGTGCCAGCCCCCACTGGCTGGATCATCGATGTCTGCAGGAACCTGAGCAGCTTGCTTTGCAGCCCCAGCCCCATCTCGCAGATTTCATCCATGAACAGCGTGCCGCCATCGGCCATCGCCGCGGCGCCCTTCTGGTCTGAGATCGCGCCCGTGAAGCTGCCCTTCAGGTGGCCGAACACCTCTGATTCCAGCAGATCGCGCGGGATTGCGGCGCAGTTGAGCGGCACAAACGGCTTGTCCGCGCGATGCGACACCGCGTGGATCGCGTGGGCGCATACCTCTTTGCCAGTGCCGCTTTCGCCGGTCACGAACACCGTGGCGGTGGATCTGGCGATGGAGCGGATCATGTCATACACGCTGCGCATCCGCGGCGAAGATCCGACAAAGCCCTGAAACGGCTGCGCCGGGCGCGCGCGGTCTGCTGTTTCGGTGGGCGGGGCGGCGTCGGCTTCGGCGGCGCGCGATGCGATGGCGTTGGACAGCGCGGACAAAAGCCGCCTGTCATCGAACGGTTTCACCAGAAAATCAAACGCGCCCGCCCGCATCGCCTGCACCGCACGGTTGATCGACCCGTTGGCCGTGATCGCGATCACCCGGGTTTCAGGCGCGCGCAGGCGCATCCCGCGCAGTATGTCGAGGCCGTCAGCGTCCGGCAACATCAGATCAAGCAGGACCACCCCGTGCCCGAGCTGCGCAAACCGGGCTTCGGCCGACTGGCCGGTGAACGCGACATCAACGTCATACCCTGCGCGCTTGAGCACCGATTCGTAGAGCATCGCCAGCGAGGGCGTGTCTTCGACAAGAAGAACTGGCCCTTGTGTGTCGTGCATTCTCAGGTTCACTCCTTCTCCCGCATCAGGGTCAAGATCACCTGATTGGCCTCTGTCAGCAAGGCCGCGGCGTAGAATTCTGCTTTGGCGGCCATGCTGGCATGGGCGAGGTCGTTCATCTGCTCTGCCATCCGTTGAAGGCGCAGCGCCCCCACAGTGCCCGCCACCGACATCAGCACATGGGTCGCGCCGCGCAGCGCGTCCATGTCGCCCGCGGGTGCCGCGCGCGCGCAGGTCTCGCTGGTGGCAGCGATATCGCGGATCACCTTGCCCAGCAATTCGGCCATCCGGCCACGCCCCACAGTGTCGATCAGGGTAAACAGAATGTCGGGGGCGACATGTTCCGCGCGCCTTCCGGGTTGGATGTGGGCCGCGCCCGGTGCGCCGGCCATCAGGGCGTGCGCCGGGGCGCCGGCACCGCGGACCGCTGCTGAGAGCACCGCAGCGCCCAGCGCCTCAATGCTCGGGATCGGCTTGGAGATCACCTGATCGGCGCCCGCCGACAGGATCGCGGCACCGTGGTCTTCTCTCGGATAGGCGGTCAGCGCGATGAGGGGGCGCCGCGCCTGAGGCCCGCCATTTTCGCGCACGGACCGGATAACATCGAGCCCGGAGATCCGCGGCATCTCAATGTCCACAATCAGCGCGTCGTAGACCTTGGCGCTGATCATTTCCAACGCCTCCGCCCCATCCACGGCCAGGGCCACGCGGGCACCCATGGCCGCGAGCATTTCACAGGCAACCATCTGATTGGTCTCATTGTCCTCAGCCAACAGGATCAGATAGCCGGACAAATCTGGCAGGGTCTTCGGGGGGGGATCAATGCTCATCGGGTCAGTTCCGCGCGGATGCGCTTCTCTCTGAGGAGCCGCGCATCTGCCCAAAAAAAGGCGCCGCGCGAAAAAAACAACGAAAAACGCTGGCACAGTTTGAAGACGCAAAAGAAACTGGAGTGCAGCAAAGCAGCCCAGTGATGTCATGCAATAACGGGCTGATGCGCCGTGTTGGAGGGCGCCCCCAACTGTGGCAGGGGACGCCAAGTTTTTGTATTCGTTGGACTGTGAAACGGCATTGTGGACAATCTGAAACCCAGTAAGGCGCTTTCCGAACGCTACGTCAATTCAGATAGTAGCGGCTGGACGACCGATAATAATAGCTGTAGCCGCCGTAGCCATACTTCGCCAGCTTGCGCTGATCGACCTGCGTCAGGGCTAGCCCGGTGACGCGCACCTTGATCTGGCCGAACATCTGCAACCCGTTGCGCACCAGATCACGGTGGGTCACGTTCCAGCGCACGCAATACAGCACAGCATCAACCAGCGGCGCGATGACCCGCGCGTCAGGCACCGCGAGCACCGGCGGCGTGTCGATCACAATCATGTCGTAGCGGCCGCGCATTTCTTCAAGGAACGCCTCAAATCGCCGTGAGGAGAACACGTCCGCGGCGTTGGTCTTGGTTTCCTCGCCCATCAGCACGTCCAAGCCGGTGGCTTCATCATGCAGCACGGCTTCGTCGAAGGTCATCGCTTCGGACAGAACCGACAGCAGGCCCCCGGCGGGTTTTTCGGGGAAATAGGACCGGAACGTGCGGCGGCGCAGATCGCATTCCATCAACAGCACCGACTTGCCCAGCGCCGCGGCGTTCTGCGCAAGCAGCAGCGACGTCGTGGTCTTGCCCTCTTTGGGCAGGGATGATGTCAGCATGATCACCTGCGGCGTGCGGTCAACATTGGCCATCAGCACGCCGGTGCGCATGTTGCGGATCGCCTCCACCATGGCGGAGGATGATTTCGCCACCGCGTATTCCAGCAGGTCCCGGCGCTTGCGCACGGGCGCGATCGGAATCGCGCCCAGCACCGGCAGACCGGTCGCGTTTTCCAATTCGTCCGAGGTGCGGAATGAGCGGTTGAGCTGATCGCGGATCAGCACGAACAGCGCCCCGATCACACCGCCAAAGATCGCCGCCAGCAACACTGTGGAGGTCTTTTGCGGATAGCTCGCGCGCAGCGAGATCACGGCTTGCGACAGGATCCGGCTGTCGGCCTGGTGGATGCCTTGCTGGACCGACGTTTCCTTCATGCGGTTGAGGAAGTATTCGTAGATCAGACGGCTGGCCTCGGCCTCACGCTGAAGCTGACGCAGTGCCACGAGGTCTAAGGACTGGGCTGAGAACTGCGCTTCAAGGTCGGTGATCGTGGTGCGCACCGCCTCTGCTTGGCCGCGGGCGCGCTCACGCTCTAGCTCCAGCCGTTGGACCTGGCGGGACATTTCAGACTCGAATCGTGCGGCCAACGCGGTGCGCTGGGCCTCGGCGCCGGTCTGGCCGGTCAGCGCGGCGATGTCAGACGCCAGCCCGATCAGCCGCGGCGAGGACAGCGCCTCCGCCAGCGCATGGAAATCGCTTGTCTTGGTCAGGGTCACGATCGACGCGGCGCGCGCGTCCAGATCTTCGGCCTGGCGCAGCAGCTCGCCCTCACGCTCACGCAGATCTTTGATCTGGCGGCTGAGGCCGGCAAGCGACTCCTCGGAAATCAGCGTGGTGTCGGAGGTGAAATTTTCCACCGCCGCTTCGGCCGCTTCAAGCTGGACCTTCAATTCGGCAACGCGGCCCGAAAGCCAGCTGGTGGCCTGCTGGGTCGCTTCGAATTTCACCTCAAGCTGGTCAAGAATATACATCTCAGCCACTTTGTTGGCGAGAAAGGCGGCCTGTGTCGGGTCTTCGACCTCAATGGTTAGCCCATAGACATAGGTGTCGCCCATGGGCGTCACGATCAGACTGCTGATCAGGGTGTCAATGGCGCGCTGGCGCACCCAATAGGTGGGGTCAAGATCTTCGGACGTGACCGTGGGTTCTTCGGTCACGACGCCGCGGATCGTCGCCTTGAACAGATCCAGACCCATGAACAGAATGTTGATCGGGTTCCACAGGCTCGGCTCTGCAGTTTCAACCACGAGCAGCGGGTTGAAGAACGGATCTTGTTCCAGCTTGGCTGAGATCACCACCCGTTCGGCAAGTGAACGTGACCGCAGCACCTCAATCTCAGCCTGAATGCTCAGGAAATCGGCACCCAGGCCGGAGACCACGCTTTGAAGGTCGATCACCTGTTCTTCGCGCCGATCCAGCATTACCACCGCGGTGGAACGATACATCGGTGTGACCGAGTAGACATAGAAAGTGGCCGCGACCATTGCGATGAACACGAACCCGCCGACAAAGATCTTCTGCCGCCACAGCGATGACAGCATGGCCCCGATGTCGAGGTCGGCATCCTGCGGCTTCATCGTTGCTTCGCGGATCATGTCGTCCGCAGCGTTGGAGCGCGAGGGCGCGCGCGCGCCGCCCGATCGGTCCGAGGGGAAATCTTCCACCAGCAGTCACCTTCATTCCGCGTCCCAAGGACGCAGGCCACCCGGCGCACGCGCGTCCGCGTTTACCGTACTTGATACGTTCCAACGCGCACTATTGCGCATCGCCCGCGAAAACGCGAGCGCGGTATGACGCCGCGCGCGGGGCGGATCAGTCTTCTTCGGCGCAGAAGATTTCGTGCAGCGTCGTGATCAGCTTGATCACCCGCGGGTCTGCCAAGCTATAGAGCAGGTGCTTGCCGTCGCGCTTGGCCTGGACCATGCCTTCAAGGCGCAGCCGCGCGAGCTGCTGTGACACGGCTGCTTGGCGAAATGGCACAATGGATTCAAGCTCTCCGGCGGTGCGCGGACCGGCGACGAGGTGGCACAGGATCATCAGCCGGCCATCATGGGACATGGCTTTCAAAAATGCGCTGGCGGCGCTGGCGTTGCGATGGAGTTTTTCCATCTCGCCGGGATCTCCGGCCGCACCGAGCATATTTGTCTCATCCTTTGGGGCCAACTTCATTTGAGCCTCTTATATAAATGCGACCACCAATTCACACAGGGAGGTTGTATGAATCAAGTCACGGCGGAACCAGACGTCATGTAAGGGTTCACTGCAAGCGAAATGGACGCTCCGCCGAATCGAGCGGAAACGCATTTGGTCGTCTGTGGCGCTCAGATCAGGCGGCTGCAGCGCGCGTCTGTTCCGGACATATAGGCGTCGAATCGCGACGCGATCAGCCGTGTCCACGCCCGCGCATTGGGCTGGATCGAAAACCCACCGCCGGGCATCGGCGACAGCCAGAAGTGGCCCTCGCCCGCCAAAAGCGCGTCCGCAATGTCGAGGCATGGTCGCGCAAAATCCCCGAACTGGGCGATAATGTCCTGCGCGTCGAAGGAAAAACTGCAGAGCAGCCGTTCAATCACATGGCCGCGCACCCGGTCTTCGAGGCTGAGCGCCTTGCCCCGTGTGGTGGCCAACGTCCCCGCCGCGATCGCGGCCGTATAGCTTGCGGTGGCGCAGGCGTTCTGCACATAGCCGCCGGGAAAGCGGCTGATCGCCGATGCGCCGAGGCCGATCTGCATTTCGGACGGATCCGCGACATAGCCCTGAAACCCACGCCGAAGCCCGCCCGAGGCCGCAGCCACCGCCAGACCGCTGCCGGGCCGCGCGAAATGGTCGATGCCGATGGGCAGATAACCCATTCCGATCAACATCTTACGCGCAATTTCGGCCTGTGTCTTGCGCGCCGCGGCGCCCGGCAGCGCATCGGCGAGGATGGCGCGCTGACGCTGCGCGATCCATGGCGCATGGACATAGCCGTAAAGCGCGATCTGGTCGGGCGACAGGTCGATGATCCTTTGCATGGTGCGGCGCAGGCTCGCCTCGGTTTGCAGCGGCAGGCCATAAAGCGCGTCGATGTCCACCGCCGCGCCGCGTATGCGCAGCGCCTTTGCCGCGCTTTGGATCTGCGCCCAGTCTTGCATGCGGTTGATGGCCCGCTGCACGCCCTGATTGCAATCGATGGCTGTCATTGCGCCCCGGGTCAGCCCCCCCGCGGCCAAGGCATCCAGCCGTGCGTCGGTTGCGTCGCGCGGGTCGATCTCCACGATAAATTCGGCGCCGGGGGCCAGCGTGAAGCTGCCGCGCAGCCGGGCAAAAAGCGCCGTGATCTGTGCCGCTGACAGGATGCTGGGCGACCCGCCGCCCCAATGCATGCGGCCCACGACCACGCCCTGCGGCAGATGCGCGCCGACATGGGAAATCTCCTGCTCCAGATGTGCCAGATAGCGGCGCACCGGCTCGGCGCGGCTTACGCCTTGGGTGCGGCAGATGCAAAACCAGCACAATGAGGTGCAGAACGGAATATGAACATAGACCGAGGCCAGGCCCGGAGGCACCGCTTTCAGCCAGCGGGCATGGGTATCTGCGCCCAGCGCATCGGTGAAATGCGGCGCGGTTGGGTAGCTGCCGTAGCGCGGCGCACGCGGTGCCGATGCCAATATGAGCGAGTGTGAATTCATGGTAAAAATTTGGAAACTTTTGCACGACTGTCGCATTGACCTGAATCAATCAGAGGCTGATATTGAAACAAATACGGAAAGGCGAATTTGAATGGCTTCGAACCTTTTGACCCCATCGCCGCGCATCTCAAGCACCCCGCACCCGAGATGCGCCGATTGCGCGATCAGGCATCGCGCGGTTTGCTCATATTGCGGACCGCAGGAGCTAGAGTTCCTTAACGTCACCAAAAGCTATCGCACCTTCAGGCCCGGCGAAGAAATCGTCGCCATGGGCGAGAAGACTGATTTCCTCGGCTCCGTGCTCGAAGGCTGCGTGAGCCTGTCGCGCATCATGGCCGATGGCCGCAGGCAGATGGTGGGGCTGCTGTTCCCGTCTGACTTCATCGGCCGTCCCATGCGCCCCGAAGCGCCGTTCGACGCGATCGCGGTGTCTGAGGTGCGGCTGTGCATCTTCTCTCGTTCCCGCTTTGAAAGCCTGCTGCACGATACCCCGGCGCTGGAGCAACGGCTGCTGGAAATGACCTTGGATGAACTGGACAGCGCCCGCGAATGGATGGTGCTGCTCGGCCGCAAGACCGCCAGGGAAAAGATCGCCAGCTTCTTTGCCATCGCCGCGCGGCGCCTCGCTGCGGTGCGGCAGGTGGCGTTGGAGGACGGCGTGTCGCTGGATTTGCCGCTGACGCGTGAAGACATGGCCGACTATCTGGGCCTGACGATTGAAACCGTAAGCCGCCAGATCAGCGTCCTGAAGAAGGAAAAGCTGATCATCATGCGCGACGCCCGGCATCTGACGATCCCCAATTACAACGCCTTGCTGGAGGTGGCGGGCGATGACAGCGATGGCGGCATGATCGCCTGAACACCCGACATCCCGTGTAAAAAAAAGGCCCGCGCAGGCACCTGCGTGGGCCTTTTCGCATTTTGGGGCAGGGGGGTCAGAGCAGCCATACCTGGCCTATGCCGGCGCTGTTGCGCAGCGCATGGGCGTTTTTGATCTCGGGGTCTGCGATCCAGGCCTGCGCGGCCTCAGGCGTTGGGAAGGTCAGAATGGCGACCATGCCCGGTGGGTCGGTCAGGCGGCCGCCGGGGTCGATTGGGCTGGGGCCGGGGCTTGCGGCGATGACTGCTCCGCCATGGCGCGCCAGTGCTGCGGCGGCGACGAGGCGATATTCGGCCAGCTTTTCGGGGGTATCGATTTGCATCTGGAAGATCGCGTGAACGGTCATCAGTCTCTCCGTCAATGGGGCGGGATTTAGTCTGGCTTACAGGTGGTCATACGCGGGGGCGGTGCGGAATTCCTTAAACCTGCACGCTGCCTGTGCATAAATGCGCAGCATGAGTGAATGGGACGATCTTCGATTCGTGCTCGGCGCCGCGCGGGCGGGCGGGCTGGCAGCGGCGGCGCGGGCGCTGGGGGTGAACCACGCCACCGTGTCGCGGCGCGTGGCGGCGGCTGAATCGCGGCTGGGCGCGCGGCTGTTCGATCGCACCGCGGGCGGGCTGGTCCCCACCGCGTCCGGGCGTGATGCCATCGCGGCGGCTGAGGTAATGGAGGACGCCGCCCTTGCCCTGTCGCGCGTCGCGGCTGGGCGCGATGCGGCCCCCGCGGGACCCGTGCGGTTGACCGTGCCTGCGGTGCTGATGGGGCCCGCGCTGTGCGCCGCGCTGGCCGGGTTCCGGGCGCGCCATCCGGGGGTGGCGCTGACGGTGCTGGCCGGGAACGATCTGGCGAACCTGCACCGGCGTGAGGCTGACGTGGCGCTCAGGGTCAGTTCCGCCCCCGATCCGGCGCTGTGGGGCGTGAAGCTGTCGCCCCAAAACCGCGCCGCCTATGCCGCCCCTCGCTGGGCTGAGGCCGCGTGGGACGGGGCGCCGGTGGATTGGCTTGGCTTCACCCATTGGGAAAACCCGGCCGCAGGCTCAACGCGCGTTGCATTGGCCGCCGCGGGGTTTGACCCCGCCCGCGTCGCGTTTCGGTTCGACGACATGGCCGCGATGGTTGAGGCAGCGCGCTGCGGCCTCGGCGCCGCGGTGATGCCGTGTTTTTTGGGCGAGGGCGATTTGGGCCTGATGCGCCTGCCCCCCGTGCCGACGCCCTATCACGACATTTGGGCGCTGACCCATCCTGATCTGGCGCGGGCGGAGCGGGTGCGCCTGCTGATCGGTTTCCTGCAAGGCGCGGTGCGCCCGCTGCGCCCAATGTTCCTTGGTGCCAAGACAGGCGCCTAGATCGGCGCCTAGATCGGGGCCTGCTCCCTGCATGTCGTTGCGAAAATGCTTGCACGCCGGAACTTATTCAGGGCGCCGGGGTGTTTTCCGAAGATTGCTTGACTTGGATCAAGGTCGCCACACCCCCGAGCAGCCATAGCGGCAGACAAGCGGAAACCATTCCGCGCAAACCATTTTGGTATGACGGAGGGGAAGTTGGCTTCTGCAACGAAACTCATCGTCCTCGCATTGATCGCGATTTTCGCGTTCATCGGGGCGAGCAACGCGCGCGATTTGGCCTATCAGGTCAACGCGCTCACGGTCCTGGCGGTTGCCGCCGGACTTTTCATATGGATCCTCAAGGGCATCGGTGAAACCCGGCCGGCAAGAATTGCCGACGCGCCCATTGAATATATGGACGGCGTGATCCGCGCGGGCGTGATCGCGACCACGTTCTGGGGCTGCATCGGCTTTCTGGCGGGCGTCTACATCGCCTTCCAGCTGGCGTTCCCGGTCCTGAACTTGGATCTGCCGTGGACCACCTTCGGTCGGCTGCGGCCCTTGCACACCTCGGCGGTGATCTTCGCCTTCGGGGGCAACGCGCTGATCGCGACGTCGTTCTACATCGTGCAGCGCACCTGCGCGGCGCGGCTGTGGGGCGGGAACCTCGCGTGGTTCGTGTTCTGGGGCTATCAGCTGATGATCGTGCTGGCGGCGACGGGCTACGTGCTCGGCGGCACCCAGTCCAAGGAATACGCGGAGCCCACCTGGTACATCGACATCTGGCTGACCATCGTCTGGGTCTGCTATCTGCTGGTGTTCATGGGCACGCTGATCAAGCGCAGAGAACCCCACATCTACGTGGCCAACTGGTTCTTCCTGGCGTTCATCGTGACCATCGCCATGCTGCACATCGTCAACAACCTCGCGGTGCCGGTGTCGATCTACGGGTCCACCAGCTATTCGCTGTTCTCAGGCGTGCAGGATGCGCTGACGCAGTGGTGGTATGGGCACAACGCTGTCGGGTTCTTCCTGACTGCGGGCTTCCTTGGCATGATGTACTACTTTGTGCCCAAGCAAGCCGGGCGTCCGATTTATTCCTATAAGCTGTCGATCATCCACTTCTGGGCCCTGATCTTTCTTTATATCTGGGCCGGTCCGCATCATCTGCATTACACCGCGCTGCCTGACTGGGCGCAAACGCTTGGCATGGTGTTCTCAATCATGCTGTGGATGCCCAGCTGGGGCGGCATGATCAACGGTCTGATGACGCTTTCGGGCGCGTGGGACAAGCTGCGCACCGATCCGGTCATGCGGATGCTGGTGGTGTCGGTGGGCTTTTACGGCATGTCGACCTTTGAAGGTCCGATGATGTCGATCAAAGCGGTCAACTCGCTGAGCCATTACACCGATTGGACCATCGGCCATGTGCATTCCGGTGCCTTGGGTTGGAACGGCATGATCACCTTCGGCGCGCTTTACTTCCTGACCCCGCGCCTGTGGGGCAAGAAGGAGCTTTATTCGCTGGCCGCCGTCAGCTGGCACTTCTGGTTGGCGACCATCGGCATCGTGCTTTACGCGGCGTCCATGTGGGTGTCGGGCATCACGCAGGGTCTGATGTGGCGCGAATATGACAGCCTCGGCTTCTTGGTGAACAGCTTTGCCGACACGGTTGCGGTGCTGCATCCCTACTATGTGATCCGCGGTCTGGGTGGTTTGCTGTTCCTGATTGGCGCGCTGATCATGGCATGGAACCTGTGGATGACCGCCACGGCGGGAGAGCCAAAAGAAGCTGTGACTGACCGTCATGCCTTTGTTCCGGCTGAGTGAGAGGAGGACACCATGAGCTTTCTGAAAAAGCACGGCGTGTTGGAGCGTAATGCGACGCTCCTCCTCGCCTCATCCCTGGTGGTCGTCTCCATTGGCGGCCTGGTGGAGATCGCACCCCTTTTCTACCTCGAAAACACCATCGAGAAAGTTGAGGGGATGCGCCCTTACTCGCCGCTCGAAGTGGCGGGCCGGGACATCTACATCCGGGAGGGGTGCTATCTGTGCCACTCCCAGATGATCCGTCCCATGCGCGACGAGGTGGAGCGGTATGGCCATTACAGCCTCGCGGCTGAATCGATGTATGACCATCCGTTCCAGTGGGGGTCCAAACGCACCGGGCCAGATCTGGCGCGGGTTGGTGGCCGGTATTCGGACCAATGGCACGTGGACCACATGTGGAACCCGCGCGATCTGGTGCCCGAATCGATCATGCCGACCTATCCGCACCTGATAAACACCAAGCTGCCATACGCGCATATCGCCGACAATTTGACCGCGTTGCGGGCCGTCGGCGTGCCCTATTCGGAGGAGGCGATCGCGAACGCCAAGATCGATGTGATGGCGCAGGTGGACCCGGATTCCGATGGCTACGATGCGCTTCTGGCGCGGTATCCCGGCGCCCAGATCCGCAATTTCGACGGTCGTCCAGAGATCACCGAGCTCGACGCTCTGATCGCTTATCTGCAGATGCTCGGCACGTTGGTGGATTTCTCCACCTTCGAAGCCGACGCAAGCCGCTGAGGGGGGGCAGGGACATGCAAGACACTTACACCCTGCTGCGCGAATTCGCCGACAGCTGGATGCTGCTGGCCATGACCTTTTTCTTCATCGTGGTCGTGGTTTTCACCTTCCGGCCCGGGTCGCGCAAGCTGCATGACGACATCGCAGGCATTCCGCTGAGGAACGACGACGTTCCTCTGTCGGCCCGGAAGGAGGACCAGTGACATGAGCGATCATAAAGACATCGATGAGATGTCGGGCATTGAGACCACCGGCCACGATTGGAATGGCATCAAGGAACTGAACAACCCGCTTCCCCTGTGGTGGCTTTATTCATTCTATGCCTGCGTGATCTGGGCGATGCTTTACACCATCGCCTATCCTGCCTGGCCGATGATATCTTCGGCCACAACTGGCGTGCTTGGTTATTCATCACGCGGGGACGTGGCCGCTGACATCGCGCAGGCGACCGCGGCCCAGTCCGTCTATGTGGACAAGATCGCAACGATGGAGCTTGCGGACATCTCCGCTGATGCAGAGCTGAACCAGTTCGCGCTGGCGGGCGGGGGCGCGGTGTTCCGCACCTATTGCTCGCAATGCCATGGCGCGGGCGCCGCGGGCGCGGTGGGGTATCCCAACCTCAACGACGATGACTGGATCTGGGGCGGAGAGGCTGAGGACATCCGCCTGACCATCGCCCATGGCATCCGGTCGGCTGAGGATGACGACACCCGTGATTCCGCCATGCCTGCCTTCGGCAAGGATGAATTGCTGGAAAAGACTGAGATCGCCCAAGTTGTCGAACATGTGCTGGCGATCTCAAGCCAGCAGCATGACGCGGCTATGGCTGAAACAGGCGCGGTGTTGTTCGAAGAAAACTGCGCGGCCTGCCACGGTGCGGCTGGCGGCGGCGTGGTTGAGATGGGCGCGCCGAACCTGGCGGACGCAATCTGGCTCTATGGCGGTGATCGGGACGCGATCACCTACACCATCAACAACGCCCGCGCAGGCATGATGCCCGCCTGGCTGGGGCGCATCACCGACGCGCAGGTCAAGCAGGTCGCGCTGTATGTCCACGGGCTGGGCGGCGGTCAGTGACCTCCCCGGCCCTGCGCGCGCAGGGCCGATGCGAAACCCGAACACGGGGCCGCCGCGGAACACCGCGGCGGCCTTTGGCTTAGGGGGTGGCCCGCCATGCCGCCCCCTGCGATCATCGCGCGCAGAATTCGCACCTGCGGCAAAGACGACTGCCATGCTCCGGTTTATCAAGCTTTGCAGCGGCTTGCGCGGTGGGGCCTTTGGCAGGCCTACAAACCCGCCTCGTGCAGGTTGATTTCGATCAAGGCGGGGGCGGCGCGCGCGCCCCAGAACGGGTGCGACGCAACCAGCAACGCAAGGGCGGTCCTGATCATGAGCGCGCAAGACAGCGGCGGGGACAACGAGGGCAGCCTCTATGCCGCCCGCATTCCGATTTTCCCCCGCAGGGTCAAAGGCAGCTTTCGCACCCTTAAATGGTGGCTGATGGGGTTCACGCTGGGCATCTATTACCTGACGCCGTGGATCCGCTTTGACCGTGGTCCGCACATGCCCGATCAGGCGGTGCTGGTGGACATGGCCAGCCGCCGGTTCTTTTTCTTTTGGATTGAGATCTGGCCACAGCAATTTTATTATGTCGCGGGCCTGCTGATCATGGCTGGGATCGGGCTGTTCCTGTTCACCTCTGCGTTCGGGCGGGTCTGGTGCGGCTATGCCTGCCCGCAGACCGTGTGGACCGACCTGTTCATCGCGGTGGAGCGTTGGGTTGAAGGCGACCGCAACGCCCGTGTGAAGCTGCACAAGCAGAAATATGACGCGCGCAAGCTCAGGCTCAGGCTGACGAAATGGGCGGCGTGGCTGGCGGTCTCGGTCGCGACGGGTGGCGCATGGGTGTTCTATTTCGCCGACGCGCCGACGCTGCTGGTGGATCTGGCGACCGGGCAGGGGGCGTTCATCGCCTATGCCTCAATCGGGCTGCTGACCGCGACCACCTTTCTTTTCGGCGGTTTTGCGCGCGAACAGATCTGCATCTATGCCTGCCCCTGGCCGCGCATTCAGGCCGCGATGATGGACGAGCAAACCATCACCGTCACCTATCGCGACCACCGCGGCGAACCGCGCGGCAAGCACCGCAAGCGCGAAGGCGCCGAGGCGCTGGGCGACTGCATCGACTGCAATGCCTGCGTCGCGGTCTGTCCGATGGGCATCGACATCCGCAAGGGCCAGCAACTGGAATGCATCACCTGCGCACTGTGCATCGACGCGTGTGACGACGTGATGGCCAAGGTGGGGTCCCCGCGCGGGCTGATCGATTACTGCACCCTTGAGGACGAAAAGCTGGAGCGGACGGGCGAACCTGCCGTGCCGATCTGGCGGCGCATCTTCCGGCCCCGGACCATTCTATACACCGTGCTCTGGGCCGGGATCGGGGTGGCGATGGTGGTGTCGCTGTTCATGCGCGACACGATCAACCTGACGGCGGCCCGCGACCGCAACCCGACTTTCGTCATGCTGTCTGACGGCGCGATCCGCAATGGCTACACCCTTAAGGTCGCGAACATGAACAATGAACCGCACAGCTTCCGGCTGTCCTTCCGCTCAGCCCTGCCATTGTCGGCCAACATCCAGGGGCTTGATTGGCTGGAATTCGAAGTGGACACTGATCAGCCCCGCCATCTGCGCCTGTTCCTGACGACGCTGCCTTTCGCGGTGCCGACAGAACGCGCGGACGTTGAAATCTGGATTGAGGATCTGGCGACCCGCGAACGCGTGGCCGCCCAGACCGTGTTCCTCGGCCCCAAGGAGGGCACGCGATGAGCCCCGACAAACCCGGCCGCCCGCTTACCGGGCGCAAAGTGCTGATGATCGCGCTGGCCTTCTTTGGCGTGGTCTTCGCGGTGAACATTTACATGATGACCCAGGCGATCGGCGGGTTTCCCGGGCTGGTGGAAAAGCATCCCTATCGCGCCAGCCAGCGCTTTGATCGCGAACGCAACGCCCAGATCGCCCAAGGCTGGCGCGTTGGGCTGGAATGGCGCGATGCTCGGCTTGAGGCGGCGCTGACCGACCGGGGCGGCGCGCCGCTCAGGGGCCTGATCGTCACCGCCGATGTCGGCCGCCCGACCACGCGGCAGGGGGAACGGCTGGTCACGCTGATCCCCATCCCTGACCGCCCCGGCGTTTATGCGGCTGATCTGGCGCTGGCGCCCGGACGCTGGCGCGCTGAGATGGTGGCGGTGGACGGCACCGGCGCCACCCACCGCGCCGGGGCTGAGATATGGGTGAAGGAATGATCCGATGACTGCGGTGCCCGCCATGGCCCCGCGCGGCGCTGAGATGCCAGGGCCGGGTGCCTGCTGCCCCACCGGTGCCGCGATCGGCGTCGCGCGCCCCGGCGGGCTGGCGCGCTTTGTGCGCCGCACTGAGGATGGCGCCCAGATCGAATTGCTGGTCCCCGACATCCATTGCGGCGCCTGCATCCACACCATTGAACGCAACCTGCCGCGCACCCCCGGCATCACCGCTGCGCGCGTGAATCTGACCCACCGCCGCGTTGCGGTCAGCTATGACCCGGACGTGATGGTGCCTGAAGACGCGGTCGCCGCGCTGGCCGGGCTTGGCTATGCCGCGCGGCCCTTCGACGGGGCCGCGATGCGCGATCTGGAGCGGGACGCCGAGGGGCGCGACCTGCTTGCGCGGCTCGCCGTCGCCGGGTTCGCGATGATGAATGTCATGCTGCTGTCGGTCTCGGTCTGGTCCGGGGCGGCGGATGCGACGCGCGATCTGCTGCATTGGGTGTCGGCGCTGATCGCGCTGCCCGCGGCGGCCTTTGCGGGGGTGCCGTTCTTTCGCAACGCGCTGGCCGCGCTCAGGGCCGGGCGGGCGAACATGGATGTGCCGATCTCGCTGGCGGTGCTGCTGGCGATGGGTGTGTCGGTGTCCGAGACGATCATGTCCGGTGCCCATGCCTATTTCGACGCGGCCGTGTCGCTGCTGTTCTTTTTGCTGATCGGGCGATATCTCGACCACCGCACGCGGCGCGTGGCGCGGGTTGCGGCGGCGGAACTGTGCGGCCTTCAGGCCCACTCCGCCACGCTGCTGACCGGGACGGCGCGCCGCCTGATCGCGGTCGAAGACCTGCGCCCCGGCGAGATCATCGAGCTTGCGGCGGGGGAGCGCACGCCCGTGGACGGCCGCGTGATCGCGGGGCTGTCGGACATGGACCGCTCCATGATCACTGGTGAAAGCGCGCCGGAGGTGGCGGGCCCGGGCGCGCTGGTGCATGCCGGAACGCTCAACCTTTCCGCGCCCTTGCAGATCGAAGTCACCGCCACCGGGGATGAAACCTTGCTGGCGAGCATCGCGCGGATGATTGAGACGGCGGAGAACGCCAAGACCCGCTACACCCGCCTCGCCGACCGCGCGGCGCGGATTTACGTGCCGTTCGTGCACATCGCGGCGCTGGCAACGTTGCTTGCGTGGCTGGCGCTGGGTCTGGGCGCGCGCGAAGCTGTGATGATCGCCGCCTCGGTGCTGATCATCACCTGCCCCTGCGCGCTGGCGCTGGCGGTCCCGGCGGTCCATGCGGCGGCGGGCGGGCGGCTGTTCCGCGCTGGCGTGTTCCTAAAGGACGGCGCGGCGTTGGAGCGGCTGGCGCGCGTTGACATCGCGGTGTTCGACAAGACCGGCACCCTGACCACGGGCGCGGCCCAACTGGTAAGCGGCCCCGACGCCCCCGCCGCTTGGCGTGCGGCGCTGGCGCTGGCGCAAAGCTCCCGCCATCCGTTTTCGCGCGCGTTGGCCGATGCGGCGCTGGCCCGCGGGGTGGTCCCGGCAATGGTTGAGCGCCTTGAGGAATTGCCCGGCCGCGGCGTGCAGGGGCGCATCGACGGCATTGATGCCCGCCTCGGCCGCGGCGATTGGTGCGGGGCCGAGGTGCCTGATGACGGGCTGTCCTCGGTCTGGTTGTCGATGGGCGGCGGGGCACCGGTGAGGTTCGCGTTCGAAGACCCGCTGAAGCCTGATGCCGCTGAGGTGGTCGCCGCGCTGAAGGCCCGCGGCCTGTCGGTCGCGCTGTTGTCCGGCGATGCGCCCGGTCCGGTCGCCCGCGCGGCGCAGGCCGCGGGGATTGCGGCGTTCGAAGCTGGCGTGACCCCCGAGGGCAAGCTGGCGCGGCTGAACGCCTTGGCTGCTGAGGGCCGCCGCGTCCTGATGATCGGCGACGGCATCAACGACGCCCCGGCGCTTGCGGCGGCGGAGGCGTCGATCTCCCCCGCCTCCGCGGCGGATGTGGCGCGGGCGGCGGCGGGATTTGTGTTCACCGGCCCGCGTCTGGCACCGGTGGTCACGGCCCTTGACGTGGCACGGGCGGCGCGGCGGCGCGCGCTCGAGAATTTCGCCTTCGCCGCGCTTTACAACATGGTGACGGTGCCGCTGGCGGCGTTCGGCTTTGTCACCCCGCTGATCGCGGCGCTGGCGATGTCGGGATCCTCGATCACCGTGACGCTGAATGCGCTGAGGATACGGTCCATGAAAAGTGGGCGCAGGCCATGAACATTCTGATGGTGACGATCCCGCTGTCGATCCTGTTGGGGCTGGTGGGGCTGGTGGCGTTTTTGTGGTCGCTGCGCTCGGACCAGTACCGCGACCCCGAAGGCGATGCCGCCCGGATATTGTTTGAGGAAGACGACCGCCCCCGACAGGACTGACGTCGGGCAGGGGCGGCGGGCGTCATGCCCGCGCCGACCGAGGGGGCTCGATGCCCCCGAGGGCGGCTCCCTTGGCCAAGGGGCACCGCGCCAAGGTCGTGCCTGTGGCCCCAGACGGCACCCGCGGCGCGCTGCTGGCGATGGCGCGGGTGGCGGGCGCTCAGACCAGCAGGTAGCTTTCGTTGAAGCTGTCGGCGGCGCCTTCGATGATCACCGTGGTTTGCGCGATCAGCAGCACCGCGTCGGCACCGCTGATGCCGATGGAGACGTCGGACAGGTCCACGCCCGAGCCGCTGATGTCGATGCGGTCGCGCGATTCCCAATCGGTGATCCGGTCGGTCCCGTCGGCGGCATCAAACACGAAGACGTCGCGCCCCGGTCCGCCGGTCAGGTGGTCGTTGCCGTTGCCGCCGACCAGCCGGTCCCGGCCGAGCCCGCCATAGAGCTGGTCATTGCCCGCCTCGCCAAACAGTCGGTCGTCGCCCTGGCCGCCATAGAGCCGGTCCCAGCCTTTTCCTGCGGTCAGCTTGTCGCCCTCAGACCCGCCGAACAGTGCGTCGGAGAAGCCGCCGCCATAGATCTCATCAAAGCCTGCGCCGCCTTTGATTTTGTCCTCACCCCTGCCGCCGAACAGTTTGTTGTCGCCGGAGTTTCCTTCGATCAGTTCGTGGGCATAGCCGCCGCGCAGGGTCAGCCCTGCGGTCCCCAGGGCGCGCAGTCCGCTGGCCCATGACAGGATTTCGGCATCGGCGCTGACCGACAGGGCGCCAGCATCTGACAGGTCAATTTTTATGTTGTCGGTGCCAACGGTTACCCGCACGGTGATGGTGCGCGCAGCGCCCCCGGCGTCAAAGGTCAGATCATGGGTCCCGGCGGTGGTTTCGATCGAAAATCCCCCGGCCGCGGCGGAGGTGGTGACCCCCGCGGTGTCGAGCATCAGCGAGACCCCCGCCACCCCTTCGCCCTGCGAATACGCGCGGTCCTGATCACCATCGGCATGCACCACGCCCACCAGCAGCGGGCCGCCACCGACCTGCTTGCCGAGCACTTGGGTCGTCAGCCATGGCCCAACCCGGGTGGCACCGCTGGCATCGGCCAGAAAGTCGATGCCGATCTGGCTGAAGCCTTGGGTTGTCAGCGCGTCGCGATGGCCCGCCGGGTCCTGGATGCCGTCGCCACCGGCGCGGGTGGCAGATGTTTCGCCGGTGTCATAGCCCCAGTCGATGACAAAGCCTGCATGGGCATGGTCAGCGTTTTCGGTGAAGGCATAGACGTTCTCTGCCAACGCGCTCCAATTATACCCGGTCGCGTCGACGCGGACGCCAAGCGACACCTCTCCCGAAACCTGATGGCTTTGTTCATCGGCTGCTTGCATCGCGGTGTTATGGGCCGCGGCGGCGGTCGCCAGCTGATCGGACCAGCCCAGCGGCGGCGCGGCGGTCAGCGTGTCCAGCTGAGTCGCCAGCGCCGTCAGGTCCACCTGGAACCAGGCCAGCGCGGCGGTGACGCCGGGATCATACGCCTCGCCGGTCGTGGCGTTGACGATAAAATGATCGAACGCGCCTGCGGGGTTGAGCCGGAAGCGGTTCACGAGTTCGAGCGCGTATTGCGCGATGTCATTTGCCTGAGCCATGGACGCAGATTGGGGCGGTCAGGTTTCCGATCCGTTGCTAAAATAATTTGCTAACGCTGATTCCTCCGGGCTGGGTCAGATCAGCGCCGCCAGCGCCAGCCCCGTGAACAGGATCAGCCCGGCATTGCGGTTGTCGCGGAACAGCATCAGGCACAGGTCGGTGTCATCGATGCTAAGCCTGCGCCACTGCCACCCCAGTCGCGCGGCAAAGCCCAGCACCCCCAACAACCCCAGCGCCAGCGCGGCGCCGGTCAGCGCGGCCAAAACGGCGGTGGCGGTCAGTGCGGCGGCGGCCAGCAGCCAGGCCAGCAGGCGGGGGCGGGCGTTTTCTCCGAACAGGCGGGCGGTGGATTTGACGCCGATCAGCGCGTCGTCTTCCTTGTCCTGAAATGCATAGATCGTGTCATAAAAAATCGTCCACGCCATGCCGCCCAAATACAAAAGCACCGGCGCGATCGACAGCGACCCGCTATGCGCCGCCCAGGCCAGCAGCGCCCCCCAGTTGAACGCGACGCCAAGGAACACCTGTGGCCACCACGTCACCCGCTTCATGAACGGATAGATGCAGACCGGCACCAACGAGATCACCCCCAGCCAGATCGCTGCGGGCGCCAGCGTCAGCAGCAGCCCGAACGCGACCAGCGCCTGCACCACCATCCACAGCAGCGCGCCTTTGACCGTGACCTGTCCCGATGGGATCGGGCGGCTTCGGGTGCGCGCCACGGACCCGTCGATATGCCGGTCGGTCACGTCGTTCCAGGTGCAGCCTGCGCCGCGCATCAAAAACGCGCCGATTGCGCAGACGCCGAAGATCCAGGCGTCCTCCCACCGCAATCCTGCGGGGTCGGCGGCGGCGGCCAGCATCAGCCCCCACCAGCACGGGATCAGCAGCAGCCACGTCCCCGCAGGCCGGTCCGCGCGGCTGAGCCTGAGCCATGGTCGCGCGCGCGGCGGCGCGAACCGGTCCACCCAGTTGGCGTCGGTCGCGTCGGCGACCCTTCCATCGGCGGCGGTGCTGTGCAATTTGTGGGACATCATGGAGGCATGTATGCCAGAGCAGGACGCGAAAATCAGGCTTTTCGTCGATGCGCCGCTGGGGCAGGGCGCCGCGGTGCCGCTGACCCGCGACCAGGCGCATTACCTAGTGTCGGTGATGCGCCAAGGCGTCGGTGCCCCGGTCAAGCTGTTCAACGGGCGCGATGGCGAATGGCTGGCCGAACTGGCCGAGGCCGGGAAGCGCAACGCGCTTGCGGTGTGCCGCGCGGCGCTGCGCCCGCAGGTCGCAGCGCCCGATCTGTGGCTGCTGTTCGCGCCGGTCAAACGCACGCGCACCGATTTCATCGTTGAAAAGGCGGTTGAACTGGGCGTTTCTCGGCTGCAACCGGTGTTCACCCGACGCACCGCGTCGGAGCGGATCCGCACCGACCGTATGCAGACCAACGCGCGTGAGGCGGCGGAGCAGTCCGAGCGGCTCGATATACCCGAGGCGATGGACGGGGCGCCGCTGGCCTTGGTGCTCGACGCACTTGGTGACCGGCGGGTGATGTTTTGCGACGAACGCGGCGGCGCGCGCCCCGCGGCTGAGGCATTGCGCGCTGCCGGTCCCGGCCCTTGGGCGGTGCTGATCGGCCCCGAAGGTGGGTTCGCACCCGAGGAGGCTGAGATGCTGTGCGCCCGCCCCGGCACGGTTCCGGTGTCGCTGGGCCCGCGCATCCTGCGGGCGGACACGGCGGCGGTTTCGGCGCTGACCATCTGGCAATCCACATTGGGGGACTGGGCATGAGCTGCTGTGGACGTGGCCCTTATTGCGGGGAGGAGCCTGATAGAGACGGCCCCGTGTCCCGCCCCACCGCGATTCTGTCGCGCTGGGCTGAGACAGGGATCGCCGCGCTTTTGCTGGTGTTGGCGCTGCGCTACGGGATCGACGGCGCGCTGATGGGCGGTTGGGTCGGCTGGGCGCTGATTGCGCTGGCGGCGCTGATCGGCATCTGGCTGAGGCTTGCGGCCCTGAAGGCGTGGACGGCGCGTGCGGATCTGGGCCCCGGCGTGGCCAATGTGGATGAACGGCGCGTGACCTATATGGGGCCAGAGACCGGCGGCGCGCTGTCGCTGGATGCCCTGAGGGCCGTGGATGTAGAAAGCGGCGACGCCCCGATCTGGATCCTGCGCCAGGATGGCGGGCCGACCCTGCGCATTCCCGCGGGCGCGGATGGGGCCGATCGGTTGCCCGAAGCGCTGGCATCCTTGCCGGGGTTTTCTGAGCCCAAAGCCCTGCGCGCGCTGGCCGCCGCGGGCCATGCGCTGCATCCGGTCTGGCGCCGCGCGGTGGATCCGGCGCGCGCTGTTTCCATAAAGTGAACGCAGCTGATGCACGCCAAGCCTTGCGGCAGTCGCTTTGCGTCCGTAAGTCTGCCTGAACACGTCTGAATTGGAGGAAGCCCGACCATGTCCATTCCGCAGTCGGGTGGCGGCCCGATCGAAAGCCGCGATCAGCTCGCTGAATATCTCGCCTCAGGGTGCAGGCCGGTCGAAGACTGGCGCATCGGCACTGAGCATGAGAAATTCGGCTGGGTGAAGGCCGACCTTTCGCCGTTGCCCTATGAGGGCGCGTGTTCGATTCGCGCCATGCTGGAAGGCCTGCGCGACCGCTTCGGCTGGGCGCCGGTCGAAGAGGCCGGCAAACTGATCGGCTTGGAGCGCAACGGCGCCAACGTGTCGTTGGAGCCGGGCGGGCAGCTTGAATTGTCCGGCGCGCCGCTGGAAACCATCCACCAGACCTGCGACGAGGCCAACGCGCATCTGCGCGAAGTGCGCGAGATCGCAGACGAAATCGGGGCCGGGTTCCTTGGCCTTGGTGCCGCGCCGATCTGGTCTGAGGCCGAAATGCCGGTGATGCCCAAGGGGCGTTACGCACTGATGACCCGCTATATGGGCCAAGTCGGCACCCATGGCACGCAGATGATGTACCGGACCTGCACGGTGCAGGTGAACCTCGACTTCGCGTCTGAGGCGGACATGGCCAAAAAGCTGCGGGTCGGGCTGGCGTTGCAGCCGGTGGCGACCGCGCTGTTCGCCAATTCGCCGTTCTTTGACGGCAAGCCCAACGGCCATGTCAGCTGGCGGTCGCGCATCTGGCGCGATCTGGACCCTGCGCGCACCGGCATGCTGCCGTTTGTGTTTGAGGACGGGTTCGGCTTTGAGCAATACGTGGACTACGCCCTCGATGTGCCGATGTATTTTGTCTATCGCGACGGCAAATATATCGACGCGCTGGGCATGTCGTTCCGCGATTTCCTTGATGGCAAGCTGCCCGCGTTGCCCGGTGAGACGCCGACCATGTCCGATTGGGCGGACCACCTGACCACCGCCTTTCCTGAGGCCCGCATCAAGAAGTTCATCGAAATGCGCGGCGCCGATGGCGGCCCGTGGCGCCGGATCTGCGCGCTGCCCGCGTTCTGGGTGGGGCTGATGTATGACCAGTCCGCGCTCGATGCCGCGTGGGATCTTTGCAAGGGTTGGAGCGCGGAAGAGCGCGAAGCCCTGCGCATCGACGCCTCTGTGCGTGGGCTGGCGGCCAAGACGCCCGGCGGCGGGTTGATGCGCGATCTGGCGGGCAGGTGCCTTGAGATTGCCGAGGCAGGCCTGAAGGCGCGCGGCTGCGCCGGGGCGGGTGGGCTGATCCCCGACGAGACCCATTTCCTCAATGCGCTGAAGGAAAGCGTTGAGCGCAATGAGACCCCCGCCGATGAATTGCTGCGCCTGTGGAAGACTGAGTGGAATGGCGACCTGACCCGCATCTATGAGGCGAGCAGTTACTGAGCCGGGCCGCCTCGTTCGGCCCATCGCGGCCGGGCTGACGCCCGCGCCGCATCTGGCCCGCCCGAGCCGCCCCTTGGTGTGGCGCGGGCGGGGATGGTGCGCTCAGACCCCGGCGGCCTTGTGCGTGATGATCAGATGCAGCGCGCCGATCACCGCAAAAGCGATCAGCGCCGCGGGGGCGGCGGGTGCCCCGGTCATGGCGGTGACCGCCAGCACAAAGACCGGCCCAGCCGCCGCCCCCGCCAGCGCAAAGGCGCGCCGTGATCGACGCCCCAACGCGCGCAATGCCATCAGTGCCAGCGGCGCGGCGGTGAACGAGAACACCGCCAGCCCGCCGCCCATGGCCAGCGCCGCAAAGCGCGCGCGCGACGACACGCCGTAGCCGTCGTCGAAATTCAGCGCATACACCCCCCAGGCCAGCAGCGCACAGATCGCGGCGAGCGTGGCCCCCGCGATCGCCAGCGCCAGCGCGACGCGTGCGATGCCGGGGGCGTGTGTGCGAGGGTCGGTCATCGTGGGGCCTTTGTGCCTGACCGCCGCCGCCGGTCCCACCAGCGGCCGATGCGGCGAAAGATCCGGCGGCTGCCCCCGCGCAGGCGCGAGCCGAAGGCGATGGAGGCCGCCGCGGCGAAGGTCACCGGGCCCCATTTCCAGGTCCATTGAAGTGCCTGGCTCAGGAAATCGGCGTGCATCGGGCTGCGCAGCACGATCAATGTTGAGATGAACACCAGAATCGCTGTCACCGGGACCGCTGCAAGCATCGGCCAGACCCAGCCGCGCCGCCCGCGCCACCACGCATACCAGATCGGCGGGAACAGCAGCGCAACGCTCGTGAGCCATAGGGCGGCCCCGAGCAGCGGGTAAAAAGTATATACCCGCACATCCCAAGTGGCGATGCCGGTGAGGTAATTCATCGGTGGCAGCGCAAGGAAATAATAGAACGCCACCAGCCCGATCAGCACCGCGGGCACGAAGAATGCGCCCCACACCAAGTCTGAGAACCGATAGCCACCGGTCTTACGCTTGGAACGGCGGGTTCTGGGCGCACCGAGATCGGCCCCGATGACGGATGCCCGCGGTTCATACCCACCTGACGGGGCGCTGACGATCGAGACGGGGCGGGCAGCGGCCTGCTCTGCCCGCGAAAGGGCGGCGTCCCAGGCGGGGGCGGCGTTGGGGGCATCGTTGGGCGGCGGCGGCGCGGGGGCCTGGGACGCAGGTGTTGGTTTGGGGGCAGACATGGGCGTGGGCGCGGGGGCTTCAGGCGCGCCTTTGATGGCGCGCAAGGCGGCGCGCACCGCGTCGGGGCCGTCCACGCCAGCAGGAATGCGGTCATGGTCTTCGAGAAGATCGCGCGCGCCTTCATACCAAGGGCGCAGCAGGCGATGCAGGCGGCCCGGCTCAGCCCGCAATTCGGCCGCGATCGACAGGGCGACGGCGTAGAATCCCGGCGCGCCGCGCTCCATGCGGTGGGTCGCCAGCGCAACGCCTAGCGCGTGCATTTCAGGATCGAGCGCGCCGACCGCGTCCGCGCCGATGCGTTCGCGCAGACGCTCCGCCGCGGCGGCGGCGTCCGCATCGCTCACGAGCGGCGCATGATCCGGAGCAGCCATCGGCATATCGGGCATCTGCAAGCTCCTGTTCCCCAGCATGCGCGGTGTCGCGCCCCGGGCCGGTCCCATGGTTTAAGGGGCGCGGTCGCCCTGTGCAAACGGCGCGTCGCCGGTCAGGTCCCGGCACCGCCCACGGTCAGCCCGTCAATCAGCAAGGTCGGCTGGCCGACGCCGACCGGCACCCACTGGCCTGCCTTGCCGCATGTTCCTATGCCGGGATCAAGCTGCATGTCATTGCCCACCATCCGCACCTTTTGCAGCGCGCTGGCACCGTCGCCGATCAAGGTTGCGCCCTTCACCGGAGCACCGATGACGCCGTTCTTCACCCGATATGCCTCGGTGCAGGAAAACACGAATTTTCCGTTGGTGATGTCGACCTGCCCGCCGCCGAAATTCACCGCATAGATGCCGTCTTTGACAGATGCGACGATGTCCGCGGGATCGGCGTCGCCGGCCAGCATAATGGTGTTGGTCATGCGCGGCATTGGGGCGTGCGCATAGCTTTCGCGCCGTCCGTTGCCGGTCGCGGCGACGCCCATCAGGCGGGCATTCTGGCGGTCCTGCATATAGCTGACCAAGATGCCGTCCTCGATCAGTGTGGTGCGCCCGGACGGGGTGCCTTCGTCGTCAAAGCTGATTGACCCGCGCCGGTCGGCGATTGTGCCGTCATCGACCACGGTGACCCCCGGCGATGCGATGCGCTTGCCCATCAGGCCCGCAAAGGCTGAGGTTTTCTTGCGGTTGAAATCGCCCTCCAGCCCGTGGCCGACCGCTTCGTGCAGCAAAATGCCGGGCCAGCCGGGGCCAAGCGCGACCTGCATCACACCGGCGGGGGCGTCTTCGGCCTCAAGGTTCACCAGCGCCTGGCGCAGGGCCTCGTCGGCGAGGCGTTTCCATGTGCCGCGGTCCAGCAGGTTTTCGACGCCTTCGCGCCCGCCGATGCCAGCAGATCCGCTTTCACGCCGCCCGTCTTTTTCCACGATCACTGAGACATTCATGCGTGTCAGCGGCCGGGATTCGGCAAAGCGCAGCCCCTCAGGGCGCAAAATCTCAATTTCCTGGATGGAGGCGGCGAGGCTTGCCGTTGCTTGCACCACGCGGCCGTCCTGGCTGCGCAGATAATCGTCGATTTCGGCCAGGGTGGCGACGCGCGACGAAAAGTCTGGCCCCTCAAAGGGGTCGAGATCGGCATAAAGCCGCCGGTTGGTGCGCGGCGGCGGGGCGGCCAGCGTGCCGCCACCGTCGCGGGCGGCCAGGCGCGCGGTTTCGGCGGCGCGGCGCAGGGCGGCCTCCGACAATTCGGTGGAATGGGCGTAGCCTGCGACATCTCCGACCACTGCGCGCAGCCCGAACCCTTCGGCGCTGTCATAGGACGCGTTGCGCAGGCGTCCGTCGTCGAACACAAGGGATTCGCTGCGGCGGCGTTCCAGGAACAGTTCGCCGTCATCGGCACCCGCCACCGCGCCGCGTAGAATCCCCAGCGCCATATCTTCGTCGAGATCGGTTTCGAATGGGCGGAAAAGCGCGCGGTCGGTCATGGATGCTCCTCGGACACGAATGGTCTGGACTGGCGGCGCGACGGGCGCGAGCTATGTCCATCCCCAAGGGTACACGGGCGCGCGAGCGTCGCAATGCCGCAAATGCCACCGCTTGCCCAAGCCATGGTTGCAGGTGCATAGGATAGCAACATCGGAACAGCTGAGACTCCGGCCTGCGGGCACGCCCGCACGTCGACGGCCACCAGATCAGACCCCCCGCAGCGGTGCATCGGGCGCATCGTCGATATGGGGATCGAATGAACGGGAAGAAACACATGCGCTTCGAAAAGTTTGCAATGGCGCTGATCGGCGCGGGCGCGGCCGCCCTGTCCACCGGCGCCGCCTTCGCGCAGGACAACATCGGCGTTCCGCGGCCGGACAGGATGGGCTTTCAGCCCGCCGCGACCGAATTGGCGCGCGATCTGCACTGGCTCGACGATTTCCTGCTTTATATCACCGCTGCGATCGTGATCATCGTGACCGCGCTGATGGTTATTGTGGTGATCCGCTTCAATGAAAAATCCAACCCGACCCCGGCGCGCTTCACGCATCACGCGTTGCTTGAGGTTGCGTGGACCGCGATTCCGATCGTGATCTTGATCGTCATCGCCGTGCCGTCGCTGGGCCTTCTGCACAAGCAGGTGTATCTGCCTGAGACCGACATCACGATCAAGGCGACCGGCAACCAGTGGTATTGGAACTACCAGTACCCTGATGAGGAGCTGGAATTCGATTCGATCATGGTCGGCGGTGGGTTCAAAGACCTCAAAACCGCGATGGCCGATGATGACACGCGCGCGGAGCTTGAGAAGTTCAAGGTCACCAAAGAGACGTGGCTGCTGCAGACCGACACCGAAGTGGTGGTTCCGGTTGGCAAGAACATCCGCCTGCAGGTCACTGCCGCTGACGTGATCCATTCGTGGACCATCCCGGCCTTTGGCGTGAAGATGGATGGCATCCCCGGACGCCTGAACGAGACCTGGTTCAACGTCGACACGATCGGCGTTTATTATGGCCAGTGCTCGGAGCTGTGCGGCAAAAGCCACGCCTACATGCCCATCGTGGTGCGTGCCGTGTCTGAGGAAGACTACGCTGCATGGCTGGTGACGGCGAAGGATCTCTATGCCTCCGCCCCGTCGTCGCGCGCTGTGAAAGTCGCTTCGGCCAACTGATCGGGCCGTGGCGCAGGTTGCGCCGCAATAGGCCGGACCGCCTAGGTTCGGCCAGCCCCGCCCCCGCCGGAGGATCCGGCACCTTTCTCTCAGCCCGCGCGTTCCGCGGGCGGCCAGAACCGGACACGCGCGCCCCGGGCGCGCCCCGCAGGAGCATCAATGACCGACGCCGCTTACCCCATCGCGACGACTGACGCTGAGCCTGAGTTCCGGGACTATGTTGCGCTGCTCAAGCCGCGGGTGATGTCGCTGTCGATCTTCACTGCTGCGGCGGCGATGATCGCAGCGCCCGTTCCCGTGCATCCGGTGATTGCCATGGCGTCGATCATCTGCATCGCCGTCGGGGCAGGGGCCTCCGGCGCGCTGAACATGTGGTGGGATGCGGACATCGACGCGCAGATGGCCCGCACCCGCAACCGGCCTGCCGCGTCGGGCAAGGTCGCCCCACGCGAAGCCCTGGCCGTCGGCCTCGTGCTGTCGGTGCTGTCGGTGATGATGCTGGGCTTGTTTGCCAATCCGCTTTCGGCAGCAATCTTGGCCTTCACGATTTTCTTCTATGCCGTGGTCTACACCATGTGGCTCAAACGCTCGACGCCCCAGAACATCGTGATCGGGGGGGCAGCGGGTGCCTTCCCACCGATGCTGGGCTGGGCGGTGGCGACGGGGGATGTGTCGGTTGCCCCCTTGCTGATGTTCGCGCTGATCTTCATGTGGACGCCGCCGCATTTCTGGGCGCTCGCGCTGTTTCGCAATCTTGATTACGAACGCGTTGGTGTCCCGATGATGCCGATCGTCAAGGGCCATGCCTCAACCCGTCGTCAGATGGTGATCTATGCGGTGCTGCTGGCGCCGATCGCCATCGCGCCTGCCTTCACCTCAGCCGGTGGGGCGCTGTATCTGGCGGTTGCGATCGTGCTGAACGCGCAGTTCCTGATGCTGGCCGCGCCGCTGTGGCGCCGGACTGAGGCTGAGGCCGACGCCGATGGCTTCAGGATCGAAAAGAAGCTGTTCCGCGTTTCGATCATCTACCTTTTCCTGCACTTCGCGGCGCTGATCGGCGAAGCGTTGCTGCGGGGCGCTTTGGGTGACTACTGGTCGTCCATGGTCCTGTTCTGATTTTCCGGAGCCAATCATGATCGTGAAAGAAGAGCATGAACTGCATCGCCGCCGCCGCGGCCGCAACATCGCCCTAGGGGTGCTGCTGCTGAGCTTCGTGGTGCTGGTTTTTGCGGTCACCATCGTCAAACTGTCCTCAGGGCAGATGATTCAGGGGTACTGAAATGGGTGTGTCGGCGCAGCGTAAAACGGTTCTGAGACTGTCTGCCCTGGTCTTCACTATGGGCGCGCTCAGCTTCGCGGCAGTGCCTCTTTACAGCTGGTTCTGCCAAGTGACGGGCTTTGGTGGCGTGACCTCGGTCGCGTCGGGTGACGGCAATGTCGAAGTGCTGGACCGCACGATCAAGATCCGCTTCGACAGCAACACCGCAGTGGGACTGGAGTGGGAATTCCGTCCCGAACTGCGCGAAGTGGAACTGCGCATCGGCGAGGTTGGACTGGCCTTCTATGAGGCCTACAACCCCACCGATCGCGCGATTGCAGGCACCGCCAGCTACAACGTCGCCCCGTTCAGCGCGGGCAGCTATTTCACCAAGATCGACTGCTTCTGCTTTGAACAGCAGGTGCTGCAGCCCGGAGAGCGGGTGATGATGCCGGTGACCTTCTATGTCGACCCCGAAATTGTGGACGATGTGGAGGCCTCCTACGTGACGACCATCACGCTGTCCTATACGTTCTACGAAACCGAATTGCCCGAGCCGCCCGCCAATAAGGCGGCGTCTCTGGACGCCGACGCCCGATCGAACGTTAACTGATCGCGGCGCGCACGAATATCTGACTGGAGGACCGTACATGGCCCATGAGAAGAACCACGACTACCACGTTCTCCCGCCCAGCCCCTGGCCGCTTCTGGGCGCGGTTGGGGCGTTTATTCTGCTGTACGGCGGGGTCATGTTTCTCCATGACAACGGCCCGTGGATGATGCTCATCGGCCTCGCGCTGGTGCTGTACGTCATGTACGCGTGGTGGTCCGACGTGGTGGCCGAAGCGCATGTGGGCGATCACACTCCGGTGGTACAGATCGGTCTGCGCTATGGCGTGATCCTGTTCATCGTTTCTGAAGTGATGTTCTTCGTGGCCTGGTTCTGGTCATTCTTCAAACATGCCATGTACCCGGGTGGCGCGACACAGCCCGCCGCCTTTCAAACATGGCCACCCCTGGGCATTGAGACCTTTGATCCGTGGCACCTGCCGTTGATCAACACGCTGATCCTGCTGGCCTCGGGCTGCGCGGCGACCTGGGCGCATCACGCGATCGCCCATGACAATGACCGCAAGACCATGGCCAAGGCGCTGATGCTGGCGGTCGGCCTTGGCGTGCTGTTCACGATCACGCAGGCGTATGAATACAGCCACGCGACGTTCAGCTTCTCCGGCAACATCTACGGCGCAAACTTTTACATGGCGACGGGCTTTCATGGCTTCCACGTCGTGATCGGGACCATCTTCCTCGCCGTGTGCATGCTGCGCGCCATGCGTGGCCACTTCACTGCCGGGCAACATATCGGCTATGAGGCCGCCGCCTGGTACTGGCACTTCGTCGACGTGGTGTGGTTGTTCCTGTTTGCCGCGGTCTACATCTGGGGCCGCTGACCTCCACCGGGTGCCCTGCGCGTATGGGCGAAGGTTTCAAACGGGCGGCGCCAGTGCGCCGCCCGTTTTCGTTTACGCCAACGCTAGGCAGGGAGCCGTCGGCGCATGCCGACGCGGGCGCGAGGGGCTCGATGCCCTGAGCGGCTGCGACCTGCCCTGAGGTTCCGAATCTGGCCTCGGGGAGCATCGAGCCCCCCGTCATTTGTGAAAAGGAAGTCGTTTCGCAGTTTGCTATCGGAAAGTCATTGGCTATCCAAAAAGTTAAAATCATATAACTTCGTATATTGCAGGGGTGCCCATGTTCGCATTCACCCCTAAAGACGAGGCCCGTTGCGCACTCTCTGACGCAAAAATAGGGGGTGGCCATTACGATATGAAGCCTAAATATCTAAATCAGAAGGTTGCAAACGATCGCATACGCTCAAGAATTTGTGTGTCCTGAGTGGCCTGATAGTTTGAGATGTCACGAGCTATGCGCACCCCCGCGCCAATGCTGCTGCTCACACTCCTCCCCCATGCCGACCGCGCCACCGTCCTGCGTTGGGGCTGGATCGGCGTCCAACTAGTGGAAGCTGCATGGTGCCCGCTGGGCAAGCTGTCGCGCTAAGACGCAGCGGTCCTCAACCACCCGCTGCACAAGAAGCACGCGATGACCAAGGTGATCCGGCGTGGTCCGAGGGGCAATCCATTCCGAATGCCAAGAGTGCATACGCCACCACGAACTCACCGGTGAGCGCCACCCCGCAATGGAGGCAATGCCTGCGCTGTTACTGGACCCGCATCTGGCACGCGCTCACGCATGAAGCCTTGCTGTTGCAGGTAGGCCTCGTAGAGCGTCCAGAAATCTGCAAGCCGAGCAATGGCGAACGGTTGGTCGGTGGCCATCCGTGACTGACGCAAGACGACCACCGGCATCGACGTGTCCTTGGGTGCTTTGGTCGAACGCTTAGTCTGCGCCATCGCATCGCGAAGCCGCAGACGCTGAACGCGCTTCGCCCCAACATGCAAATGCGGCGTGCCGAGAATGTCCGCCTCCCCGGCACCCTGGAATGCCCGACCTTCAGCTGCGAACCGCGTGTCGACCCACGCCGCCAACTCGCGCCCACAGGCGTCGCCCTTCGCCTTCGCGCCCTTTGCCGTGAGTGCCATCAGATAATCCTCGTTATCTGAGCGCGGCATCGACCGCACATGTAGCAATTCCTAGGCTGCTCCTCGTCAACGCCGCACTGCATGCACGGGCGCGTCCGGGTCTCGACCTCAGTGGCTTGCAGGTATTTCGCCGTCTCCGTCTCAATCAACCTATGGCGCACCAGCCACCGTTTGAGCGTGGTCACCTCGCACCCAATCTTGCGCGCAATGATAAGATGAGACAAGTCACACATGATAATGCGTTCAGCAACGCGCTTGTTTTCCAATGTGAAGGTGAATTTTTTTGCCATGGTTGCGCGATCCCCTGGTCAAAAAAATTACAATTAGAAGATTTTTTGTATTATAAATATTTTTCCAAAAATTATCTTACTTGTTAATTTAATTATTTTTAAGATTATTTAAATAGGCGCACCAGTTAATTATAAAAATCCAAACGAAATTGCATCTAGCGAAAAACATACTGCGTCTGTGGCGCTGACGGACGGTTTGCGGTTGGCAGTTTTGCCCAAACCGCCCACTTCTGGACGTCTGTGATCGTACTTGGGTATTTTGCCATTGGGCGTGACGGCGTGGCCATCCGCGTCACCTGACTGTCATCGAAGGCCCGCGTCTTCGTTGATCCAAGCATGTGCCTGCACGCGAGCGCCGTGATGCAGCGATCCGCAGTTCCGGGCCCTGAGCGATCAATGTTGCACAATATGCCAAGGTCCGGCTTGGGCGGCCTCAGCCGCGACACGGGTTCGGATCTATGATCGCGTGGCCAGCCATGAGGTGTCATGGAATGCGCAGGAGCTTCAGCCGCAGTTTGGCCTGAGCCGCTAAAACTTTTGTTTCTGGTTTGGTGCAAAACCTGAAATCAAGGCGCTTAATCAAGCGGCTTGTGGCCGTGAAACGGGAGAATGAATATGAAAATAGGCTTCATTGGCCTCGGCAATGTCGGCGGCAAGCTGTCGGGCTCCCTGCTCAGGAACGACATTGATCTGACGGTGCACGACCTGAACCCCGATCTTGTCGCAGGCTTCGTTGCGCGTGGCGCCAAGGCGGCCGAGAGCCCGGCACAGCTGATGCGCGATTGTGATGCCGTGATCACATGCCTGCCGTCGCCTGCCGCCTCAAACGCCGTGATGCAGGAGATGCTGCCCGAAGTCACCGCCGGCAAGATCTGGATGGAGATGTCCACCACGGATCAAGCCGAAGTGGCACGGCTTGGCGCCATGGTGATTGCGGCTGGCGGCGCGGCGGTGGATTGCCCGGTCTCGGGTGGCTGCCACAGGGCGGACACCGCCAATATCGCGATTTTTGCAGGCTGTGATCGCGCCACGTTTGAACGCATCCTGCCGCTGCTCACCAAGATGGGGCGGCGCATTTTGCACACTGGCGATCTGGGGTCTGCGTCGGTGCTGAAGGTCGTGACCAACTACCTGGCAACCGCACACCTGATCGCCAGCTGCGAGGCATTGGTGACGGCCAAGGCGGCGGGAATGGATTTGAACACCGCTTATGAGGCGATCAAGATCTCGTCCGGCAACAGCTTTTCACATGAAACCGAAAGCCAGGTGATCCTGAACGGCTCACGCGATATTTCCTTCACCATGGATCTCGTGAAAAAGGACATCGGTCTGTTTCAACAGGTCGCCGACCGCGCTGGCGTGCCATTGGATATCAGCCCGGTGATGATCAAGATCTTCGACGACGGCATTGCGCGCTATGGCGAACGCGAGCTGTCGCCCAACATCATTCGCCGCCTTGAGGACGCCACGGGGCTGCAAATCCTGGCCCCCGGCTTCCCCGCCGAGATGCACGACGATGAGCCGGAAGAGCCGGGATATGAGGTGGTGCCGCAGGGCCGCTGAGGCGGCGCGCCCTCACAGTGCGAAAGGCGGCCGGACCTTCAGCTCCTGGAATTCCTCGAGCCCGAAACCGCCGCCTTCGCGCCCGGTGCCGGACTGTTTGTAGCCGCCAAACGGCGCGCCATACCCGGCATCCCGGCCATTGATGTGGATGCCGCCTGCACGCAGGCGGTTTGCCACCCTTTCAGCCCGCCTTGGATCGCCGGTCTGAACATAGGCCGCAAGGCCGTATTCGGTGTCATTGGCCATGCGAATGGCGTGGTCTTCGTCTTCAAAGGCCATGATCACCAGAACTGGCCCAAACACCTCTTGGCGCGCAATGCGCATGTCGGGGGAGACATCGGCAAAGATCGTGGGCCTGACATACCAACCGTCTGGCAATCCGTCCGGCTTGCCCAGCCCGCCAACCAACAGCCGTGCGCCGTCGTCGATCCCGACCTGGATCATCGCCTGCACGCGGTTATACTGGATTTCGTCAAAAAGTGGCCCGATGTGGTCCCCCTCCGACAACGGATCGCCGACGGTCTGCGCCTCGCCCGCCGCCAATGCGAGCCTGACGGCGTCGTCGTAGCACGCGCGCTCAACCAACATTCGGGTCGGTGCGTCGCAAGACTGGCCGGTGTTGTAGAAACACGCCGCCACGCCCTCGCTGACGCGGGTTGGCAAATCACAATCGGCAAAGACCAGATTGGGCGACTTGCCGCCCAGTTCAAGCGCGACGCGTTTGACCGTGTCGGCCGCATCCTTGCTGACCTGAATGCCCGCACGGGTGGAGCCGGTGAACGACATCATCGCGATGTCGCGGTGGCGCGACATCGCCGCGCCCACCACCGGCCCGGCCCCATGCACCAGGTTGAACACACCCGCGGGATAGCCAGCAGCGTGGATGATTTCGCCATAGATATTGGCGCAAAGCGGCGTGTGTTCTGAGGGTTTCAGAACGCAGGTCGCGCCCACTGCCAAGGCCGGAATGACCTTCAGCGCGATCTGGTTGATCGGCCAGTTCCACGGCGTGATCAGCCCGCAGACGCCGATCGGTTCGCGTGTCACGATATCGCCACTCGCCAGCACCTCACGCTCGTCCTGCGCTTTCAGTGCGGCGATGAAGCCTTCCAGATGGCCGATGCCGCTCTCGGCCTGTACCTCGCGGGACATGGTGATCGGCGCGCCCATTTCCGCCGTCATCGCCTGCGCGAGGTCTTCGATGCGGGTGCGCGTGGCATCAAGCAACCGCTCCAGCAGCGCAAGCCGCTGGTCTTTGCTGGTCTGTGAAAAGCTTTCAAACGCGCGCTTGGCGGCGGCAACGGCCCGGTCGACATCCGCCGCGTTGCCCAGCGTCAGCACCCCGATCTGGCTGTTTGAGGCCGGGTTCATCACTGGCATGGTCTCGGTCGAAACCGAGTTAACCCAAGCGCCATCAATGTAAAATTTGTTCAACGTTTTCATGTCTGATTCCTTTCGGCCAAAGGGTATCTGACGCTATTGCACAACCGGGTCATGCGCCAAGCTGAGATGCAGCGCGGTGCCGGTATAGGGATTGGCGCTGATCATGGCGTCATTCAGCTCAACCCCCAATCCGGGGGCCGTTGGCGGGATGACATATCCATCCTCCCAGTCGATCTTGGTTGAGACGACGGACATGTAAGGCCCATCAAAAGTGCCAATGCTTTCAAGGATCAGAAAATTCGGGCTGCAGGTGGAGATCTGGATGTTGGCCGCCGCCACAACCGGCCCGCAATACAGATGCGGGGCAATCTGTGCCTGCCGGGTTTCCGCGATTGAGGCGATCTTTTTTGCCTCCAACAGCCCGCCAACACGCCCGAGGTTCATTTGCAGGATCGACGCCCCACCGGCTTCGAGCACCCGCGCAAATTCGTGCTTCGTGCACAAACGCTCACCCGTGGCGATCGGAATAGAGGTGTAGCGCGCGATCTCAGCCATATCTGCGGGGTTTTCGGGGGTGGTCGGTTCTTCGAACCACAGCGGGTCGTATTTTTCCAAGCGCCGCGCCATCCGTTTGGCCCCTGACACCGTGAACTGCCCATGGGTGCCAAAGATCAGGTCCGCGCGGGTGCCGACCGCGTCGCGGATACGTTTGCAAAACTGCTCGCTGCGCTCCAGATCCTCCAGCCGCGGCTGGTGGCCGTCAAAGATCGTGTAGGGGCCTGCAGGGTCGAATTTGACGGCGGTGAAGCCCTTTTCAACCATCTGAACCGCGACCTCGGCGGCAATGTCGGGGTCATTATAGACGTTTGGCGTTTCAGGGTCGGGGTAGACGTCGCCTTGGGGCGGATAAAGATAGGTATAGGTGCGCAGGCGGTCATGCACTTTGCCGCCCAAAAGTTCATAAACCGGTTTGTCGGCGGCCTTGCCGATGATGTCCCAGCAGGCCATTTCCAGCGCGCTGAGCACGCCCATGACCGTCACGTCAGGGCGCATGGTAAAGCCCGCGCCATAGGTGCGCCGCCAGAGCTTTTCGATATGGTGCGGATCGCTTCCAACGAACTGGCGCTCAAACACATCCACCGCCATGGCCGCGCAAAGATCGGGGCCGAAGGTGGCGTTATAGATCTCACCCACACCTGAAATCCCGCAGGCTGTCGTCAGGCGCACAAAGATGAAATAGCGACCGCCATGGCGCGGCGGCGGGTTGGCGACGACGAAGGTTTCAATTTTGTCCAAGTGCATGGTCGCCTCCAGGGCAGGGTTGGATCAGGTCGGGATGCGCCTGTCTTCAAGGATCAGATCAGCGGCCCGCATGGCCAGCATGATCGTTGGCGCATTGGTGTTGCCTGAAGTGAGATTGGGGAATGCTGAGGCATCGACGACGCGCAAGCCCTCAATTCCATGCACGCGCAGACGCGCATCCAGAACCGATGTGGCGGCATCGGTCCCCATGCGGCAGGTGCAGGTCGGGTGGTAATTGGTCACCGCCCGCGCGCGGAAATTCTCCAGCAAAGCGGCGTCGTCCATGGCTGAGATGTCAGGCGCTTTGGCCATCTTTGTCACCCGCGCAATCGACGGCGCCTTGGCCAGTGCCTGCAACACTCTGCCTGCCCGAATGGCCTCGTCGCGATCGTGTTCAGTGGACAGGGAGTTGGGCTGGATCCGGGGCGCATCGGTCGGGTCCGCTGAGGCAATGTTGACCTCTCCCCGGCTGGTCGGGCGGCAGGGCTGCACGCTGAGGATAAACCCCGCGGCGCGATCAACCTGGGGCTTTCCATTCGCGTCGATGGTCGACGACACCGGGTTGCAATAGATCTGCATGTTCGGCACAGCCTGCGCGCCGTCGGAGCGGATAAATCCACCAACTTGGTTGATCGGGACGCTCAAGGGACCCTTGCGCGTCATGAGATATTGCGCGCCGACAAGCATCCGGCCGATCCGCGACCCCAGACGGGCGTTCAGCGTCGGTTCAGTGGCTGCAAAATGCTGCGTAAGGCTGAGGTGGTCCTGCATCCCTTGCCCGACCTGCCCGAGATTTTGCACCACATCAATCCCGTATGCTTTCAAAAGCGCGGCAGGCCCAAGCCCCGACAATTGCAGAAGTTGAGGAGAGTTGATCGCTCCGGCGCTGACGATAACCTCTCCCTTGGATGTCGCCACCACCTGTTGGCCGCCAACGCGATACTGCACGCCAGTTGCCCGCAGGCCGGTGAACAGCAGCTTTTCCACCAGCGCATGTTTGACCAGTTTCACGCCGCCTCGCTTTAGTGCCGGGCGCAAAAACGCATCGGCTGCAGAGCATCGATAGCCATCGCGCACGGTGCTGCGGAAATAGGACAGACCTTCGCCCGACCCATGGTTCATGTCTTGTGTGGTGGGCCAGCCGAGGTCATGGGCAGCTTTTATGAAATGTGCCGAAAACGGGTGCATCTGCGCGCGCAGATTGGAAACGCAGAGCGGCCCGTTACCTCGGGTTTGCGCATCTCCGCGGTGGTTCTCCACCCGTTCATAGGCCGCGCGGGCGGTGTCCCAGTTCCAGCCTGTCGCCCCGGCCTTTTCCCAGTTATCAAAGTCATGGGCCAATCCGCGCACATAGGCCATGGCGTTGATGGAGCTTGAGCCTCCGACCACGCGGCCACGGGGCCAATACGCCGTGCGGCCCTTCAACCCTGAATCGGGTTCCGCATGGTAGCGCCAATTCACCTTGGGATCGGCGAAGGTCATGCCATAGCCCAACGGCACCTTGATCCAAAAGCGCGCGTCTGAACCGCCAGCTTCGATCACCAGCACCTTGCTGCCCGCCGGTGCGCTTAGCCGATCCGCCAGAACGCATCCTGCTGAGCCGGCGCCGACAATGATATAGTCAAACCCCATGATCGCCCCGCCCTGCTGCTGACATATGCGCCAGTTGGCAAGCAGAAGGCTGAACCACCGACCCAAACACAAACAATGCTTTTGACCGCTGAGGCCTAAGTCTGTTTAACCTTCGGCCAAGGACCGATCGCACGCGGCTCCGGGGGATGAACTGCATGTCAAAGCTTCCGCATATGACTTGGCTCAGGGCCTTTGAAGCCGCGGCGCGCAGCAGCAGTTTTTCAGCCGCTGCTGCGGAGCTGAACCTGACGCCAGCCGCGGTCAGCCAACAAATCAAACTGCTTGAAAAGCACTTGGGTGAGCCGCTGTTCAGGCGTTTGCCGCGCGGGGTTGCCCTGACCGATATCGGGCATGCCTATGCGCAACCTGTCCGCAAGGCCTTTTCAGAAATGCAGGGTGCGACCACTGGATTGTTCGGGTCGAGCAAGTCGCGCACGGTGCATGTACGGGCCTCGATCAGCTACGCAGCATTGGTGCTGGCGCCGCAGCTTGACGCGTTCCATCAGGCCCATCCGGACATTGATCTGCGCCTGACAACCGCAGTCTGGAGCGACCGTATCGAGGACGACGCGATCGACGTGGAAATCCGTTACGGCCATGGCGATTGGGCGGAACAGGACATCAGGCATCTTGGCCACCGCTTTGCGGATCTGGTTTGCCACCCGCAGCTTGTCAGATCCCTTGGCGATGCGCTGTCGTTCCAGGCCATGGCTGCGCACGCGGTGCAGATCATCGGCTCTGAAACGGATTGGGACCAGATGGCGGCGCATTTCGGGCTCGATGCCCTGCCGACCCTGGGCAAGACCAAGGCGGATTCCTCCCTGATCGCGCTGCAAATCATTGCCGGGGGAGGCGGCGCCGCGATTGTCTCCGAAAGCTTCACCGCGCGGTATATCGAACAGGGACTTCTGGTTTCACCGTTCGCGTGCCGCATCCCGCTGTCGCGGAGCTTTTTCCTCATCGTTCATAACAACGCAAAACCGCGGAGTGAGGTTGGTCATTTCTGCGATTGGCTGGCGCAAAAACACCGGGAAAACCGTTTTTGAGACCGGAGCTGAACGCAGCGTCAAACCACTGGGGCACGCCTCTGGCCACCAGAGCGCCTCTCATACGGTCGCTCGGCCAATTGTGGCCGTTGATGCTCTGTGCAGCGAAGGTCAGGGAAAAGCCCATGCCGCATTGTTGCCGCAAGGGTGCGACTGGCCAATTTTGGCGATTAAATGAGGCAATGCAAAATAGGGTCTAAAATTTCACAGTAAAACTTCAAGAAACTGATTTTCCAAGCCGCTGAGTGATTTCTGATAGGCGTGACCAGCTTTGAAGTGCCATTGGGAAGGTCACAGCCGCTTCTACAAATTCCCATGAATAGCTAACAATTACAAATATGGTGCCTGGCGTGACCGCCACATGTGTGGTCGCGTACCAAAGATTGAAAACCACCAGGCCCAATAAGACGGTAAAGACAGCGCCATAGAGTGCAGATTCTGCGTCTGAAATTCGTACTTCTATACGGCGTAAACGTGACAAGTGCGTCAAGAGGCGGGGGGCGTCGCGCGCCTCCAAGATCGTAACTTGTCGCTCGGTTTGCCCGTTGAAGACGCCGTTCAGCCGAAAAAAGTGCTTATGAAACAACCCATAGATTGCCAACATAACCACCACGGCACAGCCAGCGGCCAGCGCCAGTGTCGCGTCAAACAGATAAAGCACGATGACAGAAATGATGATCTGTATGGCGGCTGTCATGACCAGAGGCACTTCAACCTCCAAAAAATCCACCAATTCACGCCCCATGCCAAGTCGCGCATTCAGTATCGATACAGGTTGCGCGAATGCACGCATCGCCTGGGCTCTCCCCACCTCAAGGCGCACAGTTCCAAAAACGCGTGTGTCAAAGATGCGGCGGATGACGCTGACCACGATCAACGCTGCCATTACTCCTGAAAGTTGAAGCAGAGCCGCAGTTTTCCCTGCCAAAAGCCCATCAATGGCAAAACCGATGAACAACGGGACCAGTGCAATCAGCGCAGTTTCACACAATGTTAGCGCCCATGTTGCACCGATACGCAGATAAAATACGCGCACAAGCGTCCACAGTTTCAGCACCCGGCCTTCGGGTATCATGATTTTAGCCCATTTAGAATGAAGGCGCCGATGGCATTATTCATGGAGTGGTCGCCAGGTGGTGACGACAAGCTCCGCAAACCTTGACCTTCCAGTGCATCAAGGATCAAGCAGGCCACCATACGAGGGGCCACCTGGGAGCCAAATACACCTGTTTTGACACCCTGCATGATGCAATTGGACAGAGCAGCAATCAACCGGTCACGGTTGCGTCCGAACACCTCAGCAATAGCCGGGTTGCGCAATGCTTCGGTCAAAATTTCAACACCAAGAAGCGCATTCTCTGGGAGTGCGACGTAAGTGGCGTAATCTGTGATAAACCCCGCAAGCGTGGCGCGGGGATCATCGTTATCTGACAGTCGCTCAATCAAATTTGACAATTCCTGCGCTTCAATTTCGGCAATGAATACCAGTATCGCTTCCTTGCCCTTGAAGTGGTTGTAGAGGTTCCCAAGACTGACACCTATCTGGCGTGCAATGTCGCGCACGCCGGTCTGGTGGTAGCCTTTGTCTAGAAAGCAGGCGACTGCCGCCTCCATTATTTCAAGTTTGCGTGGGTGTATGGGGTGGGGTTCACCGGGCATGGGTTGACGATCCTGGATGTGACATCTAGATAATGAACGATCGTTCGTTCGTATCATCAAGTGAGTCGCTAGGAAAGGGCATTCCATGACAACCGACACCCTCATTGCGTTTTTTGAGCTACACCAGATCATGTGGGTCGTAGCAGCGCTGTTCATCACCAACCTCACAATCACCGGTATCGAGATTGTGTTGGATTTGGCCACCTCCAAGGAGCGGCGTTGGAAAGACACACTGGCGAATGGGGCGATCTTCGTTGCCCATCAGGTGATCGAAAAAACCGCCTTCGCCTCGCTCAGTTTCGTTGCGCTGTTGCCGTTTTATTATCTCACGCCACTTTCGATTCCCATGACAGCATGGACGTGGCTTCTGGTATTGCTGGTAGCGGACTTCACCTACTATTGGATGCATCGCCTTGAACATGAGCACCGTGTTCTTTGGGCCAGTCACAGCGTTCATCACAGCTCAAACGACTTCAATCTTACTGTCGCCTTTCGTTTGAGCGTGGTCGAAGGCTTGTATGCGTGGGCATTCCTGATCCCAATGATACTGATTGGATTCAACCCGTTTCAAGCCATCGTCGGGTTGGCGCTTGTTGCGCAGTACCAGCACTGGGTACACACTGAGCGAGTTAAAAAGCTGGGCTGGCTTGATGAAGTTTTCAACACACCTTCGGTACACCGCGTCCACCATGGATCTAACCATCAATATCTTGACAAAAACTATGGTGGCATTCTGATGATTTGGGATAAGATTTTTGAAACCTTTGAGCGTGAAGAAGAAAAAGTAATCTATGGATTGACCAGCGACATAAATACCAACAATCCAGCAAAAATCACCTTTATAGAGTTTGGGAACATCTGGGAGGACGTAAAAAAATGCCGAACGATGGGTGATCGCCTAAGAATTATTTTTGGGGGACTGTCATGGCGTCCTAGTTATTTCAAGTCCGAAATTGATTTGAAGGTAGGCCCGAAATCATGAAAGAACTTCTGCTGTTTTTGATTTCTGCGACACTCTTGACAGTCATAGGGGCCACTTTTTGGGTGGTGCGTGGCCTCTCTGACTTCGATCTCACGGGACATATTATCAGAGAAGTCTCGTTTGAGGTCGCGGGCGCGGTGTTATCGGGAACCCTGGTGATGCCCATAGATGCCATCAATCCACCCATCGCCCTTATCGTCCACGGAGACGGGGCGCAGGATCGTTTTTCAGATGGGGGGTATCTTCCTTTCATCAACACGCTGGTTGATGCTGGTATTGGTATTTTTTCTTGGGACAAGGCAGGTGTTGGCAAGAGTGGAGGTAATTGGTTGGACCAAACCATGGATGACCGTGCTGATGAGGCATTGGCGGCGCTACAGGCCATTTCGGCGCTGGATGATGTAGATCTTGATCAAGTCGGCTTCTTGGGGTTTTCTCAAGCGGGTTGGGTCCTACCGCGTGTTGCAAGCCGAACTACGCCTGCATTCACAGTTATCATCGGTGGGGCTGTGTCTTGGCGTGATCAAGGCACTTACTACAGCCGTATCAGAATGTCAGCAGAGGGTGTACCGCAAGAGGAGATTGAGCAGCGTTTAATAGGTCGGATTATCCGAAACGATTTATTGTTTAATAAATATTCTAAAATAACAGCAATGATAGATCCTGATCCAGCACGATTCAGATTTGTTTACGGTGCATATTGGGAGGATTCCATCAACACCATTTCCAGTATGACAGGTCCAGTGCTTGCAATCTGGGGTGAGGATGATTTAAATGTTGATGCCCGCTCAGATTCAATAATTTTCCAAGAAAAATTGAAACCACTTGCCAGAGATAGACACGTTGTGATGGTGCCAAAAGCAACTCATGGCCTGTTACGCTCTGATTTGTTTAACTATCAGCTCCCATCTGATTGGCCTTGGTATCTTCAGTACGTATTTCTGGGGATGGGGCGAGAAGCATTTGCGCATCAATCAGTTGAACAGATTGCTGACTGGGTACGGTCTTCATTTAATAGTCAAGATCAGTTGCATGGTGAAAAAATGTGAAATTGCCGTTGATGAAGTTGCAATGAAGGTTCGGATATCAAGCCTCGATGCCAGATGCCGCGAATGCCCGCTTTCCGCCCGTCACGACCACTTTCTACGATTCGCACAATCTGTAAAGTATGGGTGAATTAAAAATTTTCTGCAGACGCAAAGCAGTAAGTGATATTCAGCACGGTAGTCGTCTTGGCGATCACCAAATCGCGGCAATTCATCGCTGGATGCGCTTTGTCCACACGGCCTAGGTGTTTAGTCCCGGCATTTGGTGGATCGGGTTTAGGGTGAA
>JBLGAC010000031.1:0-46607 GCA_047610385.1 Paracoccaceae bacterium | reverse complement strand
GCCAGCGTGGGCAGGTACAAGGGCCAAGGCGGCAAACACCAAAGCGAGAAAAGCAGTTTTAAGCATGTGCGTCTCATAAGCCAGTCTGCAAAGAAGTTTACGGTGGTCACTAAATCAGGCGAAATTGCGGCACCTCGCGTCGGCAAGCCGACCTATCCACCGGCATAGTAGGCTGGCCTTCTGCCTGCTCCGTCCCCGCTTTCGCGATAAGGTAGAAAGGCAGGAAACCCTCTACTGGTAAAGCAGCTTCAGAGATGCGCACGCCCAGCCTTTGTCAATCAATTCCCCCGGGGCGAGAGGATGCGACATGCCCGAATTTTCAGTGATCATCCCCTGCCGCGACGCCGCCGCCACCGTGCCTTCGGCGCTGGCCAGCCTGCGCGCCCAGACCTGCCAGGACTGGGAGGCGATCTGCATCGACGACGGATCATGCGACGACACCGCCCAGGTGATCGATCGTGTCGCGCGGCTTGATGACCGGGTGCGCCGCGTGACCATCGCGCCGGGCGGGCCGGGGCTGGCGCGCAATGTCGGGGCGCTGACCCATGCGGGCGGGCGGCTGATTGCGTTTCTTGACGCCGATGATCTGTGGCGTCCCGACAAGCTGGAAACCGTCGCGGCGGTGTTCGCCGCGCGCGTGGCCCCCGACGCCGTGTTCGCGCAGACCCTGACCTTTTCAGACGATCCCGCATTCCGCCCACTGCCTGCGCGCAAACGCGGCGCGGACCGCCCGCTCGACGCCCTGTCAGTGCTGACCGACAATCCGGTTGCGACCATGTCCAACATGACCGTGCGCCGCGATGTGTTTCAGCACACCGGCGGTTTTGACGTGCGGCTTTCGCGGGGCGAGGACGTGGAGTGGTTGATCCGATTGATCGCCTCAGGCGCGGTGATCCGCAAGATTGACCAGACGCTGACCTTGCGCCGGGCACCGGGCGCGCCCGGTGCCCGAGAGATCATGGCCCAACGGCGCGGCTGGTTAGAAGCAGTGGAGACGGCGCGCATTCTTGACGTGGCGCCAAGCCGCGAAAACCTGGCGCGCGCTGAGGCAATCCAGCTGCGCCGCCTCGCCGCGCGCGCTCTTGGTATTGAGACACCCGGCACCCTCGCCTTGCGCTATGCCGCACTGGGGTTGGTGCGCAGCCCAGCAGCGTTTCTGTCAGATTTCCCCAGCGCGCTGCACACCCTGGTGCTGATCGCCGCATTGCCGCTAACGCCGCGGGGATTGCGAAAGACGCGTTTGGTGCGCTGATCACGGCGGCGTTAACCCAGCCTTCGGCCCTTTTGTTAAAATTGGCCTTTGGGCTGGACCCAAATTGGGATAACCCACTAGCTATGGGGCCGACGCGCAGTGCCGGCAAACCCGGAGACGCTGCCATGACCACCCCGCCCCCAGCCATCAACGGGTCCAACACGCCTGAGGCGAAGCCGAGCGGCGATGACGATCCATTCGGTGCCTTTCTGCCCGGTCCCCGCGAACGGGTGGACCCAACTGGGGACGGCCCGCTCCGCCCCTTCAGCTTCGTGGTGCAGGATCTGTTCGATGTGGCGGGCACGGTCACCGGTGCCGGCAATCCCGGGTGGGCGTCGGCGCAGCGGCCTGCCCTGCGCTCAGCCGCGGCGGTGCATGCCTGCCTAGAGGCCGGGGCGGCGCTGGCGGGCAAGACCGTGACGGATGAACTGGGCTTCAGCCTCGAAGGCTCCAACCCCCATTTCGGCGCACCGATCAACCCGCGCGACCCCGATGCGCTGACCGGCGGGGCCGCCTCAGGCGCCGCGGCGGCCGTGGCGGGCGGGCTGGCGGATTTTGCGCTTGGCGTCGACACCGGCGGATCGGTGCGCATTCCAGCGGCATTCTGCGGGCTGTGGGGCATGCGGCCAAGCAGCGGGCGCATATCAACCGACGGCATGATGGCCTTTGCGCCCAGCTTCGATGCGGTCAGCCTGATGGCCCGCGACCCGCAGGTGCTGCGGGCCGTCAGCGCCGTGCTGCTGGGCGACGACGCGGACCCCGCGCCTTTGACCGACCTGCGCCTGGCCGAAGACACCTTGGAAATCGCAACCCTCGCGCTGGCGGATGCAACGCGCCGATGCGCGGCAATGTGGGGCGCAGGGCCACCGATGGCCGCTTTTCCAGGCGTCTGGAGAGATCATCTGCGCCTATACGCCTATGGTCAGGCCATCGAGATCAAGACGGGGATTGGCCGGGAGGTGTCGCGCATCGCGCCCAAGCTTGGCCAGATGGCGGCCCAGCGCTTCGCCTCAGCCATGGCGGCGGAACCCGATGTCGCGGCGGCATGGAAAGGGTTCCGGCGCGCAGTGCGCAGCTGGTTTGATCTGACCATGCCGCCGGGCCGCGTGATGATCCTGCCCACAGCGCCGGTCACGCGGCTGGCCCGCAACGCGGACCAAGCAGTGCTGAGCGAGTATTACATCAAGGCCTTGGCAATCACCGCCATCGCGGGGGCCGTCGGCGCCCCACAGATCCACATCCCAACGCCAGAGGGGGGCATATCGCTGATCGCCCGCCAAGGCGCGGACCGCACGCTGATCGACCGCGCGATCGAACTGGCGGCCGAACTGGCGGGCTGATCCGCGAACGTTGCCGCAGCGCAACAACCTCAGCCCATCGCGCCGCGCGCCGGGGCCTGGGCGCGCGAAGCATGCTAGGGGAGCGCAATATCGCCGCGCGGCGCCCGCGGCCGTCCCACACGCCAAGCCCCACTTGGCCCCCGTGCGGGACGGCCGCGGGCGCCGCGCGTCCCCAGCCCCCAATCACGGCGCCCGCCACATCGGCCCGGCGCCCCGGAGACCGCAATTGACCCCCGACCTTCTGTTCAGGCTTCGGTCCGAATGGCTCGGCAACATCCGCGGCGATCTGCTCGCGGGTCTTGTCGTGGCCCTTGCGCTTATTCCCGAAGCGATCGCGTTTTCAATCATCGCCGGGGTCGACCCGAAAGTCGGCCTCTATGCCTCGTTCTCCATCGCGGTGGTCACGGCAATTGCGGGGGGGCGTCCGGGCATGATCTCAGCCGCCACTGCCGCCACTGCCGTGCTGATGGTGACGCTGGTGCGCGACCATGGGCTGGAATACCTGCTGGCGACCACGGTGCTGGCGGGCGTGATCCAGATCGCGGCAGGGGCGCTCAGGCTTGGTGGTCTGATGCGCTTTGTGTCCAGATCGGTGATGACCGGGTTCGTGAACGCGCTGGCGATCCTGATCTTCATGGCGCAGCTGCCTGAACTGACCGGGGTCCCGTATCTGACCTATGTGATGGTCGCGGCGGGGCTGGGGATCATCTATCTGCTCCCGTATCTGACCCGCGCGATCCCGTCGCCGCTGGTGTGCATTCTGGTGCTGACGGCGGTGTCGCTGTCGTTCGGGCTCGACAGTCTGCGCACCGTGTCAGACATGGGCGACCTGCCCGACACGCTGCCGATTTTCCTGCTGCCGGACATTCCGCTGACGTTTGAGACATTGCAGATCATCCTGCCCTATGCCGTTGCCGTGGCCGCCGTCGGCCTGCTGGAATCGCTGATGACCGCGACCATCGTCGACGATCTGACCGACACGCCGTCCAACAAAAACCGCGAATGCGTCGGCCAGGGCACGGCCAACATCGTCACCGGCTTCATGGGCGGCATGGCGGGCTGCGCGATGATCGGCCAGTCGATGATCAACGTAAAATCAGGCGGGCGCGGGCGGCTTTCGTGCTTTGTCGCGGGCGTGTTCCTGTTGATCCTGGTGGTGGTTCTGGGCGACTGGGTCGGCATGATCCCGATGGCCGCGCTGGTGGCGATCATGATCATGGTCTCGGTTGGCACCTTCTCATGGTCCTCGATCCGGGCCTTGCGCGATCACCCGCGGTCGAGTTCAGTGGTGATGGTGACGACCGTGATCACGGTGGTGGCGACGCACAACCTTGCGATCGGGGTGCTGGCGGGGGTGCTTTTGTCGGGCATCTTCTTTGCGGCCAAGATCGCGCAGATCTTCCGCGTGACGTCCAAGGCCTCGGTCGATGGCCGCGCGCGGGCCTACCATGTGGAAGGGCAGCTTTTCTTCGCCTCGGTGGACAGTTTCACCGCCGCATTCGATTTCAAGGAGGCGCTGGACCGCGTGACCATCGACGTGTCCCGCGCGCATATCTGGGACATCAGCTCAGTCGCGGCGCTGGACGCCGCGGTGCTGAAATTCCGGCGTGAGGGCGCAGAGGTCGAACTGGTCGGCATGAACACCGCCAGCGAGACCATCGTCGACAAGCTGGCGATCCATGACAAGCCCGGCGCGATGGACGCGCTTGAGCCTGGGCACTGAAGGGGGGACGGGACATGAGCCGCGTAATCGCATTGATCGATGGATCAATTTATTCCCAAAGCGTCTGCGACCATGCCGCTTGGGCGGCGCTGCGCATCGGCGCGCCGGTGGAGCTGGTGCACGTCATCGGCCGCGGCGCCGATGCGCGCCATGACCATTCGGGCGCCATTGGCTTTGGCGCCCGCACCGCGCTGCTTGAAGAACTGGTTGAGCTTGACGCCCAGCACGCCAAGCTGGCGCTGAAGCAAGGCCGCGCGATCCTCGACGACGCCAAAACACGGGTGGAGGCGGCGGGCGTGACCGAGGTGTCGACCCGCCTGCGCCATGGCGACGTTGTGGAAACGGTGCAGGAACTGGAATCAGACGCGCGGGTCGTGATCCTGGGCAAACGCGGGGCGTCCGCCGATTTTGCCAAAGGGCATCTGGGGTCCAATCTGGAACGCGTTGCGCGGTCCTGCACCAAGCCGGTGCTGGTCGCCGCGCGCGCCTTCACGGTGCCTGAGCGCTGCCTGATCGCCTTTGACGGCGGGGCGTCTTCGCTGAAGGCCGTGGACATGGCTGCGCAGTCGCCGTTCTTTGCCGGGATGGAGATCCACGTCCTGATGGTCGGGTCCGCGTCGGCCGAAACGCGCCACAAGCTTGATGGCGCGGTGGGCACGCTGTCGGCAGCGGGCCACGCCATCAAGGCCGGGATCGAAGCGGGCCAGCCCGACGAGGTGATCACCGCCTATGTGGGGCGCGAAAAGATCGGCCTGCTGGTGATGGGTGCGTATGGCCATTCGCGCATCCGCACCATGATCATCGGCTCCACCACCACCGAAATGGTGCGGTCGTGCAAGGTGCCGGTGCTGCTGTTTCGCTGAACGCACGGTGCGGTGACCGGTAAAAAGGGGCCTTTGCAGGCCCCTTTTTCATGCCAAGGCCGCAGCGCCTCGCCCGCGCCCACGCCATATAAGCAGCCCCACCACCGCGATGTTCAGCAAATTCCAGCCAATGCCGCTGAGAAACGCCATTTGGTAGCTGCCGGTCAGGTCATAGATCCAGCCCGAAACCCAGCCCCCCACCGCCATCCCCACGATGGTCGCCATGATCACAAAGCCGACGCGCGCGCCGGCCTCTCGTGCGGGAAGATAGTCGCGCACGATCACCGCATAGCTGGGCACAATCCCGCCCTGCGCCAGGCCAAAGACCAGCGACACCACATAAAGCGGCGTCATCGTGTTGAATGGCAGATAAAGCGCCAGCGCCATGCATTGCAAAGATGACCCGACCAGCAGCGTTGTTGTGCCCCCCCAGCGATCCGCCGCCAGCCCCGACAGCACCCGTGAAAAGACGCCACCGATCAGCATCAGGGACAGCATCTCTGCCCCCACGGCGGGGCCAAAGCCCAGATCGACGCACAGCGCCACGATGTGCACCTGCGGCATTGCCATCGCCATGCAGCAGGCAAAGCCCGCAAGCGCCAGCAGCCATGTCAGCGCGCGCGGCGACATGGCGGCCGCGCGCACGTTGGACCGCGCATGGGCGTCGGCAGCGTGGGCCGCGCTTTGTGGCAAGCGGCGGCGCAGGGTCAGCGAAAGCGGCAGCATCGCGCCCGCGGTCAGCACCGCCAGCGCCACGCAGACCGCGCGCCATCCGTCGCGCTCCAACACCCCCGACAGCGCCAGCGGCCAGATGGCGCCGGACAGATAATTGCCACTGGCCACGATGGCGATGGCGATGCCCCGGCGGCGCAGGAACCAATGGCTGACATCGGCGATCAGCGGCCCAAAGGTCGCGGCAGTGCCAAAACCGATGGCCAACTGCACGGCGGCCAGAAACCACAGGTTCGGCGCCAGCGACGCCAACACGAACCCCACCCCCAGCAGCGCCCCCGCACCGGCCAGCACCCGGGAGATCCCGATCCGGTCCACGGCCCGCCCGATCATCAGGTTGCCAATCGCAAACCCCGCCATGGTCATCATATAAGGCAGCGCGGCATCTGCCCGGCCCACCGCAAATTCGGTCTGTACGCCAGGCAGAATCACAATGATCGACCACATGCCGACATTGCCGATCACCGCAATCAGCAGCGAAAGGCCCAGACGGCGCCATGAATAGACGCCATCGAGAAGCATGGGAGTTTGCATCGGGACGCTCCGGTCGAGATCGCGCCGGACAGGCCGCGGCGCATAAAGCGCGAGACTAGGCACCCTGACGTCCATCAGGCAAGCGCCGCGCACCAGAATGCGGCCTCGCGGCTGGGCACCAAATAGGCCGCACTGCAAGACGCCTGAGGGGATCGCCGCATGGCATATAAGATCACCGGTTGATTTTTATAATCATCATACGATTTTCGCCTACGACCCAAAGCACATTTTTGTCCATCACCGGCACAGATCGGCTACATAACAGATAACACGTTAATCTGGCGTCGCAGATGCTTGGCGCAAAGCCCGCAGCAACCCTGCGCCCGGACGCCAAAATCCCGGCACGCACAGGCGCGATACGGGGTATGACAATCACTGCGGCGGGTGCGGGACCGCCTTTCGCTTCGCCGCCCGCCCGTCGGGGCGCGGCGCAATCGCTCTCACAAAGGCCCGCCACAAGGCCCGGGCCGTTCGGAGGAGACGACGATGTCCGACACCAACTCTAAAGGGGGGTTTTTCCCGCGGGACCGCACCTGGCACCCGCCCGCATACACCCCCGGCTACAAAACCTCGCTCAAGCGGTCCCCCACCTATCCGCTGATCTCGCTGGACAACGGCCCTGGCGAGATGACCGGGCCGGTGTTTGGGCATGGCCTGCTCGGGGATCTGGACAATGATCTGATCCTGAACTTTGCCAAGAACGGCGCGCAGCCGATCGGCCCGCGGATCATCGTGCATGGCCGTGTGCTGGATGAAAACGCCCGGCCCGTGCCCGGCGCGCTGGTGGAATGCTGGCAGGCCAATGCGGGCGGGCGGTATCGGCATAAGAAAGATGCGTATCTTGCGCCGCTCGACCCCAATTTCGGCGGCTGCGGGCGGACCATTTCGGCCGATGACGGCACATACAGCTTTCGCACCATCAAGCCCAGTGCCTATCCTTGGCCCAACGGGGTCAATGACTGGCGCCCGGCGCATATCCATTTCTCGGTCTTCGGGCATGGGTTTGCGCAGCGGCTGATCACCCAGATGTATTTCGAAGGCGATCCGCTGATCGACATTTGCCCGATCGTGAACACCATCCCTGACAAGGCGGCCATCGCGCGGCTGGTGGCACCTTTGGACATGAACAACACCATTCCTATGGACACGATGGCGTATCGCTTTGACATTGTGCTGCGCGGGCGCCGGTCCACGGTATTCGAGAACCGGTTGGAGGGGAACTGACATGGTGCAGAAATTTGAAGCGTTGAAGGAATCTCCGTCGCAGACCGCCGGTCCGTATGTCCATATCGGCTGCACGCCGAACTTTGTCGGCAACACCGGGATCTATCCCGAAGATCTGGGCACCCGCATGATCACCGGCGCTGCCAAGGGTGCGCGCGTGACCATCACCGGCGCCGTGATCGACGGCAACGGCACGCCCCTGAAAGACGCGATGGTGGAAATCTGGCAGGCCGACGCGGCTGGGCTGTTCAATTCCCCGTCCGAAACCCGCGGTCAGGCCGATCCGCATTTCACTGGCTGGGCGCGGTCTCCGGGTGATTTCGACACTGGCGAATTTACCTTTGAGACGATCAAACCCGGCCCCGTGCGCTTGCATGACGGGCGGATGCAGGCACCGCACATCACGTTCTGGGTGGTGGCGCGCGGGATCAATGTCGGGCTTCAGACCCGGATGTATTTCCCCGACGAAGACGCCGCCAACGCCACTGATCCGGCCCTGAACCGCATTGAGCACAAGGACCGCATCGCCACCTTGGTCGCCAAGTCGACCGGGCCGGGGCAATACCGTTTCGACATCCGCCTTCAGGGCGCAGACGAAACCGTGTTCTTCGACATCTGACCACCACGACGCTTCAAGGAGCCTTCAATGTCCGACCCCTGCATCATCTGTGTCGCGATCACCGGATCGGTCCCGACCCAGGCCGACAACCCCGCCGTGCCCGTCACCATCGCAGAACAGATCGAAAGCACCCACGCGGCGTTCGAGGCCGGTGCCGCCATCGCCCATTGCCATGTGCGCGACGACAGCGGCAAACCCACCTCAGACCCCGAACGTTTCGGGCGGTTGATGGAGGGGCTGCGCCAGCACTGCCCCGGCATGGTCATCCAACTGTCCACCGGCGGGCGGTCGGGCGCAGGGCGCGAACGCGGCGGGATGTTGCCGCTGCGCCCCGACATGGCATCCTTGACCGTCGGGTCCAACAATTTCCCGACCCGGATCTATGAAAACGCGCCTGATCTGGTGGATTGGCTGGCGTCAGAAATGCTGACCTACGACGTGAAGCCTGAGATTGAGGCATTTGATCTGTCGCACATCTTTCAGGCCGCCAAGATGGTCGGTGACGGGCGCCTGAACGGCCCCTTGCATGTGCAGTTCGTCATGGGCGTGAAAAACGCGATGCCCGTTGATCGTCCGTCATTTGATTTCATGATTGAGACCACCAAGCGCCTGATGCCCGAGGCCACATGGTGCGCCGCCGGGATCGGGCAATACCAAAGCACGCTGAACGAATGGTGTGCCGAAATGGGCGGCCATATGCGCACCGGGCTTGAGGACAACATCCGCCTGGACCGCGACCACCTTGCGCCGTCAAACGCCGCGCTGGTGAAGCGCGCTGTGGAGATCGCCGCGCAATACGGCCGCCGCCCTGCCACTTGGCAAGAAGCACGCGCGACGCTGGGCCTTGCCGCCCCGGTCTGAAATGCAAAACCGCCCCAGATTTTGGTCCGGGGCGGTGTGCGGTTTGCCGATCAGGCGCGGATCACAGGTACAGGAAACGCTGGAATGCGTGCATCATGATCTGATCGCGGCGCAGACCCATTTTCGCCAAGTCATCATCGCTCAGCAGCTCAAGGCGCTCTGCCTCCAGCCGGCAGCGATTGGCCTGGCTGGCCTCCATCACCGCCTCAAGCCATTTGACGAAGCCGTTGCCGATGCGCTGCAGCAGGCTGGGTCCGTGGACCCGGGGGACGTCATGCGCGTATGCCATGGAAGACCTTCTTTCCGACCAAAACCATTGTCTGTTGAGACGTTAGATGGGCCGAGGGACAGCCCCGGACAACGCACGATCCGGCAAGGCCGCTCTGCGCAGGACGCAATGCACAAAGCGTTACCCATGACAAAGCGGGGGCTTTTTCCAGCCCATGTGGCCCTGCGCGCACGCGCCATGCCTGCGCAGCCAGCGGCCCCGAATGTTGCGCCACTGCCGGCTGAAGCCGGTGCACCAACCGCACAGCCCAGCCCAATGGGCGTGTTGACTGAGACGCCACAGGACAGGCTTTTCCCGATCTCCAAGCCCTTGGATCAGAAAGAGCTTTTTGAAAAGATCGAGAATCGCAGTGCCATCGTCGGCGTCCCTTGGTTATCAAACGGCTAAATCACGATCTCTGAAACGAAAACGCCCCAAACACAGCGCTGCGTTTGGGGCGTCTTCAGCACGGCAAATGGCGCGCGGTCACTCCATCGACAGGATCAGGTTGCGCACCACGGGGTAGATCTCATTGTTCCAGTGTTTGCCATTGAACACGCCGTAATGGCCAACATTCGCCTGCATATGGTGCCGCTTCAGATGCGGCCGCAGGCTTGAGCACAGGTCATGCGCCGCCGCGGTCTGGCCCAGCGCGCAGATGTCATCGCGCCCACCTTCGACCGTCAGCAGTGCAGTCCGCTGAATCGTCGTCGGATCGACCTTGCGGCCCTTATAGGTGAAGTCGCCCGTCGCCAGTTCTGCCTTTTGGAACACACGATCGATGGTTTCAACGTAGAATTCCTCGGTCAGGTCCAGCACCGCGAAATATTCATCATAGAACGTCTTGATCTTCTCAGCCTTGTCATCTTCTCCGGCCGCGAGGTGATCATAGAGCTTTTTGTGCGCGGCCTTGTGCCGTTCCAGGTTCATGGTCAGGAACCCGGTCAGCTGCAAGAAACCCGGATAGACCTTCCGCCCACGTCCCTTGTGGCGCCACGGCACGGTGGCGATCACTTGAGTCTTGAACCAGCTCAGCGGTTTTTCATTGGCCAGATCGTTTACCGATGTCGGGCTTTCGCGCACATCGATCGGCCCTGCCATCAGGGTCATGGTGCGCGGGGTGCAGGGGTTTTTGTCCTCGCTCATCACCGCGACGGCGGCCAGCGCCTGCACGCAGGGCTGACAGACCGCGAGCATATGGCCCCCCACGCCGATCTCCTCAAGAAACCGGATCAGATAACTGACATGGTCCTCAACCCCGAACTTGCCGTCAGACACCGGCACGTCGCGCGCATTCTTCCAATCGGTGATGTAGACGTCATGGTCCTGCAGCAGGGTCTGCACCGTCCCCCGCAGCAGCGTGGAAAAGTGCCCCGACAGCGGTGCCACAACCAGCACTTTGGGCTGGGCGGGTTCACCTTCCTTCACGAATCGCAGCAACGATCCGAATGGCAGGTCGAGGGCGATTTCCTCATGCACGTTCACGTCACGGTCGCCAATCCGCACCGAAGTGATCGCGAAATCAGGCCGCGTGTGCGAAAGCTTGAAGCGCGACATCATCTCAAAGGTTGCGAGGGTCCGCTGGCCAGCGCCGCGTCCCCAGCCCATCGGGCCGGTCATGCCGGTCGCCATTGCCCACTGCGCGCCAAGTCGCATGGGGCGGATGAAGTCGTCATGCAGCTGATAGGATTGGTAGAGCATCGATGGCCGCCTCCGGATGCCGCAGGGAGTGCGGAAATTTAAGGCTAGTGCAACCGGCGCTGCAGCGCGAGAGTATATTGACGCACCGCAACAGCCATCTCTCAGGGAGTCTCCCCCATGCCCGGCCGCCCGACGCTGACGATTTCATCCAAGAACTATTCCTCATGGTCGCTGCGCGGCTGGTTGCTGTGCAAAATGGCCGGATTGGATTTCGATGAGATTACCGTCGACATCGATGATCCCGGCCACCGGCAGGAACTGCTGCTGCTGTCGCCGACGGTGCGGGTGCCGCGGCTGAACTACAAGGGCGTGGAGGTGTGGGACACCCTGGCCATCGCCGAATACCTGGATGAGCTGTATCCGGACGCGGGCATCCTGCCCAAAAAGCTCGCGCGCCGGGCCCATTGCCGCGCAGTGTCGGGTGAAATGCACGCAGGCTTTCACAACCTGCGCTCAGCGTTGCCCATGAACCTCAAGGCGCGGCACAAGACGTTCAAGATATTCTCGGGCGCGCGCCCGGATGTGGAACGGGTCAAGGAAATCTGGACCGAATGCTTGGCGGTGAATGAAAACGAAGGCCCGTTCCTGTTTGGCCGCCTGACGGTCGCCGACGCGATGTATGCGCCGGTCTGCACGCGGTTCCGCACCTATGCCGTCGAGCTGCCGCCAAAGCTGCAAGCATATTGCGACGCGATCTTCGAATGGGATCTGATGAAGGAATGGACCGCGGGTGCCATCGCCGAGCCTGAGGAAATCGAAGAACTCGAGGTTGAATTCTAAGGCCCCTCGCCGGGGCGGGCGAACGGGCGGCGCGAACAGGGGGCGCAAACACGGCGGGCGAACGGGGGGGAGTGGCGCGGGGGCTGGCGTTTTCGTCAGGCAAGCTTAGAATGGCCAGCGAAATCGCCCCGGAGGCCCCATGACCCCCTATTCCGTCCTTGATCTGTCGCCCGTGCCCGCAGGCGGAACCCCCGCCGACGCGCTGCGCAACACCGCCGCGCTGGCGCGCCATGCGGAAAGCCTCGGCTACACCCGCTATTGGCTGGCTGAGCATCACAACATGACCGGCATCGCCAGCGCCGCCACCGCGGTGGTGATCGGTCATGTGGCCGGCGCGACGACCCGCATCCGCGTCGGGTCGGGCGGTGTCATGCTGCCCAACCACGCGCCGCTGGTGGTGGCCGAGGCGTTCGGCACCCTCGAAACCCTTTACCCCGGGCGCATTGATCTGGGGCTGGGGCGCGCGCCGGGATCAGACGGCGTGACCATGCGCGCCCTGCGCCGTGGGCGTGACAACAGCGATGATTTTCCCGCTGAGGTCATGGAGCTGATGGGATATCTCGGCACCCCGAACCCCGCCGCGCAGGTCCGCGCGGTGCCGGGTGAGGGCACGCATGTCCCGATCTGGATCCTCGGCAGTTCGCTTTACGGTGCCCAACTGGCGGCGCATCTGGGGCTGCCCTACGCATTCGCATCCCATTTCGCACCCGACGCATTGTCCCAAGCCGCGGACATCTACCGCGAACGCTTCCAGCCGTCGGCGCATCTGGCAAAGCCCCATTTCATGATGGCCCTCAACGTGTTCGCGGCCGAAGATGACGAAACCGCGCGCTATCTGCGGACCTCCTCACAGCAGGCCTTCGCCAATCTGCGCCTTGGGCGCCCCGGCCCGCTGCCGCGCCCAGTTCGCGACATCAACGCGGTGCTGCCCGCGGACATTCTGGGGGCGGTGAACCATGCGCTCGGCTGCGCGGCGGTGGGCGATGTAGACAGCGTGCGCGACGATCTGCGCGCCTTGCTGATGGCGTTTGAACCCGATGAGGTCATCATCGCCGGCGCCATCCACGACCCCGCGGCGCGCCAGAAATCCTATGCGATCGCGGCCGAGGCGATGCAGACCATGGGTGCCCTGCCCGCCCTGTGACGCAGACGCCGCTTCGATGGCGGCGGCAGGGGGGGCGCAGGGGGGAGGCGTCTGGCCTCCCCCCGCCTTGGTGCCGCGTCAGCCCATGCGTTGCAACCGGCCCAGCGCCTCGTCCAACGCGGACAGGAAACGCGACCGGTCATTTTTTGAAAACGGTGCCTGCCCGCCGATCCCCTCGGCCCCGACCACCCCGCGCAGATCGGCCATGATCGCGCGGGTCGCCACGGCGGCCCCGATTGAATTTTCGGTGAACGGCTTGCCGTTCGGCGCGATCACCGCCGCGGCCCCGGCCTTCAGGCACCGGTCCGCCAGCAGAATGTCCGCGGTGATCACCACGTCGCCCGGCGTCACCAGCTCCACAATCTTGTCATCGGCCTCGTCGAACCCGCCGCCGACTGTCTGCATTGTCACCAGCGGGTGGTCCGGCACGCGCAGATAGGCGTTGGCGACCAGATGGGCGGGCAGCTTGCGGCGAAAGGCGACCTTCCAGATCTCATCTTTCACCGGGCAGGCGTCGGCATCGACCAGGATGCGCGGTGCGGTCATGGCGAGATCTCCTTGCTGCTTACGCGGGGAAACTGGCCGAGCCGCGCGCCCTTGTCGACCCGTATGCCGCGGATGCGCGCCTGTCATATGGTGCGGCGCACGCCTAAGGTTAACAGAACAACACCCGACTCGCGGTCGCACCACCTGCGCCCGGGTCGCCATCTGCACGCGCTTTTCCCCCTGCGTCCGAAAGGATCGTCCATGCGCATTCACCTTGGCTGCGAGATGATCTACGACTTCGTGCAGCCGACCCCAGTGATCGCGCTGCTGACGGTCCACGCCTCAGCAGCCGCACGGATGGAGGCGCCAGACGTCGTTCAATCAGATCCCCCGACGCCGACCCGCGGGTATCACGACGGGTTCGGCAACTGGTGCACGCGGCTGCTCGCACCTGCGGGACGGTTCAAGCTGCGGGTGGACGGCGTGATCCGCGATGACGGGGCCTCGGACCCCGCCTCGCCATGGGCGCGCGAAACCCCGGTGGACCACCTGCCCTCAGACGCGCTGCAATTCCTGATCGGCAGCCGGTATTGCGAAACCGACCTGATGATGCAGGAGGCCTGGCGCCTGTTCGGCAAGGTAAAACCGGGCTGGGGCCGGGTGCAGGCGATCTGCGATTTCGTGCACGACCACGTGGCCTTTGACTACATGCAGGCCCGCGCCACCCGCACCGCATCCGAAACCTATGCCGAGGGACGCGGGGTCTGCCGCGACTATGCCCATCTGGCGGTCACGCTGTGCCGGTGTCTCAACATCCCCGCGCGCTATTGCACCGGCTATATCAGCGACATCGGCCTGCCGCCCCCCTATGCGGACATGGATCTGGCGGCCTGGATCGAGGTGTTTCTGGACGGCGCATGGCATGTGTTCGACCCACGCAACAACGCCGCGCGCCGTGGCCGGGTGCTGATTGCCCGCGGGCGCGATGCGGCCGACGTGCCGCTGGCCCATATCTTTGGCCCGACGCCACTGGTCGCATTCAAGGTCTGGACCGACCGCGTGGACGAGGCGGGACGGGTCGTGCCCCCCACGGCTTAACGCGCGGGACGGCGCCGCAGATTATTCTGCGAATAATCTGGGCCCGGCCCGACCCGCCATGCGTTATTCGGCAGCTTCGCGCGCGTGCCGCAGGTCAACCTCAGCACTGCGATCGGGTGGCGTCAGCCAGGCGATTGAGGCCCCGGCATTTCCCTGCGCCGCCTTCATCTCGCGCCGTGCGATGGTGCGCAGGTGCACCTCATCCGGCCCATCTGCCAGCCGCAGCGTGCGCGCTGAGGTCCAGATGTCCGCCAGCGGCGTGTCCGGCGACAGCCCCATGGCACCGAAGACCTGCATCGCCCGGTCCGCCACGCCTTGCAGCATCGCGGGCACCACCGCCTTGATCATCGAGATCTCATTTCGCGCTGCCTTGGCGCTGTCATTGTCGATCATCCATGCGGTTTTCAGGACCAGCAGGCGCGCCTGTTCAATCTCGCAGCGCGACCGGGCGATGGCGTCTTGCACCACGCCCTGTTCCGACAGGTGCTTGCCGAAGGCTTTGCGCTCAAGCGCCCGCTCAGCCATCAGTTCCAGCGCCAGTTCGGCCTCTCCGATGCAGCGCATGCAGTGGTGGATGCGGCCCGGGCCAAGCCGTGCCTGTGCGAGCATAAAGCCATCGCCCTCGCCGCCCAGCAGGTTCGTGGCCGGCACGCGGACGTTTTCATAGACCACCTCGCAATGGCCGATATGGCTGTGGTGGTTCATCACCGCCACGTTGCGCACCACCTTCACGCCCGGCGCGTCCATGGGGATCAGCACCATGGATTGCTGGCGATGCGGGTCCGCCGACGAGTCGGTCTTGCCCATCAGGATCGTCACCTTGCAGGCCGGATTGGCCGCGCCGGTGATGAACCATTTGCGCCCGTTGATGACGTAATCATCCCCATCGCGGCGGATCGACGTGGTGATGTTGGTCGCGTCTGAGGATGCCACGTCCGGCTCCGTCATCGAAAAGCACGACCGGATTTCGCCATTCATCAGCGGCACCAGCCATTGCGCCTTTTGCGCAGGCGTGGCGAACATGTGCAGCAGCTCCATGTTGCCGGTGTCGGGGGCGTTGCAGTTGAACACCTCAGACGCCCAAGGCAGGCGGCCCATGATTTCCGCCAAGGGTGCGTATTCAAGGTTGGTCAGGCGGGTTCCGGGTTCGCCATCTTTCAGGTGGGGCAGGAACAGGTTCCAAAGGCCTTCCTCGCGCGCCAGCGCCTTCAGGTCGTTCATGAAGCTGATCGGATAGACGCCTGCGTGCACCTCCTGCAACCACTGGCCATGGCGGGGGATGACGTGATCCTCCATGAAGGTCAGAAGCTGGCGGCGTAGGGTTTCGGTCTTGTCGGAATAGGCGAAATGCATGGCGGCCTCCTTTGCTGTGTAGCGCAGAGTTTGACTGGACCGCATTCATCCGTAAAATGAATGCATCCATGCGAAGGTCATAGATGAAATGCATATATCCCGCGCTGACCTGAACCTGCTAACGGTGTTTGAGGCGATCTTTTCCCAAGGTGGCGTGACCCGCGCGGCTGAGGCGCTGAACCTGTCGCAACCCACCGTGTCCCACGCGCTGGCCCGATTGCGCGACAAGATGGGCGATCCGCTGTTCGTGCGCCGCGGCCAGCAGTTGGAACCGACCCCCGCCGCCCGCCAGATGATCGGCCCGATCCGGGAGGCTTTGCAGACCATCGATACCACCATCGCCGGGCTGGGGGCGTTTGATCCGGGCGCCGCGCGCACGCACATGCTGATCGGCATGCACCCGCTGCTGGACGGCGCGCTGTTTCCCGCCTTGGCGGCCGGCGCGATGACGAAGGCGCCGGGGATCGCGCTGGCCTCAGCCCGCTATGACCGACGCCACCTGGAGGCAGAGCTGACATCTGGCGCGCTGGCCTGTGCCTTGGACGTGTTCCTGCCGCTGACAGCGCGCATCATGCGCAAACGCGTCCGCCGCGCGCCGCTGGTGGTGCTGGCGCGCGTCGGGCATGCGGCGCTGGTCGGGGGGCTGACATTGGATGGCTATCTGGCGGCGGGGCACATTCTGGTATCAACGCGCCGCCGTGGCGGGGGGCCTGAGGACGTGGCGCTCGCCCGTCTTGGTCTTGCGCGGCATGTGGCGGCGCGGTGCCAGCAGGCGACATCGGCGCTGGCGCTGGCGGCGCAATCCGACCTGATGTTCACCACGCCCACAGGCGGCGGCGCGCCGGGCCTGATCGCAGCACCCCTGCCCTATGAGGCGCCGCCCCTGGACACATATCTTTATTGGGACGCGGGGGCGGACCGCGACCCGGCGAATATCTGGCTGCGCGGGTTGATCGAGGACGCCGCCCAAGCGCCATCCGTGGAATAGCGCCCGCGCGCCCGCCGCGCGTCGCCTGAGCGGGGGCTCGATGCCCCCCGAGGGCGAAACCGCGGGTTATGAAAGGCCCAGCAGCCACGCCGCGTGGTCTTTCGCGATGCCGGGGCGGACCTCGTTGCCGAACGCCGCGTTGTCGAACGCATCCAGCCATTTTTCAGGGCTGATCATCCGCCAATCCAACCCGAACAGCATTTTTTTCTTCAGCATCGTGTTGGCATAGCGCACCAGAATCTCGGGGACGTATTTCGGCGACCAGCCTGACAGGACGATATAGAGGTTCGGCTTGTGCTGGGCGCCGGACAGGGCTTTCTCCTGCTAGGGAAAGCTGGGATGCGCGAGGATGATCGGCATGTCCGGTAGATCCACCGCCACGTCGTCGATATACATCGGGTTGGAATATTGCAGGCGCATTCCGTTGCCGCCCCTCATCCCCGATCCGGCGCCGGTCTGGCAGGTGTGGAACAGGGCGGGCTTGCCGGTCTCAGCGATCGCTTTGGAAAGCGTGTAGGCCATGCGGTCGTTGGGGTAGAACCCTTGCATGGTCGGGTGGACCTTGAACCCCTGCACCCCGTGATTGGCCACCAGATCGCGGGCCTCACGCGCGCCCAGCTTGCCTTTTGCCGGGTCGATCAACGCGAACAGGATCAGGATGTCGGCTTCCTAGGCGCAGGCCTCGGCGACCTCAAAATTGTTGTAGCGCCGGCAACTGGTTTCGCCCTCAGCATCGACCGGAAAGATCACCGCGGCGATGTTGTGTGCGCGGTGATGCGCGGCGGTTTCCGGGATGGTCGGCGGATGCGCCCAAGGCGCGCCGAAATATTTCGCCGTGATCAATTGCAGGTCATCATAGCCATCATCGGCGTGGCAGCGGCAGGTGCCCTCCGCATGGATGTGGAAATCAATGGCGCGGACGGATGCGAGGTCAATCATGAAACTGTCCCCTCAGACCTGCAGGGCGGCGGGATCATTGTCATCATAAAGACGGGCCACCAGATCGGCGCGGCGGGCTTGGACGCGGCGCGGGTTCAGGTTGCCCTTGGCGGTGATCTCCTGATCCTCAAGCGATGGCGGCTCGCACATACCAGCGCCCGCGCGATGCCGGTTGAGGACCCGGCGAAGGTTGCCGCCAGCCCCGCCAGACACCCGCGCAGCACGGCGCCGGTGGTTGCGACCCCCTCACGCCCTGCCATCACGCCCAGCGCCAACGCATCGGCGCAGCTGCCTGCGTCGGCCACATAGACCAGCGACGGGTCCACGGGTCCATCATGTCGATGACATGGCGCAGACGGCCATGGGCACCGGGGATCAAGGAATATTGCTCCGCCACCGGGGCAGACCTGGCGCAGCACGTTTTGGGCGATCAGCCCTTCGGTGCGGCGCATGATGGCGGGGGTGGTCACGGTGCGGCGCCGATGGTGCCTTCGATCAGGGACAGCATGCGCATCAGTTCCTCACGCTCCGTGTTCGACAGATGCGCGAGCATGCGGTGTTCATGGGCCTGGACCCTTTCCACCGCCTTGTCGCGCATCTGCACCCCGGCCAACGTGGCGCGCAACGCATAGGTGCGCCGGTCACGCGGCACCTTGTTGCGGGAGATCAGATCGCGGCTTTCCAATTCATCCACGATCAGCACCACGCCAGATCGTTCGATGGACAGCGCCGCGGCAAGCTGGCTTTGCGTCATGTCCGGCTGCGCCGCGATCAGCGTCAGCGCCGAAAATGTGGTGGCGCGCAGGCTGAATTCGTCAAGCGTCACAAGGAAATCGGCCTGAATCGCGATATACACCCGTTTGATATTATAGCCGACAAAACTGCGCAGCGCCGCATCGGCGCGCGGGGCGGCTGGGGTCGCTGCAAGGGCCGGGGGATTGGTGGGCATGCTGTGCTCCGGGGGGGGTCAGGACGGGGGGTCAGCAAAAGGTCGGCTGGCGCTTTTCCAGGAACGCGCTCAGACCCTCAGCCGCATCGGGGCAGGTCTGGGTCAGCGCGGCGCGCAGGCTTTCGGTGAACAGCCCGTCGGTCTTGGACATGTCAGCAATCCACGCCAGCGCCTGGATCATCACATAGTTCGACAGCGGCGCGTTTTCAGTGACCTTTCCCGCCATATCCATCGCCTCGCCCACGCCCACCGAATAATGCGCGAGGCCCAGCGCCATGCCGTCCTCAGCGCCATATCTGCGCCCAGTCAGCATCATTTCCGTCATCCGGTCAGCGCCCAGAAGGCGGCCACCCTGCACCGAGGCACCACCCGCACCCCTTCGGGCCGGGCGGAGAAGAAGGCGTCGTTGTCGCGCAAAAGCTGGTCACACATGGCGTTGCGCTTGTCGGGGCGGTTCAATGTCAGCACCGCGATGCACGCCGGTGACCGAAATGTCGAGCATGGGAAAACCGGTCATCGGCTGCGGTCCTTTTCAACGGCCAGGCGCGCGGGCTTTGGCACCTGGCGGACGGATGGCACCTGCATGTTGGCAATCATGATATGCGCAGAAATTGTTATGTCAAATCACAATATGCAACCCTGATGACAGTCCAACTGTGGATCAGTCTTTCCTTAATCGGTTTACCGTCTCATGATGGGCACCGCTTTACGCAACATATGTACTGATATATTAAACATCTGACCCGGCGGGAGACGACCGATGGAACGCTTTTCGGCTTTTGCGGCGGTGGCCATAGGCTGCCTGATTTTTCTGGCGCTCGGCCTTGTGTGGCCATGGATGTTCATTTTGGCGATCGTCTTCGGATTGCTGACCATTGTCGGCATCAAGGACGTGACCCAGACCCACCATTCGCTGCTGCGCAACTATCCGGTCATCGGCCACATGCGCTGGCTGTTCGAAGGCATCCGGCCCGAAATCCGGCAATATCTGATCGAAAGCGATCAGGACGAAGAACCGTTCAGCCGCGAGGCACGCTCCATCGTCTATCAGCGCGCCAAGGGTGTTGAGGACAAACGCCCCTTTGGCACCCGCCAGCGGGTCTATGACGCGGGGTATTCGTGGCTGACCCATTCGGTGATCGGCACCCATCCCGAAAGCTGGGATTTCCGGGTGAATGTCGGCGGATCGCAATGCGCGAAACCCTATTCCCATTCGCTCTATAACGTGTCGGCCATGAGCTTCGGCGCCCTGTCGGCGAACGCCATCATGGCGCTGAACAAGGGCGCCAAGCTGGGCGGTTTCGCCCATGACACCGGCGAGGGCGGGCTATCGAGCTATCACCAGACCCATGGCGGGGACATCGTGTTTCAGGTTGGCACCGGTTATTTTGGCTGCCGCGACACTGTCGGCAATTTTGATCCTGAGAAATTTCGCGCCATCGCAACCACCGATCAGGTCAAGATGATCGAACTGAAGCTGTCCCAAGGCGCCAAGCCGGGCCATGGCGGCATGCTGCCCGCATCAAAAGTCACGCCAGAGATTGCAAAGGCCCGCGGCGTGCTCATGGGCGTAGACTGCATATCACCGGGCGGGCATTCGGTGTTTGCGACCCCGATCGAGATGATGGAATTTCTGGGCCAATTGCGCGATCTGTCGGGCGGCAAACCTGTCGGGTTCAAGCTGTGCATCGGCCATCGGCGCGAATTCATGTGCATGGTCAAGGCGATGATCGAAACCGGCATCGTCCCTGATTTCATCGTCGTCGACGGGGCCGAAGGTGGAACCGGGGCTGCGCCGCTCGAATTCTCCAACCACATCGGCACGCCGTTGGTCGAGGGGCTGACCCTTGTCCACAACACCCTGCGCGGCGCGGGTTTGCGCGATCAGATCAAGATCGGCGCCGCGGGCAAGCTGGTCACCGCCTTCGACATCGCGCGCACCTGCGCGCTGGGGGCCGATTGGTGCAATTCGGCGCGCGGGTTCATGTTCTCAATCGGGTGCATTCAGGCGCAGGCCTGCCACACCAACGCCTGCCCCACCGGCGTTGCGACCCAAGATCCGCTGCGCCAGCGCGCGTTGGATGTGGGCGACAAGGCCGAACGCGTGGCCCGGTTTCACGAAAACACCCTGAAGGCAGTGCGCGACATGGTCGGGGCTGCGGGCCTCATGCACCCTGAACAGCTGGCCCCAATGCATTTCAACGTGCGCCAGCAGGACGGCGCCACGGTGACCGGCGACGTGGCCTATCCGCACCTGCCCCTCGGCTGTCTGATCGACGGCACCTGTGAAAGCCCCGATTACGCCCTGCGCTGGACCCGCGCCCGTGCCCAAAGCTTTGCCCACGTCCCCTGACCAAGCGCCGCGAGGGACAAAGACGGCGCGGTGCAACAGGGCGCGCGGCACCAAGATGATGGCCGACAAGGCCGACGACGCCTGATTCTGGCGCACACGCCATGCGCGGGCTGAACGCCGCGGGGGCCACGGTTTTGCCAAATCCCCACCATCACGCACGCCCCTAGCCCCCTGACCCCAGGGGCATCCTGCGCGCCATCGCCCACGCAGCCCCATCACCCGTGGATCGGGTTCGACCACGCGCGTTTTCCCGCCCGGTCCACCACCGTGACCCGCAGCCATGGGCTGAGCACCAGCCGCCCCAGCGGGATCGACACGCGGGTCATCGACACCCCGTGCACCGCCGATGCGGCCGACCCGCGCCCCTGCACGATCACCGTGGCGGCGGCAGAGCAATCGATGTCCAGCGTGTCACCGGTGCGGCGGATGCCGCGCAGCTCCGGCCCTTGGCTGGAATAGAATGCGCCCGCTTTCAGGGCCGCCAGCAGCGCCTCGGGCGTATTTTCCATCGCCTTCACCATCACCCAGCCGCCGAAATGGTCGGGTTCGGTGAAATGGGCGTCATCGGTGGCGATGGCGGTCAGGGTGCGGCCCTCAGACAGCAATTGGTCCAAGGCGTGGAACCCATCGGCGCGGTCGGCGCCCACATGGCAGCCATGGTTGTAAATCTCAATGGCGTGGGCCGCTTCGATGCTGCGTGCGTCGGCCAGGGTCAGCGCTGACCATTGCGGATGCGCGACCGCTACAAAGGCCCCGGCGGCGCGGGCGCGGGCGGCCAGCTCCGGCCCGGTTTCCTGCGCGTCGATGGGCAGAAAGTCTGGCGAATCGGATGGGCCAAAATCAGCGGGCAACCCGACAGCAAGGATGTGCCACAGCTCACCGTTCTCCATGGCACCGGAATGGATTTCGGCGCCCAGAATGGTGGTGAATCCGTCGGTGCGGAATGGGACCGTGTCGGCAATCGGATAGCCGTAGCGCCCGATGAAATGGTCGGTCAGCGCGATAAAGTCATAGCCCTCCGCACGATAGCGGCGGCAGACCTCCTCAGGGCTCAGCACCCCGTCTGACAGATCGGAATGGGTGTGCAGGTTGCCGCGGTGAAAGCGGCCGGGGGCATTGAACAGATCAAAGGTCATCGTAGCGGCTCCGTGCGCGAGGGACGCGAATGTTTGCCGCGGATCGGCGCGCCGGGGTAGTGAAGATTTGAAGACATCGCACCGCAGGAGCATCCCATGACCAACCCCACACGCGCGCGCGCCATTGCCAGCGCCTCCGACTGGTTCGACAAGGGCGGTTTCGCGGCCGAACTGGCCGATCTGGTGGCCCGCCCGACCGAAAGCCAAAACCCCGCGCGCGGCCCCGACCTGCGCGCCTATCTGGCCGACGCCATGGTCCCGCGGCTGGACGCGTTGGGGATGACCACGACGATCCACGACAACCCCGACCCGCGCGGCGGCCCCCTGCTGATCGGCGCCCGGATCGAAGACCCCGCGCTGCCGACCGTGCTGACCTATGGCCATGGCGACGTGGTGCGCGGGCAGGACGACCAATGGCGCGCCGGCCTGACCCCGTTCGCGGTGACCGCTGAGGGCGACCGCCTGTATGGCCGCGGCACCGCCGACAACAAAGGCCAGCATCTGATCAACCTCGCGGCCCTGCGCGCGGTGCTGGCGACCCGCGGGCGCCTGGGGTTCAACCTGCGCCTGATCATGGAGATGTCTGAGGAAGTCGGATCGCCGGGGCTGGCCGCCTTTTGCGCCGCGCACCACGATGATCTGGCCGCCGATGTGCTGATCGCGTCCGACGGCCCGCGCCTGCAGCCGGGCACGCCGACCTTGTTCATGGGGTCGCGCGGTGGGGTGAATTTTGATCTGGTCGTCGATCTGCGCAGCGGCGCGCATCATTCGGGCAACTGGGGCGGTCTGCTGGCCGACCCTGCGACGATATTGGCCCATGCCATCGCCTGCATCGTGGACAAGCGCGGCCAGATTCAGATCCCCGAATGGCGCCCCACCAGCCTGACCCCCGACATCCGCGCCGCGCTGCAGGGTCTGCCGGTGGCCGACAGCGACGCGCCGCGCGTGGATCTTGATTGGGGCGAAGAAAGCCTGACCCCGGCTGAGCGCGCCTATGGCTGGAACAGCTTCGCGGTGCTGGCCATGAAATCGGGCGTGCCTGAGGCGCCGGTGAACGCGATCAGCGCGTCGGCCCGCGCGACCTGCCAACTGCGTTTCGTGGTCGGCACCGATATGGACGATGTGCTGCCCGCCCTGCGCCGCCATCTGGACGCGCATGGGTTTGCGGCCGTGCAGATCGCCCCTGACGCGGGTGTCGCGTTCAAGGCAACGCGGCTGTCGCCCGACCATCCATGGGTGCGGTTCGCGGCCGCCAGTCTTGAAGCAACCGCCGGATCCGCGCCGCACATCCTGCCAAACCTTGCGGGATCGCTGCCCAATGACTGCTTTGCGGACATCCTCGGGCTGCCAACGGTGTGGGTGCCGCACAGCTACCGCGCGTGCTCTCAGCACGCACCGGACGAACATACTCTGGTCTCGCTCAGCCGTGATGCGTTGCGGGGAATGACCGGGCTGATGTGGGACATCGGTACGCCGGGCAGCGCCCCATGATCAAAACCCGCAAGCGCCGCCGCCACCCGCTGCGCCCCAAGGCGGGACAGGCGCCCGGAACGCTGGTCAGCGCGCCGGGCGCGACGCCCACGCGGCTGCGCCTGATGTCCTATGGGCCGTCGGGCCTGATGCATGAAAGCACGCCGGCGCCATCCGCCCCCCTGCCGCTCCATAGCGGGCAAACCGACTGGATCGACGTGCAGGGGCTGGCAGATGTGAACGCAGTGCGCGACATCGGCGAGCGGTTCGGCCTGCACCCCCTGGCGATCGCCGACATCGTGCACACCCACCAGCGCCCCAAGACCGAGATCTATGACGGCTTTGTTCTGGTGGTCCTGCGCCTGCCGGTTCCCGGCCCGGGATTTGACAGCGAGCAGATCAGCCTGGTGCTGGGCGACGGGTTCCTGCTGACGTTTCAGGAGCGCCACGGCGATTGCTTTGACCCGGTGCGCGAACGGCTGCGCCTGAAGGGCGCGCGGATCATGGGCGGCGGCGCGGGCTATCTGCTATACGCGCTGATCGACGCGATGGTGGACGCGTATTTCCCGGTGCTGGAGCAATATGGCGACCGGACCGAGGCGCTGGAGCAACGGGTGATCGAGGCAGCCGACACCCGCCTGATCGCCGACATCCACAGCCTGAAGCGCGAAATGCTGGACGTGCGGCGCGCGCTCTGGCCCCAACGCGACGCGATCAACGCGCTGCTGCGAGAAGACTTGCCGGGCATGACCAGCGAGGCGCGGCTGTATCTGCGCGATTGCGCCGATCACTGTGTGCAGCAGATGGACATGGTGGAAATCTACCGTGAGGTGGCGCAGGGGCTGGTGGACCTGCATCTGTCCTCAGTCAGCAACAAAATGAACGAGGTGATGAAGGTGCTGACCGTCATCTCTACCATCTTTATGCCGATGACCTTCATCGCCGGGGTCTACGGCATGAATTTTGACACTGCGTCCCCGTGGAACCTGCCAGAATTGCATTGGTATTTCGGCTATCCGATCGCGTTGGCAGCGATGGCGCTGTCAGGGCTGACCATGGTGGGGCTGTTCTGGCGGGCTGGATGGGTGCGCCCGCGGCTGCCATGGCGCCGCACGCCCTGAAAACGAATGCGGCCCGGGCCTTTTGGGGTCCCGGGCCGCATCTTGGATCAAGGGCTGCGTCAGCCATACATGATTTGTGGCAACCATGTGATGATCGATGGATAGAGCATACACAACACCAGCCCGAACACCTGGATCGCCAGGAACGGCAGCGCCGCCTTGAAGATTGAGGACATCGGGATTTCGGGCGGGGCCACCCCGCGCAGATAGAACAGCGCATAGCCAAAGGGTGGCGATAGGAAGCTCATCTGCATGTTCACGAGGTAGAGCACCCCGAACCACAGCACCAGATCGCCTTCATTCCCAAGCCCGAAGGCCTGCGCCCCAAGCGCCTTGATGATCGGCACAAAGATCGGCACGCACAGCAGCAGAATGCCAACCCAGTCAAGGAACATGCCCAGGACCACCAGCACGATCTGCATGACAATCAGGATGCCCCAGGGACCGAAACCGGTGCCCTCCAGCGCCTCCTGCACAAATTGCTGACCGCCTTCGAGAACATAGAGCCCAACGAAGATGGTCGCGCCAAACATGATCCAGATGACCATGGCCGACGCTTTCAGCGTGGTTACGCACGCCTCACGCACCGTCGCCCAATCAAGCCGCCGATGGATTGCCGCCACGATGAAGGCGCCGAATGTGCCGATGCCAGCTGCCTCAACCGGCGTCGCGACGCCGGAAAAGATCACCCCGAGCACGATGACGATCAGCGAGATCGGCGCAGCCATCCCCCCAAGCAGTCTGAGCTTGCCGGTGAAGGACACGCGTTCCTCCATCGGGATCGGCGGGCCAAGCTGGGGGTTGATGTAGCAGCGCACCGTCACATACGCGATATACAGGCCCGACAGCAGCAGCCCCGGCAGCACCGCGCCGATGAACAATTCGCCGACCGACTGCTCCGCCACCACCGCATAGATGATCGCGAGGATCGAGGGCGGGATCAGGATGCCCAACGTGCCGCCCGCCATGATCGACCCCATGGCGATCTGCGGGTCGTAATTGCGCCGCAGCATTGCCGGCAGCGCGATGATGCCCATGGTGACCACCGCCGCACCGATCACCCCAACCATGGCCGCAAGGATGGTGGATGCGATGATCGTCGCCGATGCCAGCCCGCCTTTGACGCCGCCGAGCACCTTGTAGATGACGTCGAACATCTCATTGATCAGCCCTGCCCGTTCAAGCATGGCCGCCATAAAGATAAACAACGGGATCGCCGACAGCTGATAATTGGTCATCAGCGGGAACACCCGGCTGGGCACGATGTTGAGCGCGTCTGCATCGCCGAGCACGAACAGGAACACGCAGGCCAGACCGCCGGTGACAAACCCCAGCGGCAGACCGGCCATCAGCAGCACCAGCAAGCTGCCGAACATGATGAGCGTCAGCCACTCAATCGAGATTTCAAGACCCATGGTTCAAGCCCCCCGGCCAAGGACGCGCACATCCTGCGCGACCTTTGAGACACCTTGAAGCAGCAACAGCGCTCCTCCGGCGACCATCATGAATTTCATTGGCCAGAGCGCGACCTCCCATTCGTTGAAGCTGATTTCACCGAAACGGATTGAGCTGTCGGCGATGTCAGAGCCAAGCCTGCCCAGCGCCTCACCAAAGCCCGCCTGCCCGCGCGCCCATTCCGACAGGCCCGCATTGCCGGTCGGCACCGCGATGCTGTCCATGGCGAAAATCCAGCCGGTGTAGAACAGCGTTCCGGCAAAGATGAAGAAGAACACCGACGTCGAAAGGTCCACGATGGCTTTTTTGCGGTCTGAGAAGGTGGCGTAAAACACATCGACGCGCACGTGGCTTTCACTCAGCATCGCGTAGGAGCCAGAGATAAGGTATTGCATACCAAACATAAGGTACATGGATTCGTGCGCCCAATTGGTGGGTGAATTGAACACGTAGCGCGCAATCACCTCATAATAGTAGACGAACACCGCGATCACTGCCCAGTAGCTGACGAATTCGCCCGCATACAGTGACAATCGGTCGATCCACCCGGTCCAGCCTTTGGTGACCTTGGCCGCGTCGGCATCGGCGCCCGCGCCCATATCGACTTGATCATCGCCCATTGCGACCACATGCACCGGAGGCGGATTGGCCGCCAGCCGCACCTTGGCCGCCGCGACCAGCATCGGCATCAGCACCGCATCCAGCACGATGGCCGCCAACAGCGTATAGAACGCATAGCGCGCGGCCTGGCCCCAAAAGGCCCGCTCTGCCGCCCTGTGTTCCGCGATCGGGGTGGCGGTGATCAGCTCAGCCTTTGACGTTGCGATGCGGTCTTCGGCGGTGACGATACGGTCCTCAGCACGCTTGAGCCGCCGCGCCGCGCTTTTCTCCGCGAAGCTGCCCACCTCAATCCCGGCCATCTCGGCCCTGAGATCGCCGATTTCAGCACGCGCGCTGTCCAGCCGGGGTTCTTCGCGATCGATGGTGCGCTCCGCCACGCGCACGGTGTTGGCGGCGTTGGAATATGCCTCTCGCGCGGTGCGTTCCTGCGCGTTGGCGTAAAGGATGCAGGCGAACACCGGCAGGAACAGCAGGCCCCACAGGTTCTTCATATAGAACCGGTGCAGCCCGAGGATCCCCCCGGTCAGCAGGATCAGCCAGCCGAGCCAGACCGAATAGGTCTTCTCAGCCGGGCGCGTCCGCCGCGCCAGCGCCATGGCCAGCAGCGGAAACACGACCAGCCCGGCCCAATAGAGCCAGTGCGGAAGAATGAAATTGAGCGACGGCATGGGGTGTCCTTTGCCCGGATCTCGGACGGCAAGGGGCGCCGCCCCAAAGCATGGGGCGGCGCGGTCGACCTGATGGGCGCGCTGAGATCAGAGCTTAAGCTCAAGGCCCTTGATCAGGCCCTCGTCGATGTAGCCGAGCGAGCCAGACAGCATGTATTTCAGCTGAATGTCGAACACGCGCGCCGCGTTCTTGTCGCGGTTGGCGTATTTGAACCAGATCGGCGCTGCGACCTCGGTCATCAGCTCCACATCATCCTGGGACAGGCGTGTCACTTCGGTGCCGTCAGCTTCAAACTTGGCCCATGCCAGCTGATCGGCGGCCTGAATTGCGGCATGGTGCATGTCGGAATAGACGTGGCATTCCATTTCGACAAACTGCTTGAGATGCGCGGGAAGCGCGGCCCAAGCGTCGGCGCCAACGGTCAGATCCATCAAATCGACCGGCTGATACAGCGACATGAATCCCGGGGGGCCCATGGAGATGTACTTGGTGACCTGAGAGAAGCCGAGCGAGTAGTTCACCGCCGGGCCGACATAATCGGCCACGTCGATGGTGCCCTTTTCCAGCGCCGGGAAGATTTCCGACCCGGGCAGAACCGTGGTTTCCGCGCCGATTTCGGTGAAGACCTCAGCAACCATGCCGCCGGGCAGGCGCATCTTGCGGCCACGGAAATCGTCAATCGACCGGATCGGCACCTTGGAGTGGATGATGTTCGGGCCGTGATGGATCGGGCCAACGAAATGCATGCCCTGAGCGGCGTAAAGTTCGCGCGCAATTTCAAGCCCGCCGAGGCCGTAATAGAACACATCCCATTCATGCGGGTTGCGCAGGCCCAGCGGATAAGATGTCAGGAACGTTGCCGCGGGAATGATGCCCTGCGCATAGATGGTGAACGGGTTGATGGCCTGCAACACGCCGTTCTTCACCGCGTCGTACAGCTGGAAATCGCCAACCACGTCATTGGCGCCGAAGGGAATGAATTCCATTTCCCCGTTGGTCTTTTCCTTGATGGTTGCGCACCAGTCCTTGAAGATCGCAAGGCCAGCGCCGCCGGGCCAGGATGTCTGGATTTTCCACGTCGTGGTCTTGCCCTGCGCGGTCGCCAGCGACGGCGCGGCCAGCCCGCCAACAGCGGCCCCGGCACCCACGGTCAACAGGCGGCGGCGGTTCAACTTCAGATCAGTCATTTGGGTCTCCTCCCAGGATACGGCCTTGGCGCGCCGGACGTTGCGTCCCCCGAAAGGGCGCCGTCTTTAGATCGGCGTCTCATCTGACCCCTGCGCATCCTGCCGGTTCCGCAGGGCGGAATCGCAGGTCGCAGTGGAACGATGCTACAATGGGGCGTGAATATGTCAAAACCCACAGAACGCGTTTCCGGCTGGCGGAACGCACGTCACGCCTGCGGCGCCCTGACCGGCAGATCGCGCACCAGATGCGGCCCCGCGCGCGTTAAGATCCGCGCAGGTCCAAGACGTTGATAAAAAGGCCATGCCATGACAGACCGCACCGCCGCGCCGCGCCCCATGTTGCCCCCACTGGCGCTGGGCGCGCTTTATCTTTGTGCCACGCTGGCGCCGCTGGCGCTGGCATGGGCCGGGGCGCGGCCGCCGCGGGGGGTGTGGAACGATCTGGCGTCAGGCGCGGGGATGCTGGCCTATTCCATCATCTTGGCCGAGTTTCTGCTGTCGGGACGGTTCCGCACCATCTCAGGCGGGGTGGGCATGGATGTGACCATGCGGTTCCACCAGCTGTTTGCGCGCAGTGCGCTGGTGCTGGCGATGGTGCATCCGTTCCTTTACGCGGGCCCGTTCAACCCCGCCATGCCGGGCGATCCGACCCGCGCGCTGTCGCTGACCTTTGATATGTCGGCGCTGTGGTCGGGGATCGCGGCATTTGTGCTGTTGCCGGCCTTTGTCCTGACCTCAATGCGGAGGGACGATCTGAAATGGCGCCACGAACGCTGGCGGCTGCTGCACGGGATAGGCGCGCTGGCAATCGCGGGGCTGCTGCTGCACCACACGCTGAAGGCTGGGCGCTACGCTGAGGACCCGGCGCTGGCAAATCTGTGGATCGGGCTGTTCGCGGTGGCCACCTTGTCGCTGGTCTGGGTCTATGCGGTCAAACCGGCGATGCAAACCGCGCGCCCGTGGCGGGTGCGCGCGGTCGTCCCCGCAGGTCTTCGGACGTGGGAGGTAACGCTGACCCCCGATGGCCATGACGGGATGCGCTATCTTGCAGGCCAGTTTGCGTGGATCAATGTGGGCCATTCGCCGTTCTCGCTGAACGAGAACCCGTTCTCCATCAGCTCCGCCCCCGGCGCGGGGCCCGACATCAGCTTTGTGATCAAGGAGCTGGGCGATTTCACCAACCAGATCGGCCAGATCGCGCCGGGCACGCAGGTCCATGTCGAAGGACCGTTCGGGCACCTGACCATCGCCGGGCGCAAGGCCCCCGGCATTGCGCTGATCGCGGGCGGAGTCGGGATCGCGCCGATGCTGGGCATCCTGCGACAGATGCGGATCGACCGCCACGCCCGCCCCTGCGCGCTGGTCTGCGGCGCAGGGCAGGAGGCCGGGCTGCCCTGCCGCGCCGAACTCGATGGGTTCGCCGATATGGGCGTCGAGGTGACCCATGTGCTGGGTGCCCCCCCGCCGGGCTGGACCGGGCGCGTCGGGCGGATCGATCCGGCGCTGATCGCGGACCTGTTCGGTGCCCCCGCGCGGCGCGATTGGCTTTATGTGCTGTGCGGCCCGCCGCTGATGCTCGCCTCGGTTGAGGACGCTTTGATTGCCCTCGGCATTCCCGCCGGGCAGATCCTGTCGGAAAGGTTCGATTATGACTGACCGTTGGTCCCGCATCCCCGGCCGCAAACGGCTGATCGCGCAGGTCTGGGCCTGCAACATCTTGTTCTGCGCCGCGCTGGCCGGGTTCGCGCTGCGCGCGGTCTGAGCCCACGCAGCCGGGTAATCTGCGGTGCCGCCTTCAAGGGGGATTGCATTCTTCGCGCCGACGCGCAGGCTGAAGAGAACGTGGCAACAGGGATCAAATTCATGCGCATCGACGACTATGACGCTTGCGACGCCACCGCGCTGGCAGCCCTGGTGGCCGCGGGGGACGTGACGCCAGACGAATTGCTGGACCGGGCGTTGGAGCGGGTTGAAACCCTGAACCCCGCGCTTTGCGCCGTGGTGAACATCGCCGAATACTCCGCCCGCGCCGCCATCGCCGCCGGGTTGCCGGATGGCCCGTTCACGGGCGTGCCGTTCATTCTAAAGGACCTTGGGGCCGCGGCGGTGGGGCTGCCGGCCAATAACGGATCGCGGCTGCTGCGCGGCACGGTCCATGACCATGATGACGAATTGATCGCGCGCCTGCGCAAAACCGGGGTGGCGATGTTCGCGCGTGGCACCTCGCCCGAAGGTGGCATCGGGGTGGTGACGGAATCGGCGGTGTACGGCGCGCCGACGCGCAATCCGTGGGACACGGGGCGGACCTCAGGCGGGTCATCGGGCGGGTCGGCGGCGGCGGTGGCGGCGGGGATCGTACCCGCAGCGCACGGGTCTGACGGCGGCGGATCGGTGCGGATCCCGGCGTCAGCATGTGGGCTGGTGGGGTTCAAGCCAACGCGCGGGCGTCTGCCCGAAGGCCCCGATGCGGGCGAGGGTTGGGCCGGGATGGCCACTGACGGGTTTCTGACCCGGTCTGTGCGCGACACGGCCGCATTGCTGGACGCGGTCGAGGGGCCTGATCTGGGCGCGCCTTATGTGGCACCGCCTTTGGCCACCGGGTTCGCCGCAGCGCTGGCGCGCCCGCCGGGGCCGCTCAGGATCGGGATGTGCACGACCAATTTCCTCGGCCAGCCGATCCATGCCGATTGCCGCGCGGCGGTGGAAAGCGCGGGCGCGCTGCTGGCCGATCTGGGCCACCATGTGGACCACGCCCTGCCCGATGCCGACCACGGCGCGATGATGCGCGCATGGACCGACATCGTCGCCTGCGGCACCTGGAAATGGGTGCGCGCCGAGGCGAAGGCTGAAGGGTTGCCCAACCACGGGCTTGATCTGATCGAACCCGTCGCACGCGGTGCCTGCCTGCGCGCCATGCAGCTGGACGGTGCCGATTACCTTGCCGCGGTGGGCCAGATCCACGCTTATGGTCGCCAGATGGCGCGGGTGTTTCTGGGCTGCGATGTCCTGCTGTCGGCCACCTTGGCCGAGCCACCGGCTGAGGTCGGCCGCTTCGCCCATTCGCGCCCGGAATTCGAAGATTACGTCGCCTATCGCATGGGGCCGGGCGGGTGTTTTGACTATTCGCCCTTCACCGCGGTGTTCAACGCCTCAGGCCAGCCGGCGGTCAGCCTGCCGCTGCACTGGACCGATGCGGGCCTGCCGATCGGGGTGCATTTCGCGGCCGCCTACGGCGCGGATGAATTGCTGATGGCGCTGGCGGGGCAGCTGGAGCAGGCGCAGCCATGGTTCGGCCGGCGCCCGGCCATGTCCGGCAAATGATCCGCGGCAAAATGCTTGTGTATGCTCACGATCTGTTTACCATTTGATCAACGCGTCCACCCCGGCCGCGAATGACAGGAGCCCGCATGCGCGGCGAAACCAGCCCGTTACCCCGGCTCGACACGCACGGCACCATTGCCGTTGCGGCCAGGAATGTCTCAAAGATTTTTCCGGGCAAGGACGGCGCGTTTCGGGCGCTGGACGACGTGTCAGTGGACATCCGTGAGGGCGAATTCTTCACGCTGCTGGGCCCCTCGGGCTGCGGGAAAACCACGCTGTTGCGGCTGATCGCGGGGTTTGAACACCCCAGCGCCGGGGCGATTGAACTGGGCGGCGTCGATATCTCAGACCTGCCGCCCTATAAGCGCCCGGTGAACACGGTGTTCCAAAGCTACGCGCTGTTCCCGCATCTTACGGTCGCGCAGAACATCGCCTTTGGCCTGGAAATGCTGGGCCGTCCCAAGGCTGAGATCGCGGCAACCGTGGACCGGATGCTGGACCTGGTGAAGATGACCGCGATGCGCGACCGGCAGGTGGCGCAGATCTCAGGCGGTCAGCAGCAGCGTGTGGCGTTGGCGCGGGCCTTGGCGCCCCAGCCCAAAGTGCTGCTGCTGGATGAGCCGCTGTCAGCGCTGGATCTGAAGCTGCGCAAGGAAATGCAGATTGAACTGAAGCGCCTGCAAACCGAAACCGGCATCACATTCGTTTTCGTCACCCATGATCAGGAGGAAGCCCTGACCATGTCCGACCGCATTGCGGTGATGAAGGCCGGCAAGATATTGCAGATCGGCGGGCCGCGCGACATCTACGACGCGCCTGCGGACCGTTTTGTGGCCAGTTTCATCGGCGAGACCAATTTCCTGACCGCCAAGGTGGAGCGCGCCGCCGACGGCCGCGTGACGCTGGTGCTGCCCGGCGGCGTGCGCGTTGGCGCGCCGGGCCTGACGCGCACCGGACAGGTCAGCGTGGTGATCCGGCCAGAGCATGTGCGCCTGACCGCCCCGGACGCCGACGGTGCCATGCGCGCCGTGGCCGAAGAGGTGATCTATTTCGGCACCGACACCCATTTCCGCCTGCGCCTTCCAGCCGGAGAAATCGTGACCGCGCGCATACAAAACGCCCCTGATGGCGAGGCGCCGATCAAGACCGGCGACGCGGTTGGCATCACATTTGCCCCCGGCGCCGTGCGCCTGCTGGCGGACTGACCGCGATGACCGACGCGCCACCCCCTGCCCCGGGCGAAATCGCCGCGCGCCGCGCCGAACTGCGCCGCAACTGGCTGCTCAGCGCCCCGGCATTGATCCTGCTGTTCTGCGCGGCGGGCGGGCCATTGCTGATTGTGCTGGCCTATTCGTTCCTTGCCGCGGGCGATTATGGCGGGGTGGAGCGGCAGCTGTCCGGCCAAGGCTGGTTCCAGGTTCTGTTCCAGCGCGACATCTTTGACGACACGCTCGGCATGGCCGACGCGCATCTGCGGATCTTCTGGCGGTCGGTGCGGCTGTCGGCGATCACCACGGTGCTGGCCTTTGTGCTGGGCTTTCCCACCGCCTATTTCATCGCCACGCGGGCGAAATCCCAGCGGGCGATGTGGCTGTTTCTGATCACCATTCCGTTCTGGACCAACCTGTTGATCCGCACCTTCGCGATCATGGAAGTGATCAAGAATGAGGGGCTGCTGAATTCTGCCCTGATCGGGCTGGGGGTGATCCAGGCGCCAATTCAGATCCTTTACACCGACGGTGCGGTGCTGATCGGCATGGTTTATGTGTATCTGCCGCTGATGGTTCTGCCGGTCTATGCGTCGCTTGAACGTCTGGATTTCCGTTTGGTTGAGGCGGCGTATGACCTTTATGCCTCGCGCATGGCGGTGCTGCGGCGGATCATTCTGCCGCTGGCGAAACCGGGGATCGTGGCGGGCACGATCCTGGTGTTCATCCCCAGCCTTGGCGCCTATGTGACCCCGCGGGTGCTGGGGGGCGGCAAGAACATGATGCTCGGCAACCTGATCGAATTGCAGTTCGGCGCCGGGCGCAACTGGCCGCTGGGCGCGGCGTTGTCGATCACGCTGCTGGCCATCGTGATGGGCGCGCTGATGATCTATGTGCGCCATGCGGCCAAGGACGACCCCCATGGATAAGGCGCGCAGGCCGTTTTCCGTCCGGCGCCTGCCGGGCTTCACCGCGATCGCCGCGCTTACGTTCGTGCTGCTATACGCCCCGATCGCGACGCTGGTGGTGTATTCCTTCAACGCGGGCAATTCAGTTGCATTGTGGGAGGGGTTCTCCCTGCACTGGTACGCCGTTGCGTGGGAAAACCAACAGGTGCAGGAAGCGACGCTGCGGTCCCTGTACCTGGCTTTCATGGCGTCAGGCATCGCGACGGTGTTCGCAACCATGGCCGCGCTGGCGACCACGCGGGTAAAGCCATATCGCGGGCGTATGGTGATCTATGCGATGATCAACCAGCCGCTGATGGTGCCTGAAATCGTGTCTGCGGTGGCGCTGCTGATCTTTTTCTCAATGATCAAGGTCGCCACTGGATACACTGGCATGGCCTATCTGGTGGCCGGGCACGCGGCGTTCTGCATCCCGTTTGCGTATCTGCCGATCCGCGCGCGGCTTGAAGGCATGGACATGGTTTATGAAACCGCGGCCGCCGATCTTTATGCGACGCCGTGGCGGGTGTTTCGCCGGGTGACGCTGCCGCTGATGGCGCCGGGGATCGCAGCGGGCGCCATGCTGGCCTTCGTCATATCGCTTGATGATGTGGTCATCACCGAATTCGTGAAATCCGCCGGTCAGGACACGCTGCCCACATACATGCTGGGACAGCTGCGCCGGGCGGTGACGCCAGAGGTCAACGCCATTTCGACCGCCCTTTTGGGGCTGACGGTGGTGTTGCTGACTGTGTTCTTCCTGCTGACACGCAAGCGGGGCTGAAACCACAAGATCAACAACCAACAGGGAACCAAGGCAATGAGCATGAAGACCCTATCCATCGCCGCCGCGCTGATGCTCGGCACATCCATGTCCGCCCAAGCGGCCGGAGAGCTGAACATCTACAACTGGGGCAATTACACCAACCCAGAGCTGATTGAGAAATTTGAGAAGCAACATGATGTCAAGGTCACAATCACTGACTATGACAGCAACAACACCGCGCTGACCAAGCTTAAGGCCGGTGGATCCGGCTTTGATATGGTGGTGCCAAGCAACAGCTATGTGCAGATCTTTGTCGACGAAGGGCTGTTGATGGAATCGCGCCCCGACCTGATGGAGAATTTCAAGAATGTCGGCGCCCGCTGGCAGGACGTGCCGTGGGATCCGGGCCGCCATTACACTGTGCCGTGGCAGTGGGGCACCACCGGCGTCGCGGTGAACACCAAGGCCTATGGCGGGGATGTGAACACGTCTGCGATCTTCCTCGACCCGCCCGAAGAACTGGTCGGCAAAGTCAATGTCGTGCCTGAGATGATGGACGTCATGCAGTTGGCCATCATGTATGTGGGCGGAGAGCCCTGCACCGAAGATAAAACCGTGCTGCGCAAAGTGCGCGACACGTTGATGGCCGCCAAGCCCAAATGGATGTCGATGGATTACGGCACCACTGACAAGCTGTCTTCGGGCGATTACGTGGCGTCGGTGAACTGGAACGGGTCCACCTTTCGCGCACGCCTGAACAATCCCGACGTGGTCTATGGCTATCCCAAAGAAGGCTACCCGGTCTGGATGGACAGCATCGCCATCACCGCCGATGCAAAGAACGTTGAGAACGCCAAGCTGTTCATGAACTTTGTCATGGATCCAGAAAACGCGGCGCTGATTTCAGCCTTTGCGCGCTATGCCAATGGCATCGCCGGATCTGACCCGTTCATGCCCGAGGACATGAAAACCGCGCCTGAAATCGTGGCCCCGGATGAGGTCGCCGCGGCGGGCAAGTTCATGCCCACCTGCTCCAAGGCGGCCAAGGACATCTACACCGCGATCTGGACCGAATTGCAGAAATGATACCTGCGGCGGGCCGGGGACATCCCCGGCCCGCTGGCCTTACGCTTCGAAGCCTTGCAGCACGTTGACCGTGTTCACCCCCACTGCCTCAATGGCGTAGCCGCCCTCCATCACAAAGACGGTCGGCAGGCCCAGCCCGGCAATCAGACGCCCGGCGGCGGTGAAATCATCCGATTCCAGCTTGAAAAAGCTGATCGGGTCATCCTTGAACGCATCCACCCCCAGCGACACCACCAGCGCCTCAGCGCCAAAGGCCTTGATGCGCGCGATCGCATCGGTCAGCGCCGCCGCCCACACGGCATAAGGCGTGCCTGCGGGCAGCGGATAATTGGCGGTCGCGCCATGCCCCGCGCCGGTCCCGACCTCATCCCCGTAGCCGAGGAAATAGGGAAAGGCGTTCTGCGGTTCCCCATGAACCGAGGCAAAGAACACGTCGCCGCGGTCATAGAAAATGTCCTGCGTGCCGTTGCCGTGGTGGAAATCAATGTCAAGGATCGCGACCTTGCCCGCCCCGCCGTCGCGGAACATCTGGGCGGTCACCGCGGCGTTGTTGATGAAGCAATAGCCGCCGTAAAGATCGCTCGCCGCATGGTGGCCCGGCGGGCGGCACAGCGCGAAAGCGGCACGTTCGCCCCCCGCCACCAGCCGCTGGGCGGTCTGGGCGACGGCGCAGGATGCTTTGGCTGCCTCCCACGTTCCGGCGGTCATCGCGGTTTCGGCGGCCAGCGCGTAATACCCGACCTTGCCGTCGATGTTGTTCGGAACCCGCTGCGTCATGCGCCGCGCGGGCCAGCAGGCGGCGATGATCTCGCCCGAAAAGCCCTCAGCCACCCATTCGGCCCAGGCGGTTTCCAGAAACTCCAGATAGCCTGCGTCATGGATTGCGCGCACCGGCGCCATGTCCAGCGGCCCGGTCGCGGCGCGGGCGAACCCGGTCTCAGCCAACCGGCGCAGGACATATTCAACGCGCGAGGGGCGCTCAAACGGGGTGACCAGTTCACCGCCGTAAAGCTCCCCTTGCGGAAAATGCAGGCGGTGGCGGTCATCATGGACAAAGAACATGGTGGTGATCCCGAAGAATGGCGTCGGGCGGTCCCGGCGCGGTCGCCCCACTGTGTCGCGCAACGGGCCCGGCGTGCAAGCATTGGCGCGCAACCATTGGCGCGCAGGGGGCAGGCCCGCTAGACTGGCCCGCGTCGCCCGTGCGTTCGGGCAGCCACAAACCCGGAGAGCGAGGCGATGGACTTCACCGAAGCGCTGGACATGTTTGCGGCGCTTGGTCCCTGGATCACCAACACCTGGACCGAGATGCGGCAGCCTTGGCGGCTGATCCAGCTGGGTATGATCGTGGCACTGGCGCTGCTGGCCTGGGGCGCGGCGCGCTGGGCGCACCCGCAGATGGACGCATGGATGCGCGACCGCACCCTGACCAAACGGCAGGCGCGGCTGATGATCCTGCTGCGCGATCGTCTGATGGGGCTGACCTTTTCAGTCATGGCCTGGGCCCTCGTCGCCGTGATGCAGGAGGTGACATGGCCCAGCCGCAGCTATCTGATCGCACGGGTTGCGGGGCTGGTGACCGCGGTGATGGTGGTTGCAATCGCCAGCCGGATGCTGCGGCCGGGACCGCTGCGCCGCACCGCGCGCTGGGTCGGCTGGATTGTGGCATCGCTGGCGCTGACCGGCCTGTGGCCCCGCGCGCTGGAGGTGCTGGACTCCGTCGCGGTTGACCTGGGCGACACCCGGATTTCCATGCTGCTGGTGCTGAAATCAGCGGCAATTTTCGGAGCGCTGCTGTGGGCCGCCCATTGGCTGTCAGGGATGGCAAGCCGGCGGCTGGCCGGGCTGGACGACATCTCGCCATCAATGCGGGTGCTGACCGAAAAGGCGATCAGCCTGCTGCTATACGGCGTCGTGATCGTGATGGGGCTGAACGCGGTCGGGTTTGATCTGACCTCGCTGACAATCCTTTCGGGGGCCGTGGGCCTTGGCATCGGCTTTGGCCTGCAAAAGGTGGTGTCCAATCTGGTGTCGGGCGTGATCCTGCTGCTCGACAAATCGATCAAGCCCGGCGACGTGATTTCATTGGGCGAAACCTTTGGCTGGATCTCTGGTCTCAACGCGCGCTACGTGTCGGTGGTCACGCGCGACGGCAAGGAATACCTAATCCCGAACGAGGATCTGATCACCGGGCAGGTGGTGAACTGGTCCTATACCGACCAGATGGTGCGGCTCGACGTGCATTTCGGGGTCAGCTACGACAGCGATCCGCACGTGGTGCGGCGCGTTGCACGCGGCGCCTGCACGGCGGTGAAACGGGTGGCAGCAACGCCCGCGCCAGTCTGCCACATCACCGGATTTGGTGACAGTGCGATCGATCTGGTGCTGCGCTTTTGGATCAACGATCCATCGGGCGGGCTGACCAATGTGCGCGGCGATGTCTATCTGTCGCTGTGGGACGCGTTCAAAGCCAACGGCATTTCGATCCCCTTCCCGCATCGTGACGTGCTGATCCGCCACGAAGGCCTGCCCGTTGGCGCAGATGCAGCCCATCCTCAGCCAAAGTGATGCGGTTGATGTCATGCTGCCTTTGCGCCCCTGCCGCCACCATCCGACCCCGCAGGATCGAAGGCGCGCAGCGTTGAGGTCTGATCACGCCGATCCATCGCCAACAATTTGCATCTGATCATGGCCACCGGGAGCGCCCAGTTTCATGGATGACGGCGGCCCGCACCTCACACATTGTTTAGCAAGCCGATGACCGCCGCGCTGCTGCTTGGTCATCAAAATGCAGTGGGCAATCACCGCGCGGCCTTACGTTGGCGCGGCGAAGGGTTGCGGCATCAAAGTCACCACGTTTTGGTCCAAAAGGTCCTTCGCCGCGCGATTGGCATCTTCGATCAGCCTGTGCGCTCCGTTCGAAATGATCACGTTGAAGGTGCCGAGCAGAACAACGCCGGGCTTGCTGTGTTTTGGCACACAGTGGCCTGTTGCCAGCTTCGTGGACGGCAGGTTAAGCCATCAGAAATTGGGCCTCGAACTGCTTGGATCTCGGATAGCTAGGTTAAAAATTGCGGCGGCGTAGATTGCATACGCGCTCTGACCTGCTCCCCATATCTTCCTCCAATTTAAGGTAGAATCCGGCCCAGCCAGGAGGCGGACGACGAAGCGATCACGGTTCACGGCGTGAGCCAGCGTCCGTTGCCCGGCAGGCGCCTGACGGTGAATGCACGCATTCACCTGACGGCCAACAGATTGCGCAGCAATCTGCCGAGAGGGGGGCGTGCCGGGCGCTTGACGTGGATCGATCAAGCGTGTGCTACAAGCCCATCCGGCCTGACGATGCTGATCTGCGGGTCGCCATGAAGGCGGTCGTCGCACAGCGGTGCCGGTTCGGCTACGGGCGCATCCGTGGGGTGCTGGACCGGCGGGGCATCGTGATGAACTTGAAGAAGCTGCGCAGGCTTTACCGCGAGGAGAAGCTCCCGGTCCGCCGCCGAGGCGGGCCCAAGCGGATGGTTCTGCCCGACGCCGCCAACCAGCGCTTTCTCTCGGCGATCAAAAGATGATCGCCTGCCGGGCAACGGACGAATTCCTCAACGAGGTGCTGTTCTTGTCCCTGCGCGGCGCGCGCCAGCAGATCCGCGACTGGAATGACGATTACAACCGGCACAGGCCCCACTCGGCACTCGGAACCATCCCGTCGAATTTGCCATGAAGATGAGGCTGGAAATTCTGGCCGCTTGAGCACAACATTCAACCCACGGATTTTCGGTTGAGCTGGAGGAAAGACCGGGCGCAGGTCACTGCTCATGCCCATGCCCGGCAAGCGTTGGCCCCAAATGCCGAGCATCCGTGTTAGTCAGGTCAGGGTTTCAGGCCATTTTCTGCCATCCCTGATGCGGGCGGCATGGCGCTGGCGGCTTCACCTCGCAGCCCGCCCTGACGTTCGTTCAGGACAGGGCTGCGACCCCAATCAACGTGTTGCTGATCAGGACGCAGCGGCGTGGCTGATGAGGGTAAGTTTCGTCACAATGCGAAAGGGACTGCGCGAACAGCGAAAGTCATGATCCGCATATCGCATTGTTATCAAATGATTTTCACAACATAATCGCAAAGGGTGCCCCCACTGGGCACCAAATGCGTGGCGCGAGCCGCTGATCAAGACCAGCACATGAAGCTTCGGTGCCAGTGATCTGGGGGGCGCGGTTCCAGCGCTGCGCCACCAGCACATCGAACCAGCCCAATGGGGAATGTCGGCCAAAACGCAGGCGAAATCTTGGCGATGTCAACCCGATCAGGTCTGCGCGGATGGCCCACCCACGCAGACCTGGACCTTGTCTTGACTGCGCGCGCGCGCGTCTGCGGCTTCGCTTTCCAGCGCCGCAAGCCATTGGCCCAGCGCAGGGGCGTCGAACAGGCCTCGGTGTGAGCCTTCGAGCGTGATCATCGCCGTGTCGGGCCTGAGCAAGGCACCATAGGCACCCTTGCCGTTATGCCCGCCCTCAGCCGACAGGACCAACACTGCGCGACCATCGTAAGGCACTGCCTGATAGCGTGCCAGAAGCGGCATGGCGTGATTGGCGAAGGCGCGCCACGGGTGGGTCTGGAACGGCAGCCAACCAAGCCCCGGGGCCTTGAGCCGAAGCGCCGTCAGCTTGCAGCGCAGGTGATGAAGCGGCCTGGCCGCTGCTGCTGCCAGCGCCCGGGCCGCCGCCTGCGCCGCGTCGCGCAAGGCCGCCCCGCCACCATCAGCGATTGCGACGCGCTGAAGCCGGCGCCATGCGCGGGCCGCCACCGGCAGCGCCTGACCTTCGGGCGTGGGAAGCGGGATCGACGCCTGCCGCGGTGCCGTGGGATCAAGCAGGAACAGCAGCTCAACCGTTTCACCTGCTGCACGCAACTGCTGCGCCATTTCAAACGCCAGCAGGCCGCCGAACGAATACCCACCCAGGCGATACGGCCCCACCGCCTGTACGGCCCGCACGCTCATCAGATGGTGCGCGGCCAGCGCCTCAAGTGAGCGTCCGCGCGCGAGGCCTTCGCCGCGCGCCCAATACCAGATGGCGTGGATCGCGAATGGCGGTGTCCACACGCCGCTGCGCGCAAGGCCGAGGTCTGGATGACAGAAGAACAGCGGCGGCCCCTGTCCATCAGTGCCCGGCCCGGCCAGATGAAAGACAAAGCCTCGCTGGGCGTTCAGTTCTTCGCGCAAGCGCTCCGCATCGATGCGGCTGGCGAGGGCGGCCAGCGTCGGCGCCTCAAACGCGATGTGCAGGGGAAGCCGGATGCCAAACAGAATCTCAGCCTCAGTGACCATGTGAACGGCGGTCAAAGAATCCCCGCCAATGGTAAAGAAATTATCCTCAGGCACCGCCTCGCCGCCCCCCAGCACACGGTGCCAAAGCGCACCAAGGCGGCGCTCCGTGTCGGTGCGCCGCTCAGGCGCGGCATTCTTGCCCCCCTGCGCCAGCGCAGCCACGCGCAGGGCGGCCCGGTCGATCTTGCCGCTTGCGGTCATTGGCAACTGCGCGAAGGAAAGGATCAGCGTCGGCATCATGTGGCGCGGCAGGTGCGCAGTTAGGCCCGCGTGCAGATCCTGCACCGTCGGCGCCGTGCCGGCCCGCGCCACAATGGCACCAAGCACACCGCGCGCGCCGTCGCCGCGCTCAAACCACGTCACCGCCGCCTGCGCGACGCGCGGATCACGCAAGAGTGCGGCCTCCACCTCCTGCGGCTCCAACCGCACGCCGCGGATCTGCATCTGGTCGTCGATGCGGCCCAGATAATGCAGCACCCCCGCAGCATCGCGGTGCACCAGATCGCCGGTCCAATACGCCCGGTCGCCGCCGAGGGGGCGGAACCGTGCCTGCGTCAGCGCACCATTCCCAAGATAGCCGCGCGCGACGCTGGGACCGCCCAGCCACAGTTCCCCCTGTGCGTCGCCGTCCAGCGCGACGCCTTCGGGATCGACGACATAGGCGCGGATATGGCCCAGCGGCCGCCCGATCGGGGCCGAGACGGGGGAAACTGAATTTACCTGATCTGGCCCAAGTCGCCAGCCGATGGCCCAGACCGTGGTTTCGGTCGGGCCGTAAAGGTTCCATGCCTCCTGGCCTTGCGCGCAAAGGCGCAGGGCCAGTTCAGGTGTCACCGCCTCTCCGTGGGTGATCGCGATGCGCACTTGCGGGAAATCGGGAACCTCGCGCAGCAGCGCCGCCCATACCGACGGGGCGGTCTGCACCACCGTCACCCCAAACGCGCGCACATCCGCCGCCAGCAAATGCGGCGCCAGCAGGATGTCGCGGCCCCGCAGCAGCAGGCTCGCCCCAGTGCACAGCGGCAAGAACAGCTCCGTCACCGAGGCATCAAACGCGATGGTGGAGGTCGCGAGATACCGATCCGCCCGCGTAAACCGCAGCAGATCGCAGGCTGAGCGCAGCAGATGCAGCGTGTTGGCATGGGTGACCTGCACGGCTTTCGGCTCTCCCGTCGTGCCGGAGGTGAACAGCAAATAGGCCAGCCTGTCGCCCCCCGGCGCGATCGGCGGCACATCCCTGCCTGCGGGCAAGTTAGGGACCGCATCCAGATCGAGGATATCGCGCGCAGCGACGCCCCCCGGCGCCCGCCCACCTGACGCGATCACGGTCTGCGCGCCAGATCGGGCAATCATCCGCGCAACACGCTCAGGCGGATCATGCGGATCGAAGGGCGCATAAATGCCCCCGGCGCGCAGAATGCCGAGCAACGCGGCCACCAGATCAGCGCGCCGGTCCATCAGCACCGCCACCGGCGCCTGCGGTTCCAGCCCACGGGCGATCAGCGCGGCATGGATCGCCTCGGTCCGGCGCATGAGGGCGGCATAGCTCGTCTCCCCCTCAGCGTCGATGATGGCGATGGCGTCCGGCGTCTCCTGCGCCCGGCGCGCGATCACGGACACAAGGTTGGTTGCGCCGATGTTGCCCCAGATGTCCGTCGCTTTGTTCATCGCGCGTCCCGCTTCGTGAGTGTGACAGAGAGGTCGGGTGCCGGTTCCCAATGATAGGGCCCGCGCACCGCCGGAGCGCCGCCTTGCGCCGTGATCGTGAAATCGCGGGCAACCGTGATCAGCGTCATGGCCGCAAGCCGGACGGAGATGCCCGCGAAGGGGCACAGATGATGGTCTAGGCCAAAGGGCGAGAACCGCTCTCCAAAGGCGCGCCCGTCAAGGAAACGCTCAGGATCAAAGGCGAACGGGCGCGCAAAGCTGTCCTCATCCTTGTGCGCCTCCCACATGCACACGCGCAGAAGTGCACCGCGAGGAATGAAGAACCCGTCAAAGGTGATGTCCTCCAGCACGTCGCGCATCAGCCGCTCGCTTTGGTCAAGGCGCAGCACCTCTCGGACAAAAGCGTCGGCGAAGATTGCGGCGCGCGCAGGCGTCGCCTCAGCAATACGCCGGAGCAAGAGCGGCTGCGCGGCCGCATAGGCAAAGATCCAGCGCAACAGGCCGCGCAGATCGTAGCGCCCCATCTCAACCATGTAGATGAGATTGCCGAGCATCGTGTCATCAACCGCGCCTTGCGCCGTCATCAGCCCCAGCAGCCCCGGCGGATCGCCCGCGCCCGGATCGCCCTGCAATTGCGCGCGCAGGCCCGCATAAGCCGCGATCTGCGGCGCGCCCACCCGCCACGCGACGCCGTGGGGGCCGAGGGCGCGATAGCCGTTCATCAACCGCGCAAACGCCGGATCGCCCGGCACCTGCCCCAGCACCACGCGGATCAGCAGGCCCGATGCGATCTGCGACAGCGCCGCCGACCAGCGCTGAAAGGCGTCCGGGCCCCCGACCGGGCCATCGGCATAGGCGTTGAGGGCGCCGTGCGCGATCGCACGCAGCGATGGCGCGCAGGCATCGTAGTCAAGCGCGCCAAGCCCCCGCACAAGCGCGGCGCGGCGGGTGCGGTGGGTCTCCCCCTCCATCGCGCGCATGAACCGGCCGGGGAACAGCGCTGAGACGTCGATTGTGACCGGGCGCAGCGCGGCGGCGTGATCGCGCAGCAGCCGACGCCCGATGGCGTTGCCAACCACACAGATCGCCAGCCTTTCGTCCATCACGCCCCTGAAGATCGGCCCATGCGTGCGCGACAGGTGCATGAGCGCCAGGCGATCAGTGCGCTCCGCCTCATCCAGCCGCGTCATGGCGCCGGGTGGCAGGCGGTGCGAAACTCTCCACGCCCGCACAGCAGCAAGCGCGGCGGCACCGTAGGGAAGCCGCCTGCGGCGACCCAGCGTCATCGTCGATGACCTCATGCCGCGCGTCGTCCCAAGGCAGGCCGCGATGGCGCGGCATGGCCGATCAATCGCAATGCTGGGCCGGCAGTCCCTGTGCGTATTGCTGTGGCAAAGACCATCATCGGCGCAGGCGTCTTTCCAGTTGTTGTAGGCAGGAGCTTCAAGCTTGCTCCGGAACCAGATGTTGCGCCGCCTAGGATCAGAATTTCCAGGGTTCGCCGCGACGGCGAGTCGTTTGTGCCGCCATGGGGTGTGAAGGTTTCCACACAGATTTACCCAGCCGCGTCAAACGGATGCTCTTGTTCGCATAATATATGCCAAGTCACTAGCTTTTCCCACGCATCGGCATGCCCACTGAAATCCATATGGGCCAGATCGCAGACACACAGCCGACCGGACATTCCCACGCAAACAGATGAATTTTGGAAGGATGCGGTGCGCATTGTGTAGCCCAGTGGGCTGACGCGCAGACAAGTTGCATCCGATCCGGGCGTTGGCATGTCGACGCTGAGCAAGGGGATGACGTCGTATCGTGGCACGGATGTGCGTATCGGGTGGGGACAGAGGACTTACACGCGGGAATGAGTGTTTTGGTCGGGAGAACTGCGGTTTTAGGGGGATGAATATCTCAAAAAATCATAAATCTCAGCAATAAAAAATATTATAAATCTTAAATGGAAAAAATTATTTTATAAATAGACCAGTGTGGAAAAAAAAATTTGCATTAACCACATTATTTAAGTTCATGTGTTTGCTCATGGCCAAATTGAGCAGAAAATACATCAAAAATTTGGAAAATTATACTTGCCCAAGAGTGACCTAAAAAAAATGAAGGAGGCAGGCGAATGAGAAAGAGGCATTTTCAATACACAGACAATCTGGATGATTAAAGAACAGAAAGACAGATCAATTATCTTCAAATTATGCCTTAAGAAGCATCTTATAAATATTAATTTATGAAAATTATTAGTTAATTATAGCGTTATTCATCCGTTGAATCCCAATTTTCTAAAGCAAGTTGAGGACGATAAAAAAATATAAAGCGCCATTCAGCAGATGTGGTGTTGGGAAATGAGGGATTATCCGATCTCTCAACGCTAGGCCTTCGTCTTGTTTGGCGTCGATCCGAAGACTGCGCGGCGCGAGCATCCGGCCAACACCCCTCAGATCCGTTTAGACATGGACAAGTATTGGCGCATTAATGTCACGCTGGAAGGCGGGGACATGATGATGAACAAATAAATCTCTGCCGGATTTACTGGGAGGAGGGCCTGTCAGTCCATCGTCGTGGCCGCAAACGGGCGCGAGGCGACCGCACAGCGATGCCAGTGGCTGAGTTCGTGGAAAAGGTGCGCTGCTGCGAGCCAAGCCGCGAGAACATCCGCTCCCGCTGGCCCCTGCACCCCACGCATGGCGCATCGTCCAGACAGAGGCGGCACGGTGCTTCGAGGGACGCCGCAGCCACGCCGATCCGGTGGAGGTGAAGGAGGCCAACCGCGCGGCGCATATTGAGATGCTGGACGCGCAGTTGCTCGGGCTGATGGCATCGCGCGCGGCGGCGGGCGGGGTTGAGGCAGCGGAGATAGACGGGTTCCTCAAGCGCCATGCGGGGGCGCTGGCGCGATTGTCGCGGGACCATCCGGTGGACTGAGGACCGGATGGCGAGGGTGACGGGATGGCTGCTCCGGGCGGGGTTCGGACTTTCGCTGCGTCTCTCACCGATGTCCGTTATTGAAAGACTGCACCTTGGGCGAACCCGATAGATTGGTTGCACGCCACCGCGGCGCTGTTTCGGGCACCACATCACCCCGATTGCAAAGCTGAACGATCGAGACCGGCCGCGGCCGATCGACCTGTGCCGCCGGCGTTGTTGAGAGAAGCCCTCAGCGGTCTGAATTTGGACCGTCCCGGCCCGCCGGTATTTTTTAAGTCGCGGGCGATCTTGCGGCATTCTGGCGATTGCGGGCTGTTTCGCGATGACACCTCGTAAGGATAACCACACCCTTATCCCATCATTTTTGCCTGTCGCCCGCATTTTTTGGCGTCAATATTCATACAGATCAAGGGTACCCGATGTTCAGTAAAGCCAGAACCAGCCTCGCCGCCGTTGGCATTGCCACGCTTGCCGCTGCCACGTCGGCG
>JBLGAC010000030.1:0-47868 GCA_047610385.1 Paracoccaceae bacterium | reverse complement strand
TGCAGGCGCGCGAACTGGACTTCGGATAGCCAGAAGTGGTGGTCCGACATGGCAAACTCCCAACATTTGGGAGGAGTGAATCACATCGCCGGGCAAGCCGGAATCCAGTTTATGGGTCCTGAGCCTAACGGCTGACATTGAGATTTGATGTGCGATCAATCATTTTCGTGCGCTATAATCTTGCAAATGTGTTGCCGTGCAGCTGGGTAAAAAAAGGCGTGTCCCAGCGCCAGATCGTTGATCTGCCAGCGCTTTCAGTCTCAGCAATTTGATGAAAGCTCTCCAGCGGACTTGAACGCTCACGCCAAATCACGCGCAAAAGCAGAACCCACCGCAGCATCGAAGTTTTCACCAAACGCCCGGGTGGCGGCGGCGAGGCGCGACGTGAAAAGGCTGCCTGAGGGTGGGCGGCTGGCGGGGCTGGCGGGGACAGTCCGCGCGCCGTTCCCCCGGCTTTTCGCTTTTGACAAGGGCGGGGGAGGGACCTCCCCCAGCGCCCCCTCCGGGGACGGTGCCAGGAAAGGGACGGTCGGGCGGGGCGGTCGCGGGGCGACGGCTTTGCCGGAGGTCCGCGCCGGGCCGTCCCGCCGTCTGGAATGTCAGAGCGGCGACGGCCCACTTTGCTTCAGCTTGCCGCCGATGCGAACGGCCTCAACCCGGGTGGCACGTCCCGTCGCATCGTCAGTTTCGACATAAACGCCAGACAAGGTTGCCTCGCCCAACGCAGGCTCAAACCTGCCCTTGCCCATGCCCGTGATGAAGCGGCGCAGGGGTTCTTCGGCCTGCATGCCGATCACGCTGTCATAATCGCCGCACATGCCCGCATCAGACTGATAGGCGGTGCCCCTGGGCAGGATCATCGTGTCCGAGGTCGGCACATGGGTGTGTGTGCCGACCACCAAGGATGCGCGCCCGTCCAGCCATTTGCCCATGGCCATCTTCTCAGACGTTGCTTCGGCATGGAAATCAACGATCACGGCATTCGCGATGGCACCAAGCGGCGCCAGCTTCAGCGCCGCATCCAGCGCGCTAAACGGGTCGTCATAGGGGCGCGACATGAAAGTGCGCCCCAACGCCTGCGCCACAAGCACCTTTTTGCCGCGCGGCGCGTTGTAAAGCTTGGCACCCATGCCGGGTGCCGATTTGGAATAATTGATCGGCCGCAGGATGCGCGCGTCGGTGGTGATGTGCTGCATCATCTCGCGCTGGTCGAATGCGTGATCGCCCAGCGTGATAACGTCGGCGCCAGCGGCAAAGATCTCCGTGCCGATGCGCCCGGTCATGCCCATGCCTGAGGCGGAGTTCTCAGCATTGACGACAACGAAGTCGAGCTTCCACGCCTCCCGCATCTTCGGGAGCTTTTCGATGACCGCGGTGCGGCCCGCGCGACCCATCACGTCGCCAAGGAACAGAAGTTTCATAGCGGCGGGTGGTAGAGCAGCCGCGCCCCTTGGGCAAGCGCGGGTTTTGCGCTGGCATCGCCCCGGCGCAGCCGGGGCGCCGGGCCAAACGGGAGGCATAGCCGACGGGCGGGAGCGCCGGGCCCTGCGGCGCCGCGGCCATGCCCGGCGCCATCGCGCACGTTGCAACCTGATCGGCGCGGGGTATGGTGAAGTTTCGAACGCCGCGCCGCAGCTTTCCGCGCGCCGGCATCCTTGTCACAAGCGCCGATCCGGACCGAGCCGGACGCGCCGCCACGTCGAGGGTCCGCGTGATCGCTGAATTGGCCGCCTTTTTCACGGAAAACGGGCCCGCGCTGCTGACGCTCGCGGTCGTGGCAGGCATGTTCGTGATGTTTGTCACCGAAGCCTATTCCACCGAAGTCGTCGCCATTGGCGGTGTTGCGGTGCTGCTGACAGTCGGCTCCCTGCCGTCTGAGAGCATGCTGAAGGCCTTCTCCTCTCCCGCGCCGGTGACCATCGCCGCGATGTTTGTCATATCCGGCGCCCTGGTGCGTACCGGCGCCTTGGAGGCGTTCACCCGCGTTGCCGCCGCCCATGCCAGCGAACGCCCGGCCCTGACATTGGCGGCGTTTGCGGGCTTCACGCTGGTGGCCTCGGCGTTCATGAACAACACGCCGGTTGTTGTGGTGCTGATCCCGGTCGCCGTGCGGCTGGCCGGCGCGCTCAGGGCCACGACCTCACAGTTGCTGATCCCACTCAGCTATGCGGCGATTCTGGGGGGGACCTGCACGCTGATAGGCACCTCCACCAACCTGCTGGTCGACGGCGTCGCGCGCGCCAAGGGCATGGAGCCGTTCACCCTGTTTGAGGTCACGCCACTGGGCATCGCGCTGGCGGCGTTCGGCATGGTCTATCTGTGGATCATGGCACCGCGGCTGCTGCCAGCGCGCGAATCCATGACTGATTTCCTGTCAGACCGCAAAAAGCTGAGCTTTTTCACCGAGGTCGCCGTGCCCCCCGATTCGCCAGTCATCGGGCAAGAGGTGCTGAAGGTTGATCTGTTCCGCCGCGACCGCATGCGTGTGATCGACGTGCTGCGCGGCGACGCATCGCTTCGCCGCGACCTGCCATCGGTGGTGTTGCAGGAGGGCGACCGGGTCGTGCTGCGCACCGGGGTCAACGAATTGCTGGGCCTGCGCGACAGCCGTGCCATCGCCATGGTCGACAAGCTTTCTGAAAAAAAGACCGTGACGGTTGAGGCGCTGATCGGCCCAGGCTGCCGCCTGACCGGGCGCACCCTGGGCCAACTGCGCCTGCGCCGCCGCTATGGCGTCTATCCGCTGGCGGTGCATCGGCGCGGCCAGAACGCCGGCCGCCAGCTTGATGACGTCTATGTGCGCGTCGGCGACACATTGTTGCTGGAGGGTGATCCCGAAGACATCTCGCGCCTGGCCGAAGATGTCGGGCTGGTGGACATGGCCACCCCGACGGAGCGCCCCTATCGCCGCGACCGCGCCTGGATCGTGCTGGCGACGTTGGGGTCGGTGGTGTTCGTGTCGGCGGTGGGGCTCGCCTCTATCACCGCGGCGTCGGTTGTGGGGGTGGCGGTGGTGCTGCTGACCCGCTGCATCGACGCAGATGAGGCGTTTGAGGTGGTCGAAGGGCGGCTTCTGGCGCTGATCTTCTCCATGCTCGCCATCGGTGCGGCGCTGGAACACACCGGCGCCGTGCAGCTGATTGCCGACGGGGTGGCGCCGATGCTGATGGGCATGCCGGGGCCGGTTGCGATCTGGTGCATGTTCCTGATGACCTCAGCGCTGACAGAACTGGTGTCCAACAACGCCGTGGCGGTGGTGATGACGCCGGTTGCGATTGCACTGGCGGACACATTGGGCGTCGATGCACGGCCCTTCGTGGTGGCGGTGATGGTGGCGGCCTCGGCCAGTTTCGCGACGCCGATCGGGTACCAGACCAACACGCTGGTCTATGCGCCGGGGGGATATAAATTCATGGATTTCGTCAAGATCGGCTTGCCGCTGAACCTGATGATCGGGATTTTGGCGAGCGTTCTGATCCCAATTCTCTGGCCGCTTTAAGCCCTCAGGCCGCGCCCCGTCTTTGCACGGATAATCTCCTCGCCGCTTGTGTGCGGCGGCTCCTTGCCTTGGCCGCCGGGCCGCGCCATGGTCGCGCGCCTTGTCCCCACGTCGGAGCGCCCATGACCGCCATCATCCAGACCCTGTTCGTGATCACCTGCCTTGCGCTGCTGGGGTTTCTGGGTGGTTGGGGGATCACCGTGCGCCGCCTCGTGCGCCAGATTGAGGACGCGCATCCCCAGGACTTTGAAATCCTGCGCGCCCGGTCCCGCAAGGGCGGGCGGCGGCTGGCGGTGACTTCGGCGGTGCAACAGGCGCTGACCGGGGGCGGCGACACCCTGCCCGAGGCGATCCGCAAAGACCCCGCCTGCGTGGCCCTGATGGTCCGCGAGGGGCGGCTTCGGCTGATGATGCTGGGCGCTGGGCTGCTGTCGGGGCTGTTCTTCCTGCTGCTGTAGCCTGCGCGCGCGCTTGCGCAGAACCCACGCATTCCCCTATAACCCACGCAAATCCACAATAAATGATGCTGAGGGCGAGACATGGCCGGCCACTCCAAATGGGCGAACATCCAGCACCGCAAGGGGCGCCAGGACAAGCTGCGCTCCAAGCTCTTCTCCAAGCTGGCCAAGGAGATCACGGTCGCGGCCAAGATGGGCGACCCTGATCCCGACAAGAACCCGCGCCTGCGCCTCGCAGTCAAGGAGGCCAAGTCCCAGTCGGTCCCCAAGGACGTGATCACCCGCGCGATCACCAAGTCCCAGGCTGGCGACGGCGATGATTACATCGAAATCCGCTATGAGGGCTACGGCCCCGGCGGCGTCGCGGTGATCGTTGAGGCGCTGACCGACAACCGCAACCGCACGGCGTCAAACGTGCGATCGGCCTTCGCCAAATTCGGTGGAAATCTGGGCGAAACCGGCTCGGTGTCGTTCATGTTCGACCGCATGGGGCAGGTCCTGTATCCGGCGACGGCGGGCGACGGCGACAAGGTCATGGAAGCTGCCATCGAAGCCGGCGCTGAGGACGTGGAGAGCGCCGAGGACGGCCACGTGATCTGGTGCGGCGCCACCGATTTGGCCGACGTGTCGAACGCCCTTGAGGCCGCCTTGGGCGAGGCCGAGTCCACCAAGCTGGTGTGGAAACCCCAAACCGACACCCCGGTGGAGATTGACGCAGCCCGCACATTGTTCAAGTTGATCGACGCGCTGGACGACGATGACGACGTGCAGTCAGTAACGGCGAATTTCGATATTTCTGATGAGGTTATGGCCGAACTGGATGCCTGATTTGGGCGGGCGTTCGGGCTGAATAAGCGGTTAACATGCCCCCGGTCATTGGCCGGGGGTTTTGATTCGTATGGAATTTTTTGAGGCTTGGTGGACCGCGCTGCTGGCGGCGTTCACCGCACACGATTTCGGGCAGATCAAGGAGCTGACGGAGGTCTTTCAGATCTTCGCGCTCATTATCCTCGGCTTCGTGGTGTGGAAGTTCAAAGCGCTGTCGGGCCTCTGGCGCCTGATCCGCCGCCCCAAGCCGATCCCCGCGCCGCGCCCGTTCCCTGTGCGCCCGACCCGCGAAATCGTCATCGGGCGCGACGCGATGATCGCCGCGATCCATGAAAGCCTTGCCGATGCGCAGGTCGGCGCCATCGCCTCGCCCGTCGTGGTCACTGGCGGGCCGGGCCTCGGCAAAACCACGGTGGCGCGGGAATATGTGCGGCGGCACGGCGGCGCCTACCGGGTTGAACCGCTGGATGCTGAGGACCCGGTGAACCTGCTGTCGCAGATCGGCGCGATCTTTCCCGGCGCCGAGGGCACGTTGCAGGCGCGCGCGGACGCCGCGCTGGCCACGATCCGGGCCGACACCGGGGCCGCGAAGCCTTGGCTGCTGGTCTTTGACAACGCCCCGTCGGCGGAGGCGGTTGCGGACCTGATCCCCTATGCCGGGCACGTCAAGGCGCTGATCACCTCTCGCGCACTGAACTGGCCCGCGGCGCGGTTCACGGTGTACCCCGCGCGGCATCTGGAGGCTGAGGATGCGCTGGAACTGCTGCTGCAGGTTGCGGGCCGGGCGCAGGACGCCGACACCGAGGCCGCCTTGCTGGCCGAGGATCTGGGCTGGTGGCCCATCGGGCTGGTGCAGGCGGGGGAATGGCTGCTGGTCAATCCGCAGGTCGGCTTTGCCGAGTATCGCGCGCGGTTGGGGGAGTTGGCGGATGAATGGCTGAAATCCGGCACGCTGGAGGACGACTATCCAATGACCGTCGCCGCGGCGATTTCGCTGTCGCTGGACCTCGCGGTGGCGGACAAGGACACCGGCCCGGACGAATTGGCGCTGCTGGACCTGCTGCCATGGCTGGCACCCGAGGGGATGGACGCGCGGTTGGTGCTGGATATACCGAACTGCGCATTGCCCAATCCCAAAGAGATGTGGGACGATATTCCGCAATGCTATTTCGACCTTGCCGACCATCCCGCCCGGGTTCAGGCTGCGATCTCGGCGCTGGCCCGGCGGTCTTTGGCGGTGGTGGCGGGCGAGGGGGCGGAGCGTACCGTCACGCTCCACCGTATCACCGCGCAGATCCTGCGCGCGCGGCAGGCTGCGGACGCCTTCGCCCACCGCCGCGCCGCCGCCGCGGTGGTGGCGGCGAGCTATCCTGCTGGTGTGCGCGGTCCCGTGAACCATGCAAGCTGGCCCGCCTGCCGCCGTCTCAACCCCCATGTCGCCACGCTGGCGACGCACGTGCCGGACGGCGACGGCGACGCCCTGCGCCCCCATGCCTTCGCCGCGCTTGATTTTCTGCTCAACCAGGCCTCGATTTTTCATCAGCAGCAGGCATCGACCGACATCGCGCTGTCCCATGCCCGCATGGCGCTGCGCCTGAAGATCACGCGCCTCGGCCCCGATGATCCGGAGGTCGGGGCCGGACAGGGCAATCTCGGCGGCGCGCTGGGGGCGGCGGGGCTTTGGGCGGACGCGGTGACGGCGAGGCGGGAGGCGCTGCGGATCGCCGAGGCGCAGGGGCCGGACTATCCGCAGTTGGGCACTCGCCTGTCGAACCTCGCCTGGGCGCTGAGCGGGCAGGCGGTTGCGGACGGGATGGCGGGCGACGCGCGGATCGCGCGGTTGCGGGAGGTTGAGGGGCTGCAGCGCCGCGCCTACAAGCATTACCGCAGGCTGCCCGACGCGCCGGATGACGGGACGGCGTCGTGCCTCAGCAACCTCGCGGCCACCTATGACGCGCTCGGCGATCGCCGCCGCGCCCGGCGCATTGCGGCGCTGGCGCTGGCCACGTGGCGCGAGGTGCTGAAGAAGCCGGGGGACCCGCGGCTGGCCTATTCGCTCAACAATCTCGGCGCCATGCACCTGGAGGACCGCGCCCCGGACCGCGCGCTGCCGATGTTGGAGGAGGCGCTGGCGATCCGGGAGGCCGCCTTCGCCGACAACCCGCGCCACCCGTTCCGCATCGGCACCGCCAAATGGCTCGCCACCTGTCGCCTCGCGCTGCCCACGCCTGACGAGCCGGGGGCGCGGGCGCTTTGCGATCAATACGACCTCAAGTACGACGACATCGCCCGCGACGCCGCCCAATTCCGCCCCTGACCTAGCGCGCCGCCGCAGCCCCTATCGCCGCAAAAATCGCGTCAAGCTCCCGCGCCACGGCCTGCAGATCGGCGCCACCATCGGCGTAAGGCGCGAAGACGTGGCTCGGGGTTTTCCATGACAGGGTCGCGCCGCCATCGGCGTCCTCAGTGACGTAGAACCGGATCGGCGCCTCGATCATCGCGGCCTCGGACGCCGCCAGCGCGCGCACCGCGAAATCATTGCGGAACACCCCCACAACGCGGTTGCCGGGGATGGTGATGCCGCGCGATGCCGCCGCCCCGGTCGGCCCGGCCTCAGTCACCACGCCCATTTTCGCGGCGCGCACGGCGTCCTTCAGGTCCGACAGCAGGGCGGCGTAGGGTTTTGTGGTCGCCAGCACCTGCCAGCCGGGGCGGGGCGACATCGCCTCAGCGGTCAGCGGCAGGGCCAGGCAGGCGATCAGCAGCGCGGGTTTGAACATCGTGGCATCCTCCGAAATGGCCAGCGCGCATCATGGGGGCGCCCGCGCGCACGGCGCGATCACATGGTGGCGATCGGGGCGGCGAGCGGCGCGGCGAAACGATGTTCCGCACCTGCGCGATGGCGGGTTGTCGGCGGGTGCGGGGCGCGGCACTCTGCCCCCTTTGATCCCACGATGCCGGAGCCGCCATGACCGCCCAGCCGCCCTTTCGCCGTATGCTGATCGCCAATCGCGGCGAAATCGCCCTGCGCATCGCCCGCGCCGCCGCAGAATTGAACATTGAAACGGTGGCAATCCATCCCGCCGACGATGCAGGATCGTTGCATGTGCGCCGGGCGGGCCGGGCCATCGTGCTGCCGGGCACCGGGGCGCGGGCCTATCTGGACATCGCGGCGGTGGTGAAAGCGGGCGTGGCGGCGGGCTGTGACGCGGTGCATCCCGGGTATGGGTTTCTGTCCGAAAGCCCCGGTTTTGCGCAGGCCGCGCAGGATGCCGGGATGGCGTTCATCGGCCCCACGCCTGCTGCATTGGCGCTGTTTGGCGACAAGGGCGCGGCGCGGGCACTGGCCGTGCAACTGGGCGTGCCGGTCGCGCCGGGGACCGCGCCGGGGCTGGATGCGGGCGGCGCGCTGGCGTTCTTTGACGCGCTGCCGACCGGCACGGGAATGATGATCAAGGCTGCCCATGGTGGTGGCGGGCGCGGTATGCGCGCGGTGTTCGCGCGCGGCGATGTGCCAACGGCGCACCGTGCCTGCGCTGCTGAGGCCGAAGCTGCCTTTGGCAATGGCGCGCTTTACGCTGAGGCCTTCCTGCCCGGCGTGCGGCACCTTGAGGTGCAGATCCTTGGCGACGGGACCGGCGCGGCGGTGCATTTCGGCGAACGCGAATGCACCCTGCAACGGCGCAATCAAAAGCTGGTGGAAATCGCGCCCAGCCCCACCCTGTCCGCCGACATGCGCGATGCGCTGACCGGCCACGCGCTGGCGCTGGCGATGGCGGGGCGGTATCGCGGCCTCGGCACGTTTGAATTTTTGCTGCAAGCGGGCGGCACCCCGGTGTTCATCGAAGCAAACCCACGGGTTCAGGTCGAACACACGGTGACGGAGGAAGTGTTCGGCGTTGATCTCGTGCGCCTTCAGATTGAGGTCTGCGCAGGCCGCACGCTGGCAGATCTGGGCGTGTCGCAGGCCGGGATCGGCGCGCCGCGCGGCTATGCCGTCCAGGCGCGCGTGTGCCTTGAACGCATGACTGAAACCGGGGCCGCGACGCCCACCGGGGGCGTGATTTCGGCGTATGAGGCACCCTCAGGCCGTGGGGTGCGGGTGGACGGGTTCGGGTATGCGGGCTACGCGACCTCTGCGGCCTATGACAGCCTTTTGGCCAAGGTGATCTTTCACAGCTTCGGTGATTTCCCCGCCGCGCTGGCCGGATGTGCCCGCGCGCTGGCCGAATTTCGCATTGACGGCCCGGCCACCAACATCCCCTGGCTGCGAGCGCTGCTGGCCCGCGACGAGGTCCGCGAAAGCCGCGTCGACACCGGGTTCATCGAAGCGGCGGCACCCGCCCTGTTCGCCGCCGCCGCCGCCATGGACCCGCCCCTGTTCCCCACCGCTCCTGAAACATCTGGGCCTGAAACATCTGGGCCTGAGGCATCTGGGCCTGAGGCAATCCCCGACGGGCTGACCGCTTTGTCCGCACCGATGCAAGGCACCGTCGCATCTGTCGCCACAAAACCCGGCGACATGGTCCGCGCGGGGCAAGTGCTGGTGATCCTTGAGGCGATGAAGATGGAACATACGGTCGCCGCCGAGGTCGGGGGGATCGTGCGCGCCGTTCTGACCACCCCCGGCGACACAGTGCGCGAAGGCGCGGCGCTGGTGCTGCTGGAACCGCGGAGTGGCGCAGCGGCCACGGCGACGCCCGACGGCCCCGTGGATCTGGACGCCATTCGGCCCGATCTGGCGGAGCTGCGGGACCGGACCGCCGCAGGCCTTGATGAAACCCGGCCTGAGGCAGTGGCCAAGCGCCATGCCCGCGGCCACCAGACGGCGCGCGAAAACCTTGGGGCCATGTGCGATGCGGGGGCGTTCCGCGAATACGGCGCGCTGGCGGTGGCGGCGCAGGGCAGCAGGCGCTCGCTTGCGGATCTGATCGCCAACACCTCGGGCGACGGGGTGGTCACTGGCATCGGCGCGGTGAACGGCGATCTGTTTGCGGAAGATGCAAGCGCCTGTGCCTTTGCGGTTTATGATTACATGGTGCTGGCGGGCACCCAAGGCGTGCGCAACCACGGCAAGCAGGACCGCCTGTTCGGGCTGGCGGAAAAATGGAACCTGCCGGTGATCCTGCTGGCCGAAGGCGGCGGCGGGCGCCCCGGCGATGTGGACCAGAACGGGGGCGCAGGGCTGAACTGCGCAAGCTTTGGGCAATTCGCGCGCCTGTCCGGCAAGGTGCCGCTGGTGGGTGTGGTGTCTGGCCGCTGTTTTGCCGGGAACGCGGCGCTGCTGGGCTGCTGCGACGTGATCATCGCCGATGAAAGCAGCAACATCGGCATGGCTGGCCCTGCGATGATCGAAGGTGGCGGCCTTGGCATCTATCCGCCTGAGGCGATCGGCCCGATCGGGGACGCGGTGGCGGGCGGCGTCGTCGACATCCGCGTGAAGGACGAAATCGAAGCCTGCGCGACCGCCAAGCAATACCTGTCATATTTCCAAGGCGATCTGAAGACGTGGGAGGCCCCTGACCAGCGCCATCTGCGCCGCGCCATCCCCGAAAACCGTCTGCGGTCCCATGACGTGCGCGCGGTGATCAACACGCTGTCCGACGAAGGATCGGTGCTAGAATTGCGCCGCGGTTTTGGCGCCGGGATGGTCACCGCTTTGGTGCGCATTGAGGGGCGCGCCTGCGGGCTGATCGCCAACAACTCCATGCATCTGGGCGGCGCCATCGACGCGCCCGCCGCCGACAAGGCCAGCCGCTTCATGCAGCTGTGCGACGGGTTCGGGCTGCCGATCATTTCGCTGTGCGACACGCCCGGGTTCATGGTGGGGCCAGAGGCTGAAAGGACCGGCCTCGTGCGCCATGTCTGCCGGATGTTCGTGACCGCCGCCTCATTGACCGTGCCAATCTTTGGGGTGGCGCTGCGCAAGGGCTATGGCCTTGGGGCCATGGCGATGATGGGCGGGGGGTTTCACGACACGCTGTTCACCGCGTCCTGGCCAACCGGCGAATTCGGCGGCATGGGGCTGGAAGGCGCCGTGCGGCTGGGGTTCAAGAAGGAACTGGCGGCCATCCCCGACCCGGCGGCGCAAAAGGCGCTGTTTGACCGGCTGCTGGCCGAATATTATGAAAACGGCAAGGCGGTCGCCCTCGCCCAGTGTCTTGAGGTGGACGCCGTGATCGACCCGGCCGAAACCCGCGACTGGATCATGGGCGGCCTGCGCGCCGCCCCGCGCCAGCCGTGGCGCGGGCTGGCGCGGCGGCCTTTCATCGACACATGGTGACGGCTGGGCCATGCTTTGCTCGATGATGGGGGGGCGGGTATGCTTAAGGCACTGACGATATTTCTGGTGTTCCAGCTGGTGGGGGAGACGCTGTCGCGCGCCCTGTCGCTGCCGATCCCCGGCCCGGTGCTGGGCATGGCGCTGCTGCTGGCAGGATTGCTGATCCGCGGGCGGATCACCGGGCAAGGCGCGCCCGAATGGATGGCCAAAACCGCTGACGGGATCCTTGCGCATCTGTCGCTGTTGTTCGTGCCTGCGGGCGTCGGGCTGATGCAGCATCTGGGGCGCCTTGAGGCGGAATGGCTGGCGATTGGCGCCGCGCTGCTGGTCAGCACCGTGCTGGCCATCGCCGTGGGCGCGGCGGTCTTTGTCGCCGTCGCGCGGATGACCGGCGTGCGCGCAACGGGCGACGAATTGCAGGAGCGCGCGCCATGACTGAGACCCCTGAAATCTGGGTCTACCTGTCACAAACGCCGCTGTTGTGGCTGACCGTGACATTGATCGCCTATGGCGCGGGGTATTGGTGCTTTGTGAAAAGCGGTGCCAACCCCGTGGTGAACCCGGTGGCGGTGGCGACGCTGCTGCTGATGGGGATCCTGATCGGCACCGGCACGTCCTATGAGGCATATTTCGACGGTGCCCAGTTCGTGCATTTCATGCTTGGCCCCGCGACAGTGGCGCTGGCGCTGCCGATGCTGCGGCATCTGCCGCGGGTGCGGGTTGCGCTGGTCCCGCTTTTGGCCGCGCTGATTGCGGGGGCGGTTACGGCGGTGCTGTCGGCGCTGGCCGTCGCCGCCGCGCTGGGTGCCAGCCGCGAAACGCTGCTGTCGCTTGCCCCCAAATCGGTGACCACACCCATCGCCATGGGGATATCCGAGGCAGTCGGCGGCCTGCCATCCTTGACCGCCAGTCTGGTGATCGCGACAGGTATTCTGGGGGCGGTGCTGGCAACCCCGATCCTGAACCTGATCGGGGTGCGCGACTGGCGCGCACGCGGTTTTGCCACCGGCGTCGCGGCGCATGGCATCGGCACGGCGCGGGCGTTTCAGGTAAACCAGCTGGCGGGCGTGTTCGCGGCCATTGGCATGGGGATGAACGGCATCGCCACATCCCTGATCGTGCCACTGGCCGCAAGCCTGCTGTGACCACGCCGCAGGCCGGAACCATATGCGTCCGCGTGGGCATTGCCAGCCTGCAAACGCAGAAAATCAAGGTGGTGGCGCTGGCCCGCATTTCGGGTGGGAGGATAAAACTTCCCCTGCCGATACCTTGTGGCCAGAAGCTGCGCGCCTCATGTTTGTTCAGGCGTATCTGCCAAAGATCATCAGGCCTTTGATAAACATGAAGGTTATCAAGCCCTATGCGCCGCGGCGCTTGAGTTCACGCGACTCAGTGGGCCATCGCGGTCTGATGTGGGGCTGGTATGGCCCAAGCAGCGCGCAAGTTTGATGCGGCGATCCACTGGCAGATGCGGCCTTTGGCGGCTGGTGCCGGGGATATGGGCCTGCGCACCAGGGCCAAGGCAAATTTGGATATGGCGCGCACCACGGAAACCCGCTGCGGATGATCTCTTGGGAAATTGGCCCGGCAGGTCGGTCTGATCTGTCTTTTGCATGGTTTTGGCAGCTGCGCTCTGCACAGGCCAAGCCCCAGCCAGATGGCCGGGGCTTGACGCGTTGCTGCAGATCAGCTGGGCGGCAGGATCACTTTGTCGATCACGTGGATCACACCGTTTGTGGCTTCGATGTCCGCGCTGACGACGTTGGCGTCGTTCACCATCACGCCGCCTTCGGTCATGATCGTCACGTCAGCGCCGTTCACGGTCGCGGCCATCATGCCGTTGGACAGATCGCCCGACATCACTTTTCCGGCGACAACGTGGTAGGTCAGGATGGCTGCCAGCGCGTCCGGATCAGCCAGCAGGGCTGCGACAGTGCCCTCGGGCAGTGCGGCAAACGCCTCATCGGTCGGCGCGAAAACGGTGAACGGGCCTTCGCCCTTCAGCGTATCAACCAGACCAGCGGCCTGAACCGCAGCAACCAGCGTGGTGAAGCTGCCCGCACCAATCGCGGTGTCGACGATGTCCTTGGAGGGACCACCGGCGAAAGCGTATGTGGTCATGGCCGCTGTTGCCGTCAGGGCGATAAAGGTTCTGCGCAGCATTGGATGGCTCCCAGATTCAAGAAATGCCTGTTTGTTGGCATCGGTGGTTATACGAGGGCCGTGCAGCGCGGATCACCGCAGAAACCTGCCAATGTGGCTTGACTAAGGCCGAGATCAGCCCAAGCCTCTGCGCATCCCAGTTTCCAATCACAGATACGTGCGAACGCGTGATTAAACCGGCGCAATCCGAGGGCATCTGACTGCGCAGGCGGCATGTTCGCCGCCCGGCCCTGCGCGCAGGAAAAGGGGCAGGCCTGCGGTCGCGTAGCCAGGGTCTGCAGGTCGTTGGCCATTGCGGGAACAGCCTGTCAAAGGCGCAAGCGCCCATCAAGTTCCGTCATATTGACCGGCTGATCGTACAAGGCACGCGCTTTGGGCCAAAATCGCAGCGGATCGCCCAAGGGTGTCAGCGCCTTCCCGGTGCGAAGGGTGGATCGGTGTTCATGACGGCGCCACATCATTTCAGCCCCCGGCGGTGCCGCGGCCTTCTGCGCGTGCGCAGGCATATGTTGGCGCCTGCGCGACGGTCCCTCAGTGTCCGATCAAAACCGGGGGTTCATTCACACCCAAGCCCCGGCGGCGGGCCATCAATCTGCGACAAAGCGCCTGTTGGATTTCGCACTGCACAGGCCACCTTCAGGCCGATGAAAAATGATTCCGCTACATCGGTTCTGTACAACGCCAACTGCCCTGTCTGTAACTTTGAGATACGGCACTACGCGAAATATGCAGGCGCCAACGACCTGCCAATCCGGTTCGATGATTTGAACTCGGATGCGCGGGTGCAGTGGGATCTTGATGCTGATACGGCAGCGCGGCGGCTTTATGTGTTGCATGACGGCGCGCTGACATCGGGCATCCCCGCGTTTCTGGTGCTTTGGGCGCAAATGCCAAAATACCGGTGGCTGGCCCGTATCGTGGGTTTGCCGGGGGTCAGACAGATCGCTTCGGTGATGTATGACCATGCCTTGGCGCCCGCCATTTACCGCTGGCACCTGCGCCGATTGCGCAGGCAGACCAGCTGAGCATTAGGCAACTTTGCGGGCCGCTTCGCGCCACCTTGTGGACCACCGATGACGGAGCACGCCGTGCCGCAAAGCGATGATGACAACGGTGCCGCTGTGCCGACCAGCCGCGTCGGGCGGTTGCTGCGGTTTGGCGGCATCGCCTCAGGGATCGCGGGCGGCGTGGCGGCGGGCGGGTTGCGCGCGCTGGCGCAGGGCAGCCGGCCCGATATGGGGCAGTTGTTGCTGACGCCTGCCAACACGCTGCGGCTGACGGACGGGCTGTCGCATCTGCGCGGTGCGGCGCTGAAAATGGGGCAGATGCTGTCGATGGACACCGGGCTGGTGCTGTCCGAAGACCTGACTGCGATCCTTGCCAGAATGCGCGACGACGCCCGCCACATGCCCCCCAAACAGCTGCAGAGCGTGCTGAATGGCGAATGGGGCACAGGATGGTATGGCCGCTTTGCCCGGTTTGACGTGCGGCCCTTCGCGGCAGCGTCGATCGGGCAGGTGCACCGCGCGACCACCCATTGCGGACGCGATCTGGCGATCAAGGTGCAATATCCCGGTGTGCGGGCCAGCATCGACAGCGATGTGGACAATATGGCCCTGCTCATGCGCCTTCCGGGGCTGGTGCCGCGCGGGATGGACATGGCCCCTTTGATGGCCGAGGCAAAGCGCCAATTGCATGCTGAGGCTGATTATCTGGCTGAGGCCCAGCATCTGGCGCAGTTCGGCGCGCTGCTGGCCGGGTCTGACACATTTGCCCTGCCCGAACTGCATGAACCCCTTTGCACGCCGCAGGTTCTGGCGATGACCTATGTGGACAGCGCGCCGCTGGAAAGCTTGGTGGACGCGCCCCAGAGCGTCCGGGACAGGGTTGCCGCGGCGTTGATCGACCTAGTGTTGCGTGAATTGTTCGTCTTTGGCGCGATGCAGACCGACCCCAACCTTGCCAATTACCGCTACGATCCCAAAACCAGCCGCGTTGTGTTGTTGGATTTTGGCGCGGTGCAGCCGATCGCCCCGGCATTGGTGGCCGATTTCCGCAGCCTTGCGCGGATGGCCTTGGATGGCGGCGTGGATGAGACGCGCGCTGCGATGATGCGCATCGGGTATTTCGGCCCTGCCACCGCCCCGCACCATCAAGATTTGATCCAGTCGATGTTCAACGCCGCGATGGCGCCGCTGCGGCAGGACACTCCGTTTGACTTTGCCGGCAGCGATCTTTTGCAACGGATCCGTGACATGGGGCTGGCCATCGGCAATGACCGCGACCTTAGCCATGTGCCGCCCGCGGCCACGCTGTTTTTGCACCGCAAGATCGGCGGCATGTACCTGATGGCGGCAAAACTGCGGGCGCGCATCGCGCTGCGCCCGATGCTTGATGCCTATTGCGAAATGAACGCCGCGCCGCGTTGAAATTGCGCTGCAGCGCGTCACTTGATCTGGGGAATGAAAAAAGTTGGACCCCCATGACTGACCTGACCGCGACCCGTGCTGAGGGCGAGAGACTGCTGACCGCCTTCGCCCCCGGCATGGGGCGGCGCTATGCCAATGGTCGCAACACCGATCACGGGCCGGGGCGCCATGTGGCAGTGTCGGTGCTGTCGCCCTACATCCGCCGCCGGCTGGTGCTGGAGGGGGACGTGGTGGCCGCGGCGCTTGCGGCGCATGGGCCACAGGACGCGGAGAAGTTTGTGCAGGAGGTGTTCTGGCGCGGCTACTTCAAAGGCTGGCTGGAACGTCGCCCCCAAGTCTGGACCAGCTATGTCCACGGGCTGCACGCTGATCTGGCGGCCCTGGATCAGAACCGCCGCCTGCGCGCGGATGTGGACCGCGCAACGGGCGGCCAGACCAGCCTTGCCTGTTTCGATGCGTGGGCAGAGGAATTGGTGACAACCGGCTATCTGCACAACCATGCGCGGATGTGGTTCGCCTCAGTGTGGATTTTCACGCTGGGCCTGCCATGGCGGTTGGGGGCAGATTTCTTTTATCGCCACCTGCTTGATGGCGACGCGGCGTCGAACACGCTGGGGTGGCGCTGGGTTGCCGGGGTTCACACCCGCGGCAAACCTTATGCGGCGCGGGCATCGAACATCGCGACGTTCACAGCCGGGCGGTTCACCCCGCGCCCCTCAGATCTGGCAGAGGTCACGCAGGGACTGGAGGCGACGGAGCCTGACGGCCTGCCCCCCGCAGCGCCCCTGCGCCCGGTGGCAACGCCGCAGCCAGGCCGCGCCACCGCCCTGCTGATCACAGACGAAGATTGCCGGGTTGAGGATTTCGGCCTTGCTGCCTTTGACATCCGCACCGCCGCCACGCTGACGGCCAGCCACCTTCGGTCCCCCTTGCCGGTGGCGGGCTGTGTGGCGCGATTCGAAGGTGCCGCGCTGGCGGATGCAGCGGCGCGCGCTGGGGCGTGCCCCCTGCGCCTGCGCGCGGAGGCCCCCGAAAAACTGGCTGAATGGGCAGCAATGGCCGGTGCCACGCAGATCGCGACAGCCTATGTCACCCGCGGGCCGCTGCGCGATTGGCTGGACGCGGCGGCGCCCGCATTGGCCGCACGCGGGATCACCCTTTGCGAATGGCGCCGCGACTGGGACAGCGCAATCTGGCCCCATGCCGCCGCCGGGTTCTTCAAGGTGAAGGCGCAGATCCCGCGCATTGTTGACCAGATGGCCGCGACATGACGATCACCGACCCGCGCATTGCCCGGCTGGCGACCCTGATCGGCGCGACGCTTCGCCCACCGCAGGGCACTGCGCGGATCGCCCTTGCGCTTGGTCTGGGCCTGATCTGCCACACGCTGTTTGCTGCGGCGGTGCTGGCGATGATCGTAGCAATGTTCTTTGGCCTGAGCGAAAGCCTCGGCACAGTGGCATGGCCTTGGGCCATCCTTGCCAACGCGGCCCTGATTGCCCAGTTCCCCCTTGGCCATTCGCTGTTGCTGACCGGCCCCGGCGGGCGGCTTCTTGCCCGGCTGGTCCCCGGCCCACATGGCAGGGCGCTGGCCACCACAACCTATGCCATCATCGCCTCGGCCCAGCTGCTGCTGCTTTTTGCGCTATGGACGCCATCGGGCATCATCTGGTGGCGGGCCGAGGGCGCGGCGTTCGCGGTGATCACCACCGCGTATGCCGCAAGCTGGCTGCTGCTGCTAAAAGCCAGCTTTGATGCTGGTGCAGAGGTGCAATCAGGCGCCCTTGGCTGGATGTCGCTGATGGCGCGCGTGCGCCCGGTGTTCCCCGACATGCCAACGGCCGGGCTGTTCCGCCTGATCCGCCAGCCGATTTATGTGGCGTTTGCGCTGACGCTTTGGACCACGCCGGTGTGGACACCCGATCAGTTGGCGCTGGCGCTCAGCTACACCGCCTATTGCCTGCTTGCGCCGCGCATGAAGGAACGCCGGTTTGCCGCGCGCTATGGCGACCGGTTTCAACGCTATCGCGCGCGCGTTCCCTATGTGCTGCCGCGGCTGACCTGTGCAAAGGATCATCCCCATGCGAAATGACCTGACGATCTATGACAAGGTTGCCGATCGCTGGTGGTCTGATGATGTGCGTTGGGTGCGGACGCTGAAGAACCTCGTGCCCGGACGGCTTGCGTGGTTTGACCGCCACATCGACTGGCAAGGCAAGGATGTGCTGGATCTGGGCTGCGCTGGCGGCTTCATGGCCGAAGCGATGGCCGCACGCGGCGCACATGTCACCGGCATCGACCCGGCCGCTGCTGCCATTGAGGCCGCGCGCCATCACGCCAACGCCTCAGGCCTGGGCATCACCTACGACGTCGGCGTGGGCGAGGCTCTGCCCTATGACCCCACCAGTTTTGATGCCGTGGTCTGCGTCGATGTTCTGGAGCATGTGGCCGACCTGCACAAAGTTCTGGCCGAAGCAGCGCGCGTTCTGCGCCCGGGCGGGATATTCCTATTCGACACCATCAACCGCAACCCTATTGCCCACCTTGCCACCATAACGGTTGCCGAAAACCTGCTGCGGCTTTTGCCGCGCGGCACGCATGATCCAGCAATGTTCATCAGGCCGCGCGAAATGCACCACGCCCTTCAAGGCGCCGGACTGGCACCCGGACCAATCACCGGACTTGGCCCCCGCGGCATCAACCGGCGGCTGGACCTGACCTTTGGCCCCTTGCCGCTGACCTCAGTGCTTTACATGGGAACCGCCCGCAAACCCGCCATCAAAAGCGGCGCCACCATGTGCTGATCCCACTCATCCTTTCGGCGGTAATGATCGCAGGTGCCATGTCGCCCGCGTTGTCAGGCGAAACGCCGCGCAAGCATTTCACGATTGAGGATTTCACAATGCAGCCCGAAACCCGCTGGCGGTTTTTCACAGATCAGGTGATGGGCGGCGTGTCGACCGGAGGGGTCGTCTTCGCCCAAGAAGACAGCCTGCCCCACGCGCGCATGACCGGCCGCGTCAGCACCGCCAACCGCGGCGGGTTCATCCAGATACGTCTGGACCTGGCAAATCCCCCGCCAGAGGGCACAATCGGCGTGCGGCTTGTAGTGCGCGGCAACGATCAGCGCTATTTCGTGCATCTGCGCACCAAGGGCACGCTTTTGCCCTGGCAATACTATCAGGCGGGGTTTGATGCCCCAAAAACCTGGGCTGAGTTACGCCTGCCGCTTGATGCCTTCGCTGCCTCCGGCGCATTGCTGGGCAACGTGCCCAACCCAGGCAGCCTGACATCCGTTGCAGTCGTCGCCTACGGGCGCGATCATGATGCCCAGATCGACGTGCGTGAGGTGAGTTTCTACTGACCCGGCAAAACATGGTTCAGTTTGCAACACATACCGCGTCAGCCAAGGGCTGCATATGTTGGCAAAACCTTTGCAATCAAAATGGCCGGGCAGCGGACGCTTTTGCATAAGAAGCCTGATTTAATCTTATTGCCCTCAATCACTTTGATGAATAATTGTGTCTTTTATTCAATTATTTTTATTTAATATGGTATTAATTATTTAAGTGATGGAGCTAAAATTTCAAATTCAGGTGAATTAATTTAATTTTAAAGGAAAATACTCTGTGCAATTGATTTTATGTCAAAATGCCCTGATCCAAGTGCACCCCCCCATTTTTGGCTGAGGCCCATCGTAGGATTTACGCGACCGCGTTCAATTTCTGGGTTGGCGTGATGCAACCAATAGGCCATTGCGTGGCAATGGTTTGGCTGCAAACCATGAAAGTGAACTGGCCCCCGTTTTGACCGGACACTCAGGCATATGCCTGAGCACGTGCCTATGTCCGAGATAGAGATCATCACCGATGGCGGCCGCCAGCGCCGCTGGCCAGCGGCTGAGAAGTTGCAGATCGTCGAGGAAACATTGGAGGACGGCGCGCGCATCGCAATCGTTGCGCGCGGGAATGGCGTGGCACCTAACCGGCCCGTATCATTGGCGTCGCCTGATGCTGGATGGGGGAACTGTGGCCGTGTCCGAAGATGACAACGCTGCTGGCAATCGCGCTGTCCGGCAGTTGGGCGAGCGTATCCGTGAGCTAGAACGCCATCTCGGGCGCAAGACGCTTGGGGCGAAAATCCTTAAGGAGGCGTTGGACAAGTCGCGCTCAAAAAAAAAGCTGATCTGGCATGCGCAATTGCGGCGATGACCACTATGGCAACGGTGCTGGGCGTCTCCCGCTTCAATTTGGCTGCCCGTCTGACCGGCAAGGCGAAACCGCGTCGGCGCTATCAAAAGGCACAAGACTTGGTGGTCCTGCTGGTGATCTTCGCGCTCATGAGCCGTCAGTTGTGCGCGGAAGATGCCGCGTTTTTCAGCGACAAGCGCGTTTAATACACCATGCAGGATCATAAACTTTTGTTGGCCCGAGGGTGCATTTAGAGACATGAGAAATCACAACAAATTAAGTCCATAGCAAAGCGATCAAGCATCTTTTTGTGTTCGGACTGATCTAAATTCATTTTATGTAAGGGCGAGATTGTCTACGACACCTTCATCCTTGATGTCCGCAAACGGCAGATCATCAGCTGGCGGGTCGTCGCGCGCGCGGACATTGGCGACGGGGACATCCGCGACATGACGCTCGAAGCCGTCGATGCTCGCTTTGGGGGCTGCCGGGCGCAGAAACCGCGCTCAGTTTGATCGTTGCATGGGACGCAGGCGACAACGAAAGCCACCCACAGTCAGGGCTGAAGATGCGCTTGCCGCGCGAATTCATCGCCGCCCAAACTGTGATTGCGTGGGTGCCCGATGAGGCAGGGGGCAAGTCCGCACACGCTCGGGGCATAGATATCACAAGTTGGCTGAAATTACAGATTGGCCTCGCAGCAATCTGCGAAGGCCGTCAGTGCGGCGTTCGGTGGACATGCTGCCCGCTTTTGCAAACAAACTTGATGCTGTGTCCGTTCAGGTCACGTAGCTGCGCCGCATTGTAGCGCGGGCCTCAGTGCAGTTGTGGGCCGGGGCCATTGATCTTCGTTGCTGCGGCTGCGAGCGTTGTGGCAGGAGCGGCTTTGACCCCATCCTCCGATCTGCCGACAAGACCCACATGCACAGCATTTTGTGACGAAGATCCCTGGCGCAACCAGAAAAAGATGCATCCCTTAGCGCCAAAACACTTCAGGTGGGGGTGCCCGTCTTCCCATCATAATCATTGCGCACAGCAACACTTACCACCGCCCCCCCACATAGAACGCGATCGACCGCACAAGGTCGCTGACGCTGAGAAAGACATGGTCAATCATCACAGCGTCCTTGCCATGCAGGATCTTGCTGCCCGGTGGAGGACGTAAAAACACTGCCTTCACCACATCGGGCGCTGGCCCGATGTGGTGAAGCGGCGGCATTCTTGCCACCCAAACTTGCCAACCAAAAATCACACCTTGGGCGAGACCCGGTTCACATGGCCCATCTTCCGGCCCGCGCGCGCCTCGGCCTTGCCGTACAAGTGCAGGCGCGCGCCCGGTTCTGCGGCAATGGTGGCCCAGATGTCGGCGTCATGGCCGATCAGGTTGGTCATCACCGCGTCCGCCACCCGTGCGCCATCGCCCAAAGGCCAGCCGCAGATGGCGCGGACATGCTGCTCAAACTGGTCCACTGCGCAGGCGTCTTGGGTCCAATGGCCTGAATTGTGCACCCGCGGCGCGATCTCGTTGACCACGAAACCCTCCGCCGTCACGAACAGTTCCACCCCCATCACGCCGACATAGTCCAAGGCGTTCAGGATCCGCCCCGCCGCCAGCGCCGCGTCGGCCTTCAGCCGCGCAGGGATTGCCGCGGGAATGGTCGTGGTGTCGAGGATGCCATCCTTGTGCACGTTCTCGCCAGGATCAAAGCACACCACTTCGCCCGTAAGCCCGCGCGCGGCGATCACCGAGACCTCTCGCTCGAACGCCACAAAGCCCTCCAGCACGGCGGGGGCACCAGCGATGGCGGCGATGGCGGCCTCAGCCTCAGCGGCGTCGTTGATCCGCACCTGCCCTTTGCCATCATAGCCCATGCGCCGGGTTTTTAAAATTGCGGGGGTTCCGATCTGCTCCAGCGCGGCGTGCAGATCGGCCAGCCCGTCCACCGCCGCAAAGGGTGCCACAGTCAGGCCGATGCCTTGCAGAAAGGTCTTTTCCGCGATCCGGTCCTGCGCCGCCTTCAGCGCAGCGATGCCGGGGCGCAGCGGAACCAGCGGGGCCAGAATTTCAGCGGTGCGCAGGGGAATATTCTCAAACTCATAGGTCACCACATCGACGGATGCGGCAAAGGCACGCAAGGCGGCCTCGTCCTCCCACCCCGCTTGGGTGATCTGGTCCGCGACCTGACCCGCAGGCGGCTCCGCCTCAGGGGCATAGATGTGGACCGAAAGACCCAGACGCGCGGCGGCCATGGCGATCATCCGCCCCAGCTGCCCGCCGCCCAGAATGCCGATGCGGCCGCCCGGCCCGATTATGGCGTCACTCATCGACAGGCTCCTCAGCCACGGCGTCGGCCTGGGCCGCGCGGAATGCATCAAGCCGGGCTGCCAACCCGGCATCGTGGATCGCAAGCATCGCCGCGGCGAACAATGCAGCATTGGCAGCCCCGGCCTCGCCGATGGCGAAGGTGGCAACGGGGATGCCGCGCGGCATCTGCACGATGGAATAAAGGCTGTCCACGCCCGACAGCGCCCGGCTTTGCACCGGCACGCCCAGAATCGGGATCCGCGTTTTGGCCGCCAGCATGCCGGGCAAATGCGCCGCCCCCCCGGCACCCGCGATGATCGCTTGCAGGCCGCGATCCACAGCGGCCTCGGCATAGGCGAACAGGCGGTCCGGGGTGCGGTGCGCTGAGACGATCTTTGCCTCATACCCCACGCCCAGCTGATCAAGGATCTCAGCCGCGCGCTTCATGGTGGGCCAGTCGGACTGGCTGCCCATCACAATGCCGACGGGCGGCGAGGTGGGGGAAAGGGTCATGGAACTACGTCTCCTCGCGGGGGAACGGCGCGCGGGAGGGGAGGCCCGCATGAAGACCCGGGATCATAGCGCCGGGGCCATCGGGCGCAAGACGCCGCCAATCGGGATGCGTGGGCGGGATGCGTGGGCGAGGTGGCCGCGGCCCGCAGGGACGCGCCGGGCCGCGCCGCAGCCCCGCTCAGGCGATGATGTCGGGGATCAGCCGGTCTACGAGACGTGAGATTTCGTCCTTCAGCGACAGCTTGCGCTTTTTCAGTCGACGCATCGCGAGCTGGTCGGCGACGGGGATTTTGGCCATCATGTCGATTGCCGCGTCAAGATCGCGATGTTCGGCCCGCAGGCGCTCCAGCTTGACGGCGAGCGCCTCTTCCGGGCTCATGATCATCATGGATCGCGGGGTCCTGTGGTCGGCGCTCGCGCCATGGCCGCGACGGACGCGGGTGGCGGGCACATCGGGAAACTGGCGCGCCGAACCCGACGGCACCAATGCACGGATCGGTTTTAGGGGATTTCACGATGCAAGCAACCCGCCAGACGTCCCCCTTGGCGCATGTGACGCGGTTCGACGCGGCATTGGCGCAAGATGCCGCGGCGCTAGCGGACCTCGCGGCGCTGTCCGAAGGGCCCGACGCGGCCGAAGCGCTGGTCGCGGCATTGTGGATCGGTGCGGCGTCCGGGGTGCTGCAACCCGCTGGTGTGCAGGGCATGCTGGGCACCGCGCGCGCATGGCGCGCGGCCGAAGATTTCGGGATGCTGGCGCTGCGCAAGATCGCGGGCGGGGATGGCCCGCTGGCCCGGCAGGCGACCCGCGATCTGCGCCGGTCGCTGGCCGCATCACGCGCCGGGCGGCTGGCGGCGATGGCGTCATGGGCCGAACACGCCGCCCCCACCCCCGGCCCCGGTGCCATGGAGGAAAACGCCGCCCGCCTGCTGGCCCGCACCGGCGCCGCCGCCGGACGCGCAGGCGGCGCCGCCGCGCAGATGCGCCTGAGCCGCCTGATTGAGGCGGCTGAGACCGCCATGGCCCACGCCGCCGCGCAGGCAGCCACCGATCACGCCGAGGCCAGCGCCCCACATCCACTTGCCGGCGGCGATTTCGGCCCCGGCCCGTAGACATCCGATGCATGAACGCCGCTTTCACCCCGGTGCGGCGGTGCCCACACTTGCCCTGAGCATCCCGCGCACCTAGGTCCCAAAACATGAAACTTCCCTCAGTGATCAAGCGCTTCGTCACGCGCCCCCCCAAAGTGGCCGTCATCCGGCTGCATGGCGTCATCGGCTCAGCCGGGCGGTTCAGCCGCGGCCTGTCGGACCAATCCCTCGCGCCCGTGATAGAGCGCGCTTTTGCCAGCGGCCCCGTCGCGGTGGCGCTGTCGATCAATTCGCCCGGTGGGTCCCCGGTGCAATCATCGCTGATCGCCGGGCGCATCCGGCGGTTGGCCGACCAGAACAACGTGCCGGTGGTGGCCTTTGTTGAGGACGCGGCCGCGTCGGGCGGCTATTGGCTGGCCTGCGCGGCGGATGAAATCTATGGCGATCCGGCCTCGATCGTCGGTTCGATCGGCGTGATCCATGCCAGCTTCGGCCTGCAAGACCTGATCGCGCGCCACGGGGTGCAGCGCCGGGTCCATGCGACGGGGGACAACAAGGCGTTCCTCGACCCATTCCAGCCCGAAGACCCGGCCCAAGTGAACCGCCTGTACGATCTGCTGGCCCAATTGCAGGGCGTTTTCACCGACCATGTGCGCACCCGCCGTGGTGTCCGGCTGGACGAGGCGCATGAACCCCTGTTCGACGGCCGGGTCTGGACCGCCGCGCGCGCGACGGAACTGGGCATCATCGACGGGATCGCCGCCATGCGCCCCGAACTTGAACGCCGCTTCGGCAAGGACCTTTCAATCCGCGAATACGCCCCACGCAAGGGTCTGCTGTCGCGCTTCGGCGGCGGCGGCACTGCGGGTGCCGCGCTGGCTGCAGGCATGATTGATGCGGCGGAGGAGCGGGTGATGTGGTCCCGCTTCGGCCTGTGACCCGTCCCGATATGTCCCACCCCGAAAAAGGACTGCACAGATGATCGCCAAGCTCGCGGTGCTGTTCCTTGTGGTCATGGGTGCCTTGGCGCTGATCATGGGGCGCGACAAGAAAAAACGCATCGGCAAGACCGCCCGACGCGTGCCCAAACCGGCCGAGGCAGTGCGCTGCCCCGACTGCAAATCCTGGATCGTCGCCGGGGCGCGGTGCCCTTGCAGCGTGAACGGCGGCGGAAAACGCGGCTGACCGCAAAATCGACCATGACCAACTTTGATCTTGGCGTTCACAAACCCTGCACCGCGCCTATATAACGCCTCTGCGTCGCGCCGACCGGTCCGCAAGGGTCCGGAGCGCCCCCAATGCGGCCCTCGCCGCGGAAGGAGCTTCATGGACTTCGTGCTGGTTGTCTCTGGCCTTGCGATCCTTCTGGGCGCGGGCGATGCGCTGGTTCGCGGGGCGGTTGCGCTGTCGCTGCGCCTCGGCATTCCTGCGCTGATCGTCAGCCTGACTGTGGTGGCCTTCGGCACCTCGGCGCCTGAATTGCTGATCGCCGTGCAGGCCGCGCTCGACAATGCGCCGGGCATCGCGGTGGGCAACGTGGTCGGGTCCAACGTGGCAAACGTGCTGCTGGTGCTGGGCCTACCGGCGTTGATTTCAACCATCGACAGCCGCCATTGCGACACGCTGCGCAGCTTTGGCCAGATGATGTTCGCGTCGGTTGCCTTTGTCGGCCTGTGTTTTTTGGGCCCGCTGACCTGGTGGCACGGGCTGCTGCTGTTGGCGCTGCTGGGCGTGATGCTGTCTGACGCGGTGATGAGCGCGCGCAAGCAACGCGCCTGCGGCAAGCAAGATTTCCTTGAGGATCTGGAAGACGTCGACCCCAACACGGCCCGCTGGAAAATCGCGGCTTTCATCGCGGTGGGTATGATCGGGCTGCCGCTGGGCGCGCATCTGCTGATCGGCGGCGCGCGGAACCTCGCGCTTGACATGGGCGTGTCTGAGGCGGCGATCGGCCTTACGGTGGTCGCGCTGGGGACATCGCTGCCTGAACTGGCGACCACGTTGACCGCGGCGATCCGCAAACAGGCAGATGTGGCGATCGGCAATGTGATCGGCTCAAATCTCTTTAACCTCGTGGGCATCATGGGGGTGGCCAGCCTGATAACCCCGATCGCGATTGATCAGCGGTTCCTCAGCTTTGACCTTTGGGTGATGCTTGCGGCCTCGGCGTTGCTTGCGCCCTTCGTGTGCCGCATGGCGGGGATGTCGCGACGGGTGGGCGCCGGGTTCCTGGCGCTCTATGTGGTTTATCTGGCGTTGGCATTCGTGCCGATCACCTGACTGCTGCGGACAAGGACAACCAACATGGCAATGACACCCGGCGCGGCCCTGATCACTGGCGGTGCGCGGCGCTTGGGGCGCGCAATGGTTCAAGATCTGGCGAAAGCCGGCTGGGCGGTGGCGATCCATTGCAACGGATCGGTGCAGGACGCCGGTGATCTGGCCGCGGCGATCACGGACGCTGGCGGGCGGGCGGTGGTGCTGCCAGCCGATCTGATGGACGATGCACAGACCGACGCGCTGGTCGCCCGCGCGGCCGCAGCGCTGGACGCGCCGCTGTCGCTTTTGATCAACAATGCCTCAATATTCGAACATGACCACATGGGTGCCATGACCCGCAGATCCTGGGATCGGGCGGTTGAAACCAACCTGCACGCGCCCATGGTTCTGACCCAGGCCTTTGCCGAACAGGCCCCAAGGGCTGAGCTTGACGCCCGCGGCCTGCCCCGCGCACGCGCCTGCGTTGTGAACATGGTCGACCAGCGGGTGCTGAAACCAACGCCAGAGTTCATGAGCTATAGCGTCGCCAAGGCGGGTCTGTGGGCCTTCACCCGCATGGCCGCCCAAGGGCTGGCACCGCATGTGCGCGTCAACGCCATCGGCCCCGGCCCCACCTTGCAGGGAGCGCGCCAGTCCCAAGCCCATTTCGACGCCCAGCGCGCGGCAACGATTCTGGAACGCGGTGCCGATCCCGAAGACATCTGCGCGGGCCTGCAATACATCCTGTCGGCCGACGGATTAACCGGGCAAATGCTGGCGCTGGACGGGGGGCAGCATCTGGTTTGGCGCACGGCCGATATTTTGGGTGTGGAGTGATCGCAAAGCACACGCATATGGCGAAAATTGTGCACCGCGGCAAAGTTTCGATGTGGCGCATACCCTTGTTGGAAACTGCAGTTTTCCACTTGACGCGCCCAGAGCCTTAAAATTGCATCGATTCTGTCATAGAGGCTAAAATTCGAAGTCGCCTCCCAACTAAAGTTAATAAATTCAATATGTTATGGGAACTGCATAAAATTTAATCAATGTAAAAAAACCCTTACCCCGTCAAGGGGAAGTCGGGTTTGCCCGCAGTTAGCCACAGACTTATCCACAGGAAACGTGGACAGTCGTTAAGTCCCTCGCAACATGGGGAGGTCTGGACCGGTCGACCGGAGGTTGGATGCGCGAAGACGCGAAAAACGACGCTGAATCGGCCTCGGATGGCCCCAAAACCGCAGGCGCCGCAACCGCGCCCATAACAGCGGCGGTGCAGCATCCGGCCCCCGAACCTGACGCCCCCTGCGCCCCCGCCGATTCGTCCGCAGCAGGCGCCGATGCGCCAAGCAACCAAGGCGCCGCAACGGCAGCCGACCCAGCCCCGTTTCAACCCGGCGGCTTCGACGAAGAAGGCGCACCGCGCGCCGCCGCGCCCGGTGCCCCCCAAGGCGTCGACGTGATCCGCGCCAACCTGCGCACCATGCCCGAAGCGCCCGGCGTGTACCGGATGCTCGATGCCAAGGGCGCGGTCCTGTATGTCGGCAAGGCGCGCAACCTGAAGAACCGGGTGGCAAGCTATGCCCGCCTGACCGGCCACACCGCGCGGATCGGGCGGATGATCTCAGCGACGTCCTCAATGATGGTGCTGACCACCACCACCGAGACCGAGGCGCTGCTGCTTGAGCAGAACCTGATCAAACAGCTCAAGCCGCGCTATAATGTGCTGCTGCGCGACGATAAAAGTTTTCCACATATTCTGATCGCGGACGACCACGGATTTCCGCAACTGTCCAAGCATCGCGGGGCGCGTCGGCGCAAGGGCCGCTATTTCGGGCCGTTCGCATCCGCAGGCGCGGTGAACCGCACGCTCAACCAGCTGCAACGCGCGTTCCTGCTGCGCACCTGCACCGATTCGGTGTTCGAAGGCCGCACCCGCCCCTGCCTGCTGTATCAAATCAAACGCTGCGCCGGGCCGTGTGTCGGCAAGATCGCCGCCGCAGACTACGATGATCTGGTGCAGGACGCGGAGAAATTCCTGTCCGGCAAGACCACGCGCATTCAGGCCGATCTGGCAACAGAAATGCAGGCCGCGTCGGATGCCATGGAGTTTGAGCGCGCCGCCGCCCTGCGCGACCGCATCCGGGCGCTGACCTCGGTGCAGCAGGTGCAGGGCGTGAACCCCGAAACCGTGGACGAGGCCGACGTCATCGCGCTGCATCAAGATGGCGGGCAGGCCTGCGTGCAGGTGTTTTTCTTCCGCAGCCATCAAAACTGGGGCAACCGCGCCTATCACCCGCGCACCGGCGCCGGGGCGGAGCCTGAGGAGATCATGGAGGCCTTCATCGTCCAGTTCTATGACGGCAAAGCCCCGCCAGGATTGCTGTTGCTGAGCCATGAAGTTGCCAACCCCGACCTGCTGGTCAATGCGCTGAGCGCGCTGCGCGGCAAAAAGGTCGAAATCGCGGTGCCGCAGCGCGGAGAGAAAAAGCTGCTGGTCGAGCACGCCCAAAGAAACGCGCGCGAGGCGCTGGGGCGGCGTCTGGCTGAAACCTCCGCGCAATCCACGCTGCTGGACGGCGTGGCCGAGGCTTTCGGTCTGGCGGCCAAGCCCAAGCGGGTGGAGGTCTATGACAACTCCCACATCTCAGGCGCCCATGCGGTCGGGGCGATGATCTGCGCGGGGCCCGAAGGCTTTGAGAAATCGCGCTACCGCAAGTTCAACATCAAGTCAGACGACATCGTGGCCGGCGATGACTTCGGCATGATGAAAGAAGTTCTGATGCGCCGCTTCGCCCGCTTGCAAAAAGAGGACCCGGCCCGCGAAAAAGGCGATTGGCCAGATCTGGTGCTGATCGACGGCGGCAAAGGCCAGCTTTCGTCCGCCCAGGCCGCTTTGGCCGAAATCGGCGTGACCGGCGTGGCCATGGTCGGCGTTGCCAAGGGCGAGGAACGCGACGCGGGCAAGGAAATCTTCCACATCCCCGGCCGTGCGCCGCTGGCCCTGCCGCACAAATCCCCGACCCTCTATTTCATTCAGCGCCTGCGCGATGAAGCCCACCGCTTCGCCATCGGCGCCCACCGCGCCAAGCGCGCCAAGGCCATGAGCGCGACGCCCCTCGATGAAATCCCCGGCGTGGGTGCGGCCCGCAAACGCGCGCTGCTGGCGCATTTCGGATCGGCCAAGGCGGTCAGCCGCGCGGGGCTGGTGGACCTGAAGGCGGTCAAAGGCATCTCAGCCGCGGTGGCCGAAACCGTCCATGCCTTTTTCAATGCTGAGGGCGGCTGAGCCTACCCCCTGCGGCGTCTGATCGGCCTTCGCCGCTGGGCCGCAGAATTTTCGTAGAAAATTCTGGCGACAATCTCGTAAGTGCGGCTTATGATAGCGTGATGTGGAACGCTAGGCCTCTTGCGCATGCGCGATCTGCGGCCCTAGGCTGACTGCAAAAGCAACGCTTCAAATATGGGGAGGAGCGCACATGGCGCCGCTCGATGCGCAGGTTGCGCTGACCGACAAATACCGGGTGAGCCAAGGTGCCGCCCTGATGACTGGCATGCAGGCGCTGGTCCGCCTCGCGCTGGAACAGGCCGACTGGGACAAGGACCGCGGGTGGAACACCGGCGGCTATGTCTCGGGCTATCGCGGCTCGCCTCTGGGCGGCTTCGATCTGGAACTGTTCCGCGCGCGCGAAGAAACCAAAACCCGCAACATCGTCTTCCTTCCGGGGTTGAACGAGGATCTGGCCGCCACCGCCGTCGCGGGCAGCCAGACCATGGGTGCCGGGGACGACCCCAAGCATGAAGGCGTGTTCGCGATCTGGTACGGCAAAGGGCCGGGCGTGGATCGGTCCATGGACGCGATCAAGCACGCCGCGCTGTCGGGCGCGTCCCCCAAGGGCGGGATGCTGTTCTTGATGGGCGACGACCCGGTGTCAAAATCGTCAACCACCGCGCATCAGTCCGAACCGATCATGATCTCGGGCCATGTGCCGGTGCTGTTCCCGGCCAACGTGCATGAATTGATCCCGCTGGGGCTGCACGCTTTTGCCATGTCGCGGTTCTCCGGCGCGCCGATCGCCATGAAGGTTGTGGCGGACACGGCCGAAAGCTCCGCCACCGTTGCGCTGGACAAACTGCGCCCGGACATCACCCTGCCCGAGGCACCCCATTGCGACATTCCCCTGCACCACGCGCCGGGCTTTGTGCCGTTTGCGGCGCAGGAACAGCGGCTGCATGACCGCCTTGCGGGCGTCGTCGCCTATGCCCGTGCCAACAAGCTGAACCGCGAAACGCTGGCCCCGACCGGGCCGGGGCGCCTGGGCATCATCGCTGCGGGCAAGGCCCATGGCGACGTGATGTCGGGCCTCGCACGCCTTGGCCTGACGCCTGAGCGCGCGGCAGCGTCCGGCATCGGCGTCTACAAGATGTCGCTGGTCTGGCCGGTTGAACCCGAGGGCCTGCTGGAATTCTGCTCGCAGTTCGACCGCGTGCTGGTGGTTGAAGAAAAAGCTCCGATCATTGAAGACGCGCTGGCACGCCTGCTGGTGAACTCTGAAAAGCGGCCCCTGCTGTCAGGCAAGACCGACCCGCAGGGCGTCAAGCTGCTGTCCAATGTCGGCGAATTGACCCCCGATCAGGTCGCCACCGCCATTGCCAGCCAAGGCTCTGCCGCCGGGATCGCAGATCTGGCACCGCCCCCGGTGCCTAAGCTGCTTGGCAACGCGCCCGCGCTGCCGCGCACGGCATGGTATTGCGCGGGCTGCCCGCACAACCGGTCCACCAAACTGCCCGAAGGGTCAAAAGCCGGGGGCGGCATCGGCTGTCACGGCATGTCGGTGATGTTCGATGAGGACACCACCGAATATTTCACCCAGATGGGCGCCGAAGGCATGCACTGGGTCGGCCGCGCGCCGTTCGTGGGCCGCAAGCACATGTTCCAGAACCTCGGGGACGGGACCTACACCCATTCGGGGATGCTGGCGATCAGGGCCGCCGTGGCTGCGGGCACCAACATCACCTATAAGATCCTTTATAATGACGCGGTCGCCATGACTGGCGGCCAGGCGATTGAGGACGTCGCCCTTCCTGCCGACGTCGCGCGGCAGGTGCTGTCAATCGGCGTAAAAGAGGTCGTCGTCGTCTCAGACGACGTGGACGGGACCAAGGCGAACGGCGAATGGCCTTCAGGCCCGGTCAGCTTTCATGACCGCGCCGAACACATGCTGGTGCAGACCCGCATGCGCGACGTCGAAGGCACCACGGTCCTGATCTATGTGCAGACCTGCGCGGCCGAAAAACGCCGCCGCCGCAAACGTGGCAAGTTCCCCGATCCGGCGAAACGCGTCATGATCAACCCCGCGGTCTGCGAGGGTTGCGGCGATTGCGGGCTGAAATCCAACTGCGTGGCGATCAAACCGCTCGACACCCCGATGGGCGTCAAGCGGCGCATCGACCAGACCGCCTGCAACAAGGATTACAGCTGCGTCGAAGGCTTCTGCCCCAGCTTTGTCACCATTGAGGGCGAGGAAACCGACCCCCTGATGGGCAAAACCAAGGGCATCCTGCATCAGCCGCCCGAAGGGCTAAAGGACCCTGCCCTTGCCCCGATTGATGGCTTTGCCGCGGTCATCACCGGCATTGGCGGCACGGGTGTGATCACCGTTGGCGCGGTGCTGGCCATGGCCGCACGGCTTGACGGTCTGCACGCGCTGGTGCTGGACATGACCGGGCTGTCCCAGAAAAACGGCGCTGTCAGTTCGCACCTGCAAATGGCCAGGATGCCGCTGACCGAAACGCCCGCCCGCATTCCGCGCACCCGCGCCACGGCGCTGATTGCGTGCGATATGCTGACGGCGGCTTCGGACGACACGCTGTCGCTGATGGCCCCCGGTGCCCTAGGCGTCGCGAACGGAGAGGTGGAGCCGCTTCCGCTGTTCACCCGCATGCCGACTGCGCGCGCGGACACCGACGCGCTGGCGGCACGGCTTACGGCGCAGCTTGGCGCAGACAACATGACCATCGCCGACACCGCCGGGCTGGCGACGGCGCTGGTGGGCGATGGCATGGGCGCCAACCTGATGCTGGTCGGCGTTGCGGCGCAGGCCGGCGCGCTGCCGGTGTCGATTGATGCGATCGAACGCGCCATCCGCCTGAACGGCGCCGCGGTGGAGATGAACCTGGCCGCTTTCCGCTGGGGTCGCTGGATCGCGCAGGACCGGAACATGGTGGAAAAAACCGCCGCACGTCCCGCCTCTGCCCCCGCGATTGAGGCTTACGCCGACATGGTGACCCGCCTGACCGCCCATCTGACCGACTATCAGTCGGCCCGCTGGGCCAAGCGCTTCATCAAAACACTGGCTGAGGTGGAGGCCGCTGAAGACGCCTTTGCCCCCGGCCGCCGCACCCTGTCACGCATTGCGGCGCAATCGCTGGGCAAGGTCATGTCCTACAAGGACGAATATGAGGTCGCGCGCCTGCATATGTCGCCCGCCTTCCGCGCGATGCTGAAACGGGACTTCGCCGGGGATGCAAAGGTGGTCTATCATCTTGCGCCCCCGATGATTTCCAAACTGGACCCGATTACGGGAGAGCCCCGCAAGCGCGCCTTCGGGCCGTGGATCGAAAAAGGGTTCCGCATGCTGACACGCATGAAGTCCCTGCGCGGCACCGCGCTTGACCCGTTCGGACGCTCAGCCGAGCGCCGCGAGGAACGCGCGATGATCGGCGACATGGAGGAAGCCTGCCGCCTGGTCGCCCGCACCTTGTCCGACAAGACCGACGCCGACGCCGCCATCCTTTTGGGCCTGGCCCAAGAGGTGAAAGGCTACGGCCACATCAAGGCGCGCAACCTCGCGGCGGTAAAGCCCCGCTGGGATGGGCTGGTGTCCGCGCTGTCCACCCACGCCTGACCGGTTGGATTCGGTGTCACAATCGCCCCAGGGCATGTGATTCTGATGCATCCAAGTGTGACACTGTGAAAGGGCGGGGAAAATTTCCCTGCCCTTTCAACATTTTAGACTGTCACAAAACCTTCGCCGTTCTGTGATCCAAGTGTCGCTGCTCAGGGTTAGCAAGAACCCGTGAAGCCGGGGCCGGACAGGCCGTCTTCGGCGCGAATGCGACACCCCGAACGATCGGAGATCGACCCGTGAAAACCTCCCGCATCCTCGCCCTTGCTGCCGCCGCCGCGCTTGTTGCCGGTGCCGCTTCGGCCCGCGACCAGATCCGCATCGTCGGCTCCTCGACCGTGTTCCCGTTTTCAACTGCGGTGGCTGAGCAGTTCGGCAAGACCACTGATTTCGCGACCCCGGTTGTCGAATCCACCGGGTCAGGCGGCGGCCTGAAGCTGTTCTGCGCGGGCGTCGGCGAAGAGCACCCGGACATCACCAATTCCTCACGCCGCATGAAGGCCAAGGAGCATCAGCTCTGCCTTGATAACGGCGTCACCGATTTCACCGAAGTCGTCGTCGGCTTTGACGGCATCGTGGTTGCCAATGCCAAGACCGCGCCGGTCTTTGCCCTGACCCGCGCCCAGATCTGGGCCGCGCTGGCCGACACTGGTCCCCGACCGACCCTGTGGTCAGACATTGACCCGTCACTGCCCGCGATCAAGATCGAAGTGCTCGGCCCGCCCCCGTCCTCAGGCACCCGCGATGCGTTTGAAGAGCTGGTCATGGTCGAAGGCTGCAACGATGCCGGCGGCGCGGATTGCAAAGAATCCGGCGCGCATATCCGCGAAGACGGTGCCTATGTCGAAAGCGGCGAGAACGACAACCTGATCGTGTCCAAGCTGACCGCGAACCCCTCCGCCCTTGGGGTGTTCGGGTTTTCGTTCCTCGACCAGAACTCGGACAAGCTGAAAGGGTCGACCGTTGAAGGCGTTGAGCCGACCTTTGAAAACATCGCCGATGGCAGCTATTCAGTGTCCCGCTCGCTGTATTTCTACGTCAAAAAGGCCCATGTGGGCGTGATCCCCGGCATCATGGAATATATCGCGGAATTCGTCTCTGACCGCGCCGCGGGCGACGAAGGCTACCTGGTCGACAAGGGCCTGATCCCGCTGCCCGAGGACAAGTTCGAAGCCAACGCCAAATCGGCGATGGCGCTTGACCAGCTCTCGGCCGCCGACCTGCACTGATCCCCAAAGGGCGGGCTTCGGCCCGCCCACCATGACCCGCGCCCCTTTTTACGGGCGCGGGTCTTCGTTTGCGCCGCCCTCGTGCGCCGCCACCCTGCCTGCCGGAGTTCGCCATGCTGACCGTCGCCGTGCTTGCCGTGATGATCGCCGCCGCTGCCGCCTATGTCATGGTGCGCGGCAAAGCGGTCGCCATCGCAGGCAGTGCTTATGCCCAAATGCATTCGCGCCCCAGCTATCACGGGCTTTACAGCGCGCTTTGGGTGCTGCTGGCGGGCATGACCACGTTGACCGTGCTGTCCGTCGCGGGTGGCGCGATGACCGACGCACTGCTGTCCAACGACATTTCCGCCGCCGACCCGACCCTGCTGCGCATTGAGGTGCAGCGGATTCTGTCAGACGCGCAGGCCATTGCGCGCGGCGGCATCCCGACCATGACCGACCCGCTGCGCGAAACCATCGCCGTGCGGTTCGACACGCTGGAGACGGTTCGCATCGGGTCCTCGCTGGCGCTGACTGCCGGGGCGGTTGCCTTGGCGTTCCTGCGCACAAGCGGATGCGTCTCGATGAAGTTTCGTGCCCGCAACCGCGCTGAGGGGATCATCCGCGGCGCGCTGTGGGCCTCCGCCGCCGTGGCGGTGCTGACCACGATCGGCATTGTGCTCAGCCTTGTGGGCGAGACGCTGATTTTCTTCGACAACATCGGCTGGCAGGTGGACGACTTTCTGTTTGGCACCACTTGGTCGCCGCTTTCGGGCGTCAGTGCGGGCAAGATGGACCCCGAAAAAGTCGGCTTCCTGCCGCTGTTCGTCGGGACGTTGCTGATCACCACCATCGCCATGCTGGTGGCCGCGCCCGTCGGGCTGTTCGCCGCGATCTACCTGAGCGATTTTGCATCCCCCACCGTGCGGGCCTGGGCCAAGCCGATGCTTGAAATCCTCGCCGGTATTCCCACCGTGGTATACGGGTTTTTTGCTGCGATCACCGTCGCCCCGTTCATCCGCGGGATGGGCGAAGGGATCGGGCTGGACGTCGCGTCAGAATCCGCGCTGGCCGCGGGTCTGGTGATGGGGATCATGATCATCCCCTTCGTGTCATCCTTGTCCGACGATGTGATCAATGCGGTGCCCCAATCCTTGCGCGACGGGTCCTATGGGCTGGGCGCCACCAAGGCCGAAACCATCCGCCAAGTGGTGCTGCCCGCCGCCCTGCCGGGCATCGTGTCGGCGCTGCTGCTGGGCGTCAGCCGTGCCATCGGGGAAACCATGATCGTGGTGATGGCCGCAGGCCAAGGCGCGAACCTGACGCTGAACCCCCTGGAGGCGGTGACCACGGTGACGGTGCAGATCGTCATGCTGATCACCGGCGACACCGAGGCATCGGTGGCCGCGGGCCCGGCCTTCACGCTCGGGTTCACCCTGTTCTGCGTCACGCTGGCGCTGAACGTGATCGCGTTGCGGATCGTCCGCAAATACCGCGAAATGTACGACTGAGGGCCCGGAACCATGGTGAACATGACCGAACTTTCGACGCATCACGGGTCCACGGCGTCTCGGGCACGGCTGAAAAAGCGTCGTGCGGCTGAAACCCGGCTGAAGGCTTACGGCATCGCGGCGATATCGTTTGCCGGGCTGGCGCTGCTGACGCTGCTGTGGTCGGTGGTTGGCAAGGCCGGGCTGGCGATGACCGAAAGCTACATCACGCTGGAGGTGCCGCTGACCGCCGCTGAAATCAGCGAAGACCCCGCGCGCGCCGATTACGACGGCATCGTCAAGGATGCGCTGAAGGTGCGCTTTCCCTCGATGTCCGGGCGCAAGGACCGGCGAGAGCTTTATGGCATCATCTCAGGCGGCGCGAATTTCGAATTGCGCCAAGAGGTGCTGGCCGATCCCGCGATGATCGGCACCACGGGCGGGCGCAGGCTGCTGGCGTCAGACGACACGGATCTCTACCTCAAGGGTGCGTTCGGGACCTTGCGGGTGGTGGAAACCGCTGGTCAGATCACGGTGACGGGCGAAGGCGATGCGGTGACGCTCACGTCATCCTCCGATGATTTCAGCGTGCAGCTTGCTGTGGTCAAAGAGGCGCTGCTGGTCCGCGCCCGCATCCTGCACCGTCAGGCCGCGCGCCAGGACAACGGCCGCGCCGTGCGCACCGCTGAGGCTGCCGCCGCCACCGACGAAGCGGTGCGCGCGGTCAAGCTGTCCGAAGCGCTGGCCTATGGCGCCGCCCGCGACGTGCTGATCGCGCAGGCTGACGATCTGGAAACCCGCGCTGCCCGTCCCGGCGGCGAGGAAGACATGGGAAGCGACCTGCCCTCAATCCTGGTGGAAATCGGCGGTGGCTGGATCAAGGCGACCCGCGTGGCCGACAACCGCCTGACCGGCGACTGGATCCTGCCCGGCGACGCGGCGGCGGGGGCTTGGACGCTGCATGTGCTTTCAGTGCCCGAAGATGCGCGCAAAGTGTCGGACAGGCAGGTTGTGATGGTCGAAACCCTGCGCAGCGATGGCGTGGTGGAGACGACGTTCAACACCCGCTTTTTCACCGGCGGCGACAGCCGGGAGGCAGAGCTGGCGGGCATCTGGGGCGCCGCGGTCGGGTCGTTCTGGACCATGCTGGTCACGTTCTGCATCGCCTTTCCAATCGGCGTGTCGGCGGCGATCTACCTAGAAGAATTCGCCCCCAAGACCCGCCTGACCGATTTCATTGAGGTGAACATCAACAACCTCGCCGCGGTGCCATCGATCGTGTTCGGCCTGCTGGGGCTGGCGATCTTTGTGGCGGGCATCGACATTCTGGGGGTGCGCATCGGCGGGTTTGTGCCCAGATCCGCGCCGCTGGCGGGCGGGCTGGTGCTGGCGCTGATGACGCTGCCAACCATCATCATCGCCGCACGCGCGTCGATCCGCGCGGTGCCGCCATCGATCCGCGATGCGGCGCTGGGGGTCGGGGCCAGCAAGTTGCAGACCGCGTTCCACCATGTGTTTCCGCTGGCAATGCCGGGCATTCTGACCGGGACCATCATCGGCATGGCGCAAGCGCTTGGCGAAACCGCGCCGCTGATCATGATCGGCATGGTGGCCTTCATCGTCGACGTGCCCACAGGCATCACCGACAGCGCCACCGTGCTTCCGGTTCAGGTGTTCCGCTGGTCCGATTTTCCCGAACGCGCCTTTGAGGCGCGCACCGCAGCGGCAATCTGCGTGCTGCTGTTCTTCCTCGTCGCCATGAACGCGCTGGCCGTGTTCCTGCGCAAACGCTTTGAGCGCCGGTGGTGATCCCGATGGCGCCGCGTGATAACAGGATTGACCCGATGACCAACATGCGACTGAGCGAGGCCGGTGTGGACCAACGCGATATCAAAATCCAGGCAAAGGACGTCAACGTCCATTATGGCACCAACCAGGCCATCAAAGACGTATCGGTGGACATTCTGGCCAACACCGTCACCGCCTTTATCGGCCCGTCGGGCTGCGGCAAGTCCACGTTCCTGCGGTGCATCAACCGGATGAACGACACCATCGACATCTGCAAAGTGACCGGCCAGATCCTGCTGGACGGCGCCGACATCTACGACAAGGACATCGATCCGGTGCAGCTGCGCGCCCGGGTTGGCATGGTGTTCCAAAAGCCCAACCCGTTCCCCAAATCGATCTTCGACAATGTCGCCTACGGCCCGCGCATCCACGGGCTGACCGCGAACAAGTCTGAACTGGACCAGGTGGTGGAGCAGTCCTTGCGCCGCGCCGCGATCTGGAACGAGGTCAAAGACCGGCTCGACGCCCCGGGCACCAGCCTGTCGGGCGGCCAGCAGCAGCGCCTGTGCATCGCCCGCGCCATCGCCACCGCGCCAGAGGTGCTGCTGATGGACGAGCCGTGCTCAGCCCTCGACCCCATCGCCACCGCGCAGGTTGAGGAGTTGATTGATGAGCTGCGCACGAATTATTCGGTGGTGATCGTCACCCATTCCATGCAGCAGGCCGCGCGCGTCAGTCAAAAGACCGCGTTTTTCCATCTGGGCGTGATCGTTGAATACGGCGACACGTCCAAGATCTTCACCAACCCCGAAGATCAGCGCACCCAAGGCTACATCACCGGCCGCTTCGGCTGACGCGCGCGCCGCACCCTTATTTTTCGGGAAGACCTGACATGCACAGCAAAGACAATGGCGGCCACATCGTCTCAGCGTTCGATGACGACCTGATGGCGGTTCTCGCGCGGCTCGCCGAAATGGGTGGGATCGCGGAAGATATGCTTTCGCAGGCGCTTGAGGGCGTCGAGCGGCGCGATCTGGCGATGTGTGAGGCAGTGATCGCCCGCGACAAGCGGCTGGATGAGCTGGAACTGGCCACCGATGAAATGGTCACCCGGACACTCGCGCTGCGCCAGCCGATGGCGCTGGACCTGCGGCTGCTGATCGCCGCGCTCAAGATGTCCTCAACGCTGGAACGGGTGGGGGATCTGTCGAAATCCATCGCCCGGCGCGGCACGGATCTGAGCCGCTCCAAACCCCAGCGGCTCACGTCCTCGGTGGTGCGGATGGGGCGCGAGGTGCAGCGCCAATTCTCCGAAGCGCTCGATGCGTTCACGTCGCGCGATGTCGAAGCCGCCCTTGGCATCTGGCGCCGCGACGTGGAGATCGACGAGCTTTACAACGCCCTGTTCCGCGAGCTGGTGACCTACATGATGGAGGACCCACGCACGATCACCGTGGGATCGCATTACCTGTTCATCGCCAAGAACCTTGAACGGATCGGCGACCACGCCACCCATATCGCAGAGCTGACCCACTACCTGGTGCGCGGCACGATCATCAGTGCCGACCGCCCCCGCGGCCCCCACGCCGAGACCCAAGACCGCAGCCCCGACGATGACAGCTGATCGATCGCCCATAGCACAGGAGACCAGACCATGAGCGCGCGCGTGATGGTGATCGAAGACGAAGAGGCGCTGTGCGCCCTGCTGGAATACAATCTGAGCAAGGAAGGCTATCAAGTCTCGTTGCAATCGGATGGTGAAGACGCGCTTTATGCAATCTCAGACGAAAAGCCCGATCTGATCCTGCTGGACTGGATGCTGCCCAATGTGTCGGGCATCGAAATCTGCCGCCAAGTCCGTGCACGCGCGGACCTGAAGGACATTCCGATCATCATGCTGACCGCCCGGGGCGAGGAGGACGACCGGATCCGGGGGCTGGAAACCGGGGCCGACGATTATCTGACCAAGCCGTTTTCCATGTCCGAACTGACAGCGCGCATCCGTGCAGTGCTGCGCCGATCGCGCCCGGCGCTGGCCGGCGATGTTGCGACCTTCGGCGATCTGTCGCTGGACCGGCAGGCGCACAGGGTGCGGCGCGGGGACCGCGACCTGCATCTGGGCCCGACCGAATTCAAGCTGCTGGACGTGCTGATGCAGCGCCCGGGCCGGGTGTTCGCGCGCGAGCAATTGCTCGATCTGGTGTGGGGCCGCGACGTGTATGTGGAAATCCGCACTGTCGATGTGCATGTCGGGCGGCTCAGGAAAGCCATCAACCGGCACGGCGACCGCGACCCGATCCGCACTGTGCGATCGGCTGGCTATGCGCTGGACGAAACCTATCCCGGCCACGCCTGACCTCGGCGGCGATGCCGCTCAGCCCGGCGCGGTCCCTTCGGTTCGCGGCAGCCCCGCCCTGCATCCCAATCCCATGCCAGAAAGGCACCGTCCCCACGGGGTGGGGGGTGCAGGGGGAGGGCGTCAGGCCCTCCCCCGCCCTTTTGCGGCGGTTCAGTCCTCGCGGAACTGCAGGCGGTGGAGATCGGCGTAAAGCCCGCCTTTCTCCAGCAATTCACGGTGGGTTCCCTGCTCCACAATCGCGCCGCGGTCCAGCGCCACGATCAGGTCCGCGTCGCGCACAGTCGACAGCCTGTGGGCGATCACCAGCGTGGTGCGCCCACGCGAGAGCGCCTCAAGCGCCTGACGGATCGCATCTTCGCTTTCGGCGTCCAGCGCCGACGTCGCCTCGTCCAACAGCAGGATCGGTGCGTCGCGCAGGATCGCGCGGGCGATGGACAGGCGTTGGCGTTCTCCGCCCGAGAATTTGTTGCCGCGCTCTCCCGTGCGTGCCGCAAAGCCATCGGGCAGGCGCATGATGAAATCATAGGCGTGGGCGGCGCGGGCGGCAGCCTCAATCTGGTCCTGGGTGGCGCCGGGGCGCCCGAACCCGATGTTGCGCGCCACCGTGTCGTCAAAGATCACCGCGTCCTGACTGACCACGGCGATGTTGCCCCGCAGCGATGCCAGCGTCACGTCGCGCACATCTTGCCCGTCGATCAGCACCCGGCCTTCGGTCGCGTCGTAAAGACGCGGGATCAGGTTGAAGACAGTGCTTTTCCCCGCGCCAGAGCGCCCGACAAATGCCACCCGCGATCCGGCGGGCACCGTCAGGGACATGCCAGACAGCGCCCGCGTGCCGTCAGGATAGGCAAAGCCGACCTTGTCCAGAACGACCTCTCCGCGCAGTTTGCCGATGGCGGGGGCGCCGGGGCGGTCGGCAATGGTGGGCGCAGCGTCGAGCAGGTCATAGATCCGCTCCGCCGCTGAGCTGCCTTGTAAAATCTGGGCATAAAGCTGCCCGAACGCGCGCAGCGGCTGGCCCGCGACTAGGAATGCGGTCACGAAGGCCATAAACTCGCCAATCGTGCTTTGCCCGTTCAGGATCCGCGTGCCGATGACCCAGAACACCAACGCAAGACCGATGCCGGCCAGTGCCTCAAGCAACGGATCAATCCGGGCGCGCTGGCTGGTGGCCTTGACCTTGAGCTTGCGCTGCTCCTCAAACGTCTCAACCGCGCGTGAGGATAGGTAGTCTTCGAGCTGATAGGTCTTTGACAGACGAATGCCCGCAAGGCCTTCGTTGACCCGCGCGGTCATGCGGGCGGCCTGTTCCTGACTGCGTCGGGCGATGCGGCGCAGGCGCTTGCCAATCGAGGCAATCGGCACCCCCGCCAGCGGCAGCGCAACAAGCGCGTAAAGCGTCAGTTCCCAATCAATATACAGCAGCGTGGCGAACAGCCCGATCACCGTCAGGCCGTCGCGCAGCAAGGATGTGATGATCTTTTCGATCATCGCGTCCACATACCCGACATCGGTGGTGAACCGCGATGCCAGCGCGGCGGGGGCCTCTCGGTCCAATCGCGCCAGATCGGCATGCATCAGCTTGCGGTGCATGGCCCCCTGAATGTCAGCGTCGATGCGCGCCAGCAGCCCGATGGTCAACAGCCGCTGGGCGTAAAGCGCGCCCGATTTCACCACCACGGCTGCCATCACCACCAAAGGTGCCAGCGCGATGACCGATGCAGATTTCTCGGTGAACCCGTCCAGCGCCCATTTCACAATCAGCGGATAGACCGAGGTCGACCCCGCCACCGCCGCGATCAGCACCAGATTGACCGCCAACAGCCGCCGATAGGGGTGCAGCCAGTCGCGCCACAGCCGCTTGATCATCGACGGCGCAATGGTGGCGCGATCAGGTGCTGGGGCTGCGTCGGATTGGTCGCTTCGCGCGCTCACGGGTCGGTTCCTTCTTGTCGTGGCATGGTCAAGGGCACTAGGTGGAGGGCCCGCTAGCCGCCATCCCCCAAGAGGTCGCACGATGTCCCTGTCCTATGGAAGAGAGTTCCTTGCAATCCCCGGCCCGTCGGTGATGCCAGATCGGGTGCTGAACGCGATGCATCGCGGCGCCCCGAGCATCTATGACGGTGCGCTGGTCGACATGGTCGAAGGCATGACGCCCGATCTGCAGGCCGTGGCGCGCACCACATCCGCACGCCCGGTGATCTATATCGCCAACGGTCATGGCGCGTGGGAGGCGACGGCCGCCAACCTGTTTTCGCGCGGCGACAAGGCGTTGGCCATGGACAACGGACGCTTTGCCGCCGGTTGGGCCGGAATGGCGCAGACCATGGGCGTGGACGTCGAAATCATGGACGAAGGCCTGCGCGGCCCAGTCAGCCCCCAGCGGCTTGAAGACCGCCTGCGCGCCGACAAAAACCATGAAATCAAGGCAGTGATGGTGGTGCAGGTCGACACCGCATCATCAGCCGCCAACGACATTCCGGCGCTTCGGGCGGCCATCGACGCGGCGGGACACCCGGCGCTGTTCATGGTCGATTGCGTCGCGTGTCTGGGGTCGATGCCGTTTGAAATGGACGCATGGGGCGTCGACGTGATGGTTGGCGGCAGCCAAAAAGGGCTGATGACGCCGCCGGGGCTGGGGTTTGTCTGGGTTGGCGACAGGGCATGGGCCGCGTCGGGCAAGGGCGATCTGAACACCAGCTATTGGGATTGGCGCCCGCGGGCGGAGCCTGAGATGTTCTACCAGCGGTTCTGCGGCACCGCGCCGACCCATCTTCTGTTCGGCCTGCGCGAGGCGCTGACCATGCTGGTGCATGAAGAAGGCCTTGAGGCCGCATGGCACCGCCACGCCGTGCTGGCCAAAGCCGTGCGCGCCTGCATCAGTGTCTGGAGCGAGGCTGGCGCGCTGGAGTTCAATGTGCAGGACGCGGGCGCGCGCTCAGACGTGGTGACGACGGTGCTGACGCCCGGCATGACCGCCGATGCCGGCCCCGATGTCCTGCGCAAGCTGTGCGAGACTCAGATGGGCGTGGTGCTGGGCATGGGCATCGGCCAGTTCAGCGGGCGCGCGTTCCGCATCGGGCATATGGGCCATCTGAGCGCCCCGATGATTCTGGGGGTGCTGGGCGCAGCCGAGGCGGGGTTCGGCGCGCTTGGGGTTCCGGTGCGGTCGGGCCTTGAGGCGGCTGCCAAGGTGGTGGCCGACGCAATCCGTCCCTGACCGGGGCGCCGGCCACGCCGGGCATTGAGCCCGCCGCGTCCGGCCGGGCGTTCCGCCCGCAGCGCCCCACCCCGGCCCCCGCGCTTTTGTCAGCGGTTGGCGCGGTGCGCATAGATCAGGTGGCGGCGCTCCATTTCCCGATAGGCGGCGGCGCGCCTGCCATCATCGCTGCCGCGCATGTCGGCGGAGGTGTAGCGGCGGTCGCTGTCTTGGTCGCCCCGCCGAATGCGGCTGTCGCCGATCCACGGATCACGGTCGCCGCCGCGCCAGATGTCATCGCGATCACGGCGCTGGGCCACGTCCCCGCCTTTGCGCCACACCTGAGGGGCGCGCGCGTCGTGGCGGTCATGGCCCCCCCGATCCGCGCGGCGGTCATCATGGCTGTGGCCCCGGCGGTGCTGCGCGTCGTGGCGGTCGTGATGCCGGTACCCCCTGTCGTGCTGCGGGCCGGGCCATGGGGCGCGGCGGACCACATGCCATGGCGGCGGCGCGGCAGGGCGGTATCCGCTGGCGCGGCGATCATGGGAATTGCCGTCATTGTCCAGCGCATCGGCGATCACAGATCCGATGATCACCGCCGCTGCGATGCCGATCGCCGCGCGGGCGACATCGCCGCCGTCAGCGCGGGCATCCGGCGCACCAACCGGCCCGAAGACCAGCGCCGCCGCTGCGAGGATCATGAGCGCCGGGCGCGCAAGGATGCGGACCGGCGCGAAGGAAAACCTTGGATGCTGCATATGTGCCTCCTGAGCCGAAAACGGGCGGCAGCGCGACGCCATGCGCTGCCAGACATCAACATGGGCACCGATTGCGGCCCCCGCGCGGCGCGCCCCGCCGCCCAGCGTCACGCTTGCGTGACGCTGGGTGCGTGCGGTCCGGCGCGGTGCCTGCGCCCGGCGGCCTTCCCTCCCGCGCGCGATTGGCGTATGCATCGCGTTATGATCGGACATTGCGCCCACATACGCCGCGGCGCGCCCGCGCGCGCGCCGCGAATTAGCCGCCCGGCCTCCTGACCCCTGAACAGGGTCCGGAGCGCCGGGTCAAAGGTGCCTGCGGAGCTTCTCGCGCCGCCCCCTGCTGCAATTTTGACCGCCCCGCCCGCGCCGCCGACCGGCGCCGGGCCGGGCCGTCCCCCGATGACCGACGCGCCCGGCGAGGCCGCGCGCCAGCAAGAGATAAAATCCATGTCCGCCGATGATGCCACCGCTCCCGACTGGAAATCCACGCTGTTCCTGCCCAAGACCGATTTCCCCATGCGCGCGGGCCTGCCCAAGCGTGAGCCCGAATGGCTGGCCAGGTGGGAGAAGATCGGCATCTACGACCGCCTGCGCGAAAAGGCCGAAGGACGCACGCCCTTCGTGCTGCATGACGGCCCCCCCTATGCCAATGGCCATCTGCATATCGGCCACGCGCTGAACAAGGTGCTGAAGGACATCATCGTGCGGTCCCAACAGATGCTGGGCCGCGACAGCCGCTATGTGCCCGGCTGGGATTGCCACGGCCTGCCGATCGAATGGAAGATTGAAGAACAGTACCGCGCCAAGGGTCTGAACAAGGACGAGGTCCCGATCAACGAATTGCGCGGGGAATGCCGCCGTTTCGCCGCCGAATGGGTCGACATCCAGCGCGAAGAATTCAAGCGCCTCGGCATCACCGGCAATTGGGCCGACCCGTATCTGACGATGGACTTTTCCTCCGAAGCGGTGATCGCTGAGGAGTTCATGAAATTCGTCATGAACGGGTCGCTTTATCGTGGGTCCAAACCCGTGATGTGGTCGCCGGTCGAAAAGACCGCGCTGGCTGAGGCTGAGGTCGAATACCACGATAAGGAAAGCCCGACGATCTGGGTGAAATTCCCGGTCATCGGCGGCGCAGATGTGGGCCTGAACGGCGCATCAGTCGTGATCTGGACCACGACGCCCTGGACCATGCCGTCCAACAAGGGCGTCGTGTACCATGATGACATCTCCTACGGCCTTTACGAAGTCACCGGGACCCCCGGCGAATGCTGGGCCGAGGTTGACGAGCGCTTTGTGCTGGCCGACAAAATGGCCGCCACAGTCCTGACCAAGGCACGCCTTGACGACACCATGTATCACCGCCTGCGCGACGTGCCGGCGGCCGAATTTGTGGGCCTTGCCCTGTCGCACCCGCTGGCCGGGGTTGAAGGCGGCGAAGGCGAATGGGACGATCCCCGCGATTTCCGCGCCGCTCCCTTTGTGACCGAGGACGAGGGCACCGGCTTTGTGCACTGCGCCCCCAGCCACGGCATGGAGGAGTTTGAGCTCTACCGTGACGCCGGGATGCTGGAGCAGGTCATCACCTATAACGTGATGGAGGACGGTGCTTTCCGCGACAGCCTGCCTTTGTTCGGCGGCAAACGGATCCTCAAGCCCAATGGCAAAGAGGGCGACGCCAATGCCGCGGTGATCGGCGCGCTGGCCGCGTCGGGCAATCTGCTGGCCCGCGGCAAGGTCAAGCACAGCTACCCGCATTCCTGGCGCTCCAAAGCGCCGGTGATCTATCGCAACACGCCGCAATGGTTCGTCGCCATCGACAAAGAGCTGCATGACGGCATGGACACCCACGGCAAAACCATCCGTGAGCGCGCGTTGACCGAGATCGACAATGTTAAATGGACGCCGCCTGGTGGGCGCAACCGTTTGTATTCGATGATCCAGGCCCGCCCCGATTGGGTCATGTCGCGCCAGCGCGCCTGGGGCGTGCCGCTGAGCTGCTTCATCAAGACCCTCGACGATGGCAAGGTTGAGGTGCTGCGCGACCCCGTGGTCAACAAGCGCATCGCCGACGCGTTCCGCGAGGAAGGTGCCGATGCATGGTTCGCTGACGGGGCTGCGGAGCGGTTTCTTGGCGCCGATCATGATCCGGCGGAATGGGCGCTGGTGCCCGACATTCTTGATGTGTGGTTCGATTCAGGGTCAACCCACGCGTTTGTGCTGCGCGACCGCCCGGATGGCCCGCCCGACGGATTGGCGGATCTGTATCTGGAAGGCACCGACCAGCACCGCGGCTGGTTCCATTCGTCGCTTCTGCAATCATGCGGCACCAACGGCCGTGCGCCCTACAAGGCCGTGCTGACCCATGGCTTCACGCTCGATGCCAAGGGCATGAAGATGTCCAAATCCATCGGCAACACCATCGCGCCTGAGCAGATCATCAAACAATACGGCGCCGACATCCTGCGTCTGTGGGTGTCCCAGACCGATTACACCGCCGATCAGCGCATCGGGCCGGAGATCTTGAAAGGCGCCGCCGACAGCTACCGCCGCCTGCGCAACACGTTCCGCTATCTGCTGGGCGCGCTGGACGGGTTCACCGACGCTGAGCGTGTCGCGCATCAGGACATGCCGATGCTGGAGCGGTTCATTCTGCACCGCCTGGCCGAACTCGATCAGGTCGTACGCGACGGCTACAACGCCTATGACTTCCAAAAGGTGCAGCAGGCGCTGTTCAACTTCTGCTCAGGCGATCTGTCGGCGTTCTTCTTTGATGCCCGCAAAGATGCGCTTTATTGCGATGAGGCTGGCAGCCTGCGCCGCCGCGCCGCCCGCACGGTGATGGAGGCGCTGTTCGACCGTCTTACCACCTGGTACGCGCCGATCCTGCCGTTCACCGCCGAAGACGTGTGGTTGGAGCGGTTCCCCGGCGAGGACAGCTCAGTCCATCTGGTCGATTTCCCTGAGACCCCCGCCGATTGGCGCGACGACGCGCTGGCCGCCGAATGGATCGGCGCGCGGCGCGTGCGATCCGTCGTCACCGGCGCCTTGGAGATCGAGCGCCGCGAAAAGCGGATCGGCGCGTCTTTGGAGGCCCGGCCAAAAGTGTGGCTTGATCCGCTTGCCGCCGATTACGCGCGCTACGCCATGGTCCGGTCCATGAGCGAGGCGGCGTTTGCCGACCTGTGCATCACCTCAGACATTGAGGTGGTGGACGGCGTCGGCCCCGCAGATGCCTTCCGCCTTGCCGACGTGCCCGGCGTGGCGGTGGAGCCTTTGCGCGCAACGGGCGGCAAGTGCGGGCGCTGCTGGAAGGTGCTGCCGGAGGTGACGGTGGACGGCGCGCTGTGCGGGCGCTGTTCCGGCGCGGTGGGCTGAGGGGCAGCGGGGCGCACTACGCGCCCCGCAATCAAAAATGCAAAAAAATATAGAATCAGTCAGATCAACAATAAAGAAGTTTTCTCGCTCCGTACTGAGCAAGATGCATCAAGATTCCAACAATTTATACGTGTCCCATCTATATATACTGGGAGCCCTGCAAAAATCCCTATCAAATTATAGGGGAATGTGCTTCGCACTCAAAACCTGTGACGGATCTATTGCAGCCATGATGCTCCGGTCGCAAATCGACGTTGCGGCGCGGATTAAGGCGCTAGAGTACTTCGCAGATCAGGAAGCGGCTTGCCAAAAAATCCTAGCCGGCACTCCAATTCGAGACCTCAAGCCCGATCTTAAAGCAGGAAAACTATTCGACGTTACGCTGATTGAACGACTATCGATCGATCACAATTGGATCATGGAAGTGTATAAGAATTGCAACAAGCACGTGCATTTTTGCGAGACTCACTTCATAAATTCAGTGTCCAATCTCAATGAACCTGACAGAATATTAACTATCGAATTAGCATTCGATAGCGGACCTAAAAAGCATGAAAATCTCACGAAAGAGTGCGCAGAAGCTTTCATTAACATGATCGAGATAACCGAGGAGGTCATTGACGCTTGGCTAGCCAATCCCCTCACACCAAAACCCCCACCTTCTCAAACAGCCGCACATCCACCAGCCCCTGATCCGAAATCCGCAGCTCCGGGATGACCACCAGCGCCAGCAACGAATGCTGCATGTAGGCGTTGTTCAGCTG
>JBLGAC010000029.1:0-47969 GCA_047610385.1 Paracoccaceae bacterium | reverse complement strand
ATCCGATCCATCAAATGCCGGGACTAAACACCCAGTTGCATCGCTGCGAGAGCAAAACCCACACGTCCCGAATGCGCAGCCAACGTCACCACGGTTGACCAAATTTGACTTCCAACGCAGCCCTAATTTGAATTCAGTCAATCAATTGATTGAAAATATTCTGTTTTAATAAGAGTTAACACTTTTTATAAAAATAAAAACATAATAAATATAAATAAATGAAAAATAATTTTATAAAAAACTCACTGTGTTCCCAGTAATGCCTGACCTCCAGTATAGATGTGATATAGTGAGTGCTTCAAAAAAGGAGTCAGCACGCTGAATATTTTACAAAAAATTTTTGAACAAATTTCTGAAAGGCTACCAACGGTGTGAGGATTTACCTGGCAGCGCAGGGCTGATGAAGGAGCTGATGGAGCGAATGCTGGGGCTGAACCGACGACCCATCCGTTAGCCGGTACGGCATTGCGGAGCAATCTCCCAAGAGGGCGGGCCACGATAAAGGTGCCGATGCGCCTGTTGGTGAGTCCAAACAGCACAACGGCGCCTATCCCGAGGAGGCCTTTGGTCTGAAAATCGCGGCCGAACTCCCTCTCAGGTATTGCTTTACAAAACCCTGCCGGGTAACAGATCAGCGGGGTCATCAATCTAGTGCTGATCAAGATCCGAGAATCGCAAGCCTGCGCAATAGATGATATTTATTCATTCATCATTCTCAAAAATTTTTGAATAAAAAGCACAGAAATTTTTTTGTGTTTCAAAAAAAATCAGTTGCCAGCTAATGATCAATTGGGCGGTCGATAAAGATTGGCTACGTGAATCTGAATGTCTCACACAACAGCGCGCGAAAAAAATCTAGGTATTTAGATTTCCAGCAAATAAAATAATTTCCCCAAGAAAAAAATATCATAAATCGAAAATATGAACACCGATCCTCCCCTCAATAATTACAAATCTGAAAACTACATTCCCATAAAATATAAATATTTTTATTAGTTTTTTTTAATAGCGTAACAGCAGTGCACTTTAGAATTACAAGATAATATTTTCCTTCTAAATTCCATTTTGGCGATCTTTCCATTTATGTCTGCATAGAATTTCTTCATTCTCTCACCTGATCATTGACTAACTTTTACATCTTGAGAGAATTCTCGTATGTGGACGCCGATCCGCACCAGATTTACGGAGCTGCTACTGGCGATCAGGTAGCCCCCGAACCTGATGCGTTCGAAGAGAAATAGCCCAAGAACCACGCGTCCATCGCCTCAGCCTTGTGGTCGGCTTGGCAAGAGGTAATTCCATTCTCCGCTTTAGACCCTGCGATTGAAAAATCAACTGCACAATAAAGAGTCTGAACCGCGTCATCAAAAAATCCAACAAACAAGAATTTTGCTTTCGATTAAAAAATTGTCACTCAAAAAAATACTTTCATCTCGAAATTTGAGAATTTTTACAAAAATAGGTGTGGATATCATACTACACGCAATCATTTCGATATCATTATCGTGGAGTGATTTAAGGCGTGACTGTATGCGAAACGAGTATGGACTGGGCTGGGTATAAAAGATTTCGCGCACTCGCGGGCGTTTCCCTTGAGTCCTTCACATCGACCATCCATGAGCCTGTATAACTGGAGCGAGCCGATCTCCACACCCAGATCAACCACACAGGTCCAGCGCATTGGCGATCTACCGGTAATGAACATATTGGCACCGCTCATGGGCTTGGTTGCTCGGCCGCTCCGTACTCTTTTCGTGATGCGACCCAATTTGGCGAATTCCCCGGCTTCAAGCAACACATTGGAACGGCCATCATATCGCAAACAGAATTCACGCAGGGCGCGCCCGTCGCTCTGAGGTCAGGACCCATAAAAGAGATCCCCATTGGCTGTGGGTTGTGTTTCATATCCCCAGATTTTGGGAGTCTGCCAAGTCCAAACATCGTTTTGGCAATGATATTACAATCTTCGCGCTGACAACAATTTTTTTGGACTGCGCCCGTAGACCGCAAAATAATCTGGGCGAGCAAGGCAACGTGCCGTGGGCAAGAAGCTGTCTGGGTCGGACGCCTCGATTCTCGCAGCGGCCGCGGCCATCAGGCAATCACCAAGGCGTGGCCACGTCAGTAGTATAATACCGGTCGCCGCATCATCCACAGGGCCACCAGCGAAACAAGCCCGGTGCAATGCAACGCGCACCCCGATCACAGTGCCACCGCCGCAGGCCTAAACACGAAAAAGCCCCGCGGGAACGTTCCCACGGGGCCATAATCGCTGTCAGGTCGCAGGGTCAGAGACCGAGTTGCTGGCCCAACTGTTTCAGATCGTTCAGCCGCAAGCCAGCCAGCACCAGCGCGTCGCCATCGGCGATCGCAAGGGACGCTTCGACCTGCGCGACCTTGGCGTCGAACCATTCACGGTTCACGTCGCCTTTCAGCACTGCCTCTTCGGCCAGGATCGAAGTCCCGGCCGGAGACAGTTCCGCAAAGCCGCCGGTCACCACATAGTCGGTGACGGAACCGCCTGCGTGGACCGAGACGATGCCCGGACGCAGCGTGGTCATCAGCGGCGAGTGGTTCGGCAACGCCGTCAGATCGCCGTCCATGCCGGGGATCTGCACCCGCTCGGCCACGACGGAAACAAGTTTCCGTTCCGGCGAGACGAGTTCGAACTGCATCGTATCAGCCATGTGCAGGCTCCCTCAGATCAAACTCAGGCCGCAGCCGCGGCGAGCTTCTCGGCCTTCTTCAGCACTTCGTCAATGCCGCCGACCATGTAGAACGCGGCCTCCGGCAGGTGATCGAATTCACCGGCGACGACACGCTTGAAGCTGTCGACGGTGACTTCCATCGGCACCTGCACACCCGGCGAGCCGGTGAAAATCTCAGCCACGTCGAAGGGCTGCGACAAGAAACGCTGCAGTTTACGGGCCCGCGTGACGGTGAGTTTGTCGTCTTCGGACAGCTCATCCATGCCGAGAATCGCGATGATGTCCTGCAGCGCCTTGTAGCGCTGAAGGATCGACTGCACTTCGCGCGCCGTGTCGTAATGTTCCTGCCCGACAACCGCCGGATCAAGGATACGCGAGGTTGAATCGAGCGGATCCACGGCCGGGTAGATCCCGAGCTCAGAGATTGCGCGCGACAGAACCGTCGTGGCGTCGAGATGGGCGAAGGACGCGGCAGGTGCCGGATCGGTCAAATCATCCGCGGGCACATAGATTGCCTGCACCGACGTGATCGAGCCGTTGCGGGTTGAGGTGATCCGCTCCTGCAACTGGCCCATGTCGGTGGCAAGCGTCGGCTGGTAGCCCACGGCCGAGGGGATGCGGCCAAGAAGCGCCGAAACCTCAGAACCCGCCTGCGTGAAGCGGAAGATGTTATCCACGAAGAACAGCACGTCGGTGCCAGACTGGTCGCGGAACTGCTCAGCAATGGTCAGGCCGGTCAGAGCAACACGGGCGCGGGCACCCGGAGGTTCATTCATCTGGCCGTAGACGAGGGCCACTTTCGACTTGCTCAGGTCATCAATGTTGATGACGCCGGACTCGATGAACTCATGGTAAAGGTCATTGCCTTCACGCGTGCGCTCACCCACGCCAGCAAACACGGAGTAACCCGAGTGCACTTTGGCGATGTTGTTGATCAGTTCCTGAATCAGAACCGTCTTGCCAACGCCAGCGCCGCCGAACAGGCCGATCTTGCCACCCTTGGAGTAGGGGGCGAGCAGATCGATCACCTTGATGCCGGTGACGAGGATTTCCGATTCCGTGGACTGCTCCGCAAAAGTCGGCGCGTCGGAGTGGATCGGGCGGCGTTCGGTGTGTACGACCGGGCCCTTTTCGTCGATGGGCTCGCCCACGACGTTCAGGATGCGCCCGAGCGTGCCGTCGCCGACGGGAACCGAAATCGGCCCGCCAGTGTCAGACACGGCCTGGCCGCGCACCAGGCCTTCGGTCTGGTCCATGGCGATCGCGCGCACGGTGTTTTCACCAAGATGCTGCGCGGTCTCAAGGATCAGTTTGAGGCCGTTGTTTTCAGTTTCAAGCGCGTTGAGAATCGCCGGGAGGTCGCCTTCGAACTGCACGTCGACGACGGCGCCGATGACCTGTGTGATCTTGCCGGTAGCCATGCGGGTTGGTCTCCGTCCTCTTAGAGCGCTTCCGCGCCCGAGATAATTTCAATCAGTTCTTTGGTGATCGCGGCCTGACGCGAGCGGTTGTAGACGATCGTCAGTTTGTCGATCATCTCACCCGCGTTGCGCGTCGCGTTGTCCATTGCGGACATGCGCGCGCCTTGCTCCGAGGCCGCGTTCTCCAGCAGACCCGTAAAGAGCTGCGTGGCGATCGAGCGCGGCAGCAGCTCGGCAAGAATGCCTTCTTCGTCGGGCTCGTATTCATAGAACACTTGCTCGGCGCCCGCTTCCGCTTCGTCAAAGACCGCCGGGATCAGCTGCTGGGCCGTCGGGATCTGCGACATCACCGACTGAAACCGGTTGAAGAACAGTGTGGCCACATCGAATTCTTCGCCGTGAAAACGGGTCAGCACGTCAGTCGCAATAGATTGCGCGTTGACATAACCGAGACGCTTCACGTCCGACAGATCCACATGGCCGATGAAGTGGGACGAGAACTCGCGTTTCAGCTGCTCCCGACCCTTTTTACCGATGGTGAGGATCTTCACCGTCTTGCCCTGCGCCAGGAGCGTGCGCGCACGGGCGCGCGCAAGCCGGACGATGGTTGAGTTGAACCCACCGCAGAGACCTCGTTCCGAGGTCGCCACGATCATCAGGTGCACTTTGTCCTCACCCGTGCCGGCCAGCAGACGCGGGGCGTTGGCCTGACCCGCAGCAGCGCGGGCCAAGTTGCCAAGAACGGCGTCCATACGCTCAGCGTAGGGACGCGCGGCCTCAGCAGCCTCCTGGGCGCGGCGGAGCTTGGCCGCCGCGACCATCTGCATGGCCTTCGTGATCTTCCGCGTGGATTTCACGCTGTTGATCCGGATTTTAAGGTCCTTGAGGCTAGGCATCAGCCAAGCTCCTCCTGCTCAACGGCGGGTTACGCGAAGTCCTTCGAGAAACCCTCGATGGCGGCCTTGATCTTGTCGGCAATGGCGCCGGCAATCTTCTGGTCGTTATCGCTGATTTCCGCGAGGAGGTCGGCGTTCTGCGCACGCAGATGGGTCAGAAGACCCTTCTCGAACCGCACCACGTCGCCCACGGCGATTTTGTCGAGGAAACCGTTGGTGCCGGCGTAGATCACCACCACCTGTTCGGCGCTCGTCAGCGGGGCGTACTGGGCCTGCTTGAGCAGCTCAGTAAGACGCGCACCACGGTTCAGCAGGCGCTGAGTCGAGGCATCAAGGTCAGAACCGAACTGCGCGAACGCAGCCATTTCGCGGTACTGCGCGAGCTCAAGCTTGATCGAGCCAGCAACCGACTTCATCGCCTTGGTCTGGGCGGCGGAGCCAACACGCGACACCGACAGACCGACGTTCACCGCGGGACGGATGCCCTGATAGAACAGCTCCGTCTCAAGGAAAATCTGACCATCGGTGATCGAGATCACGTTGGTCGGAATGTAGGCGGACACGTCGCCAGCCTGCGTTTCAATGATCGGCAGAGCGGTCATCGAACCCGAACCGAAGTCTTTCGACATCTTGGCCGAACGCTCAAGCAGGCGGGAGTGGAGGTAGAACACATCGCCCGGGTAAGCTTCGCGGCCCGGCGGGCGACGCAGCAGCAGCGACATCTGGCGGTAAGCCACGGCCTGCTTGGACAGATCATCATAGACGATCAGCGAGTGCATGCCGTTGTCGCGGAAATATTCACCCATCGCCGACGCGGCGTAAGGTGCAAGGAACTGAAGCGGCGCCGGCTCAGAAGCCGTCGCAGCAACGACGATCGAATATTCGATCGCGCCAGTTTCTTCGAGTTTTTTCACCAACTGCGCCACGGTGGAGCGCTTTTGGCCGATCGCCACGTAGACGCAATAGAGCTTCTTGCTCTTGTCGTCGCCGGCGGCGTCGTTGTACGATTTCTGGTTCAGGATCGCGTCAAGCGCCACGGCGGTCTTGCCGGTCTGACGGTCACCAATGATCAGCTCACGCTGGCCACGGCCGATCGGGATCAGGCTGTCGATCGCCTTCAGGCCCGTTGCCATCGGTTCGTGCACCGAGGTGCGCGGGATGATGCCCGGTGCCTTGCTGTCGGCGCGCTTGCGCACGTCGCTGATGATCGGGCCCTTGCCGTCGAGCGGGTTGCCCAGGCCGTCAACAACGCGGCCCAGAAGGCCCATGCCGACCGGCACTTCAACGATGGCGCCGGTCCGCTTGACCACGTCGCCTTCTTTGATGCTGCGATCGTTGCCGAAGATCACGATGCCGACATTGTCGGCTTCGAGGTTCAGCGCCATGCCTTTGATGCCGCCGGGGAATTCGACGGTCTCACCGGCCTGCACGTTGTCAAGCCCATGAACGCGGGCAATGCCGTCGCCGACGGACAGGACGCGGCCCACCTCAGCGACTTCAGCTTCCTGACCGAAGTTCTTGATCTGGTCCTTGAGGATCGCAGAAATCTCAGCTGCCTGGATGGCCATCACCCAACCTCTTTCATTGCGTTGTTCAGTTTGGCCAGCTTCGTTTTGATCGAACTGTCGATCATCTTCGAGCCAACCTTGACCACGAGCCCGCCGATGATCGTTTCATCGACTGTGACATTGAGCATGACGGTCTTGCCAACCGATGCGTGCAGCGCCTTGGAAAGCGCGGCAAGCTGGTCGTCCGTCAGCGGGGCGGCGGCGGTGACCTCAGCGGTCACCTCACCACGGTAATCGGCCATCTTTGCCTGAAAGGCTGCGATGACGGCGGGCAGCGCAAACAGCCGCCGTTTGCTGGCCATAAGGCCAAGCACGTTTCGCGTCAGCCCGTTCATACCCATCGCATCGGACACGGCACCCATGGCGGCGGACTGCTGCTCTCGGGTGTAGATCGGGCTGGTGGCGAGGTCGCGCAGGTCCGAGCTCTCATCGAGAGCGGATTTCAATGACTTGAGATCCTCCTCCACGACGAGAAGCTGATTGGCTTCCTCGGACAGTTCATAAAGGGCCGTCGCATAGCGACCTGCCAGTTCCGAAGACAACGAAGCTGAATCGGCCACGGGATCCCCTTTGGTTGTCCGGCTACAGGCCGGATACGGGCGTTCATGGCGGAAGGGCGCGGCGTCCCCTCCCCCTGAGATGCGCGGTTGCTAACACAGCGTATAGAGCCATGCAATACGGCCCCCAGCATAGGGTGGGGACCGCGTTGTCTTTTCAGGCCAAGGCTTTGCCCCGGATTCGGCCCGATATGCGCCGTTGCAGGCTGATCGTCGCAGCCCCTTGAGGGCGCGCGAATCCGCGCAGGGGCCAAAAAGCGCCTGATTCAGGCATCCACACCAACCGCATCTTTAACGCAGGCGAAGCCATCGCGCGCCAGCAGCGCGTCCAGCCCGCGCGCGATCCGGGCAGGCAAGGACGGCCCGTCATACACCATCGCAGTATACAGCTGCACCAGGCACGCCCCGGCGCGGATTTTGGCATAAGCGTCCTCAGCCGACGCAACGCCGCCAACGCCCACCAGCGGAATCGCGCCGCCGGTTAGACGATGCACCTGGCGCAAGGTCTCGGTTGAGCGCGTGAACATCGGGCGCCCTGAAAGCCCCCCCGCCTGCCCCGCATGGGCGCTGTGCAGCCCAATCCGTGCCAGCGTGGTGTTGGTGGCCACGATGCCATCGATCTTGCGCGACAGGCAGACCTGGGCCACGTCCTCCAGTCCCTGTTCGTCAAGGTCGGGAGAGATTTTCAGCAGCACCGGCGATCCGGGCGCCGCGTCATCGCGCACCGCAAGGCAATCAGCCAGCAGCTGGTCAAGCGCGGCGCGCCCTTGCAGATCGCGCAGCCGTTCAGTGTTCGGGGACGACACATTGATGGTGAAGAAATCCGCCAGACCGGCGAATTTGCGCAGCACGGCGGCAAAATCTGCGACGCGGTCCGCGCTGTCCTTGTTGGCCCCCAGATTGACGCCGACGATGCCGCGTTCGGTCCGCCGGGCGGCGACAAGGCGCGCAGCGATCACCTCCATCCCTTCGTTGTTGAACCCGAAGCGGTTGATGACGGCGCCGTCTTGGGGCAGCCGGAACAGGCGCGGGCGCGGGTTGCCCTGTTGTGGGCGCGGCGTGACGGCGCCGATTTCAAGGAACCCGGCCCCTGTGCGCAACGCGCCGCGCACCGCAACGGCATTCTTGTCAAACCCCGCCGCAATGCCGATCGGGTTTGGCAGATCCAGCCCCCAGACCCGCCCGGCCAGCCGCCCGGAGGTCACCGGCCCCGGCCCCGGCATCAGCGCCAGCGCCTTTAGGGCAAGGCCATGCGCGGTCTCAGGATCAAACCCGCGCAGGGCATTAAGGCCAATCCGTTCAATAAGACGCTTCATTTCATACGCTCTGGAAAGATGTGCTGGCCGTCAGGATCGACAGGCAGCGTTTCGTGCCAAAGCACCTGTTTCATTTCGAACACCGCATACAGATGCGGGAAAAGCTTTCCGCCGCGCGACGGCTCCCAGCGAAGCGCGGCGCCAAAAACATCAGGGTCCGCGGCGACGATCTTGAGGTCCGGCACATCTTTAAAATGTTTCGCCGCAGTTTCAGCTGCTTGCGCGGGCGTTGAGAAGTGGATGTAGCCATCGGCCACATCAACCGGCGCGCCATCAAAGCGCCCGTCTCGGACGAAACGCGCCCATTCATCTGCCCGGAGGAGTTTAACGATCATTGGAGACCTGCTTGACGTTTGGTTGGCACTTCATGGCAAGGCCGCACCCGACGGGCGCGACACGCACCCAAGAAGCGCGGCGCATTTATTGCGCGCATATTCCCGTGCCGCTGATCAGCGGCAGATCAGCGACACTCTTTTTTGGCGTGCGAGACTTGGCCTTGCGGGAAAAGCTGAAACTGTCACCAGCCGACTTTTCCCACTTTGTGCACGCTGCCCGCTGCGCCTTTTCAGCGGGTATCTTCAGGGGCTGTTTGTGCTTTTCAGCATGCCCGCCTACCTGATCACAGAAAACCTTCTTTGCGCGCCCAGCCCTCTGTCGCGTTCAGGGCGTCTTCCATGGGCGCGAACATTTCCTCAATCTCCGCCTCAGTGATGATCATCGGCGGGCAGAACGCCAGCACGTCGCCAATGGCGCGCAGGATGATGCCGCGGGCCACCAGTTCCCTCGACAGCTGTGCACCGACCTTGCCCGCGGGTGCAAAAGCCGCCTGCCCGGTGCTGTCGGGCGCCAGTTCAAGCGCGCCCATCAGGCCCAGGCCCCGGGCCTCACCGACGATCGGGTGGTCGGCATAGCTGCGCAGCTTGGCCTGAAAGATCGGCGCGATGGTTCGCACATGATCAAGGATCCGCCGCGATTTGTAGATGTCGAGCGCCGCAACCCCGACCGCGCAACCCAGCGGATGGCCGCCATAGGTGAAGCCGTGGCCAAAATTGCCGATCTTGCCGGTGTTCGCCTCGATCACCTCAGCCATGTTCTGGTCGATGGCAACGGCAGATAGCGGCACGTAGCCCGCGGTCAGCTGCTTGGCCATCGACATGGAATTGGGCTGCATGTTCAGCGTGTCAGAGCCGAACCAATTGCCGGTGCGCCCGAAGCCGCAGATCACCTCATCCGCGATCATCAGGATGTCATGGTCACGCAGCACCGGGCGGATGGCTTCGAAATAGCCAGCGGGCGGCACGATCACGCCGCCAGCGCCCATCACCGGTTCTGCGATGAAGGCAGCAATGGTGTGGGCACCTTCGCGTTCAATCATCGCGACCAAGTCGGCCTTCAGGCGGGCGACAAATTCAACCTCAGATTCGCCCGGCATGGCGCAGCGCCAGTGATGCGGGTTGGAGGTATGCAGGATCCGGTCCACCGGCAGATCGAAATCGCCATGGTTCAACGGCAGCCCAGTCAGCGACCCCGAAACGATGGTCACCCCGTGATAGCCCTTGATGCGGGAGATGATTTTTTTCTTCTCAGGCCGCCCGAGCGCGTTGTTGTAATACCAGGCCAGCTTCACCTGCGTCTCGTTCGCCTCAGACCCCGACGACTGGTAGATCACCCGTGCCATGCCGGGGGCGAGATCTTTAATCCGCTCCGCCAGCTCAATCGCCGGTTCGTGACTGCGCCCGCCAAACAGGTGGTAATACGGCAACCGATCCAGCTGCGCCTTGGCGGCGGCCACCAGTTCCTCATCACCAAAGCCGAGGCCACAGCACCACAGGCCCGCCATTCCTTCGATGAAGGAGCGGCCCTGCTCATCCGTCACGCGCACGCCTTTGCCCGACGCGATCACATGCGCGCCGTCACGGCGCAGCTGCACCGCGTTGGTGTAGGGGTGAAGCAGCGCGCTCACGTCTCGGGTCTGGGTGTTGGTCAGGACGCCGTCATGCATGGTCTCGCTCCTCAGGTGATCGGGGCGCCGGGCAGAGGCGCGCAATTGGTGGTGACGCACGCTGGCACTTGACGCAAGCCGCATCAATCGGGAGTGTCGCGCGAGATTTTCATCAGGAGCCCTTATGATCGACGTCGCCGCCCTGTTCGTCGCCTATCTGGTCAGCCAGTTTTACCGCAGCTTCCTGGCCGTGCTGGCACCGGCGCTGCGGGCCGATCTGGGGATCGACGCGGCGACACTGTCGAACGCGGCGGGCGCGTGGTTTCTTGCTTTTGCGTTCGCACAGGTCCCGGTGGGCATCTGGCTGGACCGGTACGGCCCACGGCGCACATCGGGCTGGCTTCTGACGGTCGGGGCGGGCGGCGGCGGCGTGCTGTTCGCCATGGCTGACGGGCCGGGGATGCTGATCGCGGCGATGGCGCTGATCGGGGTGGGCTGCGCGCCGATTCTGATGGCGGGGATGGTGATCTTTGCCCGCCGCTATCCGCCCGTGCGCTTTGCCACGCTGTCGGGCGCGATGATCGGGTTCGGGTCATTGGGCAACGTGCTGGGGGCGTCGCCGCTGGCATGGGCGGTGGAGATCTGGGGCTGGCGTGAGGTGATCCTGGGGCTGTCAGTGGTGACCGCAGCGATCGGGCTTGGGTTGCTGGCTGTTATAAAGGATCCGACCCGGATCCACGCGCCCGGCGACAATGCACTGCGCGGGCTGCTGGAGGTGCTGCGCCTGCCCGCGCTTCGGTTCCTGATCCCGCTCGCGCTGTTCAACTATGCGCTGTCGGCAGGCATCCGCGGGTCCTGGGCGGGACCCTATCTTGAAGACATCTACGGCATGGACGCGATCGGCATCGGGCAGGCCACGCTTTGGATGGCGCTGGCGATGGTGGCGGGCAACTTCATCGTCGGCCCGCTTTCGAATCGATTCGGCACGATCAAGGGCGTGCTGCTGCCAATGAACGGGGCGGGGGTGGGGTGCACGCTGGCGCTGGCGCTCAGTAATCCTTCTGCGGGAACTGCATCGATTCTGTTCGCGCTAATCGGTCTTTGTGGTGCGTCCTATGCGTTGTTAATGACCCATGCTAAGGCATATTTACCACTTCATTTGACCGGACGTGGCGTCACCTTGATGAATTTTTTTGGAATTGGTGGAGTGGGGCTTGGCCAGATCGTCACCGGCAGGATACATTCGTTCGCAACTGCGGAATTCGCCGAACCCGGCATCGCGTATGATCTGGTGTTCGGGTACTACGCGGTGGCGCTGACGGCGGCGTTATTCATCTATGCATTCAGCAGCGACGTGCGCCGCTGACGCGAGAGGGCCGCACCCTCCCGCGCCGCAAGGGACCTGATATGCGAAGCTCCACCAAGACCGCCATCATAACCTCCTTGTTGGTTTCGGCCAGCGTGGGCGGCATGTTCGCCGCGCTCGCGCCCAAGGCGGGCGGCGTGTCGGCAAGAGAGGTCGCAGATCTTAAGCACCAAATCGCGGCGCTAACCGGTGAGAATCGCCGCCTGAGCGATGCGGTGCAAGACGTGCAGTTGATGATGAAGGTCGCCCCGATGACCGAGGCGCCGGTGCAGCCCGCAGCGCCAACGCCGCTGACGCTGACCGCCCGGACCACGGCTGAGCCAGGCCAGATCAATGACACCGCGTCCCAGGCCGCCGCCACGACTGATGCCTTTGCCGCCCGGTTCAATGAGCAGCGCAGGTTGCTGCACCTACAGACCCCCCAGTGCAAAAAACCCAACGAAGAAGGCCTGATCATCTGCGAGATCAGCATGCGCAACAATGATAGCCAAGCCTTGCTCGTCAGCTTCAGCCAATCGGGATCGCGCGTGGTGCTGACGCCGGATACGATCTTCTCCTCAATCCGCATGCGGCAGATAGGGCAGCAGCGCTTCAACTACACCGCCACCGCAACCATCCCGCCGCAGGATGCGCGCTCCATCGAAATCGCGTTCGGGCCGACCACGTCCGCGCCTGCGTCGGCGCGCTCCATTTCGCTGTCGGTCAACAAGTTGACCTATGAATTCGCAGACGTCGCGCTGACCAACTGAGCCGCCTGCGGGACATGAAAAAAGGGCCGCCCCCCCGCGTGGGAGCCGGCCCTTTTTTCATGCACGGATGGCGTGGATCAGGCCGCGGCGCGACCGTCATCGGACACCAGACCAACGATGTCGGCCATGATGCGGTTCAGCTCAAAGTCCTTGGGGGTGTAGACCCGCGCAACGCCATAGGCGCGCAGCTCTGCCGCGTCCGCCTCTGGGATGATGCCGCCAACGACCAAGGGCACATCCATCATATCTGCGGCCTTCATGCGGTCGATCACCTCTTTGACCAACGGCAAGTGCGATCCTGACAGGATCGACAGCCCGATCACATGGGCCGATTCCTCCAATGCCGCGTTGACGATCTGGGCGGGGGTCAGGCGGATGCCTTCATACACCACCTCCATGCCGCAATCGCGGGCGCGCACGGCGATCTGCTCAGCCCCGTTGGAATGGCCGTCGAGGCCGGGCTTGCCGACCACAAACTTGATCCGCCGCCCGATCTTGATCGACGCCGCCTCAACCGCCGCGCGGATGTCTTCAAGGCCCGAGGCATCCATCGTCGCCGCTTTGCCAACGCCCGTCGGTGCACGGTATTCGCCGAACACCTCACGCATTGCCGTGCCCCATTCACCGGTGGTCACCCCGGCTTTGGCACAGGCAATCGACGGCGGCATGATGTTGCCGCCACCCTGCGCCGCGGCCTTGAGGCTCGCCAATGCCGCGTCCACCGCGCCCTGATCGCGGCCCGCGCGCCATGCGTTCAGGTTGTCGATCTGGGCCTGTTCGACCGCCGGATCGACGACCATGATGCCGCCATCGCTTGCGGTCAGGGGCGAAGTCTCAGTCTCAACCCATTTGTTGACGCCAACGACGATGGTTTCGCCGGTTTCAATCCCGCCCAAACGCGCGGTGTTCGCATCCACCAGCTGCGCCTTCATATAGTCGATGGCCGCGACGGCACCGCCCATCTCGTCGATGCGGGCCAGCTCATCGCGCGCCATGGTCTTCAGCGCCTCAACCTTACGTTCAATCGCGGGGTTGCCGTCGAACAGGTCATCATATTCCAGCAGGTCGGTTTCATACGCCATGATCTGCTGCATCCGCAGCGACCATTGCTGGTCCCAAGGCCGCGGCAGGCCCAATGCCTCGTTCCACGCGGGCAATTGCACGGCGCGGGCACGGGCGTTCTTGGACAAGGTGACCGCCAGCATTTCAATCAAGATGCGGTAGACGTTGTTTTCCGGCTGCGGTTCAGTCAGCCCCAACGAGTTCACCTGCACGCCATAGCGGAAGCGGCGGAATTTTTCCTCAGTCACGCCATAGCGCTTTTCGCAGATTTCATCCCACAGATCGACGAAGGCGCGCATCTTGCAAATCTCGGTAACAAAGCGGATGCCCGCATTGACGAAAAAGCTGATGCGCCCAACCACGCGGGCGAAATCTGCGTCAGGCACCGCGCCCTGTTCCTTGATCGTGTCCAGCACCGCGCAGGCGGTCGCCAGCGCAAAGGCCAGTTCCTGCTCCGGCGTCGCGCCAGCTTCTTGCAGATGGTAGGAGCAGATGTTCATGGGGTTCCACTTGGGAACCTCTTTATACGTGTATTCCGCGATGTCCGCGATCAGCCGCAGGGACGGGCGCGGCGGGAAAACATAGGTCCCGCGCGACAGGTATTCCTTGATGATGTCGTTCTGCACGGTGCCCTGCAGCTTCGACAGGTCCGCGCCCTGTTCTTCGGCCGCCGCGACATACAATGCCAGCAGCCAAGCAGCCGTGGCGTTGATGGTCATCGAGGTGTTCATCTGCTCCAGCGGGATGTTTTCAAACAACTGGCGCATGTCGCCCAGATGAGAGATCGGCACGCCGACCTTGCCGACCTCGCCGCGCGCGAGCACATGATCGCTGTCATAGCCGGTCTGGGTCGGCAGATCGAAGGCGACCGACAGCCCGGTCTGCCCACGCGACAGGTTGGAGCGGTAGAGCGCGTTGGACGCGGCGGCGGTGGAATGCCCTGCATAGGTGCGGAACAGCCAAGGGCGATCTTTTGTCTGGGTCATGGCGGGCTCCCGCGCGATGATGGAATGCTACGATGCAAGATTCGTCGAAATGCGTTGGCTGCGGTATAGGACATCTTGCAGCGCAGCGTAAAGCGATCGCAAGAATATTTCGAAATTCGCGAGTCAAACGCAATCAAGTGTCCGGTGCGCCGCGATAGCTGCAACGCACAAAAAGGGGCTTGCACCGACTCCTGAGCAATGTCATGCATCCCAGCAGCCAAAATACGCAAGATCATTGCGCAGCGTCACCTGCGCCTATGCACCAAAGGAGTTCCCCCATGGCCCCGCTCGACGCCCCCACGCCCGTCGCCGAGTACGATGCGCCGGTGAAGGATCTTTACGAGATCGGCGAAATCCCGCCGCTCGGCCATATGCCTGCCAAAATGTACGCTTGGGCCATTCGGCGCGAACGTCATGGCGACCCGGACAAGGCCATGCTGGTCGAAGTGGTCGACACCCCAAAGCCCGACAGCCATGAGGTCGTCGTGTTGGTGATGGCCGCTGGCGTCAATTATAACGGCGTTTGGGCGGCCCTCGGCACCCCGATCACGCCGTTTGACGTGCATGGTGCCGATTATCACATCGCCGGATCCGACGCCGCTGGCATCGTCTGGGCGGTCGGCGACAAGGTCAAACGCTGGAAAGTGGGGGATGAGGTCGTCATCCACTGCAATCAGGACGATGGCGACGACGAAGAGTGCAATGGCGGCGACCCGATGTTCTCGCCCTCCCAGCGCATCTGGGGCTATGAGACGCCGGACGGATCGTTCGCCCAGTTCACCAACGTGCAGGCGCAGCAGTTGATGCAGCGCCCGCGTCATCTGACCTGGGAAGAATCGGCGTGCTACACGCTGACGTTGGCCACCGCGTATCGGATGCTGTTCGGCCATCGGCCCCATATCCTCAAACCCGGCGACAATGTGCTGGTCTGGGGCGCCTCGGGCGGTCTGGGGTCCTATGCGATCCAGCTGATCAACGCGGCGGGCGCGAATGCGATCGGGATCATCTCTGACGAAAGCAAGCGCGACTTCGTCATGGGTCTCGGGGCCAAGGGCGTGCTGAACCGCAAGGATTTCAGCTGCTGGGGCCAGATGCCAACGGTCAACACCCCCGAATACGGCGCCTGGTTCAAAGAGGTGCGCAAGTTCGGCAAGGCGATCTGGGACATCACCGGCAAGGGCGTGAACGTCGACATGGTGTTCGAGCATCCCGGCGAAAGCACCTTCCCAGTTTCGGTCTTTGTGGTGAAGCGCGGCGGCATGGTCACGATCTGCGCTGGCACCACCGGCTACAACCTGACCATGGACGCACGCTACCTGTGGATGCACCAGAAGCGCGTGCAGGGGTCGCACTTTGCCAACCTCAAACAGGCCTCGGCTGCAAACAAGCTGATGCTTGAACGCCGCTTGGACCCGTGCATGTCTGAGGTCTTCCCTTGGAACGACATTCCCGCCGCGCACATGAAGATGCAGCGCAATGAGCACAAGCCAGGCAACATGGCCGTGCTCGTCGGGGCCGCGATCACCGGGCTCAGAACGCTCGAGGACGCGGTGGAGGCCGGCAAGCAGGAATAACCTGACTTCGCCGAGGGGTCCCGGGGGTGAGCGGCGCGGGAGACGCCGACACCGCCCCCATGGATCGGGAGGAAACGCGGAACGCGCCGGCGGGGACAGCCCCTCGCCGGCGCGTTTTTCTGTGTCTGGGGGGCACTCCAGCAGGGGCGTTTCGAATCATCATTTCGGATGATTCTAACTAAGGCTTCGCCTTCGGCAGTGCAGCAAAGCATTTGCTTTCAATGCCTTATCCAAATCGCCCTCGCAGTTAGTGGGGAGAAGTTTTTCGCGAATAGCGCGAGTAGACTTCTAGGTGCAGGTTGGTCTTCAGCAAACGACGGCGGAACCGAAAGGATACGGACATGGCAAACGAATGGATCATCGACGTTCTGGCAGACCTGCGGCAGTACGCGCTGCGCCACCACTACCTGGCACTGGCCGAACAGCTTGACGACGCGATCGTGGTCGCGGCCGGTGAGCTGATGGTCGAAGCTGAAGAGACCGACACACTCAACCTCGCGGCACCATTGATGGCCGGCCCCCTGATCAGCGCGGTGTCTTCGCGCGCGCCGGGGCGGCTGGTTTCGGTCACTTGACCGCCGCGCACCACAAACCAAGCTACGATCATAGGAGGAAGCTGAACGCGTAAAATCACTTTTAGGTTGTGCATCATCCGGGATTAGCTACCGTGAGTGGCGGGAAAGCGCGTGGGGGAACGCGACGCTGTGCCCGTCTGCGGAATGAACACGCCGGTCAACGGTGGGGGGAGCCATCCGCAACGTGGTCGCAGCGCGCCTGACCAATGGGCGGAACGGATGAACGACCGAATCCAGACCATGGTGGAGGCACTGCCCCAAGAGGCAGACTCCGCTTCAATGTCGCGGCTTCTGAAAAAGATGCGCGGGACCTACAACATCGACAATGCGATCTATTACGCGCTGTCGCTTGGTGGGGACCGTGCTGATCAGGAATTTGGCGCGATGACCTACACCAAAGCTTGGCATGAGCGGTATGAGCAATCGAAATATCGCGATGTCGACCCTGCGGTTCATGCAGCCGTAACCGGGTTCGCCCCCGTGGATTGGCGGCATCTCGACTGGACCGGTCGCCCCGTCCGGCGGCTTTTGTCCGAGGCGCATGAGTTCCGAGTCGGGAATCAGGGCCTGTCGATTCCGATTCACGGGCCTCAGGGTCAGTTCGCGATGTTTACGATTACCAAGCAATGCTCGGATGACGACTGGGGTAAGCTCCTGGCCGACATAGGGCAGGACGTTCTTGTAATGTCCCACTACATCCATAGACAAGTGATTGAAACCGCTGGCCCGCGCATGATGCAGGAAGGAATTCAAAAACTGTCTCCACGTGAAAAGGATGTATTAACTATGATCGCGGCGGGGCGCCGTCGGGCTCAAATAGCTGATACCCTTAAAATTTCGGAAAGCACTCTGCGGGTATACATAGACAGCGCCCGCCACAAGCTGGGGGCGCTGAACGCTTTTCATGCGGTTGCGATCGCGATGAAGACTGGAGCTATTAAGATATGATTAAGAAAGGAAGAACAATCGTGAATCACAATTAGGTAAACAATTCATTTATTCTGAATTAACCTGAGCACGTCATAAAGGATGCACCCCCACGAAGGAGTGCGTCATGATCCGCTTTGTTTACGCCAACGACCTGCATCGCTTCCCGCTTCTTGCTGAAACCATGTATCGCGACCGTGCCGGTCAATTCCACGATCGTCTCAACTGGGACATCAACGTGGATGCCAATGGATATGAGCGTGATTGCTATGACGCGCTGAACCCACTGTATTGCATCTATGAAATGCCCGACGGCACCCATGGTGGTTCGGGCCGTCTGATGCCCACACTTGGGCGCAACATGTTCAACGAACACTTCACCCATCTGTCGGACGGGGTCTCAATTACCTCTCCGCTAATCTGGGAAAGCACCCGTTTCTGCATCTCACCGCGCCTTCAGGGCAGCATGGCGTCTGCCAAAAAAATCTCAACCGCGCTGATGCTTGCGGGCTGCGAGGTCGGCCTGCGCTACGGCATCACCAACTTCATCGCGGTGTTTGAACGTCCGATGCTGCGCATCTACCGCTCCACCGGTTGGGGCCCCGAGGTGATCGGCGAGGAAGGGGTCGGCCGCAACCGCCTGTGCCTCGGCCTGTGGGAGATCAACGCTGAGGTCCGCGCGCGCATTCTCGACCGCTCCGCCGACGGGCTTGATCTGTGCGACATCCCTGCCCCGATGCAATTCGCAATGGCCGCCTGACTGTCCGCGCGTGGGGAAAGGGGGAGGCGTGGCCTCCCCCCATCGCGCGCGCCCCTTTCGCAACCCCGCGCCACGGGTTAAACCTTGGGTCTGCCGGCACCGCGCCGGCCATGCGATCCGGAGACCCCATGGCCGAGCCTGCGCTGATCCCCGACCTGTCCGAAGACCAGCGCGCCGCGTTCAACGCGGTTGCCGCACGGCTGGCCCATCACGGCATCGATATGGCGACCGGCACCCTGTCTGAACCCGAACCGCTGACCGACGAAGACGGCGAGACGATGGCCGTTCTCGGCAAGGCTGGGTCCGGCAAGACGCTGCTGCTCGCACGGCTGGTGGCCGCGCTGACTGAGGCTGGTGTTGAGGTAATCTCCGCCGAGTGGGAGGGGCGCAAAAAGCGCTCCCGCCGCACCTTTGCCGTGCTTGCGCCGACCAATAAGGCGGCGTCGGTGTTGCGTAATCGCGGCGTGCCCGCGACGACCCTGCACCGGATTCTCTACACCCCCGTCTACAATCCAGAATATGAGCAGATCGCCGCCTGGCTGTCCGGCGACGGCGCCAAGCCGAAGGTCGAAGCGCTCACGCCTGAGGCGCTTGACCGCGCCGAAGCGGCGTACAAAACCCATGGCTCCATCCCCGGCGCGCTGGCGATGCTGGGCCTGCGCGGGTCAGATTTCATCACCGGCTGGGCACGCCGAGAGGATGAACTGGACATCGCGCTGGTCGATGAAAGCTCAATGCTCGACGACAAGCATCTGGCTGATCTGAAACGCATTTTCCGGCTGATCGTGATGTTTGGCGACCCGGCGCAGCTGGCGCCCGTTGGCCAATCAGGCGCGATGACCTTCGACAAGCTGCCAAACGCCAACAAACAGGTGCTGTCGCGCATCCACCGGCAGGCCGCCGACAACCCGATCCTCGATCTGGCGCACGCGCTGGCCGACCCGACCGTGGACTTTGAGAGGTTTGAGCGCATGGTCGAAGACGCCGCCGCCCGCGATCCGCGGGTTGTGGTGGCTGAGCGCGCCGATGCCGGGCTGATGGCCCGGTCCCCGATGCTGGTCTGGCGCAACGCCACGCGCATCCGCCTGATCGACGCGTTCCGCAAAGTGGCCGGCGCGCCCGAGGATGCGCTTTTGCCTGGCGAGCCGCTGATCTGCGACGGCATCGAATTGCCCCTGAAGCACCGCCGCAAGCGCATTGACCTTGAGGCACGGGGCCTCGTGAAAGGCGCGCAGTGCGTTTATCTCGGCCCGGGGCGCAAGCCGGGCTTTGCGCGCCTGCATGTGATCGGCGCTGAGGACCCGCAGGTCAACGCCGCCGCCATCATCCAGATCGAACGCCCGGGCGAAGATGAACCCTTTATCCCCGCCGCCGCCCGCATGGGTGCCGCGTTTGTACACGGTGCCGCGGCGACGATCCACAAGGCGCAGGGCAGCCAATGGCCGGTGGTGCAGGTCTTCGCGCCAGACCTTTACGCCGCCGCACGGGCCGGGCGCGAAGAGGCCGGCCTGCCGCTGTGGAAACGCCTCGCCTATGTCGCGGTGACGCGGGCTGAGGAACAGCTGATCTGGGTCACGCGATACCGCATGGCGCGGCCCAAAGACCCGCTTTCAGTGGATGATCTGAAGGCGCTGCTTCCTGCGCCGCTGGAACTGGCCGTTGAAATCGACGGCGAGATCTGACCCCTGAGGCACTGAGGCCGTTCGGCCCGGCGCGTCCCTGCGGTCCGCGGCCGCCCCGCCCTGCCTCCCACGCACCGTCTTCGGGATGGCGCGCGCCGCGCCCTTTGCGCGGCCGGACGGGCGAGCGGGGGCCTTGCGCCCCCCGAGCCCGGCCGCGCCTGCTCAGCCTTTCTTGCGGCTGCGGGCCATCGCCCATGTCGCGCCACCCACCGCCACCGCCACCACGGCGATCATCAGCGTCGCCAGCGCGTTGATCTCTGGCGTCACGCCCAGGCGCACCTTGGAAAAGACCACCATCGGCAGCGTGCTTGCGCCCGGCCCGCTCACGAAACTGGCGATCACCAGATCGTCCAGCGACAGCGTGAACGCCAGCAACCAGCCCGACGCAAGCGCAGGCGCCAATGCGGGCAGGGTCACGTCAAAGAACACCCGCGGTTGGCGGGCACCCAGATCCATCGCGGCTTCTTCGACGCTGCGGTCCATGTCCGACAGGCGCGCCTGGATCACCACCGCGACGAAGGCCATGCAGAACGTGGCGTGGGCGATCACCACCGTGTGCACGCCGCGCTCTGATGGCCAGCCAATCAGTGCCTCCATTGAGATGAACAGCAGCAGCAGCGACAGCCCGGTCACCACCTCTGGCATCACGATGGGCGCGGTGGCCATGCCCGCCAGCATCAGCCGACCGCGGAACCGGCCAAAGCGGCTCATGGCATAGCCGATCATGGTGCCGAAGATGGTGCCAATGGTGGCGGCAAGCACGGCAACCTGCAGGCTGACCAAAGCGGCGTCGAGGATCTGCTCATTCCGCAACAGCTCGCCATACCATTTCACCGACCACCCGCCCCAGACCGAGGCGAGTTTCGACGCATTGAACGAATAAACAATCATCACCACGATCGGCAGATACAGCAGGCCAAAGCCCACCGCCGCCAGTGCGGGCAGTGCGATGCCGCGTTTCATGCCCCCGCCCCCATCATTCTTTTTGCCCCAGCGCGTTGCGCATCAGCATGATCGGCGCGACCAGCAGCGCCAGCATCGCGATGGCTACGGCGGATGCCACCGGCCAGTCGCGGTTGTTGAAAAATTCGGTCCACAGCACCTTGCCGATCATCAGCTGATCCGGCCCCCCCAGCAGCGCCGGGATCACGAACTCCCCAACCGCGGGGATGAACACCAGCAGGCTGCCCGCGATGATCCCCGGCGCCGACAGCGGCAGCGTGATCGACGTGAACGCCCGCACCGGCGAGGCGCCCAGATCATGCGATGCCTCAAGCAGCGCCGGGTCCAGCTTTTCCAACGTGGCATAGAGCGGCAGGATCATCAGCGGCAGATACCCCGTCACGATCCCCGCCTGCACCGCGAACCCGGTTTGCAGCATGGTGATCGGTTCAATCCCCAGCAATCCCAGACCGGTGTTGATGAACCCGGTTGGCGCCATCAGCCCGATCAGCGCGTACATGCGCAAAAGGAACGAGGTCCAGAATGGCAGGATCACCAGCATCAGCAGCACCGGCCTGCGATCGGGGCGCGCCCGTGCGATGAACAGCGCCATCGGATAGCCGATCAGCAGACACACCAGCGTTGCCGAAGCGGCGGTGAGGATTGAGTTCAGATATGCCTCAATGTACAGGCTGTCTTCGAGCAGGAACAGATAGTTGCCGAAGTTCAGCGTGACCGTTAGCAGCCCGTCGGCCCAGTCAAACAGCGCGGTGTAGGGCGGCCGCGCGATGGCGCTTTCTGACAGCGACACCCGCAGCACCACCAGAAACGGCAGCAAAAAGAACAGCCCCAGCCACCCAAGCGGCAGGCCCGACACGATCCCCTTGCCGCGCCGATTGGTCCAGGCCGACAGGGCGCGGCGCGCGCGGGTCGTGCGTTCGCGCGCGGCGGCCTCACGGTCAAAGGGGACGTGGTCGCCGCGCTCAGTCATGATGTCAGCGCCACGCCAGCTTCGGCTGGCCACCAGACCCAGACCGGGTCATCCCATGTGGGCGCGTCGCCGTCATGCCGGTCCAGATTGGCGCGGGTCGCCATCACCCTTTGCCCCGATGGCAGCGCGACGCGAAAGCGTGTCAGGCCGCCCATATAGGCCACGTCCTCAACCACGCCTTGCACCGCGCCGCCGCGGCCGTCTTCGGGCGGGAGGGTTTTGCTCAGGCGGATTTTCTCAGGCCGCACGGCGATCCACATGACCTGGTCGAGCTGGCAGCTCATGCCATGGTTGATGCGCATCTGGTCGCCCGCGGTGGTGGAGAGGGTGACATGGTCGGCCTCATCCTCAATGACCACGCCTTCGAACATGTTCGCAGCGCCAACAAATTCGGCAATAAAGCGGTTGCGCGGGTATTCGTAGATGTCGCGCGGCTTGTCGACCTGCACCAGACGCCCACCATCCATCACTCCGATGCGGTCAGCGAGGGTCATGGCCTCTTCCTGATCATGGGTGACGACGATGAAGGTGGCGCCGACCTGTTCCTGAATGTCCATCAGTTCGAACTGGGTTTCTTCGCGCAGCTTTTTGTCGAGCGCCGACAGCGGCTCGTCCAGCAGCAGCGCCTTGGGCCGTTTGATCAGCGCGCGCGCCAGTGCGACGCGCTGGCGCTGGCCGCCGGACAATTGGCCGGGTTTGCGCCTGCCGTAAGGGGTCAGCTTGACCATCTCCAGCATCGCGGCGACCCGCCCGGCGCGCTCAGCCTTCGCGACGCCTTCTTGCTTCAGGCCATAAGCGACGTTGTCCTCCACAGTCATGTGGGGGAACAAAGCATAGCTTTGGAACATCATGTTGACCGGACGCTCCCACGGGGGAACATCGGTCATGTCCTGACCGTCGATCCAGATGCGGCCAGAATCAGGGGTTTCAAACCCCGCCAGCATCCGCAGCAGCGTGGATTTGCCTGACCCTGATCCGCCGAGCAGGCAGAAAATCTCACCCTCCCGGACCTCAAGGCTGATGTCATCAACCGCACGCACGCCGTCAAAGGTCTTGACGACCCGGTCAATGCGGATAAAGGCGCGCGCTTCCTCGCCCGGTGCCGGGGCGGGGCGGGCGGAGGGGGCGGCATCAGCCGCCCCCATGCTGCCGTCGGTCATGCCGATCTCTCCTGCACCCGCGCTCAGCGCCCGGTTTTCACGGTCGTCCAGGCGCGGTTGATGATGCGGTCGATCTTGGAGCCATAGACCACCGCGATCCAACCCTTGGCCTTGGCACCATCGGTCGGGAAGATGCCGGTGTCGCCCGAAATCTCCGGGTCCACCAGCGGCAGGGACGCGGCGTTGCCGTTCGCGTACCAGACGTAATTGGTGATGTCGGCTGAGATCTGGGCGTCCATCACGAAGTTGATGAACTTGTACGCCGCGTCGGGGTTCGGCGCGTCCGAGGGGATGACAAGGTTGTCGAACCACATCAGCGCGCCCTCGTCGGGGATGACATAGGCGATGTCATTGCCGTTCTCAGCCTCAGCAGCGCGGTCGCGGGCCTGAAAGATGTCGCCCGACCAGCCGACCGACACGCAGACATCGCCATTGGCCAGATCGTTGATGTACTGGCTGGAATGGAAATAGCGCACATAAGGCTGGATGGTTTTCAGCAGTGCGGCACCGGCCTCAATGTCCGCCTTGTCCTTGGACCGCGGGTTGAGGCCCAGAAAGTTCATCGCCGCCGGAATGATCTCAGTCGGGGCATCGAGCATCGTAATTCCGCAATCGGCCAGCTTGGCCGCGTTCGCCGGATCAAACACCAGCGCCCAAGAATTGGTCGGCGCGTCGTCGCCCAGCCGTTCCTTCACCGCCCCAATGTTATACCCGATGCCGGTGGTGCCCCACAGATAGACTGCGGAGTGATCGTTGTTCTCATCAAAACCGGCGGCGATCGCCATGATCGTCGGGTCCATGTTTGCCAGGTTGGGCAGCTTGGATTTGTCGAACTTGGTGTAGACCCCTGCCGCAATCTGGCGCTGCATGAAGTCGCCCGTCGGCACCACGATGTCATAGCCTGAGGCACCGGCCATCATCTTGGCCTCAAGCACTTCGTTGCTGTCATAGACGTCGTAGACCACGTTGATGCCGGTCGCCTCTTCGAACTTGGCGATGGTGTCTTCAGCGATGTAGTCAGACCAGTTATAAATATGCAGATCTTCAGCGGACAACGCGGCGGAGGAGGCCGCAACCGCAGCGGCGGAAAGCGCAAAGAGAGAAACGCGGAACTGCATGATCTGTCCTTCCTGTACGGCCCCTCAGGGCCTGTTGGCCTGTACTGCCCCAAAGACCCATCTGGGCCTGCCGGGCTGCGGCGCGGGTCTTGCCGCCCGGCCGCGTTCGCGAAAGCATAGGCGGCGGAAAAGCGCGGTGCCAAGCAAATTTCGCGGCACCGCGGCATATCCCGTTGCGCGCAGGCAGGCGCGGGGGTGTCAGCGGTGGGTTGGAATCACTGTGCGCGCCGTCCTTCGACCCGCCACAGGACCCACGACACCGCGCGATCAGCATGGGTGGCAAAACCGCCCTCGCCGATGAATGCCGCGTCGTCAAAGCCCGCGGCGATGTTGGCGGCTTGCTCTGCATTCTCAGCGATCAGGATGAAGGCGCGCGGATCGTTGGGGCGCAGGGGGGCCGCCATTTCGAAATGGTTGTCCACACGCCCGTCCATGTCGATGATCGCCACGTCGTCAAGGCCCAGCTGACCCAGGAACATGCATTCAGACAACCGCCGCCGGTCCACCATCAGCAAGGCATCGGCGTCTTCGTTCTCCATCGCGGACAGCGCGACCTCACAAAACGGGCCACCATTGCGCATCTTTTTGAACGGGTCGAACTTGCGCGCCAGCTCATCGCCAGCAACCGAATAAATCGCCGCCATCACCAACAAAGCCAGCGCCACGAACGCCCCCAGCCCAACCTGGGCCAAGCGCGCCCATGCCCAGCGCGGCGCGGACAGCAGATGGGCGGCGACCACGCAGCCCGCGATCCAGGCGGGCGCGGCCCAGTTGGCGTTGGCACCCACGCGCAGGGCCTGAACCGACATGACGATCAGCAAGGGCGCCGCGAACCATGTCAGCAGGTTCAGCTTCCAATCGCCGCGCAGCGCCGGGCGCCAGATCGGCATGGCCATGCCCGCAATGCCAGCCACCGCCGCCGCCGGGCCGATCACGCCCAGTTGCGCGCCGATGAACTCCGCCAGTTTTTCGGGCCTGAGCCACGGGCCCGCGGTGCCGACTTCGGCATTGTCGCCCAGATGCAAAATGGTGGCAAAACCGTGCGCCGCGTTCCAGATCAGGTTTGGCGACAGCGCCGCCAGCGCCACGGCCAAGGCCAGCAGCGGCCCGCGCCGTCCCTCAGGGTGCTGCGGGGCGGAAAAGCGCAGATAACCCAAGGCCCCGATCACCGCGGCGGCGGCGGTGTATTTCGCCATCATCCCAAGGCCCAGCCCCAGCCCAGCCAGCGCCCACCACCCCAGACGCGGCGGCAGCGGCGCTGGTTTGTCGCGGGTCCGGGCGGTCGGCTCAACCGCGCGCAGGAACGCGTACATCGCAACGCCCCAGCCCATCATCATCACCGGATCGGTGGTGATCAGCATCGCGCTGACCACAACCCCCGGCCCGGCGGTGTACAAAGCTGCTGCCCAGAACCCGGTGCGCGCATCATAAAGCCGGGCGCCAATGGCATAGATCAGCGCCCCAATCACCAGATGCGAGACCGGCGCAAAGAACCGCAGCCCGAACAGCGTGTCGCCGAACGCTTCGGTCGACAGCCGGATCAGCCACGCGGCCAGCGGCGGCTTGGAGAAATATCCGTAATCGAACGCCTCGCCATAAACCCAGTATTGCGCCTCGTCGAAATGCACCGGGATCAGGCCCGGTGCGTTGACCACCAGACGCAGCGCGCAGATCGCCAGCAGCATGATCGCGGTCAATTGCGGCCAGTTGTGCGCCGGGGCTGCGGGCGCGCGGCGTTTGCGCGGGGCTTTCGGCTTTTGCGGCTTGGCGCGCACGTCACCACCGCCAGGGCCGCCGCCAGGGGGGCTGCCGCGGGGGCTGCCGGGGGGGCCAAGCGGAAGCTCAGGCGCGTCAGGGGTCGCGGGCGCTTTGCCGCTCGGTGTTTTGCGCGCCATGGCCTCGCCCTTCCCCCGCACCGCCGCATCAGCGGCCTTGCCGCGTTCTCGCGCATTGGCGGCGCGCAAGCAAGCGTGCCGGGTCGCGCCACCCTTCCCCCGGGCCGCAATCCACACTACAATGCAGTGGAACACACCCAAAGGGAGACCCCGCGTCATGAGCCTCCATCCCAATGCCTTCCGCTTTGTCCCGTCGCGCCGCGACATCCTGCGGCTTGCCGCGCTTGCGCCTGCTTTGGCGCTGCCAAGCATCCTGACCGCCCGCAGCGCCGCCGCCGCGCAGAACGCGGGCTGGTTCCGGTTCACGCTGGGCGACGCTGAGGTGACCATCGTCTCCGACGGCAATCTGACCACCCCCGCAAACTTGCTGGGCGTGAATGCGGACCCTGAGGAGGTGAAGGCCTTCCTCAAGGCCCGGTTCCTGGACCCTGATGTCAACTACGCCCACACCAACCATGTGATCGTGCGGCAGGGGGATCGGATGGTGCTGACCGATGTCGGCTCAGGCGAGAAATTCCAGCCCACCGCCGGCAAACTGCTGGCGAACATGGAGGCGGCGGGCATGTCCGCCAGCGACGTCACCGACGTGGCATTGACCCATGCGCATCCCGACCATGTCTGGGGGTCGATGGATGACTTTGATGAGCCGCGCATGCCCGAAGCCATGCACCATATCGGCGCGGCTGAGCGCGACTGGTGGATGGCCTCAGACCGGTTCGACAGCGTGCCTGAGGGGATGCAGGCCTTTGTCGCCGGGGCCCAGAACGCGTTGCGCCCATTGGAAGAAATCGACCGCATCGCCACCGTCGCCAACGGGGCTGAGATCGCGCCCGGCATGACCATGATTGACACGCCCGGCCACACGTTTGGCCACATGTCGCTGGCCGTGGAAAGCGCGGGCGCGAAAATGCTGGTGATTGGCGACGCGCTCAACCACGGCTATGTCAGCCTGGAGCGGCCCGAATGGATCTTTGGCTTTGATCTGGACGGGGCGCAGGCGGTGAACACCCGCAAGCGCCTGCTGGACATGGCCGCGACCGAAGAAATGGTGGTTGTCGGCTATCATTTCCCGTTCCCCGGCGTTGGGCATATCGTGCGCGAAGGGGCGGCATATCGCTTTGTGCCCGCCTTGTGGCGCTGGTCGGAATAAGCAAGACGCTGCGTCATCTGTTGCATCGCAACAACAGCTTTCAGAAACGTGACAGGAATGTTGTAAGGCAGACGTGCGAAGCCCATCCGCGGTGCCATCTGAGAGGGAAGGAGACGGGCGGCGTTCGTCCATCCCCTTGCCCTCCCCCTTGCTTTTTCGGAGCATTGACAATGACCCGCATCACCACGTTCACGGCTGCCTGCTCGGCCGCCGCTCTTTTCGCCACCGGGGCCCTCGCGGCTGAGCCTTTGAAGGCTTCTGTCGGTGGCTACATGCACATCGGCGCAGGCGTTGTCGACGACGCCACCAGCGCCGACGATACCAAGTTCGGCGTCATCCGTGACGGCGAAATCCACTTCAAGTTCAAGGGCACGTCCGACAATGGTCTGACCTTCGATGGCCGGGTGGAGCTCGAAGCCTTCTCCACCACCGATCAGATCGACGAAAACTGGGCCCGCGTGTCCGGCACGTTCGGCGCGATCATGATCGGCGGCAACGACCAGGTGAAAACTGAGATGGCGGCCGGTGTGCTTTACGCCCCCGGCACCAAAATCGGCTATTATGACGACGACGTGCTGCAGGGCCTGTCCGGCACTTTGGACGGCACCGGCGACGACATGGGCATCCATTACCAGAGCCCGTCATTCTACGGCTTTTCGGCAGGCGCGTCGTATATCCCCGACGTGAACACCGATGGCGCCAATGATGGCCAGTTCTCCGGCGACGGCGATTCCGCCTATGCCTTGGCGATGCGCTATGATGGCGGCTACGGCGACGTGACCTATGCCGCCGCGGGTGGCTGGATCAACATCGACACCGCGACTGGCGCGCAGGACACCTTCTCGTTCGGTGGTGAGGGGACCTATTCGGGCTTCACCCTCGCGGCGTACTGGGAACAGAACTTCGACGAGACCAACGATTACACCCTCGGCGCTGCCTACAAGACCGGCCCGTGGACCTTCGCGGGCGGCTACGCGCTGACCGAAAAAGACGCCGCGCCCGACACCGACACTTTCGCGGGCTGGGCGACCTACGCCTTGGCCCCCGGTGTCAGCACCAGCGCGGGCGTCGCCCATGCTGATAACGGCGACACCACGGGCTACAGCGCCCTTGCGTGGATGAGCCTGAATTTCTGATCCAACCCGATCAGCATCACAGCGAAGGGGCGGCCTGCATGGGCCGCCCTTTTTCATGTGCCCCTCAGCCGCCCCAAGCGTTCAGCCGCCCGACGCAATCAGCACCACACGGGCAGCGAACAGCTCCGGCCCCCGATGCAAAAGCGCGGCAAGCGGCAACACCGTGCCCGCCCCCGCCCCCAGCCCATCAGGCGCATCGCCCGCGATCAGGAACGCTTCGGCGGCGGTGATTTCGTCCTCAGACAAGTCGGTGAAGCTGTCCATGGCGCGCGCCAGAATCAGATAGGCGCCCGGCGCCTCTGGCGTGACCCCGGCGCGCAGAATGGCGGCGCGGGTGGGGGCGCAGGGGGCGGCGACGGCATGCGCCGCGGTCAGGCTTTCGCGCAAGGACGGGCAGGCCTGCGGGGCCGCCGCCACCAGCCGCGCCGTGCTGCGCGCGCCCCGCAGCCCCAATGCCAGCCCGGCGCACAGCGCACCCGATGCCGCCGCCGCGACCATGGCGTCCAGTTCGGGCCATTGGCCCAGCGCCTCAAGGGCGGCGGTCGCAGTCCCGGCCATCGCCTCGGCTGAGGCGGCGTCGATCAGGCGCAGACCTTCGGCATGGGCGCGGATGGCGGCCGCAGCCCGCGCATCGGCATGGGTGCCGGGCACGCGCAGAACGCGGGCGTGGGGGGCGGTGAAATCAGGCGCGTCTTCGGGCAACACGATGGTGGCGTGGACCGACAGCCGCAGGGCCATTTCCGCCACCGCCGCGCCAAACGGCCCGTTGCTGGCCGCGATCAGCCCTTGGGTCAGCGCGCCGGGCGATGCCGCCAGCACCGCGTTGGCCGCCCCACGAAACATGGTCCCGCCGGGCAGCCGATCATCGCGTTTCACCCGCACATCGACCCCCAGCCGCGCCGAAAGCCGCGGCCAGGGGGTCAGATCGGTGATCGGCGCATGGCCCGCCAGCCGCGCCGTCGCCGCCACAGCGTCTTCGGCGCGGGGCAGCCCGGCGGTCATCGGATCAGGCGCACAGACGTTTGCGCGCCGCCTCATATTCGGTGATGTAGCGCGCCACCAATTCACCCGCTGGCATCACCCGGTCCACGGTGTCGATGCCCTGACCGCAGCCCCAGATGTCTTTCCATGCCTTGGCCTCAGTGTTGCCGCCCGACGCAAAGTTCATCTTGGACGGGTCGGACACTGGCAGATTTTCCGGGTCCATCCCGGCGTTTTCGATGGATTTGCGCAGGTAGTTGCCATGGATCCCAGTGAAGAGGTTGGAATAAATGATGTCCTCAGCCCCGCTGTCGACGATGCTCTGCTTGTATTCATCGCTCGCGGCAGCTTCGGTCGTGGCGATGAATGGTGAGCCGATATAGGCCAGATCTGCGCCCATCGCCTGCGCCGCCAGAATGGCACCGCCCGACGCAATTGAGCCTGACAGCAGCAGCGGCCCATCATACCAAGCGCGAATTTCGTTCACGAGCGCGAAGGGCGACAGCAGCCCCGCATGGCCACCCGCACCCCATGCCACCGCAACCAGCCCGTCAGCGCCCTTTTCGACGGCCTTTTTCGCGAATTTGTTGTTGATCACGTCATGCAGCACGATCCCACCATAGGAATGGACCGCGTCGAACACTTCTTTCTGCGCGCCCAGCGAGGTGATCACGATCGGCACCTTGTGCTTCACGCAAGCCTCAACGTCATGCATCAGACGGTTGTTGGACCGGTGCACGATCTGATTCACCGCATAGGGCGCGGCGGGCGCGTCAGGATTGGCCTGGTTGTAGGCGTCCAGTTCATCGGTGATCCGGTCCAGCCACGCGTGAAGGTTCGGTTCGGGCCGGGCGTTGAGCGCGGGGAAAGACCCCACCACGCCTGCCTTGCACTGGGCGATCACCAGATCGGGGTTTGAGATGATGAACAGCGGAGAGGCGACGGCCGGAAGGCGCAGCGACTGAAGGATCGGCGGAAGGGCCATAGATGAAAGATTCCCTGAAACGTTGTTTTAAAGCACTGTGCATCGAAGCTGCGCCTACGCAACCCCTGACATGTCCGAAGCGCTGCTATTCCAGCGCAGCGCCCCCGAGGGGCATCGAGCCCCCCGGAGCCGCGCCGACAGGCGTCGGCAGGGCGCGCCGGTTGGACCCGCGCGCCCCTTTGGCAATCACGGCGCGATGAACACTTTGCCGCCGCCCGCCTGCAATGCCGGGGCAAGGCCGGTCAGCGCGTCCGAAAGGGACAGGCGCGCGGCCTCGTCGATTTTCCAGGTGCCGGAGGCGAACCGCTCCTGCGCCTCCATCACCACGGCCATACGGATTTCGGGGGTTTCTTCGACCATCCATTTGCTGAGCCAGAAGCCTTCGATCTGCTTGCTCATGAAGATCAGCTGGCCCATTTCGGTCAGCTTCGGCGCCTCAGTGGCGATCTTGCCGTAGTTGATCCAGCGCGCTCGGGCAGGCATCGCGGCGAACATGTCCGCGGTGATCTGATCGCCAACGGCATCGAGCATCACCCGCGGTTTCAATGCCTTGAACGTGGCCAGCATCTTGGTCTGGAACTCAGGATCCTCAGTGGCCAAGGCGGCGGTCGCGCCATAGGTCAGCAGGTCTTCGGCGGCGTCCATGCGGCGCACCACGCCGATCATGGGCAGGTTGTGATCGCGCGCCAGACCGGCCAGCAGCTTGCCCAACTGGCTGCCCCCGGCGGTGGCGATGAAGGATTCGGCCTTGGCGCGGCGTGCGATGTCGAACATGGCCAACGCGGTCAGCGGGTTGACGATCAGCGCGGCGCCGTCCTCATCGCGCACGTCGTCGCGCAGGGGAATGCAGCGGACGCCGTCGGTCATGGCGTATTCCGCCCAGGCGCCGGATGCGGTGGCGACAAAGGACACGCGCTTGCCGATCAGCCCTTCGGCCCCGGCACCAGCGGCGACCACGGTGCCACATGCCTCAAAGCCAGCGGGGGCGCCTTTGACGCGCGGCTGGCCATATTCGCCCTTCAGGAAATGCACGTCCGACGGGTTCACCGGCGACAGTGCTACCTTGATCACCACCTGCCCCGGTCCGGGCTTGGGCGTCGGGATCGTGACCAATTCGGCCCATTTGTTCAGATCGTCCAGCATCAGGCCGGTAGAGGTGCCAGCATAGCCGCTTTCGCGCTGCACCAGCGCGGACATAGTTTCGGGCAGGGTCATGGTCGTCTCCGTCGATTGGGGATTGGGGGCGCGGGTCACAGCGCGTTGATCAAAGCGGGCAGCTCTGCCAGCCGGGACAGGCGGCGGAATTTCGGGTGGGCCTCAGGGGCGTCGGCGTGTTCGAGCGCCCAGGTGACGTGGTATGGGATGTGGACGCCCCATGCCCCGGCTTCAAGCGCCGGGTTCACATCAGATTTCAGCGAATTGCCGATCATCATCGCACGGTCCGCCCCAGCGCCGTGGCGCGCGAAGGCCCCGCGATAGGTGGCGGCGGTTTTCTCGGACACGATTTCCACGCCGTCGAACAGATCGCCAAGACCCGATTGCGCAAGCTTGCGTTCCTGATCGAACAGATCGCCCTTGGTGATCACAATCAGCGCATAGCGCCCGGCCAACGCTTGCAGCGTGTCAGCGACGCCGGGCAGGCAATCCACGGGATGGGTCAGCATTTCGCGCCCAAAGCTGAGGATGTTCTGGATGGCTGATGCGGGCAGGGCATCGCCGCAAATCTCAGTCGCGGTTTCGATCATCGACAGGGTGAAGCCTTTGACGCCATAGCCGTAGAACGCCAGATTGCGGGTTTCCGCCTCCAGCATCTTCGCGTCGATGTCGGTGCGGTCGGCGTGCCCGTCCAGCAGCGCCGCAAACCGGTCATGGGTCAGGCGGAACAGGCTTTCATTGTGCCAAAGCGTGTCGTCGGCATCAAAGCCCAGCGCGGTCAGGTCCATCGTCGCCGCCCCTGCATATGATCAAGAGGGCGGAGCGTTTCAGGGCGGCGGCATGCGCGCAAGGGGGAAGGCGTGCGAAACATGAAACAGCGTTCCGCACGCCGGATGGTCAGGCCCGGCGACGCGCGACAAAGCCCAGCGCGGCCAGCCCGGCCAGCGCCATCGGCAATGCGGCAGGCAGCGGGACCGAGGCAACCACATAGCCGATATCGGCGAAACTGGCATCACTGTAGTCATGGATCGGGAACAGGCCGGCATTGTCGCCATAGCGGCCACTGACCATGGCAATGTCGGCGCTGGTGCTGACGCTGGTCGCGGGCCGTGTGTGGTACCCGACATCGATCCCGTAATAGGTGACGTGGTAGACAGCATTTTGCACCAGATCGACCGGGGCGGACAACCCGCCGAACACCCAGCCGATGCTGTTGGCGGTCACGGACACTGAGGCCAGTTTCGCCCCGCTCGCCGCCCACAGGTTCGCGATCGCGACGCCCGGATTGATCGCAAAGAACCCCAGTTCGGTCACTGACATCTTTTCGGTCAGCGCCCGGAAGGTATAGCCAACCTCATACGCTCCGAGCGAGCCGGACCCGCCCGCCTGCTGCTGCAACCCATAGCTGGTGAGCGGCACGGCACTGGCGGCGACCGGCGCGGCCAGACAGGCAAGACCGAGCAATGCGGCCCCAAGATTCAATTTGGACATACACTTCCATCCCTGACAGCACTCGATGATCGTTTGGCCTCAAAAGCTGGGACGCTTCGCTAGCACATAAATTGACTAAAATATAAATAGTCAGAGTTAACCAGCGCGCCCGACCTTCCTCCCGCAACGCAAAACGGGGCAGCTCCGCCGAGCCGCCCCGTCCCGCCGACGGACCGCCACGCACGCCGCGCGGGTCCGGTCGGGCAAAGCCTCGCCGCAAGTGGCAAGATCATGCGGCGAAGCGCAACAACGGCAAGGGGAGGAACCCGGCCGTCGCCGTCACGATCAGGATCGCCCGCAAGCCCGCCAGGGAGGACGGCACATCTGCGGACCGAGAGTTGTGCATGCCCCGCGCCCGACCTGGCGCGCGACCTCTCCTCAGCTCCTGTCGTGATTTACGGGCGGGGCACCCCAGCGCCCCACCCCCCAGAAAAAGAGATCAGATCTTTTCCTGGGTGTACTGACGCAGTTCCTTGCGTGCGACCTGGCGACGATGCACCGCATCGGGGCCGTCGGCGTGGCGCAGGGTGCGCAGATGGGTCCAGTTGCGCGCAAGCGGCGTGTCTTGCGACATGCCAGCACCGCCGAACATCTGCATTGCCTCATCCGTCACCTTCAGCGCCATGCGCGGGGCGACGACCTTGATCTGGGAAATCCACGGCGCAGCTGCGCGCGGATCGCCCTGATCCATCATCCATGCCGCTTTCAAGCACAGAAGACGGGCCTGCTCGATCTCCATCCGGCATTCAGCAATGATGTCGAAATTGGCACCCAGCGTGGCCAGCTTCTGACCAAAGGCTTCACGCTCAAGCGAGCGTTTGCACATCAGTTCAAGCGCAGCTTCGGCCTGACCGACGGCGCGCATGCAATGGTGGATACGACCAGGGCCAAGCCGTCCCTGGGAAATCTCAAAGCCACGGCCAAGGCCGAGCAGGAGGTTTTCCTTGGGGACGCGCACGTTTTCGAATTTCAGGTGCAGATGGCCATGGGGCGCATCATCATCACCGAACACCTGCATGGCGCGGATTTTGGTGATGCCAGCGGACTCGGCGTCCATGACCAGCATCGAATGCTGCTGATGCCGCGGACGGTCGGCGCTGGGGGTGTGGACCATGGTGATGTAGACTTTGCAGCGCGGATCGCCGGCGCCTGAGGACCACCACTTTTCGCCGTTCAGCACATAATCGTCGCCGTCCAGCTCACACTTCATGCGCATGTTGGTGGCATCCGAGGACGCAACGGCGGGCTCGGTCATCAGGTAAGCCGACCGGATTTCGCCGTTCAGCAGCGGCTTCAGCCAACGCTCTTTGTGGTCTTCGTTGCCGTACCGCTCCAACACTTCCATGTTGCCGGTGTCGGGGGCGGAGCAGTTGAAGGTCTCAGCGCCCAGATGCACTTTGCCCATCTGTTCGGCCAGATAGGCGTATTCAACAACCGACAGGCCGTAGCCGCGCTTGCTGTCGGTCAGCCAAAAGTTCCACAGGTTTTCGGCCTTGGCTTTGGCCTTCAGGCCCTCAAGGATCTCGGTCATCCGGGGGGCGTATTCCCAACGGTTGCCGGTCGATCCGATCAGGCTTTCAAATTCATGGCTGGCGGGGGTGATGTCGTCCCGCACCATTTCCGTCACTCGGTCCAGGATCGGTTTAACCCGGTCCGTGATGCCGAGGCTCATGGGTCCGCTGGGCATGCTCATAGTGGTCACTCCTGTTTCCTCCCCGGATCCGCGTCCAGCCCCCGAAGGGCGAAGGACGCGATTTCCTCGATCAGTTGCGCCCGGTCCGCATCGGTTTCTTCATCCCGTTTGCGGTACCAGAACACCGCGCCGTTCAGCGCGGGCAAAAGCGTGCGCACCATCACCCCGGGACGCCCGGGCGCGAAGATGCCGCTGTCCTGTCCGTCGCGCAAAACGCGTTCGAACAGTTTTTCGTGTCGATCGCGCAAGGCGATGATGTCTTTCAGCGCCTCGCGCTGCTCCGGCGTCGTGGCGGCGCGCAGATGCATGTCCACGCCCTGCAGCGCGCAGCGATGGAACGGCTGGTCGCGCAGGATCGACGCCAGATGCGCGCGCACCATGCGGCCCATCCGGGCCTCAGGCGTGCCGATGCCTTCGGCCGCGGACACCTTGATGTAAATCAGATCAAGGCTGAACCGCACCACGTCCACGAACAGATCCAGCTTGGAACGCCAGTAGTGGTAAACCCGGCCCTTGGTGGCCTGCATCGCCCGCGCCACATCATCGATGGACGTGGCGACAAAGCCTTTGGCGGTAAAGCAGGCGGCGGCGGCGGTCAGAATTTCGCCGCGCGGATCGGGCTTGGCCTCACCCCGCGATTCGGCGTTTTCAGCATCGGCCCGCGCCGCCGCCAGCCACGCCGCAGCCCCTGCGCCGACAAGGGCGCTGCGGGGGTCATAGGATGCGGGGTCGATGGGCATGTGCGGGCGATCCGGGCTTGTGCGGTTGGGTTGAAGGCTACATACTACCGAGTATGTTGGCAAGTCCCGTGATGGCGGGCGCCCCGGAACGCCGCTCGATGCGTGCGACGCCGGACGCAAGGGAAGGACCCAAGGACCATGAGCTATCTTGACGATCTGTTCGGCGTTGCCGGAAAAACCGCGCTTGTCACCGGCGGCGCCACCGGCATCGGCCGCATGATCGCCACCGCGCTGGCCCATGGCGGCGCGCGTGTGCTGATCGCGTCCCGCAAAGGCGAGGATTGCCACACCGTCGCGGCTGAGATCAACGCTGAGAACCCCAAAGGCTCCGTCGAAGGCTTTGGCGGCGATGTGGGCACCGAGTCCGGCGTCGACGCGATGGCCGCAGAGGTCGAGAAGCGCACCGATCAGCTTCACATCCTGTTCAACAACGCTGGCATTTCGTGGGGCGCTGAGCTTGGCAAATTCCCGCGCATGGCGTGGAACAAGGTGTTCAACGTCAATGTCGGCGGCCTGTTCGACCTGACCCAGCGCCTGATGCCGCTGATGGAGGCGAGCACCAGCCACGCTGATCCCGCACGCGTCATCAATCTGGGATCGGTCATGGGGCATTGGCCGCTTGGCGACGGGGCCTATTCGTATTCCGCGTCCAAGGCCGCGGTGCACCACCTGACCAAAATCCTCGCCAAGGAACTGGCACCCCGGCATTTTACCGTGAACGCGTTTGCGCCCGGACCGTTCCAGTCAAAAATGACCGCTTTCGCCACCGGCAGTGAGGAAAAGGCTGAGGCCGTGGGCAAGGGCGTCCCGCTCGGCCGCATCGGCGCGCCGACGGACATCGCCGGGGCCGCGCTGTTCCTGTGCTCCGCCGGTGGGGCCTATGTCACTGGCTGCATCCTGCCGCTGGATGGCGGGCTTGGCGTCATGACCGGCGGCGATCTGTTTGAAAACGGGCGCGACTGATGGCCATCACCGCAGCAGGGCTGGAGGATTACGATCCCGCCGCCCGCCCCGTCCCCGCTCTGACACCGGCTGAACTGACCGCCCGCGTGGGCCAAGAAATCGGCGTGACTGACTGGATTGACATCACCCAGTCCCAGGTCGACGCGTTCGGCGTGGCCACCCACGACATGAATTACATCCATGTGAACCCTGAACGAACCCGCGCGGACACGCCCCTGCCGGGGACCATCGCGCACGGGTTCCTGACGCTCAGCCTGGTCAGCCAGATGGGCTATCAGGTGATGCCGATGGTGAAAGGCGCGGTCGGGGGCCTGAACTACGGCATCGACAAGGCGCGCTTCACCGCCCCGGTGCCAGTCGGATCGCGCCTGCGCGGACGCCTGACGCTGGCCGACGTGCAGCCGCGTGGGACGAGCGGCCTCGTGATCGCCTATGACGTGGTGGTAGAGCTTGAAGGCCAGGAGGTTGCCGATGGCGGCCGCCCGGTGTTGACCGCACGCTGGCTGACCCACGTGACCCTCGGCGGCGTCTGACGCCCCGACCCCAACATGACAAGGGAGGAGGCGACATGACCAACGCCGCCGTGACGCTCGACCAAGCCGTGCTGGCCCCGTACCTTGAGGCAAACGTGCCCGGGTTCAAGGGTCTGAACAGCATTGAGAAATTCTCAGGCGGGCAATCCAACCCGACCTTCCGGCTGACCGCCGATAGCGGGTCCTATGTGCTGCGGTCCAAACCGCCGGGCAAGCTGCTGCGGTCAGCCCATCAGGTGGACCGCGAATTCCGCGTCATGTCCGCGCTGGCACCCACCAAGGTGCCGGTGCCGACCATGCTGCACCTGAGCGCGGATGCCGAGGACAGCCCGATCGGGCGGCAGTTCTACATCATGGAATATCTCGACGGCCGCGTGCTGTGGGACCCCGCCCTGCCCGATCTGGATGTGACTGAGCGCCTTGCGGTCTATGACCAGATGAACGAAACGCTGGCCGATCTGCACAATGTCGACATCGCCGCCGTGGGCCTGACCGATTTCGGGCGGCCGGGCAGCTATTATGAACGCCAGCTAAAAACCTGGACCAAGAATTACCGCGCCTCAGAAACCACGCCGATCCCGGCCATGGACCGGCTGATCGACTGGTTGGAGGACAACAAGCCCGAAGATGACGGGCAGGTGTCGCTGGTGCACGGGGATTACCGGCTCGACAACGTTATGTTCGCCAAGGACGCGCCGCGCGCCATCGCGGTGCTGGATTGGGAACTGTCGACGCTGGGCCATCCGCTGGCCGATCTGGCCTATCAGTGCACCAACTGGCGCCTGCCCCATTCCGGCCATTTCCGCGGCCTTGCCGGGGTGCCGCGCGACGGAACCGGCCTGCCGGTCGAAGAAGACTACATCGCGCGGTATTGCGAGCGGCGCGGCATCGGCCAGATCGACAACTGGCAGTTTTACATCGCGTTCAGCTTTTTCCGCCTCGGCGCGATTTTGCAGGGCGTCTACAAACGCGCGCTGGACGGCAACGCATCGCAGCCGGAACGCGCGATGACCTATGGCAAGGCCGTGCCGCTTCTGGCGCAGATGGCCGTCGACACCATCGACAAGGACGCCTGATCATGATGCGTTTCCAAGGACTTTCAGTGCTGCTGACCGGCGCAACCGGGGGGTTCGGTCTGTCCACCGCCCGGCGCATGGCGGCAGAAGGCGCGCGATTCGTGCTGTCAGATCTCGACCAAGGCAAGCTTGACGCCATGGCAGCCGATCTTGATGCCGAATGCGTCTGCATCGCTGGCGACGTCACGGACCCAAGCCTGCACCGCCAATTGGTGGCCGCGGCTGAGGACCGCTTTGGCGGGCTCGACATCGCCATCAACAATGCAGGCATCAGCCACGCGCCGGGCCGTATGCCCGAGATTTCCGAAGCCGATGCGCGCCGCACCATTGAGGTGGATCTGTTGGGCGTTCTGTGGGCCATGCAGGCGCAGCTTCCGGCGATGGAGGCGCGCTTTCTGAAAACCGGTGCCAAGGCGGCGATCGTGAACATCGCGTCCTTGGCCGGGGTGGCCGGGGCGCCGACGATCTCGGTCTATGCCGCCGCCAAACATGGCGTGGTCGGGCTGACGCGGTCCGCCGCGGCGGAATACGCGCGCAAGGGCATCCGGGTGAACGCGGTCTGCCCGGCCTTTGCGCGCACGCCGATGGTTGAACTGGGCCTTTTGCGCCGCGGTGTGGGGATCGACCCCGCCGAGGCCGAAAAGCGGCTGGTGCGCGGCGTGCCAATGCGCCGTCTGGGCACACCCGACGAGGTCACGCAGGCCATCGCCTTTGCCGCAGCGCCTGAGAACGGGTTTATGACCGGCCAAACCATCACTATCGACGGCGGCGTCACCGCCGTCTGACTGCTGCCGCAGGGGCGAAACGGGGGGGGCCACCTTTGGCGCGATGGTCTTCCCCCCTGGCCTCAGCGCCGGGACCTTCGCTCAGGGCTGATCAGTCAGCCAGGCGTCAGCCGCAGGACGTTTGACATCCTGCCCATCCCGCCGCGTGTCAGCAGACCGCACGGAGCGGGGCCTTCGGGCCCGACGATTTCGCAAAAATCATGGCCACCCATGTCCAGGTTCAGCGCCATGACCGGCGCATGGGCGGCCATCAGCGCGGCCGCGGCCTGATGCAAGGTCAGCGCATCGCCGCTTTGCCAGATCGCCAGCGCCCCGTCCGCCAGCTGGAACAGCACCCGACGCCGGGCCACCGGGGCACCATCCACCGCGCGCAGATCCAGCGCGCCGTCCCGGACCAGCAGATGCGACTGGAACGCCGAGGCGCCGGTTTCCTCAGCCCGGCGTGCAAAGGCGACCCGGCCGGTCAACGTGCGCAGATCAAAGCCCTGCCCACCAACCTGCGCATCCCGCACCGTTGAAATCCGCGCCGATCCGTCCGGAGCGGTCACCAGCAGCCCGTCCATGCGCGCCAGCTCCAGGCTGATGCGTTCACCGCGCACAATGAACACGCCGACGGGTTTGGGGGCGCCCGTGACGCGCATGTCGGGCCCGGTATAGGCGCCGGTGACGGTCGCGGTGCCCGCGGACGCGCCCTCCATACGCCATACATCTTCAGGCAGCAGCAGGATGTCCGCCCGGCCCGCGCCGGGACAGACGGAAACGACCACGCCCGGCCCCTGGATGCAGGGGCCGGGCGATTGCGCCGCCGCGGGCGCGGCGAGGATCGATGTCAGCAGCAGCGCCGCAAGACGCATGATGGATCAGCCCGGGCTCATGCCGCGCAGACGTTCCGACCGGCGGCGCAGCATCTCCAGCGTGATCAGCAGGCAGATCGACAGCGCCACAAGGATCGTCGCAACCGCGAGGATGACCGGAGAGATCTGTTCCCGCAGGCCGGTGAACATCTGCCAAGGCAGCGTCTTTTGCCCTGAGGACCCGACGAACAGCACCACCACCACCTCATCAAACGAGGTGATGAAGGCGAACAGGCCACCCGACACCACGCCGGGCAGGATCAGCGGCATCTGCACCTTGAAGAAGGTGCGCACCGGCCCCGCGCCCATATTCGCCGCGGCGCGGGTCAAGCTGCGGTCAAACCCGACCAGCGTCGCCGTCACCGTGATGATGACAAAGGGCGTGCCAAGCGCGGCATGCGCCAAGATGACCCCCAGATCAGTGCCGACCAGCCCGACGCGGGCATAGAAGAAATACATCCCCGAGGCCGAGATGATCAGCGGCACGATCATCGGCGAGATCAGGATCGCCATCACCGCGCCCTTATACGGCATCTTGCCCGACGAAAGCCCGATCGCAGCCAGCGTGCCGAGGGTGACTGAGATGATCGTCGCCTGAGGCGCGAATTTCAACGAGTTCCACAGCGCCCCCTGCCAGTCCGAACTGGCGAAGAATGCCTTGTAGTGATCAAGGCTGTAGGCGTCAGCCTCAAAGGCCAGCATCCCCGGCGTGAAGGTAAAGTAAGGCAGCGCGTTGAAGCTGAGCGGAATGATCACCATGATCGGAAAGATCAGAAAAAACAGGATCAACCCACAGATCACCCGGAAACTGTAATACCAAGTAGTCTGTACGGTCGTTGCATAAGGAGGTAGTGCCATTGTCGATCACCCCAGCTTTACGTTGTCGATGCCGACAATGCGGTCGTAGGCCCAGTACAGTGCCAGAACCAGCACCAGAAGGATTGCCCCGAGCGCGGCCGCCAGACCCCAGTTAAGCGAACTGGAGATGTGATAGGCGATGCGGTTCGAGATTAGCGTGCCCGACGTACCGCCAACCAGCGCGGGCGTGATGTAGTAGCCAATGGCGAGAATGAACACCAAGATCGCCCCAGCACCGATGCCCGGCACGCTTTGCGGGAAATACACCCGCCAGAACGCGGTCCAGTCATTGGCGCCCATGGATTTGGCCGCGCGCAGATAGGTCGGCGGAATGGTCTTCATCACCGAATAAAGCGGCAGGATCATGAAAGGCAGCAGGATGTGGGTCATGGCGATGACCGTGCCTGTCTGGTTGTTGATCATCACCAGCCGCGATGCATCCGACACCACACCGACCCAGACAAGGAAGTCATTTATCACCCCCTGTTCCTGCAGCAGCACCTTCCACGCGGATGTGCGCACCAGCAGGGATGTCCAGAATGGCAGCAGCACCAAGATCATGATCATGTTCGCGCTGCGCATCGGCAGGTTCGCCAGCAGCCACGCGATCGGATAGCCCAGCAGCAGGCAGGTCCCGCAGATCGTGATGCTGAGAATCATGGTTCGCATGAACAGCTTGATGTAGATCGCCTGCAGATCGTCGACCTTCTGCACGCCGTCGGGCGTCAGTTTAAGGTCAGCGGCCGCCAGAAAATACCCCGAAGTGTATGTGGGCGAGAACGTCTTGATCACCGCCCAAGCCTGCGGCGTGCCCCAATCCTTGTCGATCGCCGTGAACTGAGGTGCCAGCGGCATGGTCTCGTCTATCTTGGCGATGCGCCGCTTGTTGGTTTTGCGAAACAGCGAGGACATGCCGGTCTGTTCATAGTTCAGACGACCCCCCAGCCTGGTGTGGATCTTGGCAGCCACCGCGACTTTCATGTCGGCCAGGAACGCCTGATAGATAATTTCAGGCGGCGGGTTCACCCCATCCGACTCCCAATCCTGCAAGGCGGTGACGGTGCGGGGCAGCGTCTCCTGCACAATCTCATTTTCGACCGAGCGGAACAGCATGTCACCGATTGGCAGGATAAAGCTGAATGTGATGAACACCAGCAGCGGCGTCACCAGAAGAAAGGCGCGGATACGTTGGCGCCGTTCCGCGCGGCGCAGCGAAACGCGCAGCGACGTCCCGTCAGCGGCGAGCATCGGCCCTGAGGCGGCGGAGGGATCGCTGGCAGCGTCGGTCATCTCGGCATTCCTTCGGCCCGGCGGCGGAGCGCAGCGCGCGGATGCGGACGCTTCCCGCCAAGCAGCCCATCAGGACCTTTGGGAAACGCGCGCATCGGCGCGGGGAGGAGAGAGAGAGCAAGGCGCGGGAGGGGATGCCCCCCTCCCGCAGGTTTGGTGCCGCGCCGTCTTCAGGCGCGGGCGGTGATCAACGCACCAGCCACGCCTGGAATTTGGCGTCCATGTCGTCGCGGTAATCCGCCCACCAAGAGTAGTTGTAGAGGAAGGTGTTCTTGGCGTTCTCAGGATCGGTCGGCATGTGCGGCGCCATCTCGATGCCAAGTTCGGCGTGCTTGCCGACCAGCGGAGCCGACGATTTGCGCGCCGGACCGTAGGAGATGTACTGCGCCTGATCAGCGAGACGCTGCGTGTCGGTCGCGAACTTGATGTAGTGCATGGCACGGGCCTTGCGCTCAGGCGACAGGCCGGTGGGGATGATCCAACCGTCAAGGTCATAGACCTGGGCGTCCCACAGCATTGCAACGGGCTGCTTCTGTTCTTCGATTAGGGCGAACAGACGACCGTTATAGGTCGACCCGATCAGCACTTCGCCGTCAGCGAGCAGCTGCGGGGTCTCGGCACCGGCCGACCACCACACGACGCTGTCGCGGATGGTGTCGAGCTTGGCAAGCGCCTGGGCCTGACCTTCGGTGGTTTCGAGCGTGGGATAGACGTCTGCCTTGGCAACGCCGTCGCAAAGAAGGGCCCATTCCATGTTGTTGATCGGGCGCTTCTCAAGGCTGCGTTTGCCGGGGAAGGCTTCCAGATCGAACACGTCACAGATGGAGGTCGGCACTCTGCCACCCCATTCCGCAACGTCGGTGCGGTAGCCGAAGGTCGTCGAGTAAACGATCTGCGGAATGAAGCACTCAGACACGATCAAGTCGCCGAAATCTTCGGAGGCAGACGTGCCGTCCGGCGCGGCCGCGAGGTCAGTGTCCGGATTGATTTCCATCGCGAGGCCTTCGTCGCACAGACGCATGGCGTCCGAGGCGACCACATCCACCACGTCCCAAGTGGTGTTGCCGGCTTCATCCATGGCGCGCAGCTTGGCGACGGCTTCGTTCGAGGATTCGTCGTTGATCACTTCAACGCCGGTCAGCGCCATGTAGGGCTTGTGATAAGCCTCGTCCTGGGAACGCGAATATGCGCCGCCCCAGGACACAATGGTCATGCTGTCGGCACAGCCATCGCAGGCCGGAAGCTCATCCGCGGCCCATGCGGACCCAGCGATGGCGACGAGGGCGGTGGCGCCCATCAGTCGTGCGATTTTCATAGACATTCTCCTGTTGGTCACGGTTTTTGTCTTCCTTGCAGTCTCCGCCCGCGGCGCGACCCTCTTTCTTGCCAAAAGGAGGCGTTCCGCGGCCGGCATCACTCCGCGTCGAGTGCGCGGCAATCCTGCGCCCGCCAGCTCATAAGGGTGGTTTCACCCACTGAAAGCTGCGCGTGGTCGGAGGAATTCGGAAGCTTGACGACAAATGTGTCATTTCCGTGCACGGACATGCGCGCGCGGATGTGGTCGCCAAGATAAATCAGTTCCAGCACCTTGCCGGTGACGGAGTTGAAGTCGGATTTCGCACCGATCTCCACCCGCTCCGGCCGCAGCGACAGACGGGTGCGATTGCCCACGCCGCCGCAATTGACCGCAAGCGCGGTCGCGGTCTCGCCATTGCCGAATTTCACGGTGGCGATGTCGCCCTTCATGCCGACAACTTCGGCATCCAAGGTGTTGTTTTCACCGATGAACTGCGCGACGAAGCTGTTCTGCGGTTGCTCATACAGCTCTGCCGGGGGGGCGAGCTGCTGGATGCGGCCATCATTGAACACCGCGACGCGGTCCGACATGGTCAGCGCTTCGGACTGATCATGGGTCACATAGACCACGGTAACGCCAAGCTGTTCATGGATGTGCTTGATTTCAAACTGCATCTGCTCACGCAGCTGTTTGTCGAGCGCGCCGAGCGGTTCGTCCATCAGCACCAGTTCGGGGTCAAACACCAAGGCGCGCGCCACGGCGACACGCTGCTGCTGGCCGCCCGAAAGCTGGGCGGGACGGCGGCCGCCGAAATCGCCCATCTGCACCATGTCGAGCGCGCGTTTGACCTTGGTCTCGATCTCAGCCTTGCCCATTTTGCGCACTTCAAGCGGGAAGGCCAGATTTTCGGCCACCGTCATGTGCGGGAACAATGCGTAGTTCTGAAACACCATCCCGATGCCGCGCTTGTGGGGCGGAATGTTGTTGATCGGCTTGCCGCCGAGCAGGATGTCGCCGTTGGTCGCAGTCTCAAACCCTGCCAACATCATCAGGCAAGTGGTCTTGCCGGACCCTGACGGGCCGAGCATGGTCAAAAATTCACCCTTGCCAATGGCAAGGTTCAAATCCTTCACGACGAGGTTCTCGCCGTCATAGCTCTTCTGCACGTTCTCAAACGCGACGAAGGCATCGGTCGCTTGCGTCATTTGAATTTCCCTGTCGCTCAACGGCTCTGTCGGCCTTTTGATGCAATCAGCTAACCATAGGCTTGCTGCATGGCACAACCCCTCCATTCCCGACTCTGTCGTGCCCTATTCGCGCCACTTCCACGCGCGAAGGTGTCATCCACCATCGCATGGCGGCACATATCTGTGCCGTCTGCATGCGTACGCCTAATCATATTTGTAACTGGAGACCGCCCATGGATCGGCTGAACGAAATGCAAGCCTTCGTGACCGTCGTGGACCAAGGCGGGTTCACCGACGCCGCCAAAAAACTAAGCATTTCAAAGTCCGCCGTCTCCAAGCATGTCGCCGCTCTCGAAGACCGGCTGGGCGCACGGCTGCTGAACCGCACCACCCGCCGCGTCAGCCCGACGGAAATCGGGCTCGCGTTCTATGACCGTGCGATCCGGGTGCTGTCAGAGGCCGAGGACGCCGAGGCCATGGTGTCTTCAATGCAAGAGGCCCCGCGCGGCGAGCTGCGCGTCGCCGCGCCGGTCAGCTTCGGGCTCAGGCGCGTGACGCCGGCGGTGTCAGCGTTCCTGAAAACCTATCCCGACATCTCAGTGCACATGGTGCTGGACGACCGCTTTGTCGAATTGGTCGCCGAAGGCTACGACGTCGCCATCCGGGTGGGCGATCTGGCCGACAGCACCTTGCGCGCGCGCAAGCTGGCGGAGGTGCGGATGTTCATCGCCGCATCACCGGCCTATCTGGCAGCCCGCGGCGTCCCCCAGACGATTCAGGACCTGCCGGAGCATGAGCTCCTGCATTATTCGAACCAGTCATCGGGAAATTTCTGGCGCCTGAACGGCCCCAATGGCGAGGAACGCCAGATCCGCGCCGTCGGCCGCCTGACCGTCAACAACGGCGACGCACTGATGCAGGCGGCATTGGACGGGATCGGGATCGCGCTGATCCCGGACTTTATCATGGGTGATGCGCTGCAGACCGGAAAGCTGGTCGAAATCCTGTCCGAAGCGCACCGCGCGCCCTTGGGCATTTTCGCGGTCTACCCTCCCGGCCGGTTTCCACAACCCAAGCTGCGCGCCTTCATCGATTGCCTGGCCGAGGAATTCCGCAAGCCCCACGCTTATTCATGCCCCCCCGCCTGACCCACGCGGTCGGCGACGCTTGGTGCCCGGCCGATATGCGCCCGCGGGTGGACCAGCGATGGCGGGCGGGCGCGAGACGCGGGCGCCCCGAAGCCAGGGATGGCACGCAGCATCCGCCGGGCAAGCGCCCGCGCCACCGCCGCGCCCGGCCCAGCCGTTGGTCTGGCGGGCGCGGCGGCGGTCTGCACCCGGCCAGACCGCCAAGGGCGGCAGGCGTCAGACGTGCTGACCACCGTTGATCTCGATCTCCACGCCGGAGATGTACGAGCTTTCGGACGTGCACAGATAGTAGATCGTGCGGGCGACCTCCTCAGGCTTGCCAAGGCGGCGCAGGGGGATGTCCTGGATCAGCTCCTCAGTACCGGGGCTGAGGATCGCAGTTTCGATTTCGCCGGGCGCGATGGCGTTCACGCGCACCCCGAGGGGGCCAAAGTCATGGGCCATCTCACGCGTCAGGCTCGCCAATGCGGCCTTTGACGTGCCGTAAGCCGCGCCCGCGAACGGATGCACCCGCGCGCCCGCAATAGAGGTGACGTTGACCACCGCGCCCTTCGCGGCCTTCAGTTCCGCCGCGAGGCCCCGGGCCAGCACTACGGGGGCGAAGAAGTTGACGTGAAACACCCTTCCCCAATCGCGCAGATCGGTGTTGAGGGTGGTCAGGCGTTCACCATTCGGGCCTTTGGGGGAGATCCCGGCATTGTTCACCAGCGCTTCGAGCCGTCCGTTGGCGAGGCGCGATTTGACTTGCGACACCGCCTCCATGGTGGATCCCGGATCACCGAGATCGACCTGAATGTGGTCTTCAGGGCCCATTTCCCACGGGCAATCTTCGGGGAATGGGTGGCGTGAGCAGGTGATCACCCGCCATCCCGCCGACGAAAATCGTTTCACCGTGGCGTGGCCGATGCCGCGGCTGGCACCAGTGAGCAGGAGGGTCTTGCGGTCGGGCATGGGCGGGTCCTTCGGGACGGGGCGTCGGCGGGGGCGCGGCCACATCGGGGCCGGACCGCTGCGCAGCCGCGAGGTCGTAGAGGCGCGAATCGCGTCCCCCTCATAGGGCCGCGCGGGGCGCAGCTTGGCAAGCCACCGCCCCGCCCCCGACGGTGCAAAGATCAGTGCCGCTGGACGTAGCGTCAGCTGGGCGTGGGACGCAAGGTCATTGCATGTCCCCCGGATCCGCGGGCATCCCCGAAATCATGGATTGAGGCGCTGCACCGTCCAGTCAGAGGCATGCGGATCGCTGCGCCGCCATTTGAACCGGTCATGCAGGCGGTGGTCGCCGTCAGCCCAGAACTCCACTTCGAGCGGGCGGATGCGAAACCCGCCCCAGAACGGTGGGCGCGGTGGGTTCAGCAGATGCCGGGCGCTGACCTTTGCGACCTCAGCCAACAGCGCGCCGCGCGACGACAGGGGCTGCGACTGGTTCGACGCCCACGCCCCCAGCCGCGACGGCAAGGAGCGTGATGCGTAATAGGCGTCGGCCTGTGCGCCTTCGACCTTTTCGATCACACCGCGCGCGCGAACCTGCCTGCGCTGGGATTTCCAGTGCAGGACCAGCGCGGCCTTGCCGGTCGCGGCCAGCTGCATGCCCTTTGAGGACCCATAATTGGTGTAGAACACGAAGCCGCCGCCATCGACCGTCTCAATTTCCTTGAGCAGAACCATCCGCACATCGGGCAGCCCGTCGGCGTCGACGGTGGACAGGGCCATCGCGTCGGGATCGTTAAGCTCGGTGAGGCGCGCGTCCTCAAGCCATGTCTGCGCAAGGGCAAACGGGTCGTTTCCGGCGAACTTACCCGTGCGGGCCTCAGTTTCATCAATCATCGCGGACCCTTTCCTCGGCGCAGCCGCGGCGGGTGAAATTGCCCCGGCATTGCTGGAAAACTAGGACGGTGATGGGGTGGGCGCCACTATTATTCCATTATACGCCGGGCCGCAGCGGGGTTGATGCCCGGCCTGCGCTGGTCTACACGACGGGGCTAAATGCCAGTCATAAAGGAGCGCTGGGGATGACGGGACTTATGGCGGGCAAACGCGGCCTCATCATGGGCGTCGCCAACGACAAGTCCATTGCCTGGGCAATCGCCAAGGCCTGCGCCGACCAAGGCGCCGAAATTGCGTTCACCTATCAGGGCGAAGCCCTGAAAAAGCGCGTCGGGCCGCTGGCCGCCAGCATTGGCGCGGACATTCTGCTGCCTTGCGACGTGACCGACGAAGCGTCGATGGACGCGGTTTTCGCGGAAATCGAAGCGAAATGGGGCAAGCTAGACTTTCTGGTGCACGCCATCGGATTTTCTGACAAGGCCGAACTGCGCGGCCGCTATGTTGACACCAGCGCCAAGAATTTCGAAGTGACCATGAACATCTCGGTCTATTCCTTCACCGCTGTCGCACAGCGCGCGGAGAAGTTGATGGGCCAAGGCGGATCAATGGTCACGCTGACCTATTACGG
>JBLGAC010000028.1:0-52361 GCA_047610385.1 Paracoccaceae bacterium | reverse complement strand
ACGCAGGCGGGGCAATCTGCGCGTTCCAACCGCACAGGAGCCGACCAATGACCACCCAGCCCGACCGCATCACTGATGAGGCAACCCTGCGCGCGCTTTACGGTGCTGTGAACCCGCGCGCCGTGGCCAAGGAAATTGACCGGCTCGATGCCCATTGCCTGGCGTTTCTGGCGTTGTCGCCGATGCTGTTCATGGCGACCTCGGACGGTGTGCGCGCCGATGTGTCCCCCAAGGGTGACGCGCCGGGCTTTGTGAAGGCCGATGGTGAGCGGCACGTGCTGATCCCCGACTGGCCGGGCAATCGGCGCATTGACGGGCTGCGCAACATCCTCAAGTCCCCACAAGTTGGTCTGATCTTTGTGATCCCCACCGAGACATGGACCCTGCGCATCAACGGAACCGCTGAAATCCGCACCGACGACGCCTTGCGCGCGCGGTTTGAAACCCGTGGCAAGCTGCCGATCACTGTGCTCAGGGTGGCGGTGGAGGAGGTGTTCCTGCATTGCGCCAAGGCGTTCATGCGCGCGGCCCTGTGGTCGCCTGACACATGGCCGGGCACCGCTGACCGCCCCGCCATCGGCGAGATGCTGAAGGCGCATGCCGCGCTTGATCAGACGCCTGACCGCGATGATATGGACCGCGTCTTGGCTGAGACGCTTTACTGATACCCGCCACCCGGTGCGACCTGTGATCGGGGCGCTGCGCGGCCCCCTTGGGGGACCGCGGCGCCGCGCGGGGGCGCAAGGCGCCCGTGCGGCGCAGGCCTTGGATCGTGGCGCCGTTGCGACAGAAAACATCCCGCACCCCCGCGCCGTGACTGCGCGGCGTGACATGTGTGGATTTTTCACGCAGACATGGTTCAAATAAAACAACAAATATCGGAATGAGAGCGAGCAGAATGGCGAGGCGATCGATCGGGCGGTGCGCCAGCGTCGCGGGGATTCTTGCAGGATTGGGCTTCGTGCTTCCCGCGCATGGCGAAACCATGGCGTGGAAGGGCGATCTTTCGCGTCCGTCCTACAATCTTTACGGCGTCACCGGGCTGATCGACATGCCCACCGCCGAATCCCAGCCCGACGCGCAGATCGCCTTCACCACATCTTGGATGGGAGGAGAGCTGCGCAACGCGCTCAACTTCCAGATCCTGCCGCGGATCGACGGGACCTTCCGGTATGCGATCCTCGAAGAATACTTCCCCGGCGGCTCGTCGCTTTATGACCGCAGCTTTGACATCAAGATCCGCCTGTTTGACGAAGGTGCGATGATGCCTGCCATCGCGCTGGGGTTGCAGGATTTCCTTGGCACCGGCGTGTATTCTGGCGAATTTATCGTTGCCACCAAGCATGTCACGCCGAACCTTAAGCTGACTGGCGGCGTTGGCTGGGGCAGGTATGCGGGCGCCAATTCGGTGACCAACCCGGTCGGGATCATCTGGGAAGGCGGCAAGGCCCGCGAATCGAGCGAGGGCCAGCTTGGCCAGACGGGCAATGTGCGTTTTGGCCAGTTCTTCCGCGGCGAGGATATGGGCTTTTTCGGCGGTCTTGAATGGCAGACCCCGATTGATGGTCTGTCGGTCAAGGCGGAGCTGTCCTCGGACGACTATTCCCGCGACTGGCGCTTTTCGTCCTATGAGGTGAACGCGCCCATCAACATCGGCGTCGAATACCGCCCGTGGGAGGGCGTGGAGCTTGGCGCCTACGCCATGTACGGATCGACCTTCGGGCTGCGCGCGACCTTCAGCGCCAACCCGGCGCGGCCGCTGACGCCGCCTGACGCGCGCTCTGGCCCGCTGCCGGTTGCGCCGCGCAGCCCGATTGCTGCGCCGACCGTCGCCGCACGCTTTGGCCCAGTGCGCGAACTGATCGATGACCGCCCCGCCACCGCAGGTAGCTTGCCTGAGAACGTGGCCCTAGCGCAGGCGTCATCTGGCCCCCGCTGGGCCTATGTGACCTTGTCTGAGGCTGACGCCTCCGGCGGCGTCTGCCCGACCGAGGCCGCGCGCCGCGTGGACGCCGATCTGGGTGTGGTCGACGGGGTGACGTTCCGGTCCCCCACGGGCGCGCCGGTCTGCACAGTGGTGCTGCGCCCGGCGGGCCGCGCATGGATCGCCGCCGAACGCCGACCCCTGAGCGGCTGGGACACTGGCTGGCACGATGACGACGCAGCCGTGGCCGCATCGATCGCCGCAGTGCTGACGGCCCTGGAGGCCGAAAATCTGGAGGTGTCGGCGCTGTCGCTTGAGGCCACCGAAATCAGCATAGAGCTGTCAAACATCTATTACGCCGCCAACGCGCAGGCGATCGGCCGCACGGCCGCTGTGCTGACGCGCACGCTGCCCCCATCGGTGGAGCGGTTCAACATCACGCTGGTCGAAGGTGGCGCCCCGGCGGTGACTGTCGCCCTGCGCCGCACCCTGATCGAAGACCATGCCGGAGAGCCGGACGCCGCCCGCCGGTCCTGGCTGACCGCCGACATCGGTGATGCAGGCGGTGTGCGGCCCGATCCGCTGCCCGGCCAATACCCCGGTTTTGTCTGGGGCCTGAACCCATATGTGCCGCTGGGCCTGTTTGACCCGGACAGCCCGCTGCGCGCCGATCTTCAGATGCGGCTGTTCGGCCGCCTGACCCTGGCGCGGGGGCTGTCGTTCAGCGGCCAGCTGTCGCAGCGCGTCTTTGGCAATCTGGGAGAAAGCGACCGCGCGTCCGACAGTGTGTTGCCGCATGTCCGCTCTGACAGTTATCTTTATGCCCAGTCTGAGGCACCGACAATTGACCGGCTGACCGCGGATTACATCTTCAAGCTGGCACCGGACACCTATGGCCGCCTGACGGCAGGTTTGTTGGAGTCGATGTATGCCGGCATCAGCGCTGAGGTGCTGTGGAAGCCGGTGGACCAGAGCTGGGGCCTTGGGGCTGAGCTGAACTGGGTCACGCAGCGCGACTATGATCAGTATTTCGAATTTCTGGACTATAATGTGGTGACCGGACATGCCTCAGTTTACTGGGACACCGGGTATTACGGGTTGCAGGCGCAGGTTGATGCCGGGCGCTATCTGGCCGGGGATTGGGGCGCGACCTTCTCGCTGACCCGCACCTTTGCCAATGGCTGGGAAGTTGGAGGGTTCTTTACGCTCACTGACGTGCCGTTTGACGAATATGGCGAAGGCAGCTTCGACAAGGGGCTGCGGCTGACCATTCCGTTTGGCTGGGCGCTGCCGTATGAAACCAACTCGCGCTATAGCTTGGCCCTCAGCCCGCTGACCCGCGATGGTGGCCAGCGGCTGTCGGTTGCCAACCGCCTTTTCAGCGTGGTGGCCGACACCGACCGCGCGGCGCTGCGTGAAGACTGGAGCTTGTTCTGGAAATGAGGGCGCACAAGATCATCTGCGCGCTGATCTTAGCGCTGGCGGGTTGCGGCAATGCCGAGCCGGGGCTGAACGATGCCATCAAACTGGTGGTGGGAGAGATCGGCATCGCGCCCGCGGCCCCCGCCGCCGCCTTGCCTGCGTATGCGGATCTGGTCGCGCTGCCCTATGCCAGCATCGGCCTGCGGCTCGAGGGCGCGCCCGACGCGCCGATCGCGCTGCTGGCGGCGAATTCCTTCGTCAACGGGCGGGTGTGGTATGTGGACATGGCCCGCCGGGGCGTGATCCTTGAAGGGGGGCGCGTGGCCGGCAGCCGCGGCATGGTGCAGGATCTGCTGGGCGCGCAGTTTTCCTCAGACGACCCGCTGACCAACCGCACCGCGCCGCAGGACTGGCCGTCCGAGACGCTGCTGATCCAGCGCGCCCGCGACGGGGTGGGCGAGGAATACATCCGCGCCTACCGCTGCTCCGTCACCTATCACGGCGAAGAAAGCGCGGAGCTTTACCAGCGCAGCCTGCCGCTGGCGCATTTCTCGGAAAGCTGCAGCGGCGGGCAGGTGGCATTCCAGAACGACCATTGGGTCGATCCCGTGGACGGGCGCATGTGGAAGACCCGCCAATGGACCGGCCCCGGAACCGGGTTTGTCGACGTGGTGGTGATCCGCGCCTTCGGCGACTGACGCCGCCGCCATCCGCGCACGAAAAAGGCCGCGTCCCGAAGGACGCGGCCTTTTTCGTGCGCGCGCGCGTCGCGCGCGATCAGCTCGGAGGGGTGGTGGTGCTGGTCGAGGTGCTGTCCGAGCCGCCTGAACCGGCAACCAGCAGAATGATCACCAGCGCGCCCAAGCCAACCACGACTTCGACCGGCACGTCGCTGCCGCCAATGCCGGTAAGGCTCTGGGCGACTCCGCCGCCGGTGCTCGCCCCCGCGGCAGGGACGTTCTGCGCGAAGGCCGGAGAGGCGGCGAGCGCCGCGGCGGCCGCAATGCTGAGCAGGCGTTTCATCGAATGACCCCCAGAGTAAAAACACACGAGTCTAAATTAGCGCAAATCAGCGCTGACAGCAAGGCGCCCTTCAGCGCAACCGCCCGATGACCCAGCGGGGCGACAGGCTGTGCGCGGCCAGAAACGCCTCCAACTTGGCGGGATCGGGGCGTTCAGCGTCGCCGCCGGTTTCGGCGGTCGCCAGGCCCCCGGTGACGAACAGGCAATCAAGCCCTTCGGACACCGCGCCTTTCAGATCAGTGTGCACGCCGTCGCCGACGCACAGGATCCGATCATCGGGAATGTCGCGGCCAAGCACGCTGGAAAGCTGTTTGCGGCCATAGTCATAGATCGGCGCATGGGGCTTGCCAAAGGTGCGGACCTTGCCGCCCATCGCCGCATAATCGCGGGCCAGCGCGCCTGAGCACCACAGCCGCTGATCGCCCCGGTCCACCACGATGTCGGGGTTGGCGTTCAGAAATGGCAGGCCCCGCAGCTGGGCCTCGCGCAGTTCATCGCGGTAATCTTCGGGGGTTTCAGTTTCGTCATTGCGCAGGCCGGTGCAGATGACGGATTCGGCGTCCGCCATGGCGACGCGGGTGACGGGCAGGTCCTTGAAAAACGGCTCATCCTTGTCGGCGCCGATGAAATAGACGCGCGATCCCCACTCTCCGGCCTTCACCGATTCGCGGCTGGCATCGCCCGACGACACCACAAGGTCGGATATTCCGTCCGGCGCGCCCAACGCGGCCAGCTGGTCGATCACCGACCAAGCGGGCCGCGGCGCATTGGTGAACAGTGCGACCGCGCCCCCCTTGGCGCGAAACCGTTGCAGCGCGCCCGCCGCGGCGGGAAACACGGTCATGCCGTTGTGCAGGCAGCCCCACAGGTCACAAAGTAGCACGTCGTACTGATCGGAAATCTCGTCGAGGCTTTCGATGATCGGGGGCAGGGTCACTGGGCCATCCTGATTTGGGGGGGTGACAGGGAATGTGCGGAACATGTCTGCCGCGTCAACCCCGGCGCGTCAGCGCAGCGGAACCCGCGTCACTGCATACCCCATGGCGCGCATGCGCTCAATCATGCCGCCAGCCCCCGGCAGATGCAGCGCACCAACGGCGACAAAAGCGCCGCCCATTGCCAGATCATCACTGGCGGCGAACACGAATCCGGCGTTGCGGGCCACAACAAGACAGTTCCACATATCGTCCAGCGCGGCATCTGCGGCCACCGGTCCGACAGCGAGCGCGTAGAAATGGCGCGAAAGCTCCCAGATCAGCATGGTCTGCTCATCTCGCCACAGATCGCGGCCGGTGCGGCGCATGTCTTCGATGCGGTCGGCAAAGATGATGGTCAGGGCAAGGGCTTCGCGGGCGTCGTCTTTGGGCTGGTTGATCAGATGGTTCAGGGCATCGGGCCATGTCTCCATGCCCCTGACCGGCAGGCCGGCCCCCAGCGCTGCATCCACAATCTGGTCGTCGAGCACCCGCGCCCCGGCCGCCATTGCCGCAATGGCGCAGGGAGGCGTGGCCAGCGCGATCTGCATGAACCATGGGCGCAGCATGTTGCCCTGGGCATAGGTCAGCCCGTGCCGTGGCAGGATGCGCGCGGCGATTGCGCGCAATTCAGGCGTCAGCGCGGCGTCAAGCGTGCCGCCCCGCCAGTCTGTGATCAGGTCAGGATCTTGTCTGAACGCGGCCAGCATGGCGGCCTGTTCCTGGGCTGAGATTTCGGTGAACACGGCCTTGGCACCGCGCAGCGCGTTCTGCACCGGGGCGGGGATTGTCACGCCTTCGTCGGCGGTGGCGTGGAACGTGCCGAATAGAAATGATGGCGCGAGGCCGGGCTTATCAACGCGCCAGAACAGCCCTTCGGCATTGGGCCAGGCATGGGCGGCGGCACGCATGTCTGCCACGGCGCTGGGGCGTGCCGCCTCCAGCGCGGCAAGCATGTTCACCCCGCCGCAGGTGCCGCTTGCCTGCGCCCGCCCGGGTGCCAGCAGCATTGCTGTCAGCGTGGCGCAGGCAATGGCGCGGCGCAACTTGGGCATTTTCATGGACAATCCTGACCTACGAACCTTGACAATCGGGGGGCGCAGCGCCTATCTGCGCATCAGCTGGCACTCAAGGCAGGCGAGTGCTAACACCGCTTCTGCGGCACGGTCGAAAGGCTGGTCCGAAGCGTTGCGCAGCCTGTCAGGCATTGCTGGATGCTTCAACACAGGAGTCAGTTACATGAACTTCAAGCCCCTCCACGACCGGGTCCTCGTCCGTCGCATCGAAGGCGAAGAAAAGACCGTTGGCGGTCTGATCATCCCCGACGCCGCCAAGGAAAAACCCTCCGAAGGTGAAATCATCTCGGTGGGCGAAGGCGCGCGCAAAGACAGCGGCGAGCTGATCGAAATGGCCGTCAAAGCCGGTGATCGTGTGCTGTTCGGCAAATGGTCCGGCACCGAAGTCAAGGTGGGCGGTGAAGACCTGCTCATCATGAAAGAATCCGACATCCTCGGCATCATCGCCTGATCGCCTTAACCGGCTGATCGCGACGATCCCCCCAGATTACAGGAGCTATCAACATGGCTGCCAAAGACGTTAAATTCGGCACCGACGCCCGCGACCGCATGCTGCGCGGCGTGAACATCCTGGCCGACGCCGTCAAAGTGACCCTCGGCCCCAAAGGCCGCAACGTGGTCCTCGACAAATCCTTCGGTGCCCCGCGCATCACGAAGGACGGCGTCACCGTCGCCAAAGAGATCGAGCTTGACGACAAGTTTGAGAACATGGGCGCCCAGATGGTTCGCGAAGTTGCATCGCGCACCAATGACGAAGCTGGCGATGGCACCACCACCGCCACCGTTCTGGCCCAGGCCATCGTCAAAGAGGGCATGAAGTCGGTCGCCGCCGGCATGAACCCGATGGATCTGAAGCGCGGCATCGACAAGGCCGTCGCCACGGTCGTCGCCGGCATCCGCGCCATGTCGCGCCCGGTCACTGACACCGCCGAAGTGGCGCAGGTCGGTTCGATCTCGGCCAACGGCGAAGTGGAAATCGGTCGTCAGATCGCCGAAGCCATGCAGCGCGTCGGCAACGAAGGCGTGATCACGGTCGAAGAGAACAAAGGCTTCGAGACCGAGACCGAAGTCGTTGAAGGCATGCAGTTCGACCGCGGCTACCTTTCCCCCTACTTCATCACCAATGCCGAAAAGATGGTGGCGGAGCTTGAGGATTGCTACATCCTGCTGCACGAGAAGAAGCTCTCGTCGCTTCAGCCGATGGTGCCGCTGCTTGAGACCGTGATTCAGTCGGGCAAACCCCTTCTGATCATCGCCGAAGACGTCGAAGGCGAGGCTCTGGCCACGCTCGTCGTCAACAAGCTGCGTGGCGGCCTGAAGATCGCTGCCGTCAAGGCACCGGGCTTTGGTGATCGTCGCAAGGCCATGCTGCAGGATCTCGCGATCCTGACCGGCGGCCAGGTCATCTCCGAAGATCTCGGCATGAAGCTTGAGAACGTCGGCATCGAGATGCTCGGCCAGGCCAAGAAGATCCGCATCACCAAAGACGACACCACCATCGTCGACGGCGGCGGCGAGAAGTCTGAGATCGAAGCGCGTGTCACGCAGATCCGCTCGCAGGTCGAAGAAACCACCTCTGACTACGACAAAGAGAAGCTTCAGGAGCGTCTCGCCAAGCTCGCCGGCGGCGTCGCGGTTATCCGCGTCGGCGGCAACAGCGAAATCGAAGTCAAAGAGCGCAAGGATCGCGTCGATGACGCGCTCAATGCCACCCGCGCTGCGGTTCAGGAAGGTGTTGTCCCCGGCGGCGGCGTCGCCCTCGTGCACGCTGGCAAAGCGCTCATCGGCCTGGAGGGTGACAACCCCGACCAGACCGCTGGCATCAAGATCGTTGCGCGCGCCATCCAGGCTCCGCTGCGTCAGATTGCTGAGAACGCAGGCGTCGACGGTGCCGTGGTCGCTGGCAAGGTCATGGAATCGGCCGATGACGGTTTTGGCTTCAACGCCCAGACCGAAGAATACGGCAACATGATCTCCATGGGCATCATCGATCCGGCCAAAGTGGTGCGCACTGCGCTGGAGGACGCCGCCTCGGTGGCCGGCCTGCTGATCACCACCGAAGCCATGGTCGCTGATCGTCCGGAGCCGCGCGGCGCTGGCGGCGACATGGGCGGCATGGGCGGCGGCATGGGCGGCATGGGCGGCATGATGTGATCATGCCCCTTGCCTGCGCGGCCTGATGGCTGCGCGAAGGGTGAAAATATGAAAGGGCCGCCTCAGGGCGGCCCTTTTTTCATGGAAATTCGCCTGCGGCCCACAGCACCGATCAAATTCCCAGTTGATCGCATGCGCGCGCCGGGCCACGTTTCAGGACAAGTCTGAAATCAAAAAAGACAGGGAGCGCGTGGCATGTCGGGCGAAAACGACAAGTTTGAGGTTTATCAGGATAAAAAAGACGAATGGCGTTGGCGCCGCACGGCCACCAACGGCAACATCGTCGGCGCGGCCTCCGAGGGCTACAAGGCCAAGGCCGATTGCGAAGCCAACATGAACCGCGGCCCGAACCCCAAGGACAAATGGGAGTTCTATGAGGACAAGCGCGGCGAATGGCGCTGGCGGCGCACGGCGATGAACGGCAACATCATCGGTGCTGCCTCCGAAGGCTACAAAGCCAAACGTGATGCTGAGGCGAACGCCGCGCGGCAGGGCTACGCGGCCTGAAACGCGCGCATCGCGGCGACGGACGGGTGGCCCGGCAAAGGGGCCGCCCTTTTTCATGAAAGGCTGCGCGGGTCAGCCGCTGTCAGCGGCGCGCGCGAAGGATCGCCGCGGCGATCATCTCTGGCAGGCCCTGATCCAGCCCGATCGGCGCCAGCACCGGCCCTGCAAACCCCGCCGCGTTCAACGCCTCGGGCAGATCCTCAAGCACATGAGACGCGCGCGTGGCGAAAAACGGCAGGCATATCGCAGGCCCGTCAATGCGCAGGGCGTCGGCCAGAAACGGCGCTTGATCCACAAAACCGCAGGCCAGCCGGGCAAATCCGCCGATCCGCGCCGCGCCGCGCGCCACCAGCCAGGTAACTTCGGCGGGGCGCTTGTGTTTGGGGGCACCATGGGCGGCGACCACCAGCGTTGCGCCGCGCGGATCAATGCCCGCCGCCATCGCCGCTTCGACCGCCCGGCGGGCACATAGCGCGGGCAGCAAGGGGTCAAGCCCAAAGGGCGTCAGCACCTGCAACCGCGCAACATCCGCGCCCGCTGCGATCAGGCGGCGCGGCAATTCGGTCTGGCTGAACCAGCCATCGGCCATGAACATCGGATAGACGATCAGCGGCCCGTCCTTGGCCATCGCCTCAGCGATCGCGCGCGCGAACGGGCGGCGGGCGGCAAGGGTGGTCCCGATCACCGGCCCGGCGCCCGCTCCCTCAGCCCGCGCGGCCAGATCGGCCAGCCAGAACTCTTGGCTCGGTGGGCAGGACGGGCTGCCATGGGCGACGATCAGGGCAGGGGCCCGGGACATGGCGGCTTCCTGATTGGGGCGCGACGCTTTGCAATATGCGCCTGCAGCGCCCGACGTCCAGCGCCATGGCCAGTTCGGTGCGCGCGGCGCGTCAGCGACGGCCGGGCAAACGGGGGCGCAAGGCCCCCTGAGCCCGCACCGGGCCGAAAGGCGCGTGCGATGCCCTGATGCGCCTGGCACCGCGGCATGGACGGGTGGCGCGACAGCTGTTCCTGCGCTGCCAAGTGGATCATGGCGGTGAAGGCACCAAAGCCCTGATGTCCCTCACGCTGGACGATTTCAAAAAAAGCACCGCTCGGCGAAGACGCGGGTGTGGATCTGGAAATACCGGCCGTGCTCGTCTTCGTCATAAAGCACGTTCAGCGCCCACAATCTGGCGGCCATATCGGGGGCCAGATCGAACCGTGCCTCCAGATCATCACAGTAAGTCTCGTTGATCGGCAGCGGCGAAGATGTCCGTCGCCTCGAACGCCAGATGCTGGACGCCGGCGCCGAAATATTCCTCGATGACCCGGTTTGACTGGGTGCGCCGGGCCGAGGGCCCGTTCAGCGCGATCTGCACCGACCGGTCCGGGGACCGCAGAACCTTGCTTTCGAGCAGCCCTGCGGGGTTGAACTCCATCTCCCACACCTGCCCCAGATCGGTCTTGTGGTCGAGCATATGGATCAGCGATCCGTCCACGCCGCGGATGGTGGGGATTGCCAGCTCTCCCGGCCCGGTTTTCTGGCGGAAGGATTGGGCCAGCAGCGCCTCGGCCCGGTCCATCATCTGCACGCCCCCGCATCCCCAACCCGCAGCCCGATGGCGGCGACCGAGGGCCCGTGGGTGATCTACTGCGCGTGGGCGAACCCGTCTGGTTCGCATTTGATCATCAGGTTGATCTGACCTTGGGTCCAGCGCCGCACCTGGTTGGATTTGTGCCGCCCGGTTAGCGCAAAGCCCATGGCGCGGAACATGGTGGCCAGCCCTTCGGCGTCTTTCCCAGACACCGCGACTTCGATAAAGGCGACGCCCTTGGCCGCAGGGGCGGCGGGCAGGGCGCCTTTTTTGGTGCGTCCCAGCAGGTTGATCAGGCTGCGTTGGCCGTCCAGCGCGATGTGGCGGGGCGATGCCATGCAGTTGCAGTCAACGGTGCGCAGGGGACCGATGCATTCCCCCGCCCGGGGGAATGCTGGTCAGGCGTCAGGCGGGGCGGCTGCCAGCGCGCGACGCAGATCATCATGGGACAACGTGCGGCCAACGAAAATGTCCCATGCATCCACGCCCTGATGGAAAAACAGTTCGTATCCGCTGATGATCTTCAGTCCCTCGTCGGCCGCATCGCGCAGGAACTGGGTGTCGATCGGCGTGTAGACCGCGTCAAACGCCCATGCAGCGCCGCGCATCATGGCGCGCGGCAAAGCCGAGCCGTCATGGCCAACCATGCCCAGGGGGGTGCAGTTGATCAGCCCTTCGGCGCCGGCGGCGGCATGTTCTGCATCGGGGGCGACGTGGATCACCGCATCTGGCGCGGTGGCGCGCAGGGTGCGCGCCAGTGCGTCTGCCTTGGCGGTATCGCTGTCGACCAGCCGGATTTCCTGCACCCCCAGGCCCAGCAGCCCGAACGCCACCGCCTTGCCGACACCGCCCGCGCCAATCAGGCAAACGGCACCCGGCCGGGCACTGTCCATCGCGTCGCGCCATGCCGCCTTAAACCCCGAATAGTCGGTGTTGTAGCCAAGCGGCCCATCCGGGCTGAACACCACCGTGTTAACTGCGCCGATGCGGCGGACCAACGGATCCTCGATGCGGACCTTGGCGGCGGCGACCTCTTTGTACGGGTAGGTGACGTTCACGCCGCGAAAGCCAAGGGCGGCGCACCGCGCAAACGTCGCGTCAAAGTCGAGGCCGAGATCCTTCGGGATCAACCGCTCATAGACGACGGTCAACCCTGCCTGACGCCCGGCCAGCTGGTGCAGAAGCGGCGCGCGGGACCGTGCGATGTTGTCGCCGATCAGACCGAGCTGAATGATGGACATATGCATGATCCTTGTTTGGCGCGACTGCAACGCATTGCCCGCCAAAACCACGTATTATGATATAATGCGAATTGAAACTGATTGGTCAAAAATCATCATATGATATTTAACTTCCTATGGTGATGCTTCATCCAGAAAAATGCCGCCCTGGAAAGGGCGGCCAATGTTGTGCCACGTCAGCTGATCCTTAGGCTTTTCATCGCGACCTCAACCCCTCTTGCAATGTGATCGGCAAGCAGCGTCCGCGCCCGCGTGACGTCGCGGGCCATTGCAGCTTCGGCAAGGGCGATATGCTCGTCGGCGGCTTGCTGCCCTCGAAAGCTCATGGCAATCATCTGATAGCGCAGGTATTTGTCGAACGCGGCGGCGTGCGCGCGCATCAGATGGTCCGACCCGCAGGCAGAGATCAGCGCCTGATGGAATTCCCAGTCGAAGCGTTTCCAAAGTTCCTGATCCGTCGTCTCACCCAGGATCAGGCGCCGTTCGATGGCAGCAAGCTTGTGATGGGCGGACACGATCCGTCCTTCCCAATCCAGATCGCCCAGTTCGAACGAGCGCGCCAGCGCGTGTTCTTCAAGCAGGCGGCGCAGCTCAGCGATGTCGATCAGATCCTGCACGGACACGTCCACCACGCGGAAACCTTTGTTGCCCTGCGCGCTCACCAGCCCTTCGGTCGCAAGACGGCTGAGCACTTCGCGCAATGTGCTCACGCTCACGCCATAGACGGTGCGCAATTTGTCCAGCGTCAGACGCTGTTTGGGGGCAAGCCGCCCGAACAGAATGTCGTCGCGGATCGCTGCCAGCGCGAGATCACCCACATTGCCCTCAGCCGCGGCATCGGCGTCTGAGTTGGCAGAATCGTCTGATGATTTGGACTGCAACGTAAATGACCTTGTACATCGGTTGAATGCGCGCCTCGCATTATCGTTACATGATGCACCTATCCTGCGTTCCGGGTCAATTCACCGGCGCGGACGCGGCGCTGCAGCACCCAAACGGTCGCTGAATTGGCCTGCATATCGACGCTTGTTGATCTAGCGGCACCGCCGCGTCGCGCGGGCGCGCCGACGACATTCAGGCCTTCCAACCGACCTGTGCGCCTGAGCTTGTTAAGCAGATCAATATCCGGGCCGCCAAGGTTGCCTTTGCTGATCGCCGCCAGCGCCTGATCGCCACTTCAGTGTCCCGGGATGACGTGCTGAGTTTTTTCCATCAATGAAGCGAAACCGATCAATTTGATCGTCAATCGAATGGTAACCCGCCCGTGGTGACGTAGCGGTCAACAGCTGTGGGTCGGGTGTGCCCGAATTGCGCCGCCCCAGCGCGCAGGCACTTGCGATTTCACCGGCAGCGGCGTGCGGGCAGCGCGAACACAGCGGCGTGCGGGCAGCGCGAACACAGCGGCGTGCGGGCAGCGCGGACACAGCAAAGGGCAGGGGACGGTACATGAAGGTCTTGCAGAGCATTCAGGCGCGTCTTTTCAGCGTGATTTCGGGCATGGCTGCGCTGATCGCCGGGGCCATCGCGCTCAGTTTCTGGGTGTTCGGGTCGATCGGTGCGCAATTTGGCGACATCAGCAACACCCGCATGCCAGAGGTCGCGTCGGCGATGACGCTGCTGGGGGCAGGCGGCGATCTGACCGCCGGCGTCGCGGAGATGGAGCGCGTAAACTCAGTTGAGGCGCTGGTGGCCGCGCGCCGCGCGATGTCCGCCGCCGATATATCCGCGCGCGCTGCATTCACCGGCATCACGCCCAACACTGCGGCATTGTTCGATGCCGGGCTCACGTCAGTGGCGGAGGCGGCTGATCGGTTGGAACAAGCGCGCCGCGACCAGATGGCTCATGACGGCGAAGTGCACGCCAATCTCGAAGCACTCGCAGAGCTTGCGCATGAGACAACCCAAACCCTTGTAGGTTTTGAGGATAAGGCGTTAAGCGCGCTCGACAAAGGCGGGTCGGCGGCGATCGCCGCAGTGGATGGTGCGCTCAAGAGCCTGCTGCTCACGGATGTTGAGACGACGCGCGTGCTGCTTCAGATCAAGTCGGAAATCAACCTCATGTCTGGCGTCGGGGTCGCGGTGCCGCTGGTCTTCGACCCCGGTCTGGGCGGAGAGCTGCGGGAGATTTTCACCGACTCGCAGGAACGTTTCGCGGCGCTGATGCCACAATTGCCAAAGACCGCGATCTCTGAGGATGAGCGCGCCACGCTGACCGCATTCGATGACCTGCTGAAAAAGCAGATATCGGGCCGCCTGCCATACGAGGTGTTCCGAAAATCCTTTATGAAGATGCGCAGCGAGGTGGCGGATACGCTTGAATTGGCGCTGGATGACATTCTGTTTGATCTGGAAATCGGTGCCGCAGGTGCCAGCGAGGCAAATTCCAATGCGATCAACGGCTTGATCTTCGGAGAGATCGCGCGGCTGCGTGGGGTGCTCAGCCTCAAGGCGGCGATGAGCACATTTCTGGCCCAGGCAGTCGGCGCCGGGTTCTCACGCAATCAGGCGGAGCTTGACGCACAGGTTCTGGCGATGGCCGAAACCAAAAAAAGCATGGAGCGGTTTGCCGGGAACAGCGACATGGATTTTGAAGGCCTGCGCGCGCAGTTGGCGAAGGTCACTGACCCCGCAACCGGCATCGCGTCGATCCGCTCCGCCGCGCTCAAATCTGCATCGGAGGCAGATGACGCGGCGCGCCTCGCGGTCTCGCTGGCGGCTGACGTGTCCCGCGCGGCAAAAACCGCGGCTGAAGGCGCGTTGTCGCGCATCGCTGGGGCTGGTTTGAAAATGGGGAGCGAGATTTCCGGGGCAGGTGCGATGCTGGCGATGATCGCGGTGATTTCGGCGTGCATGACGCTTGCCGCATTGCTGTTCGCGCGCCGCGGCATTGCTGGCCCGCTCGGCCGCCTGACGCAGGCGACGGAGCGGTTGTCGGGCGGCGACATGACCCCCGTTTCGGGGTTTGTGGGCCGGGGTGATGAAATCGGCCGCATGGGCGCCGCGCTCGATGTGTTCCGTGAAAGCCTGCTCAAGGTTGACGAACTGCGCGAAGAAAACGAACGCCAGGATCAGGCGGCGCAGGCGGCGCGCCGTGAGATGTTCCGCCATCTGGCCGAGGCGATCGGCGAGGTGGTGTCCGCGGCGGCGCGCGGTGATTTCTCACGCCGGGTGGAGCGCACGTTTGGCGACGAAGAAGTCAACGCGCTCGCCCGCGACGTGAATCGCCTGCTGGAGGTGACGGATGGCGGGCTTTCGGCCGCACGCGCCTCGCTGCGGGCCATGGCGCAGGCCGACCTCACCCGCCGCATGGACGGCGAATTTCATGGCGACTTCGCGGAATTGCAGGTGGATGTGAACGCATCGGCGGAGCGTCTGTCGGAACTGATCGGCGGCATCCGCGACGCGGTGAGCGCGTCTGCCGCGCGTTCGGCGGAGCTTGTCGATGGCTCCACTCAGCTGTCCGTCCGCACCGAAGGGCAGGCCGCAACGCTGGAGGAAACCGCCGCCGCAATGGAAGAGATCGCCAACTCAATCCGCCTCAATGTCGTTTCGCTGAGCGAGGCCGAAACCTTGTCCAACGCGGTGTCGGACAAGACCGTCTATGGCGGTGATGCGGCGCGTATGGCGGTTGAAAACGTGCAGCGGATCGAACGCAGCTCCGCGCGGATCACCGACATCATCTCTGTGATTGAGGCGATTTCCTTCCAGACCAACCTTCTTGCGCTTAACGCCGCGGTGGAGGCCGCGCGGGCCGGGGATGCTGGCAAGGGCTTTGCGGTGGTCGCTGCTGAGGTGCGCACGCTGGCGCAGCGCAGCTCCCAGGCGGCGCGTGACATCAATGCGCTGATCACCGAAAGCGCCGCGAGCGTCGCCGCCGGTGTTGCCAGCGTTCAGGCCACTGGCACGGCGCTCAGCGAGATCGAAGGCTCGGTGGCACCGTTGATTGAGGCGCTGGCGCGCATCGCGCGTGTCGGGCGCGAACAGGCCCAAGGCGTTGGAGAGGTCAGCCAGTCCGTCGCCCAGATGGACCAGGCCACCCAGCAGAATGCCGAACTGGCGGAGCGCTCCACCAGCGCGGCCACCGACATGATGTCCGAGATGGAAATGTTGGAGCGCATGGTGGCCGAATTCAACGTCGACATTGCGCCCCGGAGCGTAAGTAGGGCGGCCTGAGCCTGCCCCTCGACGCCCCGCATTGCGATCTTGGGTCGGGCTGGGCGGCCCCCGTCCGGGCCAGCGGCATCAGCGGACCGAAGCGATGGTGGTAAGTGGGCCATACTGATCGCGTGGTTGCGCGCCAGATGGCTGACTGTCCATCGGGCCCCGTTGGCAGCGATGCGGTTGGCGCGCCCGCGACGCTTGAAAGCCCGTGGTGGCGCGGCTGCAACCTCTGGTCGCCATCAGACCGGGTCTTCGCTTGCCTTCGCAATCAAGGTGCCAGCAAGCGGCATCCGGTTCGCGCAAAGAAGGCAGCAGCGTTTGCCCATGTTCGGGGCCTGATCACGTCCCCCGCCCCGGCGTGCGCGCATCCCCGATGAACGCGGCCCGGCGTGTGGCAAGGCCAAGCGGCACCGCGATGATCTGACCGCGCCGAAAGCGTCGGGCGCAAAGGCGGCGGATGCGCAGGTCTGGCGCGGCGGCCAATGCCCGTATCGTCCCGCCTATGCCGCGCTGCCGCCTCAGCCGAGGCCAGAGGTTGCGGTCAGCTCCGGCCAGCCCGGCACGCCCTTGCGCAGGGCAAAAGCGTGGCCCGAAAGTGGGGCGTTGTGCGCAGTTTCCTGGGTCAGCCCATCGCGGGCGGTGGCGATGAAAAGGGCCCTCAGATTAGCCCTGTTGGCCACGGCGTGGGCAGGGCCAGCGCCGCGGCCACTTCGCCGGAATCGTTCAGGCGCACCACCCCCAGCCATCCAGCAGCGTCGCCCAGACCCGCCCCCGCGCATCCAGCGCCAGCGCCAGCGCCAGCGCGGAAGGGGTCCCCAATGCTGCGGGCAGCCGCCAGGCCATGCCGTTGCGCACAGCATAAATGGCGTCGTCTTCCTGCACTCCGGCATGCGGCAGGCTGGCATGAAGGCCCGACATCGGAGATGGCCCCGCGATGGGTCCACTGCGTGATCCAGACCGTGCCGTCCTGCGCCGTGTGCAGCGCCCCAACGCCAGACAGATCGGGGACCGCGCGCACCAGCAGGGCCCCCACCGCGTCGAACCCTGCGATCTGGCCATCCATCACCGCCATCGTAGCCGAGGTTCCGGCCGCATCGGGGGCAAAGACCCCCGGTGTCAGCGCGTTGGGCCACAGCAAATGCGCCCGCGCGGCATCCCAGATCGGACAGATGCCGCCGCCCGCGGATGTTGGCGCAGTGGGCAGTGCCTGCACTGTCGGTCACGGGCGGGCGCGCCGTTGCCGCCAGTGGTCCGACCTGCTGCGCGGCGATGGCGATTTCGGGACCAAGATGCATCGCGCGTGCCGGGGTCAGGCGATAGATGGGGCCTGCCACACTCATCCCTCCCCCAGAACTGTCCTGTCGGGATCGCGGATTGCGGCCCCAACGGCGCGCATTCCGACAACGATTTCCTCATCATCGACCGCGTGGCTACGCAATTCATTTGGGTTGGTGGTGGTGGCCATTGTCACCGGGGTCAGCCGCGCCGGTTCGATCAGGCGTTCGGTGTCGGCGGCGGGCTGGTTGGCCAACATCGCCTTGCCGTGCGCCGTGCAATGCAGCGTCCCCACCCCCTCCCGCCCCCGCGTGCCCGTCCTGCAAGGTCAAGAGGCTGGCGGTGGCACCCGGTTCATGCGCGCAGTCTAAGGCGCAGGGCGCTGCGTAAATCTCAGCGCGTTTCGGTTCCGATCCATCCCGCGAAGGTCTTGGCCACCAGCACCGACAGCAGGATCCGCGCCACATGATGCGCGGTCACATAGACCACCGAAATCTGCAGCGAGACGGCGACCAGCGACATCTCAGCGACCCCGCCAGGCGCAAAGGCCAGGATCACCGCTTCGATGCGCTCTCCGACCGCGCCTTGCAGCGCCACTGCCGCGATCAGCGCCAGGGTCAGCGTCATGGCGATGTTGGCCAGGGCCAGCGCCGCGGCGTGCCCGAAGGCCCGCGCGTTCAGCCCCGCGAATCGCGACCCGAGGCTGACCCCCATCACCAACTGCGTCACGCCGATCAGCCAGCCGGGGGGAACCGCCTGCGTCAGGCCGGTCAGATGCGCGGTTCCCGACACCAGAATTGGCCCGGTGATGACCCAAGCTGGAAACCCCAACCGCCGCCCACCAATGGCCCCCAAAGCGCCAGCGCCCAGCAAAATCACGGCATCGAGCAGCCCAACCGGTGCATCAGCCCCGGTCATTGCCACGCCCGCCGCACTGCCAACCGCGCCGCCGGTGAACAGCATGAACCCCAGCGGCACCAGCAGGATGCACAGGATCAGCCGCATGAATTGCAAGATCACGAGGCTGCGCGCATCGGCGCCTGCCTCCTCGCCCATGGCGATCACTTCAATCAGGCCGCCGGGGACAGCCGCGTAATAGGCGGTCACCGGGCTGAGGCCGCCAAGGCGGTGATAGATCAGCGCGCCCCCCAGATGGGCCAGCGGAATATAAACCAGCAGCGCCAGAAGGCTTGGCCACCAATCCGCGGCCTCAGACAGAATGTCGGGGGTGAAGGCGCCGCCAATGGTCACGCCGATCACGGGCACGAAAAAGATGCGGGTTTTCACTGGCACGCCAGGCATGCGGCCCATGATGCGCACGCCGCCGATGGACATGGCCGCCACCGTGATCAACGACCCCAGCAGCATCGGCAGCGGCGCGCCGATCAGGCCCGCCAGCATCCCGCCCAAAGCCCCAAGCAGCACTGACCCGGCCATGGCAGGCAGGGCCGCCGCGGTGTCGCGGGTGAAGATGTGCGAAAGCTGCATGGAGCGGTGCATCCGATGGCGCCGGGCGGCAACGGCGCAGAATGGGCGTGATCGCAGCGATGGACAAGGGCCAGCGCCGCGGCCAGATGCGAACGGCGCGGGGGTGGGGACCCCCGCGCCGCAAAGTCAGATCAAGCCGTGATCAGGCAACCTCGAACAGCCCCGCCGCGCCTTGGCCGCCGCCGATGCACATGGTGCACACGACGTATTTGGCGCCGCGCTTTTTGCCCTCAATCAGCGCGTGGCCGACCATGCGGGCACCAGACATGCCATAGGGATGGCCCACGGAAATCGCACCGCCATCGACATTCAGCAGCTCATCAGGGATGCCGAGCTTGTCGCGGCAATACAGCACCTGCACCGCGAAAGCCTCGTTCAGTTCCCACAGCCCGATGTCGGACATCTTCAGCCCGGCATTGGCCAGCAGCTTGGGGATCGCGAAAACCGGGCCAATGCCCATTTCATCGGGGTTGCAGCCCGCGACGGCCATGCCGCGATAAATGCCCAAGGGCGCAAGGCCGAGACGCTCTGCCTCCTTGGCCTCCATCAACACCGATGCGGAGGCACCGTCCGACAGCTGGCTGGCGTTGCCCGCGGTGATGAACCCGCCCTCGGACACGACCTGCCCGCCTTTGAACACCGGGTTCAGGCCTTGCAGATTTTCCAAAGTGGTTGAGGGACGGTTGCCCTCATCCTTGGTCAAGGTGACCTCTTTTTCCGAGATTTCCTTGGTCTCACGGTCCTGCACCATCATCGTGGTGGCCAGCGGCACGATTTCATCGTCAAAGGCGCCGCGTTCCTGCGCCGCGGCGGTGCGCTGCTGGGACCGAAGCGCGTATTCGTCCTGCGCCGCACGCGAAATGCCATAGCGCTCAGCCACGATTTCAGCGGTTTCCAGCATCGACATGTAGGTGGCGGGGATGTTCGCCTTCAGCCACGGATCGGCGGCGCGGAACATGTTCATCTTGTCGTTTTGGACAAGGCTGATGCTTTCAACCCCGCCGCCAATGGCGACCTGCATGCCGTCGACGATGATCTGCTTGGCGGCGGTGGCGATGGCCATCATGCCCGACGCGCACTGACGATCCAGCGACATGCCGGCAACCGATTGGGGCAGGCCTGCACGCAGCGCCGCCTGACGGCCGATGTTGCCGCCGGTGCTGCCTTGCTGAATCGCGGCGCCGATCACGCAATCCTCAACGGTCGCGGGGTCGATCCCGGCGCGCGCGACGGCGTGGCTGACTGCGTGGCCGATCAGGGCCTGGGCGTTGGTGTTGTTGAACGCGCCGCGATAGGCCTTGCCGATCGGGGTGCGGGCGGTTGATACGATGACGGCTTCTCTCATGCCGGGTCTCCTTATTTAGGGGTCAGCTGGTGGCGCGCAGCTTTGCGGCTGAGGGCGCCAGATCAGGCGCTGAAATGGTTTTCAGATCGTCGGCAAAGCGCAGTGTGGCGCCGGTGCGCGCGATCAATTCATCTTTGGTGATGCCGGGGGCGATTTCACGCACGAGGAACCCGTTATCAACCTCAATCACCGCCAGATCGGTGTAGATGCGGCTGACCACACCCGCGCCGGTCAGCGGATAGCTGCACTCAGTCAGCAGGCGCGGTTCGCCCGATTTGTCGTTATGGGTCATGGTCACCCAGATGCGTTTCGCACCTGCGGCCAGATCCATGGCACCGCCAATGGCGGGCAGAACGTCGCTGCGTGACCGCGCCCAATTGGCGAGATCACCTTTGGCGCCGACCTGATAGGCGCCGAGCACGCACAGATCCAGATGCCCGCCGCGCACCACCGCAAAGCTGAGCGCATGATCGAAGATCGACGCGCCGGTCAGCATGGTGACCGCTCTTTTGCCCGCATTGATCAGGTTGGGGTCTTCTTCGCCGGGCTTGGCCGCAGGGCCCATGCCGAGGATGCCGTTTTCCGAATGGAACACGATCTCACGCCCCTCAGGCAGGCCGTTGGCGACCAGTTCGGGCATGCCGATGCCGAGGTTCACATACCAGCCGTCATTGATGTCTTGGGCGGCGCGCCAGCCGACCTGTTCGCGAGTGATGCTCATGCCTGCGCTCCGATGCTGGTGGCGCTGCCGGTCAGCACCAGCGCGTTGGTGAAGATGCCGGGGGTCACGACTTCTTCGGGGGCGATGTCGCCGAGGGGGACGATTTCGTCGGCCTCAACGATGGTGTGCCTGGCGGCTGCGCAGATCAGCGGCCCGAAATTGCGCGACAGCAGGTTGTAGTCAAGATTGCCCCAACGGTCGCCGCGCTTGGCTTTGACCAGCCCGAAATCAGCGTGCAGCGCGTATTCCAGCACATGGCCAACGCCGTCGATGATGCGGGTTTCCTTGCCTGCCGCGACCTCAGTGCCATAGCTGGTGGGGGTGTAGAAGGCGCCGATGCCAGCGCCCGCGGCGCGGATGCGTTCGGCAAGCGTGCCTTGCGGCATCACCTCAAGCTCCAACTTGCCAGCGCGCACCAGCTTTTCCGTCTCAGCGGCCATGTCGCCGCGCGGGAATGAGCAGATCAGCTTGCGCACCCGGCCAGCCAGCAAAAGCGCGGCCATGCCGTGCGTGCCTTCGCCAGCGTTGTTGGAAATGGCGGTCAAGTCCTTGGCACCGCTTTCCAGCAGGGCTTTCAGCAGCGTGTTCGGACGCCCCGATTCCCCAAAGCCGCCGACCATCACCGTGGCGCCGTCTTTAATGCAAGCGACGGCCTCAGCCGCGTTTTTCGCCGTTTTGTCGATCATGGGCGCGTGTGTCCTCTTCGCAGCCAATTGCGCACGGCCCTTTTTGCTAGGGTCCTGAGCGCTGATTTTGGGGGACTTCACCATTTCCGCAAGGTCAGGTCAATTTGCAAAATTTGATTTTGCAGTGCGGAACGCGGGCGGCTGACATGTGTCAGCCTATCAGGCATCCGGCCTTGCGCATCCACTTTCATCCCCACGCTGCGAAGCGCCGCGCGACCGGCGCGCTTGCGCAAACGCGGCGCCCGCGGCGCGCGGCAGGCGGCGGCGCGGGCGGCACCGGGCGCGGGGCGTCAGACGAATTTCTTGAACTGCCGGGTGCGGTCGAACAGGCCTTCAAGTTCGGCCATCCGGGCGCGGGTGCGGTCCCGGCTGCGGGTCTGGACCTCTGCCAAAAGGGCCTCGACCAGGAACATCGACACCATGTTGCTGTCCCAAGCCGTGGGCACGTCGATGCGCAAGTTGAAGACATGGGCGGCATGACGCGCGGCCGGGCTGCCCCATTGGTCGGTGATCAGGACAACCTTTGCGCCCCGTTCCTCAGCCATCGCGCACAGGCGTTCCATGTCGCGTTCATAGCGGCGCATGTCAAAGGCGATCAGCACATCGCCGGGCGTCATATCAAGCACGTAATGTGGCCACGCGTTGGCATTGGGCGGGATCAGCGCGGCATGGCGCCGGATTACCTGCAGATGGGTGATGAGGTATTCCGCCAACGCGCGGGTGATGCGCCCGCCGACGGCGCGCACGGTGCGGGCCTCGTCGCCCAGCATGTCGGCGACGGCGTCGAAGGCGTCCGCGTCGATCTGCCCAAGCGAAAGGCGCAGGTTTTCCGCCGCCGCTTCGGCGAACCGGTTCAGAATATGCGCGTCGGGGGCACCTGCGGCCCAGCGGTCATGGCGCGTGATCGGGCCGGAGACGGTTTCCTCCAGCTCAGCGCGCAATTGTGCCTGCAATTCGGGAAAGCCCGCGAAACCCAGCTTGCGCGCCATCCGCGCCACCGTGGGGCCTGAGACGCCGGACGCTTCGGCCATCGCGGCGATGGAGCCGAGGCCGGACATCGGGTAGTTGCCCATGATTTCGCCGGCCAGCTGCCGCTCCGCCCGGGTGAGGGTGTCGAAGCTGGCGCGGATGCGGGCGGCGACGGTTTCGGCGCGGTCGGAACTCATGGGGTGCGGGGCCTCCGGCATCAGGTTCTGTTTGATCTTATGTCAAGCCGCGTCGGGATGAAATTTTTATTTCAGAAATCTCTTGACCTGCACCTCGCACCGCAGCCAAGATTTTTGTGCAAACGCGAAACAAGGGGCGTTCCGGATGCACGACCAGACCAGCAGCGGCGCACCGCCGCCACAGGTGATCAACCCCGGTGGAAGCGCCGGGGCGGTGATCGTGTGCGAACATGCCAGCCGCCACATCCCGGCCGCGCTGGGCGATCTGGGCCTGCCCGTGGCGGCATTGGCGTCGCACATCGCGTGGGATCTGGGCGCGCTGGGCGTGGCTGAGGCGTTGGCCTGGCTGCTGGACGCGCCTTTGGTGGCGGCCGCGACCTCGCGCTTGGTGTATGATTGCAACCGCCCGCCTGAGGCGGCGAGCGCGGTGCCCGAGCGGTCGGAAATCTGGGACATCCCCGGCAATCAGGGCCTGTCACCCCCTGCGCGCGCCGCACGCGTCGCGGCGGTGTATGAACCGTTCTACATCGCGCTGGACGATCTGATCGCCGCGCTGCCGGGGGGGCCGGCGCTGATCACCATCCATTCCTTCACGCCAGTGTTCAACGGCGCGCCCCGCGATACCGAAATCGGCGTGCTGCACGATGCGGACGCGCGGCTTGCCGACGCGGTGCTGGATGCGCTGGCGGGCGGGCCGCATCGGGTGGCGCGCAATGATCCCTATGGCCCCGAAGACGGCGTGACCCACACCTTGCGCGAACATGCGCACCCCCGAAAGCTGCCCAATGTGATGATTGAGATCCGCAACGACCTGATCGAAACCCCTGCCGCGCAGCGCGCCATGGCCGAAGTGCTGGCCGCGGCCTTGATCGCCGCGCATCCTGCGCTGGCACCGAGGGGGCGGATCAATGCCTGAGAGTCTAAAGCGCCTGTCGCGCGGCATCGACGCGCTGAACCACCGCGTGGGGCGGTTCGCGATGTACCTGATCTTTGCCATGCTGGGGATCCTGCTGTGGTCCGCCTTTGCCAAGACCGCCCATGATTATGGCGTTCCGGGGATACGGCCGCAGCTGTGGACGCTGGAAATGGCGCAGTTCGTGATGACCGCGTATTTCCTGCTGGGCGGCCCGTATTCGATGCAGATGGGGGACCATGTGCGCATGGATCTGGTCTATGGCATGTGGTCTGTGAAGGGCCGGGCTTGGGCCGACGTGCTGACCTCGGTGTTCCTGATCACTTTTCTGGTGTTTTTGGTCTATGGCGGCGTGAATTCAACAATCTACGCGCTGAAATACGGCGAGACATCACATTCTGCCTGGCGGCCTTACATGGCCCCGATCAAGATCACCATGGTGATTGGCGCCTTTCTCATGCTGCTTCAGGCGATCTCCGCTCTGATCCGCGACATTGCGACCATCCGCGGCGAGGAAATCTGAGATGTCGTATGAAGTGATCGCCCTCAGCATGTTCGGGGCGATGATGTTCCTGCTGTTGACTGGCCAGCGCGTGTTCGCGTCGATTGGCGCGGTGGCGGTGATCTCAGCGCTGATGCTGTGGGGCGATGGCGGGGCGGAACATGCGTTCAACGCCGCCATGAAGCTGATGAAATGGTATCCGCTGCTGACGCTGCCATTGTTCATCTACATGGGCTACATGCTGTCAGAATCCGGCATTGCTGAGGATCTGTACAAGGCGTTCCACATCTGGTTCGGGCCGGTGTCTGGTGGACTGGCGATCGGGACCATCGGGCTGATGGTGATGATCTCAGCCATGAATGGCCTGTCGGTGGCGGGCATGGCCATTGGCGCCACCATTGCGATGCCAGAACTGCTGCGCCGGGGCTATGACAAGACCATGGTGACCGGGGTCATTCAGGCCGGGTCCAGCTTGGGCATTCTGGTGCCGCCATCGGTGGTGCTGGTGCTGTATGGCATGATTGCGCGCCAGCCGGTGGGCCAGCTGTGGCTTGCGGGCGCGGTGCCGGGGCTGATGATGGCGACGATGTTCATTCTGTACATCTACATCAGGTGCAAGATTAACCCCGCCCTCGGCCCGGCACTGTCGGCCGAAGAACGCAATGTTCCGATGATCGACAAGCTGCGCCTGCTGCGCGCGGGGATCATTCCGGTGGTGATCTTTTTCCTGATGATGGGGCTGTTCGTCATGGGCTATACCAGCCTTGTCGAAAGCGCCGCGGTGGGGGCTGCCTCTGCCACGGTGGCCGCCATTGCCAAGGGCCGCCTGACCCGCAAAGTGTTCGAAGACACCACCCGCCAGACGCTGGGCATTTCCTGCATGTTCATGTGGATCATTCTGGCGGCGTTGTGCTTTGGTGCGGTGTTCAACGGGCTTGGCGCGGTAAAGTCGATCGAGGGGTTTTTTCTCGGCGATCTGGGCCTGACACGTTGGGAGGTGCTGATCCTCATGCAGCTCAGCTTTATCTTGATGGGCACGTTCCTTGACGACACCGCGATGCTGGTGATCGTTGCGCCGCTGTATGTGCCGCTTGTCAAAGCGCTGGAATTCGATCTGATCTGGTATGGTGTGCTTTATACGATCACTTGCCAGATCGCCTACATGACCCCGCCTTTCGGCTATAATCTGTTTTTGATGCGCGCCATGGCCCCGCCTGAGATCGGGATCCGGGACATCTATCGATCGGTTTGGCCGTTCGTGCTGGTGATGGTTGGCGCGCTCGCCCTCGTGATGGCGTTCCCGCAGATCGCTCTGTGGCTGCCCCACGCGGTCTACCGCTGACGACCCGAAATAACCCGCCCAGAAGGCGCAAACCGCCCCGGCATTCCCGACAGGAGAGACAACAAATGACCAACAGACGCAGTTTCATCAAAGGTGCCGGTCTGGCCGGTGCAGGCGTTCTGGCCGCCCCGGCCATCGTCAAAGCGCAATCGCCGATCAAATGGCGCTTTCAGACCTATGCAGGCCCCGCGCTGGGCGAGCATGTCACCAAGCCGATCATCGACGCGATCAACAAGGCCGCGGGTGGCGCGCTTGAGATTGAGCTTTATTACGCTGATCAGATCGTGCCGACCGGCGAATTGTTCCGCGCCATGCAGAACGGCGTGATCGACGCGGTGCATTCTGACGATGACTCCATGGCCGCGCCCGTGGATATCTCAGTGTTCGGCGGGTATTTCCCGATGGCCACCAAGCAGATCATGGACGTGCCGGTGCTGTTCAACCAGTACGGCCTGAAAGAGATCTGGGAAGAAGCTTATAATGAGGTTGGCGGCGTCAAATGGCTGTCGGCTGCGGGTCAGGATCCGTGCCACTTCAACACCAAAGAACCGATCACCTCGCTGGATGATCTGTCGGGGCTGAAGCTTTATACCTTCCCGACCGCGGGCCGCTTCCTGTCGCGCTTTGGCGTGGTGCCGGTGTCTATTCCCTATGAGGACGCCGAGGTTGCCGTGCAGACCGGAGAGCTGGACGGCATGGCCTGGTCCGGCATCACCGAAGATTACACCGTTGGTTGGGCGGATGTGACCGATTACTTCCTGCTCAACAACATCTCCGGCGCCTGGATCGGCTCGTTCTACGTGAACGAAGACAGCTGGGGCAAACTGACGCCTGAGCTGCAGGAGCTGGTGATGAACTGCATCAACGCCGGTCACTTCTACCGCACCCAGTGGTATTGGGGCGGCGAGGCGCGCCTGCGCAGCCAGGGCACCAAGCTGGAGCTGACCTCGATCCCTGCCGAAGAATGGAAGGCGGTTGAGGACGAGGCGAAGAATTTCTGGAAGGAAATGTCCCAGACCTCGGATCGTGGCGCCCGGGTCATCAAGATCTTTGAGGAATATAACGACGTCCTTGAAAAAGCTGGCCCGCCCTACGGCCTTGGCTGATGCGACCTGCGCCCGCCCCGATCCGGGGCGGGCGCACCCCCCTGACCGTCTTCTCTCAGCTTTCGGAGCCGCCCCTCATGCCCGGCAATCTTACCTTTGATGCACTTCGCGCCGCCGTTGCTTCGGGCGAAATCGACACTGTCCTCGCCGCACAGGTGGACATGCAGGGCCGGCTGATGGGCAAACGCTTTCACGCCGCGTTCTTTGTGGAAAGCGCGTGGCACGAAACCCATGGCTGCAATTACCTGCTCGCCACGGACCTTGAGATGGGGACCGTCGATGGCTATGCCTCAACGTCCTGGTCTGCGGGCTATGGCGATTATCTGATCAAACCTGATCTGAGCACCCTGCGCCGGATCCCGTGGCTTGACGGCACCGCGCTGGTGATCTGTGACACCTATGACCACCATGGCCATCACATGATCCCGCACGCCCCGCGGTCAATCCTGCACGGACAGGTGGCGCGGCTGGCCGCCAAGGGCTGGACCGCCACCACCGCGACGGAGCTGGAATATTTCCTGTTCCACGACAGCTATGACGCCGCGCACAGCGCGGGCTATCGCGGGCTGAAGCCGATCAGCGCCTACAACGAAGATTATCACATCTTCCAGACCACCAAGGAAGAAGGCGTCATGCGCGCCATCCGCAACGGCCTGTACGGTGCCGGGGTCCCGATTGAGGGCACCAAAGGTGAGGCCGATGCCGGGCAGGGAGAGATTAATTTCCGCTACGGCGCCGCGCTGAACACCGCTGATGACCACACGATCATCAAGAACGGTGCCAAGGAAATCGCCTGGGCCAAGGGGCAGGCGATGACCTTCATGGCCAAATGGGCCGACGGCGCTGCGGGCAATTCCGCCCATGTGCACATGAGCATGGTGGGCGAAAGCGGCCCGGTGTTCTATGACCCGGACGCCGCGCATGGCATGTCCGACGTGATGCGCAAATTCCTTGCGGGCCTGCTGCACCACGCGCCTGAACTCACCTGCTTTTTCGCGCCTTACGTGAACAGCTACAAACGCTTTGTCGCGGGCACCTTCGCCCCGACCAAAATTGTCTGGAGCCGCGACAACCGCACCGCCGGCTACCGCATCTGCGGCGAGGGAACCAAAGGCGTGCGCATCGAATGCCGCGTGCCCGGCGGCGATATGAACCCCTATCTGGCACAGGCGGCGATGATCGCCGCGGGCCTGTCGGGCATCGACAACGACATGGTTCTGCCGCCCGAACACCACGGCGACGCTTACGGCGCTGAGAAAGTCCCTGAAATCCCCGGAAACCTGCGCGATGCGGCTGATGCGCTGGACGCATCGGCCATGCTGCGCGCGGCGTTCGGGGATGCTGTCATTGATCATTACGTCCATGCCGCCCGCCATGAAGCGGCTGAAGCCGACCGCGCAGTCACCGATTGGGACCTGCGCCGCGGCTTCGAGCGAGCCTGAGGTTCCCCATGAGCACCATCGCCTGCATCTCTCCCATCGACGGGTCGGTCTTTGCCGAACGCCCGGTGATGCCCGTTGACGACGCGCGCAAGGCGGTCGAAGCCGCCCGCGCCGCGCAAAAGGCCTGGGCTGCGCGCCCCTTGGCCGACCGCGCTGATCTGGTCATGGCGGGGGTCGAAGCCCTCGGCGCCATGAATGACGAAGTGGTCGTGGAGCTGGCCCATATGATGGGCCGCCCGACCCGCTATGGCGGTGAATTTGGCGGCGTGCGTGAACGCGCAACATGGATGGCGCAAAACGCCGCCGCTGCGCTGGCCCCTCAGATCGTCGAAGACAGCGATGCGTTTGAACGTCGGCTGACCCGCGAACCTGTCGGCGTGGTGTTCGTGATCGCGCCGTGGAATTACCCGTATCTGACGGCCATCAACACCATTGGCGCCGCCTTGATCGCGGGCAACACGGTGGTGCTGAAACACGCCAGCCAGACCCTGCTGGCCGGCGAACGCATGGTGCGCGCCTTTGTGCAGGCCGGGGTTCCCGCCGATGTGTTCCAGAACCTGTTTCTGGACCACGCGACCACTGAGGCGCTGATCGGCGAAAAGCTGTTCGGCTTTGTGAACTTCACCGGGTCGGTCAATGGCGGCCGGGCGATTGAACGCGCGGCTGCGGGCACCTTCACCGCCGTTGGGCTGGAACTGGGCGGCAAAGACCCCGGCTATGTGATGGAGGACGCCGATCCCATCATCGCCGCGGCCGGTCTGATCGACGGTGCGATGTTCAATTCGGGCCAGTGCTGCTGCGGGATCGAACGGATCTATGTGGTGGAGCAGCACTACGATGCTTTCGTTGCTGAGGCGCTGAAGATCGTGCGCGCCTACCGCTTGGGCAACCCGATGGACCCCGCCACCGACATCGGCCCGATGGCCCATAAACGCTTTGCCGCTGAGGCCCGCGCCCAAGTGGCCGAGGCCGTGGCCGCAGGTGCCATCGCGCATATTGAAACCGATCCCGCCGACGATGGCGGCACCTACATGACGCCGCAGATCCTGACCAATGTGGACCACTCCATGCGGGTCATGCGCGATGAAACCTTCGGCCCGGTCGTCGGCATCATGAAAGTGTCTGGCGACGCTGAGGCGATCGCGCTGATGAATGATTGCCAGTTCGGGCTGACCGCATCTTTGTGGACCAATGATGCGGCCCGCGCGGCTGCGGTTGGCGCTGAAATCGAAACCGGCACCGTGTTCATGAACCGCTGCGATTACCTTGATCCCGCCCTGTGCTGGACCGGCTGCAAGGACACCGGACGGGGCGCCGCCCTGTCGGCCTTTGGCTTCCACGCTGTCACCCGCCCCAAATCCTGGCACCTGAAGAAAGCCTGACCCATGTCGCTGAAGATGAACTGGAGCTACCCGACCGCCATCCGCTTTGGCGCTGGACGGATCAGGGAACTGGCCGAGGCCTGCGCGGCCGCGGGCATGAAAAAGCCGCTGCTGGTCACGGACCGGGGGCTGGCGAGCTTGCCGATCACGCAAAATGCGCTGGATATTCTGGAAGGCGCCGGGATGGGCCGCGCGATCTTTGCAGAGGTCGATCCCAACCCCAATGAGAAGAACCTTGAGGCCGGGGTGGCCGCCTATCGCGCGGGCGGCCATGATGGCGTGGTGGCGTTCGGCGGGGGATCTGGCCTCGATCTGGCGAAAATGGTCGCGTTCATGCACGGCCAGACCCGCGGCGTGTTCGATTATGAAGATATCGGCGATTGGTGGAGCCGCGCTGACGCGTCGGTAATCTCTCCCATCGTGGCCGTGCCCACCACCGCGGGCACTGGGTCTGAGGTGGGGCGCGCCAGCGTCATCACCAATTCCGTGACCCATGAGAAAAAGATCATCTTCCACCCCAAGGTCCTGCCCGCAATCGTCATCGCGGACCCCGAATTGACCATGGGCATGCCCACCGCGATCACCGCAGGCACCGGCATGGATGCGCTGGCCCATTGCATTGAGGCGTTTTCATCCCCCCACTACCATCCCATGAGCCAGGGCATCGCGCTGGAAGGCATGCGGCTGGTGCTGGAAAACCTGCCGCGCGTCATGGCCACCCCCGATCATCTTGAGGCGCGCAGCCACATGATGTCAGCGGCGATGATGGGCGCGACGGCGTTCCAGAAAGGGCTTGGGGCGGTGCATGCGCTTTCGCATCCAGTGGGCGCGATCTACGGCACCCATCACGGCGCTACGAACGCAGTGTTCCTGCCCAGCGTCATGCGCTTTAACGCGGATGCTATCGCCGACCGGTTCACGGCGGCAGCAGCCTATTGCGGCGTGGCGGGGGGCTTTGACGGCTTCGTGACCCGCGTCGCATCGTTGACTGAGGAGCTGGGCCTGCCCACGCGCCTGTCCGACATGGGTGTGGGCGACGACCGGTTCGACGATATCGCCGCGGCATCGCTGATCGATCCGTCCGCGGGCGGCAACCCGATCAAGCTGACCCACGCGGCGTCGATGGACATCCTGAAAGCCTGTTTCTGACGGTGCAAAGCGCAGCCTGAGGGGATGTTTCCCATCCGCCCACGCGGCGGCCAGCGCGGACAAAAGGCGCGCCGGGGTCACGGATCCCGGCGCGCCTTTTTTGTCATTTGCGCAGTTCGGTCACGTTGGCGCGCGTCTGCGCACCGTAAGGCCTCAGCGCCGCGCCGAAGATGTCGTGGGGCGCCGCCCCGGCAGCAACCGCGATTGACGCATGTTCATGGGACTTGGCAAAGGCTGAAGCCTTTTCCATCACCATTTCGGTCGCTTCCTGCGCGGTCATCTGCCCGTGCGCCATACGGGTTGTGCGGCGCACGATCACTTCGGACGCTTCCGTGGACATTTCTACCAGCGCCATCGAGAATTTGGCCCAGCCAAAAAAAAGATCCGCGCTCCCCTGAGTGAAAAACATTTCTTGAGTCCCTTTTCTGCTGCACTGCAACATAACGCAAAGCCACTGCATTGTCATCAACCCAAAAAAGTTGATGTGACAGAAAGATCTCACGCGGCAATGGGCTCATGACGCAAGCCTTTTCAACCTGCGTCATCGGATGATCCGCGCAAGACCCTGAAATCCGGTGAATTTCCCGATGTCAGACTTTAGGCCCGGGGCGCATATCCCGCCGGGTCCACCATTGCCGGGCGTCCGGGCAATGCCAGCGACGCGATGCGTGCAGGGGTCTGGGCGATCACCTCGCCGCTGCGGATCACCGCGAGGCGGGTGGCTTTCAGGCGGATCGCCTCAATCGGATCGCGGGCCTGCAGCAGCGTCATATGCGCGGGGGCGCCTTTCTCCAGCATGCGCGGCTCCAACCCCATGGCGGCGGCGGCGTTCACGGTCACCGCGTCAAAACACCAGGCCATGTCGGCGCGCGACGACATCTGCCCGACATGCAGCCCCATCGCCGCGACCTCCAGCATGTCGGCAGCGCCCAGCGAATACCAAGGGTCCATCACGCAATCCGCGCCAAAGGCCACGTTCAGTCCGGCATCGCGCAATTCGCGCACCCGCGTCAGGCCGCGGCGCTTGGGATAGGCGTCGTGGCGGCCCTGAAGCATAATGTTGATCAATGGGTTGGGAATGACGTGCAGCTGCGCCTCCGCCATCAGCGGGATCAGCTTTGAGACATAGTAATTGTCCATTGAATGCATCGATGTCAGGTGACTGCCCGCCACCCGTCCCTGCATGCCGTGGCGCAGGGTCTCAGCGGCCAGCACCTCCACATGGCGCGACATCGGGTCGTCGCTTTCGTCGCAATGCATGTCGACGCGCAGTCCGCGATCGGCGGCGATGCGCATCAGGCGGCGGATGCTTTCCGTGCCGTCCTCCATGGTGCGTTCAAAATGCGGAATGCCCCCGACCACGTCGACGCCCATGTCGAGCGCGCGGATCAGGTTCGCCTCAGCCGTGGGGTCGCGCAGCAGGCCGTCTTGCGGAAAGGCGACCAATTGCAGGTCGATATAGGGTGCGACTTGGCGTTTCACGTCCAAAAGCGCCTCAACCCCGGTCAAGTTGTCGTCGCAGATGTCGACATGGGACCGGATCGCCAGCAGCCCCTGCGACACGGCCAGATCACAATATTTGAGGGCGCGTTTGATGACCTCATCCACGCGCTGGATCGGTTTCAATTCGCCCCACAGCGCGATGCCTTCAAGCAGCGTGCCCGACACGTTCAGGCGCGGGCGGCCCAGCGACAGGGTCGCGTCCATGTGAAAATGCGGGTCCACAAAAGCGGGCGCCAGCAGGTGGCCGCCTGCGTCGATCACCCGCCCCGCCTCAGCGGTCAGGCCCGGCGTGACGCCGACAATCCGCCCGCCCTTGCAGGCCACCGACATGCCCGTGCGCCCATCGGGCAGGGCCGCATTCGTCACCAGAAGGTCAAGCATCAGCGTTGTCCCTTGAACCATGGCGCCAGCAGTGCCCGAGGGGCCTGAGAACGCCGCGCAGCGATCACCAGCGCGATGATCGACAGAATATACGGTGCCATCAGGAAAATCTGCCCTGGAACCATGCCACCGATTTCAGTTTGCAGCCGCACCTGAAATGCATCGAATGCGCCGAACAACAGCGCGCCCAGCAGGGCCTTGCCCGGCCGCCAGCCCGCGAATATCACCAGCGCGATGCAGATCCAGCCGCGCCCGTTGACCATGCCAAAGAAAAACGCATCGAACGCAGACATGGTCAGGAACGCGCCGCCAATGCCCATCAGCGCCGATCCTGCCATCACCGCGCCCATGCGCAGCGCGTGTACCGACAGCCCTTGCGCGTCCACCGCGTCGGGATTGTCGCCCACTGCCTTGATCGCAAGGCCCAGCGGTGTGCGTGCCAGTACCCACCACACCACCGCGACCATCACGAAGGCCAGCCATGTCATCGCGGTTTGCTGGAACAGCGCCGGGCCGAGGAACGGGATGTCCGACAGCACCGGCACGTCCATCGGCTGGAACGGAATGATCCGCGGCGGAGAGGTCACATCCGGCATCGCGGTGCGATAGATGAAATAACTGGCGGACGTCGCCAACATCGTGACCCCAAGGCCCGATACATGCTGCGACAACCCCAGCGGCACGGTCAGGATCGCGTGGATCAGGCCAAAGAACGCCCCGGCCCCGGCGGCGCATAGAATGCCGCCCCACAGACCCGCGCCCGCCCAGACCGCCAGCCACCCGGCCATGGCACCGGCGACGAAGATGCCCTCGATGCCGAGGTTCAGGACCCCCGCGCGCTCACAGATCAGGGCGCCGAGCACGCCGAAAATCAGCGGCGTGGCGATGCGCACCGCCGCGTTCCAAAAGGACGGGTTGATCAGGATGTCGAGGATCTCCATCAGCCGCGCCCCACGAATGCGATCTTGTGGCGGGCGACAAAGCCCCCGACCAGCGTCGACAAAAGCGCCAGCGCCACCACCAGATCGGCCAGATAATTGGACACGCCCAAAGCGCGGCTCATGCTGTCAGCGCCCACGAACACCGATGCGATGAACAGCGCGGACGCCACCACCCCCAGCGGCGACAGCCCCGCCAGCATCGCCACTACAATGCCCGCATAGCCATAGCCCGGCGACAGATCGGCGGTCAGATACCCTTTGACGCCGGCAATTTCGCCAGCCCCGGCCAGCCCCGCCAGCGCGCCGGACATCATCGCAACGCCGATCAGCGTGCGCCCGACGGGAATGCCCGCATGGCGCGCGGCGGCGGCGTTTTCCCCCACAGCGCGGATTTTCAGGCCCCAGACCGTGCGCGACAGCGCCAGATGCGCCGCGATGGCCAGCACAACGCCGATGATCAGCCCTGCATGAACCCGCATCCGATCCGCCAGACGGGGCAGGGCGGCGTTGTCGACGATCGGCGCCGATTGCGGCCAGCCCATGCCCATCGGGTCTTTCAGCGGACCTTCGAGCATCATCTGCACGAACAGCACGATCACGAAATTCATCAGCAAAGTCGTCACAACTTCGTCTGCGCCAAAGCGGATGCGCAGGAACGCAGGCCCAGCCATGCCAAGCGCGCCCGCCAGCGCCCCCGCAAACATCACCAGCGGGATCATCAACAAAGGCGGCCCGTCAATCGCCCCCGACCCGATCCACACCGCGGCGAGGGCACCCAGATAAAGCTGCCCCTCAGCCCCGATGTTCCAAAGCTTGGCGCGAAACGCCAGCGCGGCGGCCAGCCCGGTGAAGATCAGCGGCGTGGCGCGGGTCAGTGTCTCAGAGGTCGCAAAGGCGGACCCGTAGGCACCGACGATCATCAGGCGATATGCCTCAAGCACCGGGGCGCCCGCGGCGGCGATGGGAATGGCGGCCAGCAGGATCGATACAATCCCCGCGCCGATCAGCGCCAGCGCGATGCGTTTGCGCGATGCGGGGCGCGGTTCAATGCGGATCATGCGGCTTCTCCGGCCATCATCATGCCGATGGCGGCGCGATCGCGGGTGCGGGCCTCGGTCAATTTGCCGTCCTGCATGACCATTATGCGGTCCGCCAGCGACAGGATTTCATCAAGATCTTCGGAGATCAGCACCACCCCGGCGCCGCGGGCGCGGGCCTCCAGCAATCGGCGCGCCACCTCTGCGGCGGCGCCCAGATCAAGGCCGCGGGTCGGCTGGTTGGCAAGGATCAGCGTTGGCCCAGCCTCAAACACCCGCGCGAGGATCAGTTTTTGGATGTTGCCCCCCGACAGCAGCCGCGCGGGCGCGTCCACGCCGGGGCCGCGCACGTCATAGGCCGCCATGGCCTTGATGGCGCGCGCGCGGATCGCGGCGCGGCGCAGCACCCCCCAGCGCGATATGTCGGTGTCCGACAGGTTTTCGATCACCAGATTTTCCGCAACGGTCATCGACCCGACAACGCCGTCATGGTGGCGGTCCTCAGGGATGCGTCCGACCCCCAGCGCCATCATCGTGGCAGGGGATGCACGCCGAGGGGTCTTGCCCGCGATCTGGATCATGCCCGCGCGCGGCCCTTCAAGCCCCGAGATCAGCGCCGCCAGCGCCGCCTGCCCGTTGCCCGACACCCCGGCGATGCCGATGATTTCATGGGCGCGCACCGTCAGGTTCACACCCTTCAGGCCGCGCTGCGCGTCGCCTGACACCGCGTCGTCCAGCGTCAGAACTGGCGCGCCGGGCATCATTGGGGTGCGGGCGGTCTGGGGCGCGTCCTCGCCCACCATCAGTCGCGCGATCGACCGTTGGTCGGCGTCCCTGGTGGCCATTTCCCCGACCTTGCGGCCATGGCGCAGCACGGCGATGCGGTCGGAAAAGGCCAGCACTTCGCGCATTTTGTGGGAAATGAAGATCACCGCCATGCCGCCTTCGGCCATGCGCCGCACGGTGCCGAACAGCCCGTCGGCCTGGGCGGGGGTCAGCACGGCGGTCGGCTCATCCAACACCAGCACGCGCACATCGCGGTAAAGTGCCTTCAGGATTTCAACGCGCTGGCGTTCGCCGACCGACAGGCGCGACACCTGTTCATCCAGCGGAACCATCAGCCCGGTGCGGGCCATGATATCGCGCACCCTGTCGCGGGCGGCACCTTGGCCGCGCGACAGGCGCCACAGCGGTTCGGACCCCAGCATGATGTTGTCGAGCGCAGACAGGTTCAGCGCCAGCGTGAAATGCTGGTGGACCATGCCGATGCCCGCGGCCAGCGCTGCTTCGGGCCTGCCGGGGGGCAGGGGGCGCAGGGGGCCGCTGCGGCCTGCAGTTTCGATATGGCCGCCATCGGGCAGGTATTTGCCGAACAGCATGTTCATCAGCGTGGTCTTGCCCGCGCCGTTTTCACCCAGCAACGCCAGCACTTCGCCGCGATGCAGCGTCAGGTCCACGGCGTCGTTGGCGGTGACCGCGCCGAAGCGTTTGGTCAGGCCGGTCATCCGCAGGACAGGTGGTGCGTCGATGGGGGGCATGGCGGGCTTTCCGGCAAAGCAGGGGATGCGGGGGCCGGGCGGACCGGCCCCCGCGCACAGATCACCGGTCAGATTTAGGCTCAGTGTCGTTCACATCGACACGGAACATACCGCCGAGGATCTCAGCCTGTCTTTCCTTGACCATGGCCACCGCGTCGGCCGGTGCCAACGCTTCGTCCATCACCAAGCTGCCGCCGCCATGGGCCATGAAGGAATACTGGCCGTAATCGGCGGGTTCGAACGTGCCGCCCGCAACCGCGGCGATGGCTTTGTCCACCGTCGGCTCCATGTGCCACAGCGCTGAGGCGAGGATCGTGCCGGGGTAATCGGCCGAGGTGTCGATCACATTGCCGATCGCCTTCACGCCGCGCTCCACGGCGGCATCCGACACGCCGAAGCGTTCGGCGTACATCACGTCCGCGCCTGCATCCATCATCGCAAAAGCGGCTTCCTTGGCCTTGGGCGGGTCGTACCAGGAATTGATGAAGGTCACGAGGAACTTCACATCCGGGTTCGCTTCGCGCGCGCCGGCCATGAACGCGTTCATCAGGCGGTTGACCTCAGGGATCGCAAAGCCGCCAACCATGCCGATCAGGTTGGTTTTGCTGGCCTTGCCGGCGATCAGGCCGGACAGATAGCTCGGTTCGTGAATCCAGTTGTCGAACACCGCGAAATTGGGCTGTGCGGGGCCAAAAGACGACCCCATCAGGAACGCGGTTTCGGGGTAATCGGCGGCAACTTTGCGCGCCGCGCGTTCGACCGCGAACGCCTCGCCCAGCACCAGGCCCATGCCTGCTTCGGCATATTCGCGCATCACACGTTCATAGTCGGTGTTGGCGACGTTCTCGGAGTAGACATAGCTGATCTCACCGCGGGCCTGCGCTGCGTTCAGCGCCTTGTGGATGCGGCTGACCCATTGCTGTTCGACCGGAACGGTGTAGATCGCGGCGACCTTCAGCGGATCGGCGGCGCTGGCTGCGCCCGACAGCCCGGCCGACAGCGCGGCGGCACCCGCCAATGTCATGAATGCGCGGCGCGCGATGCGGTGCACGAATAACGGCATCGAAAGTCTCCTTGCCATGTTGTGCGGCGCCTGCGGGCCGCGTCTGAAAAAAGACTGCCCAATTGTTTATCATCCGGTCAAGGGTATTCGCGCCCAGCCCGGTTTCAGGGCGACGATGGCAAAGCATCGCAGAAACAATCGCTGCGTGCATCCATGCTGTTGCACGCGTCGGCGCAGCAGGGGCCGGGGGCCTTGACTTGGCCCCTCCCACGCGGAATCTGAGGGCCTCAAGACCCACCGCATGAAATGAGACCATGACCCAGCAACCGCGTCGCCCCACCCGCGCCCTGATCGCAGCCGCTTGCATGGCGGTGTTGGCCGGGGCTGCGGTGGCGGAGCCGCACCTGCCCGCCCCAGTGACCGACGCTGACTATCTGCCGGCCAATCAGGGTGCCGCGCAGCTTGGGCGGCTGCTGTTCAGCGATCCGATTCTGTCGGGCAACCGCAACATATCGTGCACGGGGTGCCATCATCCGCGCTTTGCCACCGCCGATGGCGCGTCGCTGGGGTTGGGCGAGGGCAGCATTGGCCTCGGCCCCGCCCGGCGCGCTGACCCTGCCAACCCGCCAGAGGCACGCATCCCGCGCAATGCACCGGCGCTTTTCAACCTCGGGGCCCGGGAATTTCGCGTGATGTTCCATGATGGGCGGGTGGAGGCGGACCCCGCCTTTCCCGGCGGCGTCCGCACCCCGTTGGGCGAAGATATGCCAACCGGCCTTGATGGCGTGCTGGCCGCGCAGGCCATGTTCCCGGTGACCAGCGCCGATGAAATGGCTGGCCATATGCGCGAAAATGACGTGGCAAAGGCGGTCCGCATGGGGCGCATCGCAGGGCCGGGCGGCGCATGGGCGCTGATCGCTGCGCGGGTGGCGGCAGTTCCTGAATATGCCGCGATGGCGGCGGGCGTCTGGCCCGCCATTGGCACAACCCGTGATCTGCGCTTTGTGGACATCGCCAACGCCATGGCCGCGTTCATGGCGGTGGAATGGCGCAGTGATGACAGCCCGTTCGATGCGCATTTGCGCGCGCAGGCGCCGCTGACCGGACCGGCCGCGGACGGCATGGCGCTGTTCTACGGCGACGGGGGCTGCGCGGCCTGCCATTCCGGCCCGTTCCAGACCGACCATGATTTCCACGCCATGGGTGTGCCGCAGATCGGCCCCGGCAAAAAGCTGGCCTTTGAACGGCATTCCCGCGATCTGGGTCGCCAAGGGGTCACGGGTCGGGCCGAAGACGCCTACCGTTTCCGCACCCCGTCCTTGCGCAATGTGGTCCTGACCGGGCCTTGGGGCCATGACGGGGCCTATGCAGATCTGGCAACGTTCCTGCGCGGCCATTCGGGGGCTGAGGACGCGTATGACCGCGCCCAAGCGGTGCTGCCGGTGTTGGAGGGGGCGTCGGACTGGGCCGCGCTGGACGATCCGGCGGAATTGGCGGCGATCCGCGCCGCGTCTGACCGCGACGGCGGCCCCAAGGCCTTGAACGCGGCCCAGATCGACGCGCTGATTGCGTTTCTTGGGGCGCTCAGCGATCCGGTCGCGCTGGCGGGGCGCATGGGGGTGCCCGATGCGGTGCCCAGCGGTTTGCCCCCCGGCGGCTAACGGGCGATCGCGTGGATGGCACCTGCCGCCAGCCGCCGCCAATCGGTTGCCGCGCCATCGGGCCAGATCACCCGCACATCCGCGCCATTCGCGCCCCCCAGCCCGAAATGCACCGGGACCGCGGTGCCTGAGGCATGACCGCCGCCCACCGTGACCTCGCGCGCCTCAACGCGGCCAGATGCGCGGCGCAGCTCCACCCACGCGCCGACCGCGCGGCGGTTCGGGCCGGGCTGCGATATGTCGACCGCAAGCCAGGCAGCGGGGGGGGATGTGTTCTCCCACAGCTCCATCCCTGCGCGGCGGTTCATGACCACCAGATCGAGCCGCCCGTCGCGGTTGAAATCCACCAGCGCCGCGCCGCGGGACCGGTCCATGGTTGCGATCCCGGCATCCTCGGCGGCCTCAGCAAAGCTGCCATCGGCGGCCTGCATCAGCAGCGAATTGGGGTCTTGCATCGCCATGCCGGGCATCTGGTCCACATTGCCCTTGGCGATGAAAATGTCGGTGCGCCCGTCATTGTCCACATCCCCGAAGGCGGCGTGCCAGCCGGTGCTGGGGCGCCCGTCATCGCCAACATGCGGGCGGTGCGCGGTGGTCCCCAGCGCATAGGGCGCGTCTGTGAACCCCCGCGTGGCACCGGCAAATTGCAGCAGCTGATCGCCCATTGAGGTCAGCATCACATCGGGCAGTCCGTCGCCGTTCAGATCCTGCGATGCGATCCCCATGCCCCAGATCGACACCCGGTCCCAGCCGTCCGCAGGCCCTAGCAGCCGGGGCGGATCGGTCATGCGCCACATCTGTTCAGCCCCACCGCGCACATAATAGTGCCGGTCGTTGGACACCCGCAGATCGATATGCCCGTCGCGCCGCCAGTCGGAAAACAGCATCGACAGCGCGCAATGCCCCGGCGCCAGCGCGATGGGCGCGCCGTAAGCATCGGGGCGATACAGGTGATTGACGTCGCAGGCGCCGAACGGGCCGTCAGGATCATCGCGGTTCACATAATTGCCGAAGGCGAGCGTGGGGCGGGTCGCGCCGGCGGGCCACATGGCGGAAAATGCGGCGGTCCAGCGGTCCAGCCCGTCAAAACCCCAATCGGAGACCGCAAACCGGCAGCCGCCCAGCCCCCGCAGCAGCACATTCGCGCCGACCCGCAGAACCACAAGATCCAGCGCGCTGTCGCCGTCGATGTCCAAGGGATAGGCCCCGGTGACGCCGGTCAGGGGGCCGGGCAAGCGGTCTGAGATGTCAGCGAACCCCAGCGCGTCGCCGGGCGCAGCAGTGTTGCGCATCAGGCGCGCGGGGGTGTCGCCGCCCGCCGCAAACAGGTCGGGCAGGGCATCGCCGTCGCAATCAAAGGCCGCAACGCCGCCGCCGACGAAATGTTCCCACCTGCCGGAATAGATGTGGGGGCCGGGCAGCCTGGCGGACCGGTCAATGAACTGGGGCTGCGCCTGCGCGGGCAACGCCAGAAGCGCCAGCAGAGCCGCGCGGATCATGGCACGTCCGGCGACAGCGCCGCACTGGTGGCTGCGTCCAGCGCCAGCGCCGCCGCGCCGCGCGCCCACACCAGATCGCCCCATGCGTTGATCTCCACCCGCGGGGCGGGGCGGCCGATGTCGAGGGTCAAGGCCCGCATTTCGGCCAGAACGTCCTCAGCATAAAGGTAGTCATAGCGCATCCGCTCACCCGATAGGATGATCAAGGATGGGTCGAACAGGTTGACAATATTGGACAATCCCACCGCCAGATACCGGCCTGCGCGGTTGAAGATGGCCGCGGCGGCAAGGTTCCCGCCCTTGGCCTCGGCGTAAAGCTGTTCCAGCAGTTGGGGCGTCGGCAGGGTTGCGCGGTCCCCCAGATCCAGCGCGGTGGACGCCTCGCGCACCAGCGCGTAATCAGCAATATACGCCTCAAGGCACCCGCGCCGCCCGCAACGGCACAGCGCGCCATCAAGCTGAACCTTGGTGTGCCCGATCTCCATGCCCAGCCCGTTGGCGCCGCGGTGCAGCCGGTTGTTCAGCACCAGCCCCATGCCGACGCCATGTTCAATCGTCACCACGGCGAAATCGGCCAGCTTGCGCCCGGCACCAAACCACAATTCGGCCAGCGTCAGCAGGTTGGCATCATTGTCGACCTCAGCCGCGACGCCCAGACGTTCGGACAGCGCATCGCGCAGGGGCAAATCGCGCGCATCGATCATCGGCGACCACATCACGGTGCCGGTCACATGGTCCACCACGCCGGGCAACCCCAGCCCGACACAGGCCAGATCTGCGCGCGCCAACCCGCCTGCGACCAAGGCGGCGTCCAGCACTTCTTCGGCATCGTTGAGCAGGGCTGCCAACGTGCGCCCCCCGGCGCGGCGGGGCAGGGATGCGTCGGCCCGGCACCCACCCGCGAAATCCAGGATCACCGCCGAATGCCCGCGTTCTGACAGCTTGATGCCCGCGACCAGCCCGGCACCGGGGCGCACGCCCAAAGCCACCGGCGGGCGGCCACGCACCGGGTCGCCTTCGGGCCGAGGGCGGTCCAGCTCCAACAAAAACCCGCCATCGATCAGTTCGGCGGCCAATGCGGTGACCGATGCGGGGCTGACGCCAAGCGCGCGCGCCACGTCCACCCGCGGGATCAGCCCGGCGGCGCGCACGCAGTCCAGCACCTGTTGGCGCAAGGGCCGCGCTGAGGGCGGGCCAGCCGGGCGCAGCGGCCCACAGCCCGCGTTTGCAGACGAATCGACGATATCTGAGGGTGCGCAGAAGGACGGAGGCATTTAATTCACCTGCATAACTTTATCAGGGCAGCATACCGCCAACATTCGTCTTCGCAAGCGGGTTAAGTTGAAATTTCACGCGTTCAGCATATGTTGCAGGTGCGAAATGGGAAAATTAAATTTGACGGCTGAAATTAATATGGCACTATTGCTTTGCCACGGTGAAACTGCCGGGCCGCCCCGTCGTGCAGCCGCTGTTTTGCCGCTGTCGCGCGCCTGGGGTGTGGAATTCCGGGAGGAAGCACATGCGCAGAACACTCCAGATCGCGGCCATCCTCGCCGCGTCGCTGTCGGGCCAGGCCATCGCGGCCGACATCACTGTCGGCGTCAGCTGGTCCAATTTCCAGGAAGAACGCTGGAAAACCGACGAAGCCGCAATCAAGGCGGCGCTGGCCGCTGCGGGCGCCGACTATGTGTCGGCTGACGCACAGTCGTCTTCGGCCAAACAGCTGTCGGACATTGAAAGCCTGATCGCGCAGGGCGTCGACGCGCTGATCATTCTGGCGCAGGACAGCCAGGCCATCGGCGCCGCGGTGCAGGCCGCCGCTGACGAAGGCATCCCGGTTGTCGGCTATGATCGCCTGATCGAAGATCCCCGCGCATTCTACCTGACCTTCGACAATGTTGAGGTCGGGCGCATGCAGGCGCGCGCCGTTCTGGCCGCCGCGCCCAAGGGCAATTACGTGATGATCAAGGGGTCGCCAACTGATCCCAACGCCGATTTTCTGCGCGGCGGCCAGCAGGAGATCCTGCAAGGTGCCATCGACGCCGGCGACATCACCATCGTCGCTGAGGCGTATACCGACGGCTGGCTGCCCGCCAACGCCCAGCGCAACATGGAGCAGATCCTGACCGCGGCTGACAACAAGGTCGACGCGGTCGTGGCCTCAAACGACGGCACTGCTGGCGGCGCGGTCGCGGCGCTGACGGCACAGGGCATGGACGGCATTCCGGTGTCGGGCCAAGACGGCGACCATGCCGCGCTGAACCGTGTGGCGCGCGGCACCCAGACCGTGTCGGTGTGGAAAGACGCGCGCGATCTGGGCCGTGAGGCGGGTGAAATCGCCGCCGCAATGGCCAAGGGCGCCAAGCTGGCCGACATCGCGGGCGCGATGCAGTGGACCTCGCCGGGCGGCACCACGCTGACCGCCAAGTTCCTGGCCCCTGTGCCGGTGACCGCCGCCAACCTGACCGCCGTCGTCGACGCGGGCTGGATCACCAAAGACGCGCTGTGCCAGGGCGTCTCGGGCGGCCCGGCCCCCTGCAACTGATGACCCTGCGGCCGCCGTGCACGTGCGGCGGCCGCCCCCCTGTCTACCAAGGATTGATCCCATGACGGACGTGGCCGCCGCCGCCTCGCCCCCTGCTGCGCCGCCGCCCGCCACAAAAGGCAAGGGCCTGTTCGCAACGCTGGAGCTTGACACCCGACTGCTGGGCATGATCGGCGCGTTCGTCGTGCTGTGCCTCGGGTTTGATCTGGTGACTGAGGGGCGCTTTCTGACATCGCGCAACATTTTCAACCTGACGATCCAGACCGTGTCGGTTGCGATCATGGCCACCGGCATGGTGTTCGTGATTGTCATGCGCCACATTGATCTGTCGGTCGGGGCGCTGCTGGCGACATGTTCCGCGGTGATGGCGATGACCCAGACGCTGATCCTGCCGCAATGGCTGGGCCTGCCGCTGGGCAGCCCGTTGATCGCGCCGCTGACCATCATCGTCGGGCTGCTGACCGGCGGGCTGATCGGGGCCGCGCAGGGCTATGTGATCGGCTATCTGATGGTGCCGTCATTCATCGTGACGCTGGGCGGGCTGCTGATCTGGCGCAATGTCGCGTGGTATCTGACCGGGGGCCAGACCATCGGCCCGCTGGACGAAGCGTTCCAGCTGCTCGGCGGCATCAACGGCACTTTGGGGCCGGTGCTTAGCTGGGGTCTGGGCATTCTTGCAACCCTTGCGGGGCTGGCGGCGCTGCGATCTGCGCGCCGCGCCAAGCTGCACCATGGATTTCCGGTGAAACCCGCTTGGGCTGAGGCGCTGACCGGCGCTGTGACGGCTGCTGTGATCCTCGGCTTCGTTGCGGTCCTGAACGCCTATGAAATTCCGTCGCGCAAGCTGGCCCGCGTCTTTGAGGCTAATGGCGAGGTGATGCCCGACGGCTATGTCGAAGGTTACGGCGTGCCGCTGTCGGTGCTGCTGCTGATCGCGGTGGCCGTGGTGATGACCGTGATCGCGCGGCGCACCCGGCTGGGCCGCTATATCTTTGCCGCGGGCGGCAACCCTGAGGCGGCGTCGCTGTCGGGCATCGACACGCGCCTGCTGACGGTAAAGGTTTTTGCGCTGATGGGCGGGCTGTGCGCCATCGGTGGGGTGGTCGCATCGGCGCGCCTGTCGTTTCATTCCAACGACATTGGCACGCTGGATGAATTGCGCGTCATCGCCGCCGCCGTCATCGGCGGCACCGCGCTGTCGGGCGGGGCGGGCACGATTTACGGGGCGATTTTGGGGGCCTTGATCATGCAATCCTTGCAATCGGGCATGGCCATGGTCGGCGTGGACGCGCCGTTCCAGAACATCGTCGTGGGCGCAGTGCTGGTGCTGGCGGTGTTGATCGATACGATCTATCGCCGCCGGATGGGAGCAAGATCATGACCGCACCTTTGGTGGAAATGCGCGACATCTCGATCGCGTTCGGGGGGGTGAAGGCGGTCGATCATGTCTCGGTGGACCTGCACGCCGGCGAAGTCGTCGGGCTGCTGGGCCACAATGGCGCCGGGAAATCGACGCTGATCAAAATCCTGTCAGGCGCCTACAAGGCCGATGCGGGGGAAATTCTGGTCGACGGCAAGCCTGTCACCATCGACAGCCCCCGCGATGCGCGCAACTGCAATATTGAGACGATTTACCAGACCCTCGCGCTGGCGGACAATCTGGATGCGGCGTCGAACCTGTTTCTGGGGCGTGAATTGACCACCAAGCTGGGCTTTGTCGACGACGCGGCGATGGAGGCTGAGACCCGCAGGATCATGGCGCGGCTTAATCCCAACTTCACCAAATTCTCCAGCCCGGTGTCGGCCTTGTCTGGCGGGCAGCGCCAATCGGTGGCCATCGCGCGGGCGGTCTATTTCAACGCCCGCATCCTGATTATGGATGAGCCGACCGCGGCGCTGGGCGTGCAGGAAACCCGCATGGTGTCGGACTTGATCGAGGAGCTGAAGCGCCAGGGCCTCGGGATTTTCCTGATCAGCCATGACGTCCATGACGTGATGGACCTGTGCGACCGGATCACGGTGATGAAGAACGGCAAGCTGGTCGGCTCAGTGCGCGTCGATGATGTCACTGAGGACGAAATTCTGGGGATGATCATCCTCGGCAAACACCCCCACGCCCAAAAGGCTGACGCATGACCGCATTTTTCAACGGCATCCCCAAGGCGACCTATCAGGGGCCTGAGACCAACGATCCGTTCGCATTCCGCCACTATGACGCCGATGAAATCGTCATGGGCAAGCGCATGGCGGACCATCTGCGCTTTGCCGTCGCCTATTGGCATTCATTCGCGTGGGAGGGGGGGGATCCCTTCGGCGGCCGCACTTTTGATCGCCCGTGGTTCGGCGATGACATGGCCGCCGCGCGCGCCAAGGCCGATGTGGCCTTTGAGATGTTTGAGACCCTCGGCACCCCGTATTTCTGCTTTCATGACGCGGATGTGCGCCCCGAAGGCGCAAGTTTTGCCGAAAGCGCCCGCAATTTCGCTGAAATCACCGACATCTTTGAAGCCAAGATGGACGCGACCGGTGTGAAGCTGCTGTGGGGCACGGCCAACCTGTTCTCAGACCGGCGCTTTATGTCTGGTGCGGCGACCAATCCTGACCCTGACGTGTTCGCGTGGTCGGCGGGAGCGGTCAAATTGTGCATGGACGCGACCCACCGTTTGGGTGGCGAAAACTATGTGCTGTGGGGCGGGCGCGAAGGGTATGAGACCCTGCTGAACACCGACCTGACCGCTGAGGCTGAGCATGCGGGACGCTTTCTGTCGATGGTGGTTGAGCACAAGCACAAGATCGGCTTCAAGGGCCAGATCTTGATTGAGCCAAAACCGCAGGAGCCGACCAAGCACCAATACGATTACGACGTGGCCACGGTGTATGGGTTCCTCAAACGCTTCGGGCTTGAGGGAGAGGTGAAGATGAACCTTGAACAAGGCCACGCCATTCTTGCTGGTCACAGCTTTGAACATGAAATTGCGACGGCGGCATCCTTGGGCTTGTTCGGGTCGATCGACATGAACCGCAACGATTACCAGTCGGGTTGGGACACGGACCAGTTCCCCAACAACGTGCCCGAAGTGGCGCTGGCGTATTATGAGATCTTGAAGGCAGGCGGTTTTACCACCGGCGGCACCAATTTCGACGCCAAACTGCGCCGCCAATCCTTGGACGCTGAGGATCTGATCCTGTCACATATCGGCGCCATGGATGTCTGTGCGCGCGGCCTGAAAGCCGCCGCCGCGATGCTGGCCGATGGTGGGCTGGAGGCGATGCGCGCCGCGCGTTACGCAGGCTGGGGCACGCCCGATGCGCAGGCGATGCTGAAGGGCGGGCTGGATGATTGCCACGCCCGCGCCATGGCCGGAGAATTTGACCCCCAGCCGCGTTCGGGCAGGCAGGAACGGTTGGAAAACTGGGTCAACAAGTTCGTCTGATCGGGCCGGGCCGCCTGATCGGACGGGTGGGGGCGCGGCTTGGCCGCGCCCCCTTTTTTTGCGTCCGGCGCGCAGCGGCTGACGTAGGTGATCCGGTGTTGGATGCTCGGTTAACATTGCGTCAACGGCGGGCGCAACTTCGACGCTGCCCGCCTCATCACTTCCATGCGATTTCACGCGTCGCGGCGGACAGCGGCCTTGGCGATGTTTCGCCATCGCCACCCGCGAATTTGCCGTGCGACAAGCGTTTGAACGGCTTGCCATCCCCCCGGCTGTTCAGCCGCGCCCGTGACGCGCGGCGCGAAGGGGCGTCAGGTCCGCCGTCAGTCAGGACCGAACCGAAAGATCCAGCGGCGCTGCGCCTCTTCGGTGTTTCAGGCCCGTTCGATCTGCCCGGACCCGTCTTTGCAGGGCCTCACGTTCCGGTCTGCAGTTTTGCGGCGGACGCGCCGGGCGCGATCCGGCGATAAGAATTTGACCAATGACCGATTGCCTTGTGACCAGCTTTGACGACGATCTGTTCGATGGTGCCGACTTGGCGGCCGAGCAGGCCGTTGGCGGGCGTGACGGATCCCGGCGGCGGAGCGGTGATCTCCTTCGACGGCGCGCTGTTCGGCAGCACCCTGTTGCTGGATCACGGCGCTTTGGAAATCGCAAGTTCGATGCAGATCGTCGGCTATCGGGCCATCGCGCCGGACGCGCAGGGGCTGGCGCGCGTGATGCACGTCGCCGCCAACATCGAATTGGACCTGTCGGGCATGACGCTGGCCGGGGGTGCCGCGGACGGCAATGGCGGCGCGGTGATGGTGGAGAGCGGCGCATTTGCCGAAGCGCGCCAGCAATCCTTGATTGTCGCCGACAACTTGGCGGGCGGCCTTGGCAGCGGCATCTACGTTGCCGGCGACGTGGTGCTTGAGGGCGGCGAGATCGCCCGCAACACCGCCGACTGGGGCGGCGGCATCGGGATCGACGGCGGATCGCTGGAAATGACAAACTCCACCGTGCACAGCAATGCCGCCAGTTCGGGCGCGGATGTGTTGGGAACCGGCGTCAGCTTCGTCGGCGGGAACATCGTTGGGCGATCGATCGCGGCGCTTGATCCCTTGGTGGTGGTGCTGGCAAATGAAGGCATCGCGCTCACGGATGTGTTCGCGGTGATCGACGGCTTGACGGGCGGCGGCCTTGCCACGCCCGAGGGCGGGTTCGGTCAATCGGTGGCGCTGGTGCAGCGCAACCTGAACCCGGCGCTGGGCGCGGCGGATCCGGATCTTTATCCCTGCCATGACGGGCGTTTTGTGCTGCGCGATCCGCGCTCGGCCGATCTGGGTGCCTTTGAGTTGAGCGCAGACGAGGCGCCCTCATTGATCGTCACCACCGAGGCGGATGTGACGGACCGTTTCGACGGGGTCATCTCGCTGCGCGAGGCGGTCGGCTGGCTGAATGACGGCGTCTTGACCGGCACGATCACCTTCGCCGCGGGCGCCACCTTTCTGACTGAGGGCGCGCTGATCATCACCGGCGCGGTGGCGATCGACGGCGGCGTGGCGCAGGTGCTTGCCGATCAGGGGCTGACCCTGGCCCATGTCTTCGCGACCTTGGACGCGCTGGGCGGTCAGGCGGATGGCAATGGTGGGTTCGGCAGCACTGTCGCCTTGTCTTCGGACCTGCAGAACCCGGTCACCGGCGGCGCGATCGGCGGGGTCGACACGTTCGATCTCGATCTCGACAGCGACGGCGTGACGGCGGAGCCCTTGCCGACCGACGCGCGCGGTGTGGCGCGCGCGCCGGCCCATGCCGATCTGGGCACCTATGAGGCGCCGGGCACGGACCTGCCGTCGCTGCATGTCACCACCATGCTCGACATCGTCAATGACAGCGACAACCTGACCTCGCTGCGCGAAGCGATCGCCTGGGCCGCCACCGGCGTCCATGGCGACACGATCACCTTCGCGCAGGGCGGCAGGGTGCTGCTGACCGGCGGGCAGCTGACCGTCGGCTCGGCCATGACCATTGACGGCGACGTGGATGGCGACGGCACCGCGGACGTGACCATCGACGCGCACGCCGCATCGCGGGTGATGGAACTGACCGCCGGCGCTGATCTGCGCCTTGAGGCGCTGGTCCTGACCGGCGGCAGCGTCGGGGACGGCGTGCTGGGCTTGTCGGGCTGACCGCAGGGCGGCGGCGTGCTGGTGGATGACGGATCGGCGCTGGATCTGGACCGGGTGACCATCGCGGACAACGCGGCGGGCGACGGCGGCGGCGTGGCGGTCCTGAACGGCGGATCAATGAGCGCGCGCGACACCGCGTTCACCGGCAACATGGCCAGCAATCTCAGCGGTGCGATCCGGACGTATTACGGTGCGCTCGATCTGGTGAACGTTGAAATCGGCGGGAATTACGCCTTTTCCGGCGGCGGCGGGCTGCATGCCAACAATGCCTCCGACATTATCGAAAACGCGACCATTCACGGCAATGGCGCGGCGTTCTGGGCCGCGGGCGCGCTGCTTTATGGCCCGGCGCTGGATATTCGGTCCTCAACCATCACCGGCAACCGCGTGGAATCTGCCATCGGCTATGGCGGCGGGGTGATGTCCTTGTCGGGTGGCACCGCGCCAACCCTGTCCAACACCATCATCGCGGGCAACCACGGATCTGTCGGCGCGGACCTGGCGCTGCGCGGCGACAACACCCCGACGCTGAGCGGCATCATCTTGGGAACCAACGCCATCCGGCGCACATTCGGCGACGCGGTCGCGGATTTAGGCGCGGATGCGGTGGTGCTGACCTCACGCGGGCTGGATGCGGGCGACGTGTTCGCGGCCATCGATCCCCTGACGGGCGGCGGGCTGGCGCTGGACAATGGCGGGGCGGTCAAAACCGTGGCGCTGGCGGCGGTGGGCGGCAATCCGGCGCTGGGCACGGCCATTCCCCCGACGCCCGACGCCCATGATCTGGACGGCGACGGCGATCTGGCCGAAGCCCAGCCCTTCGACGCCCGCGGCGTCGCGCGCGGCGCCAATCCCGACATCGGCGCCTATGAGGCCCCGATCACCGACGCGCCGTCCTTGCTGGTCACCACCTTGGCGGATGTGATGAACAACAGCGACGGCGTGACCTTGCTGCGCGAAGCGATCGGCTGGGTCAATGACGGCTCGCTGACCGGCACGATCACGTTCTCCGCGGCGGCCTTTCCCATCGGCTCGGTCATTGCACTGAACGGGGCGGAGCTGGTGACTTCCGGCGCCGTGACCGTTGACGGCGACGCGGATGACGACGGGGTCGCGTGTGACCGTCTCGGGCGGGGGTCTCAGCCGCGTGCTGCGGGTGCAGGACGGTGCCGATGCGCGCCTAAGCCATCTGATTGTGCTGGACGGGCAGACCGACGGCTTTGGCGGCGGCATTCAGGCGGAAACCAACGCGGCGCTGGATCTGGACGGCGTGACCGTGGCCGCAAGCCATGCCCTTTGGGGCGGCGGCATCTCGATCACGCAGACCGCGGCCACGCTGGGCCACGTCACCAACGCGGGCAACGCGGCGGCCTTGGGCACCGATCTGGCGGGGGATGGCGACAGCTTCGCGGGCCTCGACGCCGCGCGCGTGGCCTTGGGGTCCGCGGGCGTGCTGACCGACACCTACACCCCAACCGCCCTGGCGGGCATGACCGTCGCGGACCCCGCGACGCTGTTCGCGGGTTTTGACGGCGCGGCACCGGTGCTGGCGGACAAGGGCGGGCCGGTCAAAACCGTGGCGCCGCCCCCCATCCCGCCCTCGCTGGTCGTCACCACCCTGTTGGATGTGATAGATGCAAGTGACGGCGTGCAGTCGCTGCGCGAAGCGATCGCCCTGGCCGAATCCGGCGCGGCGATCGGCACGATCACCTTTGATCTGAGCACGACTGCCTATGGCGGCGTCCTCATGTCCGGCGGAAATATCCTCCGCGTGTTGCGCGTGGCCGATGGCGGCGATGCCGCGATCACCAACATGACCTTTCAGCTTGGATACGACGCGGAGAACGGCGGCGCGGTGCTGATCGAGGGCGGCGGGGCGCTGGCGCTCGACCATGTCCGCGTCCTCTCCAGCGAGGCGGGCGGCGACGGCGGAGGCATCTTCTTGGCCGCCAAAGCGTCGCTGATCGGGCGTGATCTGGTCGTCGCCGAAAACGAGGCGTCGGCGGGAGGCGGCATCAATGTCGTTGGCACCGCGTCGGCGGACATCGCGTTTTCCACCATCAGCGGCAATGTCGGCGGCGTGACCGGGGGGCTGTCGGTGTTCGATACTTCGGCCCCGGCTTGGTTCTGGCCGATGCCGGGCTGGCGCTGAACGACGTGTTCGCGGGCGTCGACGGCGCGACGGGCGGTGGGCTGGCGGCTCAGAACGGCGGGTTCGGACGCAGTGTCGCGCTGACGCTCGATCCTGCGAACCCGGCGCTAGGGGGGGGCGGACGCCGCCTTGCCCGCTCCCGACACGGCGGATCTGGACGGCGACGGCGATGTCGCCGAAGCGCTGCCCGAGGGTGCCAACGGCGTCGCCCGATACTGGCCTGGCGCCGATATCGGGGCCCATGAGGCACCGCCGCTTGCATCTCCGTCGCTGGTGGTCACGACCCTGGCCGATGTGCAGCACGACAATGACGGCGTGATTTCATTGCGCGATGCAATTGCGTCGGCCACCTCGGGGGTGCTGTCGGGGACGATCACCTTTGACGCCGAACTGTTCGGGTTGGTTGTTCAAGGGGGCGCGGCGGAGCATGGTGGCGGCATCCTGATCGAGGATGCCGCGCAGGTCAGCCTGCGTGACGTGGCGGTTGTTGGAAATGTCGGGCTGGCGGGCCCGGACACGCTTGGCAGCGGCGGCGGAATCGAGATTTCCGGCCCCGGCACGCTGTCGATCGCTGGCGGGAAGATCGGGCTCAACAGCGCCTATCAGGGCGGCGGCCTCGCGGCGCGGGACGGCGCCGAGGTCATCCTGTCGGGCGTGTTGATCGCGGAAACCAAGCGGTCCGCGGCGTCGATCCTTCTCTCCGGCGGGAACCTGCTGTGGGATGCGCCATTGGGCGACATCGGCGCAGCCGCGCAGGCGCCCAGCGGCGCGACGATCCTGATGGCTGATCGGCCTGATCTGAGGCTGGCGGACGTGTTCGCCTTAATCGATCCGGCTTCGGGCGGCGGTGAATATTTTGTTGAGCTGGGCGTCTATGTCGGCGTGCCGCTGGCGCCGCGCTTCGCCAACCCCGCGATCGATGCGGACGGGCCGCCGGTGCTGGGCGATCTGGGGGCCGTCGCCGCCGATCTGAGCGGCACGGCCGCGCAGTTCGACGGCGCGGCCTTGCTGCACATGGGCAGGGACGATGTGCTGCTGGTCACTGACGCGACCTCGGCGGCCCAGTTCAGCCATGACGCAGACCTGTTGTCATTTGACGCCGACGCTGACGGCGACGGGCGGGCCGAGGCGCCGCCCTGGCTTGGCTTTGCCCCCGATCTGGCGCTGTCCTTCGACGCGGGGCCGGACGGCGTGAAGATCTCGTTGGTCCCGGCGCGAACTGCCGTCGGCGAAGTCGTCCAACTGACCGTCGGCACACCGTGGCAGACCCTGACCTTCGCCAACGATTATATCGACCCGGTGGTGTTCGCGCTGGCGCACAGCCTGAACAAGGTCGAGGCCGCCGCCACCCGGTTCCGCAATGTCTCCGCAACCGGCGCCTTCGCCGAAAATTTCGACACTGCGCCGTCAATCTTCAGTCAGGTGCAGACCTTTGACGGCACAGATTTCATCATCTCGCGCCAGCGCAATCCCACCACGGACGGCTTTCATCTGAGCATGCAGGAGGAGCAGGCGGACAACCTTAACCACGCCGTCGAAGACGCGGGCTGGTTCGCGATCGAGCATGGCGGAGGAAGCCTTTCGGACATGGATTGGCAGGCAGGGTCCTCAGCCTGGAACGTCAATGGCAAGCTGACCAACGCCGCCTTCGCGGAGGCGCCTTTGGTGGTGGCCGCATTGGCGTCTGATTTCGGCACCGACACGGCCAGCCCGCGGCTCGGCCCGACCACCGCGACCGGGTTCAAGGCGATGGCGCTGGAGGATCAGAGCTTCGATCTGGAAACCAATCACAGCTAGGAGATCGTCGACTGGATGGCGTTCTCGGCGGCGGGCGCGATTCATGCGGCGCCCGAACCGGTGGCCCTGCCCTTCGCCGTGGCGGGCCCTAAAACCCGCGTGGCTGAGAGCGGGATGGCCTCA
>JBLGAC010000027.1:0-54123 GCA_047610385.1 Paracoccaceae bacterium | reverse complement strand
TCCTCGTCCGTCCAAAGCCGCTTCGTCCGACGCGTCATCAACCGCTCCATAGTGTCCGCTATCCAAAGCGGACACTATCTGACCCACGCTACGCGCGGCAGGGCGGTGGGGCCGGACGCTTACGCTATATGAGCACATCTTCACGGCCTATCCCTCGATGAAGGCCGGTCGCACCGGACCGGCGGCGCACGCGTAAGCGGTGCGATGCTTCAAAGTGATTGTCTGGCCCGATCCGCCGCAAGCCGACACGGTGCAGGGCTATATCGAAACCAAGGACGAAGCGGCTGTGCGCGTCATTCTGCCCAAGTTGGACGGTCTCATGCTGTTCGATCAATCGGAGAAGATGTGCGTTGAGGGCTGCGGCGACGACGTAAACCACGGTCCAGAGAGCAAATACAGCCCCTCGGTCAGCAAGGGCGCGCGCAAGGTTCGCATTTAGCGCAACCCGGATCGCGCTGCGGTCAGAATCTCCGCCAGGCCACGCAGTGAGAGGGCTGAGCGGCCTAGAGCGATTCCGCGATCAGTGCGTCAGGTGAGCTGAAGGAGCTACTGGAGGGCATCCTTGACGCCTATGAGCGCGCGGGCTGAGATCCAAGAAACTGTACCATTTCCTTATCTCACGCTATGGCCTTCGTCGCCGAAGGCAAGGACAGGCTGGCCATGGTCAAGCAGGCTTTCAAGCGGCTTCAAGCTGGCATCTACAATGACTGACTGAGGTGGTGCCAGTCTGCCAAAGCCTCGAAGATCAATCTGACCCCAGAGATCAAAGTGCAGCATCTGCGGTGCCTCCACGAGATCGCCGCTTGGTTCTCAAATCTAAGCGTTTTGAGGTGGGCTTGTCTTTGGGTAGGTCAGTGTTTGGGGTGCAGAGTTTTTGTATAAAAATAAACCAGCTACCAAGGTTGATGGCTGGGGAACCTGGATTCGAACCAGGACTGACGGTGTCAGAGACCGCTGTTCTACCGTTAAACTATTCCCCAGCAGAACCCTAAAGCGATCAGTGCGGTCAGCGCGGTTTTTGCGCCTCGCCGCGGCTGCTCGCCTTCGGTAAAAGCTGATCTATCGGATGGTTCTGGCGGGGTCAACACCCGCCGCGTCGGAAATTTCAGCATTTCTCGCAAGCCACGTCCGGGCCTTGCCAAGAGCGCAGGTGGCGGCGGGAAAGCGGTGCCAATGGCTGGTGCGCGCCACAAAGCCCGGTGCCCGCGGAAGCGCCGCGCCGGGGTGATGCATGTCGGGCCAGTGTCACTCAGCCTCCGGTGGCAGTCCGCGGCTCCGACAGGCGCGCAATGTTGCCGCCACCGATCTGCAGCAGCGTCACCCGCCAACACCCCGCGGCAAGCGGTGCACGGGCACCATCCAGCGCGCAGGTCAGCGCGGCGCGCCCGTATAGCGCGCCATGGGGGTGGGGCTGGCCTGGTCCGATTTCGGCTGTGTCAGGGGTCGGTGCGGCGCGGCCACGAAACTGCCATTCGCCCGGCACGTCGCCGGGAGACAGCAATAGATCGTCCGCGATGGCGCCTTCGGATGTTCTCAGCTGATCGACGAGCGCGTGGCGCATAAATTGCAGCTCTGCCGCCGAGGGGGTGAGCGCGACGCGCGCGGTGCCCGTGGTCGCGGCATGAGCCAGCATGGATGCGCCGGCGCCAACGGCAAGAACTATGAAAGCGGCGAGGCGCATGATGCCTCCTCCGTCAGTTGCATGATCCCGCCCGTTCCCGTCATGGTTGTGCGCCGATTGCGCGGCAAAGTCAAGCGCCGCGCCCGGCGCGGCGCTTGCCAGCACGGGTGGGCGGTGCTATGGCCCCGAACGAACCCGCGGGACCGCGCAACCATGCGCGCGGCGGACCCGGCCCGCAGCCTCTGATCCAGACGAGCGACGTGATGAAAATCAACGGCAACGAAATCCGTCCCGGAAACATCATCGAGCATGATGGCGGCCTGTGGGTTGCGGTCAAGACTTCGCATGTGAAGCCCGGCAAAGGCGGTGCGTTCGCTCAGGTGGAGCTTAAGAACCTGCGCGACGGCCGCAAGCTGAACGAACGCTTTCGTTCGGCAGATAAGGTTGAGCGTGTGCGCCTAGACCAAAAGGAGCAGCAGTTCCTTTATGAGACGGATGGCATCCTGACATTCATGGACACCGAAACCTTTGAGCAGGTCGAGCTTCCGGCCGATCTTCTGGGTGATCGCCGTCCGTTTCTGCAAGACAGCATGACCGTCAAGGTTGAATATCACAACGAAGACCCGCTCAGCGTTTCGATCCCCGACAAGGTGATCTGCGTGATTGAGGAAACTGAGCCTGTGGTCAAAGGCCAGACCGCGGCCAACAGCTTCAAGCCCGCGCTGCTCGACAACGGCGTGCGGATCACCGTGCCGCCCTTCGTGGCGCAGGGTGAAAAAGTGGTCGTGTCGACTGAGACCTTCGAATACGTCGAGCGCGCCTGACGCGCCCACGGCCCCGGCGGATCGCTGCCGGGGCCGTGCTTTCCACTAGATCAATGGGCGGCGGGTTCCCCGGCGCCCTTCGCCATTTCCGGGGTTTTGCCGCCTCGCCGCCAGTTTCGGGGCCCAGCCCCGCCGCCAGTTTCGGGGCCCAGCCCCGCCGCCAATTCTGGGGCCCAGCCCCGCCGAAGGATCAGATCCATGCCCGTCGCTTCCGCCACCCTCACCGTGATGATCCGCGCCGCGCGCAAAGCCGCCCGCAGTCTGCTGCGCGATTTCAACGAGGTGGAGAACCTTCAGGTGTCGCGCAAAGGCGTGGCCGATTTCGTCTCCAAAGCCGACATCAAGGCTGAGGAAATTCTGAAATCCGAGCTGATGAACGCGCGCGCCGCGTATGGTTGGCTGGGCGAGGAAACCGGGTCCTTTGACGGCACCGATCCGACCCGCCGCTGGATTGTTGACCCGCTGGACGGCACCACCAACTTTCTGCACGGCATCCCGCACTGGGCGATCTCGATCGCGCTGGAGCATAAGGGCGAGATCGTCGCCGGCGTCGTGCTGGACGCCACCAAGGACGAGATTTTCGCCGCTGAGCGCGGGCAGGGTGCCTGGTTGAACGACCAGCGCCTGCGCGTGTCGGGCCGCCGCGAAATGACCGATTGCGTCTTCGGGTCTGGCATGCCGTTCGCGGGCATGGGCAATCTGCCCGAGACGTTGCAGGACATGGCCCGCCTGATGCCGCGCTGCGCGGGCATGCGCCGCAACGGTGCTGCGGCGCTGGACCTGGCCTGGGTCGCGGCAGGGCGGCTGGACGGGTATTGGGAACGCGGGCTGAACGCCTGGGACATCGCCGCCGGCACGCTGTTGGTGCGCGAGGCGGGCGGTTTCGTTAAAGACATCCGCGATGATGAGGCTGATCCCGTCGCCTCGGGCAATCTGATCGCGGGCAATACCGAAGTGTTCGACAAGTTCGCCCGCGTCATCCGCGGCTGATCTGCGGTCAGGACCGGGGCGGAGCATCGACACACCCGCGATCTGCGGCAGGGTGCGGCGCGCCTTCACCAACATGGCGTCGCGGTGGCCGGGGCCGCGCCGCCATCGGGCTGATCATTTCACCGCCAGACTATGTTTGCGCCATCCCCGGTTGGCTGAATAGCGCCATCAACGGGTTGTGTCGGGCGCGGCGACTGACGCAAAACCGGTGTCAGTGATGCCTGCCCCCCACCGTGGGGCGGACATTCTGGCATGGTTGTGCTTGGTGATCTGCGCCGTAACCCGCTGTTTTTATGAAGATATCTTTGTGAATATCCCTGCCAGCGCCATGGTGCCCGATCAGATCGGCGACCACCTGCGCAGCCGCGATCACCTGACGCGTTTCAAGGGTGCGATCACGTCTGGCAGCTGATCTTCCGCACCCCATTCGCACATGGCGCCTTTCTGGGCTTTTCCGCCGACGCCTAAAGGTGTTAGGTAAGGTCAACGTGCATCAAAAAGGCGCCGGGCGCCGCAGACCTTGAGGAGGGGCCTCGCGCAGTCCGCCATGACTTTCGTGCAAGAGCGTCAGATCGAATTCTCGCAGCCGATCAGACAGATCGTGCTGATGATCATCGCGCTCGCCCTAGTGGGCGTCGGGGTGTTCTTTCTCTACAAACCGATCTCAGCGGTGTTCAACGCCAATGTTTACCTGAACGGCGCGATCCTCGGGATCTTCGCAATCGGGTTGATCGCGGTTTTCTGGGCGGTCATTTTGCTGATCTCTTCGGTCAGCTGGCTTGAAGGCTTCGCCATTGATCGGCCGGGGCATGAATTCGTTAACCCGCCGCGGCTGCTGGTGTCGCTTGCGTCGATCCTGCGGGACCGGCGGGCGCGCGCGTCGGTCACCACGTCGTCAAGCCGCGCGATTCTTGATGCCGTTGCGACCCGCATCGACGAAATGCGCGACATTACCCGCTACATCACCAACCTGCTGATCCTTGTGGGTCTGCTCGGCACGTTCTGGGGGCTGTCCAATGTGATCCCCGGCATCGTCAAGACGATGCAGTCGCTGAACCTGTCCGGCGAAGAATCTTCCATCAATGTTTTCAATGAATTGATGGGCGGTCTTAATGAACAGCTTGATGGCATGGGCACCGCTTTTGCGTCGTCCTTGCTGGGACTTGCTGGCTCGCTCGTGGTCGGGCTGCTGGATCTTTTTGCCTCCCACGGGCAGAACCGGTTTTACCGGGAGCTTGAAGAATGGCTGTCCTCCATCGTGCGCATTGTGCCCGAAGGTGATGACCGCCCCTCGGCTCCCGGCGCGACGGGCTACACCGCTGATCTGCTGGACCGGTCCGCCGACCAGATCGACGCGCTGGTCGAACTGACCCGCAAGGCTGAGGTGTCGCGCGCTGAAACCGACGCCCGCATCGCCAAGCTGACCGATGCGGTCAGCAAGCTGGCCGACATGCCGGTCGCGGCCGAAGGCGCGCCAGTGGGTGGGCCGGATCTGCTGCGCCGGCTCGACCGTTTGGCCGCCGCGCAGGAACGCCTTGGGGCGTTGACTGAAGAAGGCGCCGGGCCTGAAACCGCGCAACGCATGCGCAACATTGATCTGGCCGTGACCCGCATGGTCGAAGAAGTGTCCGCCGGTCGCCAAGACGGCATTGCTGAGATCCGCGCCGATCTTGCCCGCCTCACCCGCGCGGTGCAGGGCGGGGGCGAGGGCTGATCCATGTCGTTGGGGCGCAGGGGACAGCGGTTTGAGTCTAATGTCTGGCCGGGCTTCGTCGATGTGATGACGGCGCTTCTGCTTGTGCTGATCTTCGTGTTGTCGATCTTTATGATCATCCAGTTCGTGCTGCGCGAAACCATCACTGGGCAGGACAAGGAGCTCGACCTGCTGACCACTGAACTGGCCGGTCTGGCGCAGGTGCTGAATCTTGAAGCGGCCAAATCTGATGGGTTGGAGCGGCAGGTCGGCCTGCTCTCGGCCAACCTTGAGCAAGAAAGCGAGGAGCGTTCGCGTCTCGAAGCGCTGACCGCCAGCTTGGAGCTTGAGCGCACCAAGGCCCACGCCCGCATCGCGAGCTTTGAAGAGCAGGTTGCCGGGCTGCTGTCGGATGTCGGCGCCGCGCGCGCCCGCATCGCATCGCTGAGCGCGCAAAGCGCAGACCGCGCCACCCAGATCGACTCTGCTGAGGCCCGCATCGCCGGGATGGAGGAGGCCGCAGCCGCCGAGCTGTCGCAAAAGGATCAGCTGAACCTCGCGCTCGCGCGCCTGCGCACCGAGATTAACGCAGAGCAGGAGGCCGCGCGTCTGGCCGCCGCACAGCGCGCCGCGATGCAGGCCCTGATCGCCGATCTGCGCAAGGGCGTGGCTGACAAGGACCAGGCCATCACCCGCCTTTCCGCCGCCACGGCCCGCCAGGAAGGCGCATTGGCCGAATTGCAAGACAGTGCTGAGGCACGCCTGCGCCGGGCTGAGGCGCTGGACGCGCGCCTGTCGGACATGCTGCGCATCGCACGCGAACGCGACGAGGCCCTGCGCGCGCTTGATGCCCGCGCCGCCGCATTGGAAACTGACGGTCAGAAGACCGCCGCGGATCTGGCCGCCGCCCGCGCCGATGTTGCCCGCCTGACTGGCGAACTGGCCCGCGCCGAAGACGACGCACGCAGCAAGGATGTGTCGATCAGCACGCTGATGCAGGTCGCCCGCCAACGCGACGCCGCCATGGCCGCGTTGGACGCGGCCAGCACGCAGCAGGCCAGCGAAATCGAAGGTCTGACCGCGCAGGCCGCCACCCGCGACGCCGCCTTTGCCGCGTTGCAGGAAGCGATGGCCGAACGCGACGCCGCGATCCTCGACAAAGACAGCGCCATCGACCGGCTGAGCGTCGTGAGCCAAGAACGCGACGCCGCCCTCACCGCGCTGCGCGAGGCGCTCGAAGGGCGCGACAGCCAGATCTCTGCGCTGCTGCAGGCCACGCGCACCGCCGATGCACGCCTGAGGGAAGCTCAGGACGCCCACCGCGCCCTGGAGAAGGAAGCCGCTGCGATTGATCCAGACGTGCTTCCGCGCCTTACGGCAGAGCGGGACGCGCTTGCCGCTCGTGTCGCTGCGCAGGCAAAAGACCTGACGGCTGCCAATGCCGCCATCGCCGCGCAGACCGAACAGCTTGCGGCGCTGGAGGCTGATCTGGCCGCACGGACTGAGGATCTGTCAGCCGCTGATGCGGGGCTGAACGCGGCTGAAGAAAAGCTCGAAGCCGTTCTTCTGACCCGCACGGAGCGTGAAACCCTGCTGGCTGGTGTGATTGCTGATCGCGATGGGCAAGCGCAGGATCTGCAGACCCAGCGCGAACGGATCGCCGCGCTTGAGGCGCAGTTGGCCCGGCTGGAGCAGGACCGCGACGCGCGCGATGAGCGGCTTGAAGCGGTGATGCTGACCCGTGATGAAAAGGACCGGCTGATCCTGACCCTGCGGACCCGCATCACCGAAGAAGAAAAGACCCGCGCGCTGGAAGCCGCCGCCGCTGCCGCGCTGCGCGAGCGCCTGAAGGGCGCGGATGATGAACTGACGGCAATGTCGCTGGCGCTTGAAGAACAGCGCCGCAAGGCTGAGGAAACGCTGACCGTGCTGGCCGCCGCACGCGCCGCCGAACGGGACCGGGCCGACGAACTGGCGGCCGCGCGCGACGCCCTGTCGGACACTGAGGAAACCGCCCGTGCCCGCGCCGCGATGCTGGTGGAGGCGGAGCGGTCGCTGTCCGAAGAACGCTCCATCGCCGAAGCGGAGGCGCGCAGCGTGGCCTTGTTGAACGCGCAGACCCGCGAATTGCGCCGCCAGCTTTCGGGCCTTCAGAACCTGCTGGACGAGGCCGACGCCCGCGACGGCGACACCAAGGTGCAGATGCGAGAGCTTGGCGCCCAGCTGAACTCCGCACTGGCGCGGGAACTGGCGTTCAAACGCAAGGACCGCAAGCGCTTGGTCGAGGAAGCTGAGCGCCTGCGGCTGGAGAACATGAGCCTCGCGCGTTACCGATCGGATTTCTTTGGAAAAATGTCCAAAGCGCTGGGGGATCGCGAAGGCGTTCAGGTGGTCGGTGACCGCTTTGTGTTCCAGTCCGAAGTGCTGTTCTCGCCGGGATCTGCCGAACTGGGGCCAGAGGGGCGCGCCCAGTTGGGACGGGTCGCGGACATCTTCGGCGGCCTGCGCGGAGAGCTGCCCGGAGAGCTGCCCTGGATCTTGCGCGTGGACGGTCACACTGACAGCGTGCCGATCAACCGCGGCGCGCAGTATCAAGACAATTGGGAACTGTCGCAGGCCCGCGCCCTGTCCGTGGTGCGATACCTGTCCGAGGACAAAGGCTTTCCAGCCAACCGTCTGGCCGCAAACGGTTTTGGCGAGTTCCAGCCGATTGATCCGGGCGACACGCCCGAGGCCCGCGCCCGCAACCGCCGCATTGAGCTGAAGCTGACCGAGCGCTGATCGCCGGGGGACCCGCGCACCGACCGCCGCACCCCCGGCCAGTGCGGCGCCCGCGCGGGGCTGCTGGCCTTGGCGCGGGCGGGCACGGGGCGCTGGTCAGGCGGCGCGGGTCATATCGATCTCAGCGCGCAGGACGGCCATCAGCGTGGTCAGCATGTCCAGCGTCATCTGATTGCCGAGGTGCCCATCCGCATCAAAGGCCTTGCTTGCATTGGCCACAAAAACCTCCGGCCCCTGAAGCACGCGCGGGTTGAACGCGGTTAGACAATGGCGCAGGGAAAATTGTGCCCGTTCGCCGCCTGCACGCCCGGCTGCCGAGGAGAGGATCGCGATTGGCTTTCCGGCCAACGCAGTCTTGCCATCGACCTTTTCCCGGCTGATCCAGTCAAGCGCGTTCTTGAGCGCGCCGGGCAGGTTCTTGTTGTATTCGGGTGTTGAGATGATCACTGCGTCGGCGGCGCGTGCGCCGTCGATCAACGCGCGCACTGCGTCGGGCAAGCCTTTTTCTTCAAGATCCACATCAAACAGCGGCAAGTGGATGTCTGCCATCTGCAGATCACACGGGCCGAACAGGCGCGCGGCCTCATGCACCAGAAGGGTGTTGGTGCTGGCGCGGCGCAGCGCTCCTGAGATGCCGAAAAGGCGGGGTGCGGTCATGGTGGTCTCCTGCAATGTCGATTGGTAGGGGCAAGGTCGCATGATCGTGCCCGGGGTCAAGGCCAGTGCGCCGGTATCGCGCTGTCGCGAGCGGTTAACCAGAAGCTAATCGTTTTGCGTTCAATTGATTCTAATTGTGGAGGTGGGAGAGCGTCGATGACGGTCCGGGCTGAGACTGACGCGCTGATGGCACTGGCGGCGCAGATCAATGAGCGGCAAGAGGCTGAGGGCGGCCTGCGCGGCACCGTGGCGGCTGTGCTGGCGGCGCTGTGGCGCGCGCGCGGTGCGGCGCTGGCGGGCCTCGGGCTTGCAGTGATGATCACCGTGGGGGCGCTGTCGGCGCTGCCGCCGCGTTGGACCGCCGAAACCCGGATATTGCTTGAGGCCCGCGGCACCCCGGCGCCCGGCGCTGCGCCGTCCGCGAATGTGCCCTTGCCCGAACAGACCATCGCGTCCGAGGCGCAGCTTTTGCTGTCGCGCGGGTTGCTGGAAGAGGTGGCGGCGGGTCTGCGGCTTGAGGAAGAGCTTGCCGCCCATCCAGCCGCGCGCGGCGGCGGTGCGGCGCGGTTGGCCGCAGAGCTGTCAGGCATTTTGCGCAACCAGCTGGGCTGGACCCCCTCCGCCGCCCCGCCGATCCCTGATGCTGCAGCGCGGCGCAGCGCCGCCGTCGACGCCTTGCACGCGATGCTGAGCGTGGAGCGCGCGGGCGCGAGCCGCGCGCTGGTGCTGCGGGCGGTGGACACCTCGCCGCGGCGCGCAGCGCTGATTGCCAATGCCGCTGCGGACGCGTTTTTGGCCGATCAGGCGCGCGCAAAACGCGAGGCGGCTGAGCGCGGCGCCGCATGGCTGCGTGCGCGGCTTGACGATCTGCGCCCCCGGCTGATCCGGGCTGAGGGCGCGGCCGAGGCACAGCGCCTGCGCGGGTTGGCCGAGCGTCCCGAAGGGGCAGCGGCGCGTGCGCGGCTGGCCGATTTTGCCGCCGCGCGGGACGGGCTGACCGGGCGCGGCGCGGGGGCTGAGGATCCGCGCCGCCGCGCGCTGGAAGTCGCCATCGCATCCCTTGCCAAAGAGGCCGCCGCCGAGGCCCGCGCCGCCGCCGCACTGCGTGAGGCAGAGCAGGAAGCCGCCGCGCTTCGGCGCATGCGCGACGGGTTCCTCGACCGTTTGGCTGAGGCTGAGGCGCAGGCTGGGCTGCACCGTCCCGACGCGCGGGTGATCGCTGCCGCTGCGCCGCCGCGCACGCCGTCTGGCCCGGTGTGGACACCCGTTTTGGCGCTGGCGTCCGTGCTGGGGCTGATCGGTGGTGGGCTGATTTTTCTGGCAAGAGAGATGCTGCTGGGCCTGCCATCTGGCCCCGCTGCGCTGGCGCGGATGTGCGGCCTGCCGATCGCGGCTGCCACGCCGCCGGTCAGTGCGCGCTTTCCTGATCTGGCCCATGATGCGCGCCGCCGACCCGGCGGCGCCGCGGCTGAGGCGGGCCGTGCGCTGAGGATCGTGGCGCTGCATGCCGCGCAGATCGTGGCCGCGCGCCGCGATCCGTTGCGCGATGCAGCGCGTCAGGGACAGGGCGCGCGCGGCATTGTGGTGGCGGTGGCGGGTGCTGCGCAGGGGGCGGGCGCGTCGTCAATCGCCGCGTTGTTGGCGGAATCGCTGGTGCGGATGGGGCGCAATGTCTGCCTTGTGGACGCGGATCTGCGCGCCCCCGCCCAAGCCGCCCGGTATGAGCTGGAGGCCGAGACCGACCTTCTGGCCGTGCTCGACGGCGAGGCGCCTTTGGACGATGCGCTGTGGCCCACGGACCTGCCGGGCCTGACGGTGCTGCCCGCCGCCCCAGCGCCGCCATCGCGCGGCGAGGTGTTGGCCGAGGCGGGGATTGAGGATCTGATCAACGCCCTGCGCATGCGCTTTGATGTGGTGGTGATTGATGCGCCTGCGCCGTCCTCAGCCGCTGACGGGCGCCTGCTGGCGGGGCTGGCGGACGCGACCGTGGTGACCATGCGTTGGGGCCGCACTGGCCGGGCGCAGGCCCGCGCCGCGATGGCAGCTTTGGCAAGCGCGGGGGCCAATCCGGTGGCCATCGCGCTGACTGATGCGCGCGGTGCGGCGGCTGTGCCGGTGTCGGCCTGGTCAGGGCGCGGTGCGAAATTCGCCCGTTTTGCCGAAGGCTTCGAAGACTGAGGCTTGACCTTCGCGGCCCCGCTGGCGATGCAATAGGTTCATCGACAGGCGAGGCGCGACATGGACCCGGTGCACGAACAGTATGAAACCTACCCCTATCCCGCCCGCGACCCGGCAGACGAAGCCGCGCGGCTGATTGAGGGGTCGCCTTCGGCGCTGCGGGAAATTGACCATTTCATCTTTGGTGGTGCGCGCGACTGGTCCAAACCGTTTCGCGCGTTGGTGGCCGGGGGTGGCACTGGCGATGGCCTGATCCAGCTGGCGCAAAAGCTGAAGGATGCCGGGTGCCCCGCCGACATCACCTATGTAGACATGTCCGCCGCCAGCCGCCGCATTGCTGAGGCCCGCGCTGCTGCCCGCGGCCTGACCATAAAGTTTGACACCGCCGACCTGATTGAGGCCGCCCCGCGTCTTGCCGTCGAGGGCGGCGCATTTGATTACATCGATTGCTGCGGCGTGCTGCACCATCTGCCAGATCCGCAGGCCGGGTTCGCCGCGCTGTCGGGCGCGCTGGCACCGGATGGCGGCATGGGCGTCATGGTCTACGCCCCCTATGGCCGCACCGGGGTTTATGCGCTGCAAGACGCGTTTGGCGCGCTGCTGGCGAACGATCCGCCCACGGACAAGGTGGCACTGGCCCGCCAGGCGCTGGCAACGCTTCCCCCCACCAACTGGTTCAACCGCAACGAATTTCTGTCAGATCATGAGGCTGGGGATGCCGGGCTTTACGATCTGCTGCTGCATGCCCGCGACCGGCCCTTTGACATTGCCGCGCTGGACGGTGCATTGGCCGCGGCGGGGCTGGGCATGGTCTCAGTGTTGGAGCCGATCCGCTACGATCCTGGGCAATACCTGCCGGACGCGCCCGCCTTTGCGCAGCGCGTGGCCGCTTTGACCCCCATCGCGCGCATGGCGTTGGCTGAGCGTTTGGCCGGCAACATCCGCCTGCATGTGGTCTATGCCGCCAAGGCAGGGCGCGCTGGCAAAGCGATGGCGCGCATGACGCCTGACGCCCGCCCGCGTCTGGCAGGGCTGTCTGCGCGCGCATTGTCGCAGGAAATCGCAAAAAAGGGCCGCCTGCGCGTGTCTTTTGCAGGGTTTCGCCACCAGATCCCCATGCCCAAAGCCGCCGCGCCGCTGATTGCGCGGCTGGATGGTCGGCCCCTCGGGGTGATCGCGCGCGAGGCGGGGATGGATTGGCTGGTCTTCGCGCAGACCTTCGGGCCGGTCTGGCGGGGGCTGACATCGGCGAACCTGCTGCATTGCTCTCAGGGGCTGAAATGACCGGGCTGCCGTCTTGGGCCTTTGCCCGTATGCCGCTGCGCCCGTGGGCGCAGACCCGCACCGCGCATCCGCCGGGGATCGCGCCGCTTGATGAAACCCAATGGTTGCAAAGTGATGCGACCTATGCGGCGCAGATGGCGCTGCGCGATGACCTATGCGCCACTGCCCATGCTGAGGTGATCGGCTGCCTGCCCGAAGGCGAGGCCGCGGCGCATGAGCTGCTCGATCTGGCGCTGCATCATGCCGGCACCCATCACGGCGCACGCCAAAGCGGCGATGCAATCATCCGCAAGGATGGTGGGCGCGTGCCGCTGCCGGGCCCGCCCATGGACGCGCTGGGGCGGCTGGTGGCCGAGGATCTGCTGATCCTCAGCCGTCCTGACGGCGCGGCGGAGCATGTTTTGGTCGCGGGGGCCTTGTGTTTTCCGGCGAACTGGATGCTGCGCGAAAAAATCGGCAAGGCGCTGATGCGCATCCATCTGCCGGTGGAGGAATATGATGCCCGGCTTGGCACGCGGGTGCAGCGGTTGCATGACGGGGTGGTCGCGGGCAAGCCGCTGATCCGCGCCAACTGGAATTTCGTGTCCACGCCCATCCTGCACACCCCGACGCCTGAGGCGGAAAAAGTCCTGCGCCGCCGCAGCCGCGCCGCGCCCGCCAATTGGCAGGACGCGTGGGTCCGGGTGGAGCGTCAGACCCTGCTGCGTCTGCCGCAGACCTGCGCCGTGGTGTTCGGCATTCAGACCATGATCGCGCCGCTGACCGGGTGCACCGACCAGGATTGGTGCGATTTTCACCGCGCCTTCACCGAGATGCCCGAAGATCAGCGCCTGCACAAAGCAGGCGCCAACATCCGGGCAGAGGCCGCGCGCCGGGCAGGGGCCTGAGCGGCCGCGCTACCAAAACCCCGCCGATGCTGCCGGACCGGGGCGCGTCAGCCCGTCCTCAGGGGGCGGGGTCGTCAGAAGGCGGGGAATGTTCAGCACCCGGATCGCGCGCCCGGGCCTGGTGCCCCCGACGAACCGCGGTATTTCGCGGTCGGCTGATGCGCGCAGGGCGGCCCGGAAGCTTTCGACGATGCGCCAGCGCTCCCCAGCGAACAGCGTCTCAAGCTTGGCGTGGTACATTTCAACCCACAGCGCTGCGGCTGCCGCCACTTGGGGCGCGGCATAGGATGTGCCGGACGGATCACCGCCGTCGCCGTCATCTTCTGCCCAGACCGGGTGGGCGTCGGCGCCTTTCCCGCGCAGGCCTGCGCGGTTGATCCGCTGGGCCTGCGCCCAGATGTCCACGCGGTCGGGGTCCTGATAGCCTTGGGGCGGGTAATGGGTCAGCAGTCCGCCGAACTTGTCATAGCCGCCGACGGCGATGGTGCGCGCATAGCGTGCGGGATAAACCACGGTGTTGATGATCTGGCCCGCGGCGCAGACGATGATCATGCCCCCCTCCCACGCGCGGTCCACGGCCTTGCCTGTTTCGCGCGCCATGCCGATGTCGCCGCCCAGAAGGCCACGGAAAAAATCCACTGGGCCCATGCCGGGATTGCCCATCGAAATGCTTGCAACCCGCGCAGGAACTGCGGCGCCCATCGCCAGTTCCAGCGCCCGCCCGACCGCTGCGGTGGCGGACCGGGGCGCTCCTTCGGCCAATTCGCTGTACCGAAACAGCGGCCCGTTTGCGACGCGGTAGGGCACAATCGTGGCGCCGGGGATCACGCCGCGCATATGGTCGTTGTCCGACATCAGCACCGACAGCGTCTTGATCCCATGATCAGGCCATTCGATCATTCCGGCGGCCAGCCCGTTCGAAAGCGTCATGCGGGTCAGCGGCGCGTCGCCATTGATTTGGGCGTCGAAGACGTTGCGCCCCTCAGCCACCCGCAGATTGGCGGGGATGGGCGCGCCCAGCATCCAGCCGATCCCTTCATGCGCAGCGAGCCCGGCGTCCAGATGGGCGATCCGGGTGCGGTCTGAGGCACGCAGCAGCGACCACGCCTCGTTGAATTCAGGGCTGTTCTGGGGGCGAAGAGAGCGGACATATTCCATGAGCGCGCACCGTTTTACTGATTGCAGGAAGGGCGTGGCGGGGCAACCTGATGATACATCATATGGTTGAAGGGTGGCAATTTCCTCGCCCCGATTTCCACCACCCTTGCTGCGCTGCGGCATCAACGCCGCGCAAGCGCGTTGACCCCGGCGCAGGGACGGGGCTATCGTTTGGTTGGTTCTGCGAAATGGTTAGGCCCGACCGTTTGCGCGAACAACGTCTGCGGTCGCCTTGGCGGCCTTGGCGCATCATCATTGGCAGATCGTGGCATCGCCCGATCCGCCACTTTAAAAGGGTCACTCCGCATGCTTTGCACAGCTTTTCCGCGCGTGGCCCGCATCTTTGGGCCCGCCCCGCGCTGATCTTGTCTGCCGTGCCTCTGCCGTGCAACGCGCCGTCCCCAACCGGGGCCACGGTGTGCGCATGTCCGCCACGCAACCTTCCGGAGCCTACCCATGGTCGCGCGCATCATTCCTGTTCCCGCCTTTGATCTCGTCGTGTTCGGCGGCACGGGCGATCTGTCCCGGCGCAAGCTGATCCCGGCCTTGTATCGGCGCATGCGCGACGGTCAGGCCCCCACCGACGCCCGCATTTTCGCCGCCGCCCGGTCTGACATGGACGATGATGGTTTTCGCGCCCTGGCACGCACGGCGCTTGAGGCGCATGTTCCCGCCGATGAACGCCCGGATGAGGACATGGAGCAGTTTCTTTCCATGCTTTTCTACGTTCATGTTGATGCAATGGGTGAAGATGGCTGGGCCACTTTGTCGGACCGCCTCGGCCAGCCGGGGGACCGGGTGCGCGCGTTTTATCTGTCAGTCGCGCCCAGCCTGTTTGGCCCGATTGCGGAGCGCCTCGCGTCCGCCGGTCTGGCCGGGCATCAGTGCCGCATCGTGGTGGAAAAGCCGCTGGGGCGCGATCTGGCGGGGGCGCGCGCGCTTAACGCCCAACTGGCCGCGCATTTTGATGAGACGCAGCTTTACCGGATCGACCATTACCTCGGCAAAGAAACCGTGCAGAACCTGATGGCGATCCGCTTTGCCAATGCGTTGTTTGAACCGGTGTGGAACGCCCGCCACATCGACCATGTGCAGATCACCGTGGCAGAATCGCTGGGGGTCGAAGGGCGCGGCGGCTATTATGACCGTTCAGGTGCCATGCGAGATATGGTCCAGAACCACCTGATGCAGCTACTTTGTCTGACGGCGATGGAGCCGCCGAACATGTTCGAACCTGACGCGGTGCGCGACGAAAAGCTGAAGGTCATTCGCGCGCTTGATCCGATCGGGGCTGACCGCATCAAGCTCGACACCGTGCGCGGGCAATACCGCGCCGGGCCGCAGGGCGACGCCTATGCCGATGATGCTGGCGATCGTGCGTCAAGCACCGAAAGCTTTGTGGCGCTGAAGGTTGGGATTTCCAATTGGCGATGGGCGGGCGCGCCGTTCTATCTGCGCACCGGCAAACGGCTGCGCGCGCGGATGTCCGAAATCGCGATCCAGTTCAAAGCGCCGCCGCATTCGATTTTCGCTGGCCAGCAGACCCACGGCAACACGCTTGTCATCAGGTTGCAACCTGACGAAGGCATAACCCTGACCATGACCATCAAAGACCCCGGCCCCGGCGGCATGCGGCTGATTGAAACGCCGCTCGACATGACCTTTGCCAAGGCGTTGCAGGCGCGCGGCGTTGCGATGCCTGACGCATATGAGCGGCTGATCATGGACGTGATCCGCGGCGATCAAACCCTGTTCATGCGCGGAGACGAGGTTGAGGCCGCCTGGGCTTGGGTCGATCCGATCATCGCGGGCTGGGACGCGCAGGGCGAAGGCCCGCGGCCCTATGACAGTGGCGGATCTGGCCCCGAAGACGCGCTGATGTTGATGCACCAAGGCGGCCGCCGCTGGCGGGAGCTGTCGGCATGACTGTGCGCATCATCACATGGGACAGCCGTGCCGCCGCCGCCGAAGGGCTGGCTGACGCGGTGCAAGAAGACCTGTTCACCGCGTTTGTGGCCGCCGAAGCTGCGTCGCTCGCCGTCGCGGGCGGGACCACGCCGGGGCCGATGTTTGCAGCGCTGTCCACCCGCCCGATGGAATGGAACCGGGTGTGCGTGACCGTCACCGATGAACGGTTGGTGCCTGAGGTCAGCCCTCGGTCCAACGCCCGTCTGGTGCGCGAAATGCTGCTGCAAAATGTGGCCGCTGATGCGACGTTCATCGCGCTTGCGCCGGGCGGTCAGGCACCGGGTCCGGACGGCCCGCCGGGGCTGGCGGGGATGCTGCCGCTTGATTGTGTGGTGCTGGGGATGGGCGAGGATATGCACACCGCCAGCCTGTTCCCCGGCGCGTTGGGCCTTGCGGATGCGCTGGCCGATGATGCCCCCCCCACCATGACCATCACGGCCCCCGGCGCGCCTGAGCCGCGCGTGACCCTGACCGCCCGTGTGCTGTCCGATGCGCGCGCGATCCATGTGCTGATTTTTGGGGCGGGCAAACGCGCCGCCCTGGACGCTGCGATGCAGGACGGACCCGTGGAGGACGCGCCGATCCGCGCCATCCTGCGCGCCCGCGCCCCCGTCACCATCCATTACGCCGCCTAAGCCTGCAAAGACGCGCCTGCAAAAAACGCCCGCAAAGAGGAAGCCGCCATGCCCATGCATCCCACCGTTGACGCCGTCACCGCCCGCATCATCGCCCGCAGCGCCGCGACCCGTGGTCCCTATCTGGACCGTTGCCGCCGCGCGGCTGAGGTGGAGCCGGGCCGCCCGCATCTGTCATGCGGAAACATCGCCCATGCCGCCGCCGCCGCCGGGCCTGACCAGACCGCGGTTGCGGGTGGGCGTGCGCGCAACATCGGCATCATCACCGCCTATAATGACATGCTGTCGGCCCATCAGCCTTTTGAACGTTTCCCCGCCATCATCAAACAGGCCGCGCGCGCGCAAGGCGCCACCGCGCAGGTCGCCGGGGGGGTGCCTGCCATGTGCGACGGGGTCACTCAGGGGCGTCCGGGGATGGAATTGTCGCTGTTTTCGCGCGATGTGATTGCCATGGCTGCGGGGATCGCGCTGTCGCATGATGTGTTCGACGCCGCGATCTATCTGGGCGTTTGCGACAAGATCGTGCCGGGGCTGGTGATCGCGGCGGCCAGCTTTGGGCATCTGCCGACGGTGTTCCTGCCCGCTGGGCCAATGCCCTCTGGCCTCGGCAATGAGGAGAAATCCGCAATCCGCCAGCGTTTCGCCAAGGGAGAGATCGGGCGCGATGAATTGCTGCGCGCAGAAATCTCAGCCTATCACGGGCCGGGCACCTGCACGTTCTACGGCACCGCCAACACCAACCAGATGCTGATGGAGTTCATGGGCCTGCACCTGCCGGGCGCAAGTTTCGTGAACCCCAATACGCCGCTGCGCGATGCGCTGACGGTGGCGGGCACCAACCGCGTTCTTGAAATAACGCGCAATTCCAAAGACTACACGCCGGTATGTGATGTTTTGTCTGAATGCGCCTTCGTCAACGGCATCGTCGGGCTGCACGCCAGTGGCGGGTCCACCAATCTGCTGATCCACCTGATCGCGATGGCCCGCGCCGCTGGGGTGATTTTGGCGTGGGAGGATTTCTCGGACCTCTCCGCCGTCGTGCCGCTGATGGCGCGGGTGTATCCCAACGGTCTGGCGGATGTGAACCATTTCCACGCGGCAGGGGGCCTCGGCTTTATGATCCGCGATCTGCTGGGCGAAGGGCTGCTGCACGAAGATGTCCAGACCCTCGTGGGCCCCGGCCTGTCGCGCTATGTGGCGGAGCCAAAGCTGGACGATGCCGGAGATGTCTATTGGGAAGACGGCGCCGCCCAGACCCATAACGACAAGATCCTGCGCCGTGCCTCGGATCCATTTGCGCCGACGGGGGGGCTGCAATTGCTGACCGGGAACATCGGGTCGGCCTGCATCAAAATCTCAGCCGTCGCCAAGGAGCGCCGGATCATTGAGGCACCCGTGCGCATCTTCACCGATCAGCCCAGCGTGAAGGCCGCCTTCAAGGCGGGGGAATTGACCGGCGACATGATCGTCGTCGTGCGGTTCCAAGGCCCGCGCGCCAATGGGATGCCGGAACTCCATGGCCTGACGCCTGCATTGTCGATCATGCAAGACCGCGGGCAGAAGGTGGCGCTGGTCACTGACGGGCGCATGTCGGGGGCGTCGGGCAAAGTGCCCTCGGCGATCCATGTCAGCCCTGAGGCAGCCGATGGCGGCCCGATCGCGCGGCTGCGTGACGGCGATGTGGTGCGCCTTGATGCTGAGGCCGGAACCCTGGAGGCGCTGGTGGACGCCGCCGAATGGGCCGCCCGCATCCCCGCCACCCATGATCTAAGCGCCAATGGCCATGGCATGGGGCGTGAGATGTTCGCCGCCCTGCGCGCCGCAGTCGGCACCGCCGAAACCGGCGCGGCGGTGGTGGTGTGACCGCATTTTTTCAGCGATAATATTGCCAATCCATAAGGATGACGGAGCATTGAGCCGACATGACCACTGACAACATCGACATCGCGTGGGCGCGCCTGAAGGCGCAGGGCCAGCGGATGCGGCAGACCGATCTGCGCGGCCTGTTCGCCGGTGACCCAGACCGTTTCGCGCGGTTCACCCGGCAGGCGGATGATCTGATGATCGATCTGTCCAAGGAAAAGATCGACGACGGCGTGCTGACCGCGCTGCTGGATCTGGCCAAAGGCGCTGAGGTTGCGGCCAAGCGCGATCTTCTGTTCTCCGGCGCGCCGTGGAACCTGACCGAGGGGCGCGCCGTCATGCACATGGCGCTGCGCGGCGGGGCCGGGGATGCCGTGATGATCGACGGCGCCGACGTGATGCCGATGGTGCGCGCGGGCCTTGATGCCTTTCTGGGCTTTGCTGAGGACGTGCGGTCAGGCAAGGCAGCCGGGTCCGCGGGCGCCTTCACCGATGTGATCAACATCGGCATTGGCGGCTCAGATCTGGGGCCGGTGATGGCAACGCGGGCCTTGCGCCCGGACCATGACGGGCCGCGGCTGCATTTCGTGTCGAACGTCGATGGCGCGCATCTGGCGGATGTGATCGCGCCGCTGGACCCGCGCACCACGCTGGTCTGCATCGCCTCCAAAACCTTCAGCACCATGGAGACGATGGCCAACGCCCGCGACGCGCGCGCATGGATCGCGGCCGCGGTGGGCGGCGATCAGGTGGGCAGGCATCTGGCCGCCGTGTCCACCAATCTTACGGCTACCGGCGCATTTGGGATTGATCCGGGCCGCGTGTTCGGGTTCTGGGATTGGGTCGGGGGGCGGTATTCGCTGTGGTCCTCAATCGGGCTGCCGGTGGCGATTGCGGTGGGGGCGGACGGGTTCCGCGACATGCTTGCGGGGGCGGCGTCGATGGACGCGCATTTCCAGAAAGCCCCGCTGGATCAGAATCTTCCGGTGCTGTTGGCGCTGGTTGGCATCTGGCGGCGCAACATCATGACCTGGCCCACTGTGGCGCTGATCCCGTATGATCAGCGGCTTGAACGGCTGGCGGCTTATGTTCAACAGCTGGACATGGAATCCAACGGCAAACGCGTGACCCGCAGCGGCGATCCGATCCCGCGCGCCACCGGCCCGGTGATTTGGGGAGAGCCGGGGACCAACTCCCAACACTCATTCTTTCAGCTGATGCATCTGGGGGCCGACGTGATCCCCACTGATTTCATCATGGCGCGCGCCCCGCGTGGATCGGGCGCAGACGCGCATCTGCTGCTGGCCGCCAATTGCTTTGCGCAATCCCAAGCCCTGGCCTTTGGCAAGACTGAGGCCGAAGTGCGCGCTGACATGGCGGCTGAGGGGCTGGAGGACGCTGAGATTGACCGCCTCGCGCCCCACCGCACCTTTCCCGGTGATCGCCCGTCGACCACGATCTTGCATGACGCGCTGACCCCGTTCGCGCTGGGGCGGCTGATCGCGTTGTTCGAGCATAAGGTTTTCGTGCAAGGCGTGATCTGGGACGTCAATTCGTTCGACCAGTTCGGGGTGGAGCTTGGCAAAGCCCTCGCCGTCCGGCTGATCCCGGTGTTGAAGGGCGAAGAAGGGGCCGATGTCCTCGACGCGTCAACCGCCGGACTGATTGCACAGATGAAGGGACCGACCCGATGACCCCGCTTGAGATCTGCCGCCTCGCCCCCGTGATCCCTGTCTTGACTGTGGAGCGGATCGAGGACGCCATTCCGCTGGCCCGCGCGCTGGTCGCAGGCGGGCTGCTTGTGTTGGAGGTGACGCTGCGCACCGACTGCGCGCTGGCGGCGATACGCGCCATGAAAGACGCCGTGCCGGATGCGGTGATCGGCGCGGGCACCTTGCGAAATGCCCGCGATGTTGAGGCCTGCATGAAGGCTGGCGCCGTGTTCGGCGTATCCCCGGGCGGACCTGCAGGGCTGATCGCAGCGGTCAACGCGGCCGGACTGCCGTTCCTGCCCGGTTGCGCCAGCCCCACTGAGGCAATGACCCTTGCCGATCAAGGCTTTGAGGTGGTGAAGTTTTTCCCCGCTGAGGCTGCGGGCGGCATCCCGATGTTGAAATCCATGGCCGGGCCGCTGCCGGACATCACCATCTGCCCCACGGGCGGGGTGGGGCTGGCAAATGCGCCCGATTACCTGAAACTGCCGAATGTGGCGGTGGTTGGCGGGTCCTGGGTCGCGCCGATGGACGCCATCGCGCGGGGCGACTGGGCGCTGATTGAACGGCTGAGCCGTGAGGCCGTCGCAGCCTTGGCACCGTTCCAGAGCTGAACACAGGGACGGCGGCGCGGGGCGCCTTGCGCCCCCCGCACCGCCCGCGCAGACGCGCGCGGTCACGCCGGTTGCGGCGGGGCTTCCTTTGCCAACAGGTCCTGAAGTCGCCCGCGCGCGTCTGGCAGTTTGGCATGGCCCAACGCAGGCAGCGCCCAGGCACGCAGAAAATGGCCCGTAAGGCGCAGCCCATCGGCGGGGCTGCCACCATCGACGCCGCGCAGAAAGCCGGGCAAGGCCAACAGCTTGTCGGCATAAGGCGCGCCTGCTGCCCGGCACACCGCCCGGCCTGATTTGGGCGAGACCCAGATCAGTTCCTGCATCGCGCCAGTGACAACGCAGCGCGTGAGGTCGAGGCCAAAGCCCAGTTCGGCCAGAAGGCCCAGCTCCCACCCCGCATAAAGCTCCGCCCAGCGCGGATCTGTCCCCAGCGCCTCCATCAATTCAAGGGTTGCGCCGTAAAGCTCTGGCAGGGGTTCGCGTTCTGGCACGCACATGCGCAGCAGCGCGGCGGCTGACACCATGGCGGCCAGCGCTTTGGGATCGGACATGATGGCGTCGGCGCGCGACCGGATCGGCTCTGCCCGAAAGCTGCCGATATGTTCGGGCAGGCGCGCGCGCCACTCCACGCTCAGCTGTGCGCCGGGCTGCAGCACCGGCGCCATGCGGCGCGATCCGCCCCCGTGCATCACCCCCAGATGGCGGCCATGGCGGGGGGTGAACACCTCAAGAATCGCGGCGCCCTCGCCATGGCGGCGGGTCGACAGCAGCACGCCTTCGTCTCGCCAGTTTTCCATGGGGATCAACCTAGCGGCACGTGTCGGCGCGCGCTAGGCTATGCAGTGCAACATAGGCGCGAGAGGAGACCCCGATGCACCGAGACTGGCTGGACAATCCGATCACCGCGGGCGACGCGGCGACCGCGCAGGGGGTGGCCGATTTCACCGAAGGGTTCCTGGCCTATGAAACCAAGGCCGTGAATGTGCTGGCGGCCGCGCAGGCAGATCCGGGTTGCCTGATCGCCAACGCCTATGCCGGGGCGCTGCATCTGTTTCTGGAAAGCCCTGAAGCGCCGGGTCTGGCGCGTCCATGGCTGGACCGCGCTGAGGCCGCGAGCGGCACTGAGCGTGAGCGCGCCACCCTTGCCGCCCTGCAGGCCTGGGCCGTGGGCGATATTCCCCGCGCCATCCGCATCGGGCGCGAAGGTTTGGCGCGCTGGCCCCATGATCTGGCGTTGCTGAAGTTCACCCAATACCACCAGTTTAACGCGGGCGATTCGCCCGGCATGCTGGCCACCGCCCGGATGGTTGAGGACGCCAACGCGGACCGCGCGCATTTCCACGGCATGCTCGCCTTTGGGCTGGAGCAATGCCACCTGCTGGCCGACGCCGAAGATGCTGCGATGCGCGCCGTGGCCCTGAAGCGCAAGGAGCCTTGGGCCCATCACGCCCTTGCCCATATCCACCTGACCCAAGGGCGCATTTCCGAAGGCCGCGCGTTTTTGGCTGAGATGTCAGAGACGTGGGAGGACCTTAATTCCTTCATGCTGTCGCATAATTGGTGGCACATGGCGCTGTTCCAGATCAGCCAAGGCGATATGGCCGCGGCGGTGTCGACCTATGACAAGCATTGCTGGGGCCTCGACAAATCTTATTCCCAGGACCAGATCGGCGCGGTGGCGCTGCTTGCGCGGCTGGAAATGGCAGGCGCTGATGTGGGGGATCGCTGGGGCGATGTCAGCCCTCGGCTTGCAGCGCGCAAAGGCGATTTCGTCAATGCATTCCTCAGCTTGCACTACATCTATGGCCTTGCGCGCGCCGGGATGGCTGAGGCTGATGACATGCTGCGCGGGTTTGCGCGCATGGCCACTGATGCACCCGATCCCTCGCGGGAGATGTGGGCCGAGGTCGCGCTGCCCTGCGCGCGCGGCCTGATCGCCCATGCTGAGGGACGCTGGCACGCCGCGGCCCATGACCTTGGCACTGCGGTCCCGCGGATTTGGGAGACGGGGGGCAGCCACGCCCAGCGCGATTTGTTTGAGCAGCTGTGGATCGACGCGCTGATCAAGTCAGGCAAGCTTTCTGCCGCCCAGCAGGCGCTGGAACGGCGCCGTGGGTTTGAACCTGACAGCGTGCCGGGCAACCGCGCCTTGGCGCTGGTCTACGGCGCGCTTGACCTGCCACGCGAAGCTGCGGCAGCAACAACCCGCGCCGACACTGCGCTGGTCGGCACCTAGGCGCTGCCCCTGCCTGACCACGCATCCCGGCAAGGGGGCGGCCGGGGTGGGGGGCGCAGGGGGAGGGCGCTCCAGGCCCTCCCCCGCATTGCAGCGCGGGCGATCGAAGCCCTGCGCCCCCGCCGTTCGTTCCGGGACGGTATGTCAGCGACAGAACCGCAGAGGCAGGACCTCAGCGACAGAACCTCAGCGACTGGCCCTCAGACGATCGCGGCGGCCAGCATGGTCTGGAAATCTGCGGCTGCACCCGGACAATCCAGGTTTTGGGTCATGAACACCGCCCAGATGCCTTCTGCCGGGTCCACGGTGAACCAGGTTTCTGCTGCGCCCGACCAGCCGAATTCACCGGGGCTGGCGAGCACCCTGCGCCCGTGCGCGCCGCCTGCATGCGGCAGTGCGGTGCGGAACCCCAGACCGAACCCATAGCCGCCAAGCCCCGGTCCGGTTCCGGGCACGGGGCGATCAATGCCCAGCGGCAGCGCGCTTTGGGGCACAAGGTTGGCGGTCATCATCTCCAGCGTTTTGCGCCCGACCAGCCCCGGCACCTCGCCGCGTGCGAGGCCCAGCAGCGACATGCACAGCTTGGCGTAATCACTGGTGGTTGAGAACAGCCCATGCCCACCGCGCGCCCAATCATTCGAAGACGGCGGATAGGCGCGGGTCAGGTCCAGTTCGTTCAACGGGCCGCCGGGCTTGGTGCCGCCATAGATCGCCATCAGACGGTCCTCAGCGCCCGCGGGGATGCCAAAGGCGGTTTCATCCATGCCCAGCGGGCCGATGATGCGATCTGCAAGAATGTCGCGCAGGGACCGGCCCTCAATCTGCTCAAGCAACGCGCCGAGCACATCGGTCGCCACCGAATAGCGCCAATCGGTGCCGGGATGGAACGCCAGCGGGATGTCGGCGAACATCGCGGCGTGCTCGCGCAGGGATTGGGCGGGGTCGGCCTTGGTCTCAGTGGCGACATAAAGCGTGGCGCTGCGATCGGCCAGAAACCCGTAGGACAGGCCCGATGTGTGGGTCATCAGATGCTGGGCCGTGATCGGGATGGCGGCGGCTTCGGTCAGCCCATCGGGGCGGAACACGCGCATATCGCGGTATTCGGGCAGCAGATTGCTGATCGGGTCATGCAGGCGCAGGCGGCATTCTTCGACCAACTGCATGGCAGCCAGCGTCACCAAGGGCTTGGTCATCGAATAGATGCGATAGAGCGGCGCATCGGGCATCGACGCCTCACCGACCGCGCGGGTGCCGGAGCGCCCTTGGTGCAGCGTGCCGGACATGTCGCCGATCTGCCATTCCATGCCGGCATAGGCACCATTGGCGGTCCATTCGCCCATGCGGGCGTCAAGCCGCGCAAGGCGGGCGGGGGTGAGGCGATGGGTCATGCGAGGCGGCTCCCTGATCGTGCGAAACGGTATTCCGCGCGCAGCTTAGCAGCCCCCGCGCGGCGCGCCAGCCTGTTCGGTTGGCGCGCTCAGTCGGCAGCGCTCAGTCGGGGCGCTCAGTCGGCGGCGGCGATCATCTCGATCTCCACCAGAAATTCGGGGCGGGTAAATCCGGTGACGATCATCAGCGTTGATGCGGGCGGGGCGGGCAGATCGGCAACCCATGCATCGCGCGCGGCCATATAGCCCGCCATATGCGCGCGCTCAGTGACATAGGCGTTCAGGCGCACCACATCGGCGCGGGTCATGCCAGCGTCGCGCAGGATCGCATCAAGATTGGCAAAGCAGCGCGCGGCCTGCGCCTGCGACCCCTCAGGCAGCGTGTCGTCTGGCGCAAGGCCCAGCTGGCCAGAGGAAAACAGCAGCCGCGCCCCGGCCCTGACCTCAACCCCATGGGCGTAATGGGCAAAGGGCGGGCGGATGTCAGGGGGCGTCAGGCCGCGCAGGGTCATTCGGTCGGCTCAGGCGCGGGCATCATGCCGGGATAGGCGTAATGGTCGGCATAGTCGAAGCTGGGGTCCTCCCACCCGATCATCTTGCCGGGGTTCAGCAAGCCTTTGGGATCATGGCGGCGTTTGACATCCAGATGCAGCGGGTCGGTGGTCTTCATGCCGCCTTCTTCAACCGTGTAGTGGTGGGGAGAGAATGTGGCGCAGCCAATATCCTCATGCGCCTTCACGATTTCCCACAACCGAGCTTCGGTGGTGAAGCGCACAAGGGTCAGGCCCGCGCAGGTGATCGACCCGTCACCGCGGAAAAATTCATTGTGGCCCATCACTTCGTCGGTGGAGAACATCGCAGCGATCTTGCGGATCTTGTCGTGGCGGCCGGGGTTCGGGAAACCGACCTGCAGATAGGTGATCGCCGGTTCCACTCGCAATGCGCGCAAGGTGGTGTGGTTCCACATCAGATGGTGGACATGGGGCAGGGATCTAAGGTCTTCAGCCGAGGCTTGGTCTGAGCGATAGGCGATCCGCGCGCCGATTTCCGCCGACAGCGTTTCCATCCATGCCACCGCGTTGGGGGCGGCCATGGTGACAATCACGCTTTCGTCCTCAGTCAGGAATTTGCGGTGGCGCAGGTAATATTTATGCGGCGCAGGGGCTTGGACGGTGCCCAATTCCTTGATCCACAGCCCGTCCATATGCGCCATCCGGTCCGCAAGGTCGTTGAGCGCCAGCCAATCAGACCCGGCGATCAGCATCTCCACCCAATCCACGGCGGGGGCGAGGGCGAACTCCACCTCAGTGATGATGCCGTTGACGCCGTAAGCATGGTGCACCTGCATCACGTCGCGGCCGGTCAGGGTGACGATCTTGGGCTCATCCTCCATGGTGGCGACGCGCACGGCAAGAATGTTGCCCGGATCGCGCAGCACCCCCCAGCGCATCGACCCGACGCCGCCCGATCCACCGGCGATGAACCCGCCGATGGTCGCGGTTTCCTTGGTGGACGGATGCAGGCGCAGTTCCTGCCCCTTGGCCCGGCACGCGGTGTCCAGATCGCCCATCAACGCGCCTGCGCCGCAGATAATTGACCCGTCCTTGATGTCCTTGATGGCGTCCAGCCCGCGCAGATCCATCACCACGCCGCCCGCAAGCGGCATGGCCTGCCCGTAATTGCCAGTGCCCGCGCCGCGCGGGGTCACGGGAATGTTCAGCCCGCAGCAGGCCTTGAGGACCCGCAGCACCTCGTCCTCAGACACCGGGCAGACGATCAGGTCAGCGGTGATGTGGTCCAGCTTTCGCTTCAGCACTGGCGAATACCAATAGAAATCCCGGCTTTTGGCCTGGATCGCCTTGGGGTGGGTTTCGGTGCGGATGCCCTCGATCAGAGGAAGAAGCGCGTCGATTGCGGACATTTTGGTGTCTCCGGTCACAGCGGTATGCGTTTGATGCGTTTGCCAACGCGGGAGAGGAATTTTTCGCGATCCGAGGCGCTGGCTGTGTCCATCTTGTGCAAGCCCATGAAGACAGTTTTGCACCGCGGGCCGCAGCATGACGCCACCCCGCGCATCAAGATGTCGCGGCCCGGACGGCCCATCAGCGTCCAGAGCCACCACGGCGACCCCAGCGTGGTGATCTGCGCCACCAGACGGATGTGCGTAAGGCCGGGGCCAATGGCCTTGTCCTGGGTCGGCATGGTGAAGGCGACATGGGGGACCAGCACGCGGTCAAGCCAGCCTTTGAGCATGGCAGGCTGGGCGTACCACCAGGTCGGGTGCACAAAAATCACCCCCTCAGCCCAGCGCAGGGCTTCGAGTTCTTTGGCCACGGGGATCTCGTTGGTGCCAGCATCGTGATAGCCAAGGCGTTCTTCGGCGGACATCACCGGATTGAAGCCTTCGGCATAAAGATCCTTCAGCCGCACGTCATGGCCAGCGCTTTTGGCGCTGTCGACCACGAGGTCGCGCAGCGCGCCGCCGAAGCTGTCGGGAACGGGGTGGCAGAAGATGACGAGCAGACGCATGGGGCCTCCGAAGCGTATATTGCGCCGCAGCGTAGGGCGGCCCTAGCGCCTGTGTCCAGCCATGCCGCGGGGGCCGTGCCGCGTGGTCGCATCATACACCGGGCGGGAGCCGCGCACCAACCGACCCACCGGCGGGACCGGGGCACCTGCGCGGCGCTGCAGATGATGGCGCAGGCGGCGGGGGGCCGCGTCAGCCTGCCGGGAGTTCTTTGCTTTCGATAAAGCGGCGGAGCGCGCGGCGCAAAAGGGCGGTTTCCTTGTTGGTCAGTGCGGCGAAGGCGGCTGCTTCGTGGGCGCGCGCGACGGGGATCAGATCAGCGGCCAGCGCCCGGCCCTTGGGCGCCAGCGCGACCTGCACTGCGCGCCCGTCGAATGGGTCGCGGGTGCGGGTGACAAGGCCCTCAGCCTCCATCCGCCCAAGGATTTTGGTCAGTGTCGGCTGCTTGAACAGTGTCGCCACAGCCAGACGTGTCACCGTTGTGCGGCCCGATGCCAGCACCGCGCAGACCCGCCAATGCGGCCCCGGCACGCTGCGGGCAGCGAGGGCGGCGTGGAATTCCGCGGATGCCATGCTGGAGGCACGCGCCATCAGGTAAAGCGCGTAGCTTTCGTGAAAGCCCGGTGCCAGCGGGGCGTCGTCACAAGGGGGGGCATTGGTATCCATGGAAAACTATTGCATGAAATTTCATATTTATTCCAGCGCTCGATTGCGCCACCATACGCCTCAGTGTTGATCTCGAAGGAGCCGCGCCCATGCTTGTCGACCGGATCGAAGCGCGATGGATCGCGGCATTCACCCAAGTTGCGCGCCTGTGCGCCTGCGGCCCCGGCGTCGACGTGGCGATCCTGTCGGAGACCCAGAGCCGTGAGGTCAACGTCCACCTGATTGAACTGGCCGCCCTGTTGCTGGGTGCAACCGTGTTCCATGTGCGGGTTCCCAGCCCGCCGCAGACCGCGCCTGTGCCGGTCCGCTCCACCGGGGCCAGCCGGGCGCTGACCGGGCAAGGCGCTGCCATCACCGCGCTGAAGGCCGCCGATCTGGTGTTCGACTGCACCGTCGAAGGGCTGCTGCATGCGCCCGAACTGGCCGGGATCCTGAAGGCCGAGACGCGGGTGCAGATGATCTCAAACGAGCATCCCGATTGTCTGGAACGCCTGGTGCCGGACCTTGCCATGAAAGACACCGTGAAGGCCGCCATCGCGCTGTGCCGGGGCGCGCAGGAAATGCGCGTCACATCGCGCGCGGGCACCGACATGACCGTGGCGATGCAGGGCGCGGCATCTGCCGGCGTCTGGGGCTGGACCGACCGGCCCGGCACCATCGCCCATTGGCCCGGCGGCGTGATCGTCAGCTTTCCCAAGGCGGGCAGCGTGCAGGGGCGGCTGGTGCTGGATGCGGGCGATGTGAACCTTACGTTCAAACGCTATCTCGAACGCCCGGTCGCGCTGACCATCGTCGACGACCACGTGACCGCCATTGACGGCGATGGAACCGACGCTGAACTGATGCGCCGCTATCTCGCCGCCTGGGGCGACACTGAGGCTTATGCCGTGTCGCATGTGGGCTGGGGCCTCAACCCCGCCGCGCGGTATGAGGCGCTGAGCATGTATGACCAGCGCGACACCAACGGCACGGAACTGCGCTGCTATGCGGGCAATTTCCTGTTCTCCACCGGTGCCAATGAATTTGCCGGGCGCTTCACCGAAGGGCATTTTGACCTGCCGGTGCGCGGCTGCGACATCATTCTGGACGGGGTCCATGCGGTGCGCGGCGGGATACCGGTATGACCATGGCCCATGGCGCGCCCATCGCCCTGGCGCAGCCGGGGCGCCCGGCCCAACGGAAGGCGAAGCCGCCGGGCGGGAGCGCCTTGGCCCCATCTAAAGGACGCAGGCCATGACCCTCGTATTCCTTCACGGCATCGGCGCAGGCGCGCGCGGGTTTGATCTGATGCGCGATCTGATCCCCGATCTGATACCCAGCGCGGTCGCCCTCGACATGCCCGGCTTCGGGGCGGAGCCTTGGCGCGGCCCGGCAAGCTTTCCGGCCCTCGCCGATTGGCTGGTTGAAAAGCTTGATGCGCTGGGCATCGCTGAGGCCACGCTTTTCGGCCATTCCTTTGGCGGGATGCTGGCACTTGAAACTGCGATCAGCCATCCTGCTCGGGTGCGCGCGCTTGTTCTGTGCTGCACCACTCCGGCTTTTGGCGGGCGCGATGACAGCTTCAAAGACGCGTTCCTGAAGGCGCGGCTTGGCCCGCTGGACCGCGGCATGACCATGGCCCAATTGGGGGTGCAGAGCGCGGATGCGATGATGGGATCGGGCGCGGACCCGGCCGCGCGCGACCTGATTGCTGCCCAAATCGGCGCCACGCCGGAACATGTGTATCGCGACATCGTGCGCTGCCTGACCACGTTTGACCGGCGCGCCGATCTGGGCGCGATCCGTGTGCCCTGCCTGACGCTGGCAGGGACGCGCGACCGCGCCGCACCGGAAAAGACCGTGCGCAAGATGGCCGACGCCTTGCCGGGCGCAGAACACCACACGCTTGACTGCGGCCACATGATGCCTGCCGAGGCCCCGCGCGAAGCCGCGGCGCTGACCGCGGCCTTTATCACCCGCATCACGAAAGGCTGACAGGATGGACACGCGCGACGCCCCGCTTTTTGACCCCGACGCCTTTCGCCTGACTGGGGATGAGGCTGCGCTGACCGCCCGCGTGCGTGCCTTTGGGCAGGAAACCCTCGCCCCTCGCGCCGCGCGCTGGGACCGTGAGGCGATTTTTCCGACTGAGAATTACGCCGACATGCACCGCAACGGCCTGCTGGCGATCTGCGTGCCCAAGGCCGAAGGCGGCGCGGGCGCAGATTTTCGCGCCTATATGCTCAGCGCCGCTGAGATGGGGCGCTATTGCGGGGCCACTGCGCTGACATGGAACATGCATGTGTGCTCAACCCTGTGGACCGGGCCGCTGGCCGCCGATCTGGACATGAGCGAGGCTGACCGCGCATCCCATGACGCGCGCCGCAAACTGCATTGCGCGCGGATCGTGAATGACGGGCGGATTTATTCGCAGCCGTTTTCCGAAGGCGGTGCGGCGGCGGCGGGTGCGGCGGCCTTCGCCACCCGCGCCACCCCGGTGGAGGGCGGCTGGCGCATCAACGGCAAAAAGATCTTTGCGTCCCTGTCAGGCCATGCCGATTGCTACGGCATCCTGTGCTCAGAGGTGGCCGAAGGCGCGCAGGCATCCCGGCGCGGCACGCTCTACCTCGCGGTCCCGGCGGACACGGAGGGGGTGAAGGTGGTCGGTGATTGGGATCCGCTGGGAATGCGCGGGACCGTGTCGCGCACCCTGATCTTTGACGATGTGTTTGTGCCCGAGGACGCCGCCCTCATGCCCAGCGGCGTTTACCATCAGGCAGCCTCGCGCTGGCCGCATATGTTCATGACGTTGTCGCCGACCTATCTGGGCATCGGGCAGGCGGCCCTTGATTTCACCATTTCCTATCTGCGTGGCGAAATTCCCGGCTTGCCGCCGGTGAAGCGGCGGATGTACCCGACAAAACAGCTCGCCGTTGCTGAAATGGTGGTGAAGCTGGAACAGGCCAAGGCGCTGTGGTTCCAAGCGGTGAGCGAGGCCGGCCCAGACCCCGACAAATCGCGGATGCTGCGGGCCTATGCCGCCCAGCATGTGGTGATGGAGACGTCGAACGACCTGTGCCGCCTTGCGATCCGCACCTGCGGCGGGCAGTCGATGCTGAAAACCCTGCCGTTGGAGCGGATGTACCGCGACAGCCGCTGCGGGTCTTTGATGCTGCCCTGGACCGCAGAAATATGCATGGACCGCATCGGGCGGGAGGCGCTTTACGCCCGCGGCGAGAGCGATGAGGCCTGAGTGATGAGGCCTGAGCGATGAGGCCTGAGTGATGAGGCCTGAGTGATGAGGCATGAGCGATGAGGCCTGAGCCGCAGACCCTGTGGGACGCCATGGCCGCCGCCGCCGCGGTGCGCCCTGATGCGCCCGCGATCGATGCGCCGGATGGCAGGTTCACCTATGCAGAATTGATGCAGGCGGCGGGCGCCGTCGCCGCGCGTCTGGTCGCGCGGGGCGTCGGGCAGGGCGACCGCGTGGCCTATCTGGGGCTGAACGGGGCGGCGCAGATCCTGCTGCTGCTGGGGTGCGCGCGGATCGGGGCGATGTTTGCGCCGCTCAACTGGCGCCTGGTGGCCGCGGAATTGCAGGTCATCTTGCGCGACGCTGCGCCGGGGCTGCTGATCGCCGACGCGGCCATGGCGGACCTCGCATTGGCGGCCAAAGGCAGACCTGCGGCGTCAGTTGAAGTTTTTATGGCAAAGCCTTGGCATGAAACCGTTCCACCGCAACATCCAACCCCATCTGACCCCGTGCTGCTGTGCTATACCTCTGGCGCGTCAGGCCGCCCGAAAGGCGCGCTGCATGGGCAAACGGCGCTGTTGGCCAATGCCGCGCTGGCCCATGACATGCACGCCATGACCGCCGCCGACCATGTGCTGACCGTCCTGCCGTTGTTCCATGTCGGGGGCATGTGCATCCAGACCCTGCCAGCGCTGCTGATCGGTGCGCGGGTCACGCTGATGGCTCGGTTCGACCCAGGTGCCTGTCTTGACCTGATAGAGACCGCGCGCCCGGCGCTGACCGTGCAGGTGCCAGCCACCATGGCGGCGCTGCTGGCGCATCCGCGCTGGGCGCAGGCGGATCTGTCGTCGCTGCGCGCGATCACCACCGGGTCCACCGACGTGCCGGTGCCGATGATCGACGCGGTGCAGGTGCGCGGCGTGCCGATGATCCAGATCTGGGGTGCCACGGAAACTGGGCCGATGGCGATCTATCAACAGGTGGCTGAGGCGTTCAGCCATCCCGGCGCCATCGGGCGGCCCGGCCCCGGCGTGCGCCTGCGCCTGACTGACGCGGGCGGGCATGACGTGCCCCCCGGTGCGGCGGGCGAAATCCGCGTTGCGTCCGCGGCGCTGGCCTCAGGCTATTGGAAGCGGCCTGATGTGGACGATCTTGATGGCGGTTGGTTCCGCAGCGGCGATGTCGCGCGGCAGGGCGCGGATGGCGCGCTGTGGTTCTTGGACCGGGTGTCGAGCGTCATCATTTCAGGCGGTGAAAACATCTATCCAGCAGAGCTGGAGCGCGTGCTTCACGACCTGCCGGGCCTTGCCGACGCTGCCATTGCCGCCCGCCCCGATCCGCGTTGGGGCGCGGTTCCGGTGGTGGTCGCGGTGCGCGCGCCGGGGGCTGATCTGTCTGCGGCTGATATCCTTGCAGCCTTTGACGGGCGCATTGCGCGGTTCAAGCATCCGAGCGCGGTGGTGTTTGTGGGCGCGCTGCCGCGCAACGCCATGGGCAAGGTTGACCGCCAGCGGCTTGGGGATATGGCGGCGGTTTGATCGCCGCTCAGGCAAAGGCGGCGTCCAGTGCATCCAAGGTTGCCGCGGCCCCATCACAGCGGCGCAGCGCGTCGATGGTCGGCGCGTCCACAAACCCCTGCGCCTGCATATGGGCGGTCAGATCGAACAACGGCCCCCAGAAGCCTTTGACATCGGTCAGGAAAATCGGTTTGTCGTGCAGGCCAAGCTGCCGCCAGGTCAGGACCTCAAACAGTTCGTCCAATGTGCCAGCGCCGCCGGGCAGGGCGACCACGGCGTCGGCGTTCATGAACATCACCTTCTTACGCTCATGCATGGTTTCGGTGACCACAAAGCTGCTGAGATCGCGTTTGCCGACCTCTCGCGCCAAAAGATGGGCGGGGATCACGCCAAAGGTCTCGCCGCCCGCCGCCTGCGCCGCGCGCGCCACAGCGCCCATCAGCCCGACATCGCCTGCGCCGTAGACCAGCCGCATGCCCCGCTCAGCCAGACCGCGGCCCAGCGCCTCAGCCGCCGTGCGATAGGCCGGATCGGTGCCAAAGCGCGATCCGCAATAAACGCAGACGCTGGGCGCTGCGCCGGAGATGAAGCTGCGTGAGGCGGACATGGCTGGCCTTTCAGTGCGATGATCGATCTGTTGCTGCGGCGCGGCGGATCGCGTTCATCTGCGCGCGCGCAGATGGGCCGTTTGCGCATCGTGCCGCTGAGGCGGTATAACCGACGCAGACCCCGCAGACCATGAGGATGCCGCGCCATATGGGCCCATTGAAGATCATGAGTGCGATTTTTAGCAGCGTCCGGACCGCGGCGCTGGCGGCGCTGGCGCTTGCGGTGGCGATCGGGCTGTTTACGATCAGCGGTGGCGGGTGGCCCGATCGGGCGGCCCAGGCGCCTGCGCCCCAGATTGCGCCAACACGGGTGCAGGTGGCTGTGGACGCGCCCGCGCCTGCCCGCGATGTGGCGCCTGCCTTTGATGCAGCGCCCAGCCGCGATATGGTGCCCACCCGTGATGCGGCACCTGCCCAGATCAGGAACTCCAAAAAAGCTGAGCCTCCACAAAAGGATATGGCCACCCCCGCGCCTCCCTCGTTTGATGTGGTGCGGGTGGAGGCTGATGGTGCCGCCATTCTGGCGGGGCGTGCAGGCCCGGGCACCACGGTTGAGGTGCTGCTGGATGATCAGGTGATCAGCACGGTCACCGCCACCTCGGGTGGCGAATTCGTGGCGTTTGCGGATCTGCCGCCGTCCAATGATGTGCGCAGCCTTGGCCTGCGCGCCACCGATGCCGCGGGCGCGGTGCAAGACGCGCCAGACACCATCCTGATCCTTGGGGATGCCAGCGCAGCGCTGGCTGAGGTGGCCGCACCGCCCGCACGCGCCGCGCCCGCCGCGCCGCCCATGCGCGCCGCCGCCCCTGCGCCAGCCGCAAATGTCCCCACGCCGCAGGCCGCGTCTGGTGGGGCCCCCGCCCCCCGCCCCGATGCCGCCGATGCGCCTTTGATCGGCACCCCGGCGGCCCAGCCGCCTGTTGCCACCCCGGCGGCCCAGATGGCCAGCGCCGCCCCGCCGCAGGGTCCGGCATCGCCCACCGCGCCGCCCGCAGCCGATCCGGCCGCCGACCCCGCGATGACCGCGCAATCGCCGTTGCCGCGCACAGTCAATGCGCAGGCCACCGCGACGCCCGATCCTGCGCAGACCCCCGCCGCCGCCGCCACCCCGGCCCCGCCGATCATCGCGCGCAGCGGGCCCCGGGGCATAGAGATCGTGCAAGCCCCGCGCGCGCGGTCAGATGTCGTGACGCTGGACGCCGTCAGCTATGACAGCGCAGGCGAGGTGCTGGTCGCCGGGCGCGGCGCACCGGGCGCCTTTGCGCGGATCTATGCCGACGGCGCCGCGCTTGCCGATGTGCAAATCGATGGCACCGGGGGCTGGAGCGCGACGCTGAGCCGCCTGACCACGCCGGGCAATTACACCCTGCGCGTGGATGAGCTGTCCGCCGCGGGCCAGGTGCTGAGCCGCGTCGAAAGCCCGTTCCTGCGAGAGGAGGCCGAGGCCGCCGCCCTGTCAGACCAGGTGGTGGTGCAGCCGGGCGCCAATCTGTGGCGGATCGCGCAGGCGCGCTATGGGTCCGGTGTGCGCTATACTCTGATCTATGAGGCGAACCGGGACCGCATCCGCGACCCCGACCTGATCTTTCCCGGTCAGCTGTTTGACCTGCCTGAACCGGGCGCGCCGGATGCGCCCGTCTCGAAACCCTGACCGCCCGGCGCGCGCGCCGGCCCCCTTCATGACGGAACGCGCGGCTTGCGCGGCCTCTTGGGACCTTTGCGGCGCATGCGCCGGGGGCCGGGGGCCCGCGTCCTCCCTCCGCGACAAGGACTTTGCCTGATGACCGACCCCGCTGCGGAGGCGCCCGCCAAGGCATCTTCCGATCTCAATATCCTCGCCCGCGTCATGCCCTATCTGTGGCCCGAAGGCGAAGGCTGGGCCAAGCGCCGCGTCGTTCTTGCGCTGGCGCTGCTGGCGCTGGCCAAGGTGGCCGTGGTCTTCACGCCCTACATCTACAAGGCCGCGGTGGACCTGCTGGCGCCGGGGCCAAATGCGGATCCGGGCGTGTTTCTGCTGGTGGTCGGGCCGATCGGGCTGGTGGTCGCTTACGGCGTCGCGCGCCTGTCGGGCGTGGTGTTGCAACAGCTGCGCGATGCGGTGTTCGCCAAGGTGGCGCAGCGGGCGTTGCGCAAGATGGCGCTGACCACGTTTGAACATGTCCACGCCCTGTCGCTAAGGTTTCATCTGGGGCGGCGGACCGGATCGCTGAACCGGATCATCGATCGCGGTGTCAAATCGGTCGAATTCCTGCTGCGCTTTGTGCTGTTTTCCATCCTGCCGCTGATGCTGGAGCTGGCGCTGGTGGCGGGGATTTTCCTCGTGCAATATGACTGGCGCTATTTTGCGGTGATCGTGGTGATGATCACGGCCTATGTCTGGTTCACGTTCGCGGTCACTGAAATGCGGGTGAAAATCCGCAAACGCATGAATGACGAAGACCAGAACGCCACGCAAAAGGCGGTCGACAGCCTGCTGAACTTTGAAACCGTCAAATATTTTGGCGCTGAGGGGCGTGAGGCCAAACGTTATGACAGCTCCATGGCCAAGTATGAGGACGCCGCCGTCAGCACCGGGATCACGCTTGCCGGGCTGAACGCGGGGCAAAGCCTGATCATCACCGCGGGTCTGGTGGCGGTGATGGCGATGGCCGCAATGGGCGTGCAGGACGGCACCCTGACGGTGGGTGATTTCGTGATGGCCAACGCCTTCATCATCCAGATCACCATGCCGCTGAATTTCCTTGGCACGGTTTACCGCGAAATCCGACAGGCGCTGGTGGACATGCGTGAAATGTTCGGCCTGCTGGAGCAGCCCCCCGAAGTGACCGACAAGCCCGGCGCCCCGGCGCTGAAGGTCAGCGCAGGATCAGTCGAGTTTGAGAATGTGGTGTTCGGGTATGAAAGCGACCGCGGCATCCTGAAAGGCGTCACCATCCGCGCGATGGGCGGCCAGACCGTCGCCGTGGTTGGGCCGACCGGGTCGGGAAAATCCACGCTGGGGCGGCTGCTGTTCCGGTTCTATGATGTGAATGAAGGGCGCGTGACCATTGACGGGCAGGACCTGCGCGACGTGACGCAGAAAAGCCTTCGCGCGGTGATCGGCGTGGTGCCACAGGACACGGTGCTGTTCAACGACACCATCGGTTATAACATCGCCTATGGCCGCGCAGGTGCCACGAAGGACGAGATCGAGAACGCCGCCCGCGCCGCCCAGATCCATGATTTCATCGCCAGCTTGCCCCAGGGCTATGAAACCACGGTTGGTGAGCGGGGGCTGAAGCTGTCGGGCGGCGAAAAACAGCGCGTGGCGATCGCGCGCACCATCTTGAAAAACCCGCCGATCCTGATCTTGGATGAGGCGACATCGGCGCTGGACACCGACACTGAGCGGGACATTCAGGCCGCGCTCAAGGGTCTGTCCAAGGACCGCACGGTGCTGGTGATTGCGCATCGGCTGTCAACGGTGGTGGATGCGGACCAGATTGTGGTGCTGGACGCCGGGCAGGTGGTGGAAAGCGGCACCCATGCCGATCTGCTGGCGGCGGGCGGGCGGTATGCGATGCTGTGGTCACGCCAGGATGGATCGAGCGAGACCGAAGAGGTCTGAGCCGACCTGCGCCAAACAAAAAGGGCCTCCGGGGATCATCCCCGGCGGCCCTTTTTTGTCGCGTCCGCCCCGTCAGGCGCGGATCATTCCGCCGCTTTGCCGAAGACGTTCACCGCCACAAGCGGCTCAGCCTCAGCCTCAGCCGAGGCGTAGACCAGATCGCTGGGCCCGACCTTTTTCGCAGCATGGGCAAGGCGCAGGTCGTCGCCAGCCCGGCGGTCCCACATAGAGCGCAGGAATTGCACCAAAAGCACCAGCCCCTTGGTGATCCAGATCCGAGCGGCCAGTGCGGCGGGCGTCACCACCAGCGTCAAAACCGTCGCAACCCCAAGGCCAAAGACCACCGCTGTTGCCAGCTGCTTCCACCACAGCGCGGTTGGCGAGTCGACGGCATAGGATCCTGCGAAGAAGTCCACCGAGATGCCGAACATCATCGGCGTCAGGCCCGCCATTGTGGTAATTGTGGTCAAAAGCACCGGACGGATGCGCTGTTCCGCGGTGCGCACGATCGCCTCCAGCTTGGGCATTTGCCTGCTGAATTCCTGATAGGTGTCGATCAGCACAATGTTGTTGTTCACCACGATCCCGGCCAAAGCCACGATTCCGGTGCCGGTCATGATGATCGAAAAGGTCTGCCCCATGATCAGCATGCCCATCAGCACACCGGCCACCGACATCACCACCGCCGACAGCACAAGGATGGAGTTGTAGACCGAGTTGAACTGCGCCAGCAGGATCACGAACATCAGACCCAGCGCACCCGCAAAGGCCTGGCCAAGGAACGCTTGGCTTTCGGCCTGTTCTTCCTGATCGCCGACCAGTGACCAGGCGACGGTGGTGGGCAGAGGGCTTTCCGCCTTGATCCAAGCGGTCAGCTCCGCGACCTTTTCGTTTGCGTTCACGCCCGGATCAACATCCGCTTTGATGTCGAAGAACCGCGTGCCGTCAAAGCGGGTGATTTCCCCCAGCTTGTGCTTGGCCGATCGGGTGACGAAATTCGACAGCGGCACCAGACCGGCGGTCGTGCGCACGCGCATCGAATCCAAGGTTGAGATCAGCCGGTCCTGTTCGGGATAGCGCACGCGGATTTCAATTTCATCGTCTGATCCGTCGGGCCGCATGGTGTCCAGCTTCACGCCCCGGGTGATCAGGTTGACCATGGTCCCGATGGTGGAAATGTCAGCCCCGAAACGCCCGGCGGTGGCCACGTCCACGTCCAGTTCCCAATCAATGCCGGGCAGGGGGCGGGTGTCTTCCTGTTCCCGCAGGCCGACGGTTGCATCCATGCGCGCGCGCAAGATGGCGGCGGCCTGTTGCAGGTCCTCCCAATTGTTGCCCTTCACGCGGATTTGGACCGGCTTGCCCGACGCTGGGCCGCGGTTCTGGGGCATGATCTCAGCATAGACGCCGGGATAGGCGGCAAGGCGTGTGTTGACGTCGTCGAGCACCTCCTGACCGGCGCGGCGGGTGCCCCAAGGCTTCAGCTCCAGCTGGATCTGGCCGATGGAGTCGGTGGGTGAATTGCCGCCGCGCTGGTTCAGCCCGCCATCGCCGGCAAAGGCAAAGACGCTGTCGATGCCGTCCACGGGCAGCACGATTTGTTCAACCTCGCGCAGCAGGCGATCACGTTCTTGCAAGGACAGGTTGCCGCGCGCACGCACATAGACCACGGCGCGCTCAGGTTCAGTTTTCACGAAGAATTCGACGCCATTGTTGTTTGCGCCGTAAATGCCAAAGGCGCTGTAAACCGCGAAGAACGCGGCGAACAGGGCGACAAAAGGCATGATCGGGTTGCCGGTGATGAAATGGATCGCATGGCCGAACCAACTGCGGCGATACCCGGCCAAGGGCGGCAGGACCGGCTTTTTCTTTATGCCAACCTTGCGCCCGACTGCGCGGCCGATGCGGTCTGTCACTTGGTTGAGACGCCCGACCACGCCGCCGATCACCGGCAGATAAATCAGCGCAACCACCAGGGACGCGGACAGCACAAAGATCAGCGTGATCGGCAGGTTGCCCATGAACTGCCCTGGCATGCCCGGCCAGAACAGCATCGGCAGGAACGCGCAAAGCGTGGTCGCTGTGGATGACACAATCGGCCAGAACATGCGTTTGGCCGCATCGCCATAGGCAGTCATCGGTCCGACGCCGCGTTTGATCTGCTGGTCCGCGTATTCGACCACGACAATCGCGCCGTCCACCAACATGCCGACCGCAAGGATCAGGCCAAACATCACGATGTTGGTGATCGACATGCCGAACATTGCCAGCATCGCAAAGCACAACAGAAATGAGGTCGGGATCGCAAACCCGACCAGCAATGCAGAGCGCAGCCCCAGCGCCGCCAGCACCACGATCATCACCAGCGCGATGGCCGTCAGCACTGAGCCTTCGAGCTGGCTGACCATGCCTTTGACGTTGTTGCTTTCGTCCATCGAAAAGCCAACATTCACCGCGGTTTGCAACGGCTCAGGCCAGGTGGCGCGCACGCGGGCGACCACCTCTTTGACCGAGGCGACCGTGTCGATGATCGGCTCACCTTTGCGCTTCACAACCTGCAGCGCGATGGTCGTCTCGCCGTTGAAGCGCGCGGTGCCGGTGGCGTCCTGGAATGTCAGGTTGATCTGCGCCACATCGCCCATGGTCACAACGCGGTCGCCGTTGACCTTTATGGGCAGGCTATAGACGTCCTGCGCGCTTTCGAACGATCCCGGCAGCTTGACTGAGAACTGCCCAGACCCCGCCTCCACCGCGCCCGCTGCCACAAGGCGGTTGTTGTTGTTCACAACCGCTGCCAGTTCGACCGCGGTGATGTCATAAGCCTCAAGCTTCAGGGGGTCGATCAGCACCTCAAGCATTTCATCGCGGTGCCCGGCAAGGCCGGCGTCAAGCACGGGGCCCAAGCTCTCGATTTCCTGCTGCAGGTCCTTGGCAAGGCGCAGCAGCGTGCGTTCGGGCACGGCGCCCGACAGCGACACGACCAGGATCGGGAATTCTGAGAGATTGACCTCCGCAACCACCGGTTCGTTGTAGCCGTCAGGGAAATCGCCTTTGGAGCGGTCGGTCGCTTCGCGCACCTGCGCAAGCGTCGCGGCTTTGTCCCAGCCAAAATCGAATTTCAGCAGGATGCCCGCATACCCGTCGGAGGCAAAGGCGGTCATGTTGTCGAGCCCGTCGACATCCGACAATTCGGTTTCCAGCGGCTTGATCAGCAGCCGTTCGCTGTCGCTGGCCGAAATGCCGGGGAACCCGACCGACACAAAGATGATCGGCACGTCGATGTCCGGCTCGCCCTCTTTGGGCAGGGACATGTAGGAGACGCTGCCCGCCAGAATCGACAAGATCACAAAGGCGAAAATCGTGCGGGCGCGCGCGGTTGCCCAGTCCACCAAGCCGATCATCCGTTGACATCCCATTCAGTGAAGGTGGGCGTGATGGTGCGGCCCTCGGAGACATATTCCTGCCCCACGATGATCACGTCCGCCGCATCAGGCAGACCCAGAACCCAGACGCCGCGCTGTTCATCGCGCAAGATGGTCACCGGCATGAAATGCGCTTTGCCGTCTTTGGCCGTGCGCACGCCCATCTTTCCCGCGTTGTTGAGGGTAAGCGCCGCCTGCGGCACCAGATGGGCGCGCTGCCCGGCAAGGGGGATGGCGATTTCGGCAGTCATGCCGTCGCTGATGGTTTCATCCGCGTTCGGCGCGGCGACCTCTACCCGAAAAGTGCGGGTTTTGGGATCGGCGGAGCGCGACACAAAGCTGACCACGCCAGACATAGCGCGGCCTGACACCAGACGCGCATCAGCGGCCATGCCGAGCGCTACTTTTTCCACGTCGATCTCAGGCACAAAGCCGACGATCTTGATGGGGTTGAGCGAGATAAGCGCGGCGCACACATCGCCGGAGCGCAGCAGCGCCCCCAGCTCCGCGGTGTCGCTTTCCAGCACTCCGCCAAACGGCGCGCGCATTTCCAGCCGTCGGATGTCAAGCTGCACCTGATCCACCGCGGCATGGGCGGCCTCCAAGGCGGCGCGGCGGGCGATGGCGGTGGTTTCAGAGGTATAGCCGCGCTCAGCCAGTTTTTGGGCGGCGTTGTTGTCGGCCTCAGCCTGCAAAAGCGCGGCCTTGGCTTGGCCGAGCTGCGCAGAGCGTGACCCCATTTGCAGCTCACACAAAATGTCGCCAGCCTTGACGCGGGCGCCTGCGCGCATCGGTTCGGTCACCACAAGGCCGGCGGTTTCGGCGCGCACCTCAACGGAGCGATGCGCCTCAGTGCGCCCGCGCAGCACGATGGCGCTTTGCACGGGCCGCTCACGCGATGTGAAGACCACGACCTTGACCGGCGGAACCACTTCGGCGCCGGGCGCACTGACGACGGTTTCAGGCGCGGGCTGGGTGTTGTCTTTGGGATGTACGATCCAGAAATAAAGACCGATCATCACCGCAGCGGCCAACAGGAGTGGGAACAAACGCATCCAGAATTCTCTCCGCGATCAAAAGTTCGACCTGACGTCTGGTTGACGCGCAGGGAAATGGTTTCCAGCACATATGGCGACCGGTTGTCGGGGTGCAAGTCTGGCGGTTGCTGCGATGCAGCGCAGACGGGGCGTTCAGACCGCACGTTTCTATGGGTGGCACGTCTGATACGCAGGGTTCCGTCGCCCGGATGAAAATTTGTTTATAAGACTGGACCGGTACCAACAAGCGCATGATGATGCCCGCAGCAGGCCACCCTGTTGCATCACGCGCGGCGCTGGTGCATAGCCGAGCTAGGGTCGATCCGGGGCTCAGGGCTGAACGAGGGAGCGCGGGGATGAGCGATACTGACGGCTTCATCCATGAGGTCACGGAAGAACTGCGCCGCGACCGCATGTTGAAAATCTGGCGCACCTGGGCGCCGGCCTTGATCGGCGCCATCGTGGCGGTTGTGGCCGCGGCTGGGCTGCTGGAATGGCACAAACAGCAGGACCGTACCGCTGCGCAATCGGCGGGCGCAAAGCTGCGAAGCGCCGCTGCGGTGCCGGGACCGGCTGAAAGATCTGCACGCTTCGGCGAAGCTGCCATCACGCTTGACGGCGGACCAGCGCTGGTGGCGCGGCTGTCGCAGGCATCGGCTGCGGCCGAAGCCGGGGATGACGCGGCCGCGGCGAATGCGCTGAACACAGCCGCCGATTCGGCTGAGGCTTCGGGCCTCTACCGCGATCTGGCCGGGTTCCGCGCGTTGATGATCGAATTGCCCGACCTGACGCCAGAGGCGCGGATCGATGCGCTGACGCCCTATTTGGTCGAAGGTGCGCCGTTCCGCCTGCTGGCGCTTGAACAGCGCGCTGTTGCCAAGCTTGAGGCCGGCGATCAGTCTGGTGCGCGCATTGATGCCACAGACGCGCTGTCAGATCCCATGGCCTCTGGCCAGCTGCGCCGCCGCCTGAATTTCCTGATGGAGCTTTTGCCCAAGGGGGACGACGCGTGATCACCAGCGCCCGTGCATTCGCCGCATCTGCGTCGCGCCTGCCTTTGGCGGCGACGGCGCTGGTTCTTTTGCTGTCGGGGTGTTCCAGCGATGGACCGGCGCGCCTTGAAGGTGAGCGGACCCCGGTGCGCAACGTCGATCCGGTTGCGCTGAGCGATTCCACCACCGAACTGCGCCCGCTGCCGATCATGGTCTCGCCATTGGCTTGGACCCATGCGGGCGGCGATGCGGCGCATTCGGGCGGCAATCTGCCGGGGCCGACAACGGCAAAGCTGGTCTGGCGCGCGTCGGCAGGCACCGCGCCCGCCGATCTGCTTCCGCCGGGCACGCCGGTGGCCAGCGATGGGCGGATTTACGTGCGCGACGGCGCGTCGGGCGTGCGCGCCTTCGACGCCGCAAGCGGCCGTCTGGTCTGGACCGCAGATCTGACCTTGGATGGTGAAGATGATGAGGTCGGCTATGGCGGCGGCCTCGCCCTGGGCGGCGGTGCCCTGTTTGCGACCACCGGCTTTGGTGAGGTTCTGGCGCTTGATCCGGCCAGCGGCGCAATCCGTTGGCGTGCGCGCGGCGACGCGCCCTATCGCAGCGCCCCGGTGGCGACGCAGGGGCAGGTGGTCGCGGTGTCAGCGATCAACGGCGTGATCGGCTTTGACGCCGCAGACGGCACGGTTGCGTGGCGCAGCGAGGGGCAGTCCACGCGCTACGGCAATCTGGGACGCGGGTCCCCTGCCGCAGCCCCCGGCGCTGCCTTGATCCCATTCGGGTCGGGCGAATTGTCGGTCATCCGCATTCCGTCAGGTGTTCGGGTGTGGTCAGTTAACCTTGGCGTCAGCGCAGGCGGCGAAGGGCTGGCGGCGTTCTCAGACCTGACGTCCGGCCCTGTGCTGGCGGGTACCATCATCGTTGCCGGCACCGCGAGCGGGCAGTTGGCCGGCATTGACGGGCGCAATGGTGGCCAGATCTGGAAGCGCAGCTTCGGGTCGTTGTCTCCGGTCTGGGTGGCGGGCGACAGCGTGTATGTCGTGACCACCGAACCGCGGCTGCTGCGGCTTGACGCATCCACCGGACGCACGATGTGGGCGCGCACCCTCGACGGGTTTGAGGACATGGAGGACCGCGACGGCCAGATCACTTGGGCCGGGCCGGTTCTGGCGGGGGGCCGTGCGTGGATCACATCCTCGGACGGACGCCTTCTGGCCTTTGATGGCGTAAGCGGTGAGCCCCGCGATGTCCTTGAAATGCCCGGCGGATCGGTCACCGGACCAATCGCCTATGACGGCACGATCTACGTGCAGACCGATGATGGTCAGCTGCTGGCATACCGCTGAGGCTTGACTGACAGGGCCATGCCGGGCGATAGGCGCGGCAACGACGCTGAAAACCGGGGGCCGCGCGGCAACGCGCGGGCCCCCAACTGCATTTGACGGGATTTAACGGATGCCTTTCGTCCTCGCCATCGTGGGTCGGCCCAATGTGGGCAAATCGACGCTGTTCAACCGCCTCGTGGGCAAGCGCATGGCGCTTGTGGACGACACGCCCGGTTTGACCCGTGATCTGCGCGAAGGCGAAGCGCGCCTCGGGGATCTGCGCTTCACCGTCATCGACACTGCGGGGCTTGAAGACGCAAAGGATGACAGCCTTCAGGGCCGGATGCGCGCGCTGACCGAACGCGCGGTGGACATGGCCGACGCGTGCCTGTTCGTCGTCGATGCGCGCACCGGGATCACCGGGCCGGACATGGAATTCGCAGCCCTGCTGCACAAGCGCGGCGTGACCGTGGTGCTTGGGGTCAACAAGGCCGAAGGGCGTCAGGGCGAAGACGGGGTGATGGAGGCCTGGAGCCTCGGCCTCGGCGCGCCGATCGGGCTGTCGGCGGAGCATGGCGAAGGCTTTGGCGATTTGTTCGCCGCCCTCGCACCGCTGGTGGAGGCCAAGGAAGTCAATGCCGCCGATGATGAGGCCGAAGAACGCGACGGCAAGCCCGTGCAGATCGCCATCATGGGCCGCCCGAACGCAGGCAAGTCCACGCTGGTGAACGCGATTCTGGGCGAAGACCGCATGCTGACCGGGCCTGAGGCCGGGATCACGCGCGATTCGATTTCGGTCCAGATGAAATGGGACGGAATGCCGGTCCGCATTTTCGACACCGCGGGCATGCGCAAACGTGCGCGCATCGATGACAAGCTGGAAAAGATGTCCGTCCAGGACGGCATCCGCGCCATCAAGTTCGCCGAGGTCGTGGTGGTGGTGCTGGACAGCACGATCCCGTTTGAAACTCAGGATCTGCGCCTTGCGGATCTGGCCGAAAGCGAAGGCCGCGCTGTGGTCGTCGCGGTCAACAAATGGGACCTTGAGGACGACAAGTCGATCCGCGCCAAGGAATTGCGCGAGGATTTCGCCCGCCTGCTGCCGCAGCTGAAGGGTGCACCTTTGGTGTTCATCTCAGCGTTGCATGGCAAAAACCTCGACAAGCTGCGCGAAGCGATCGGCAAGATCTATGAGCTGTGGAACACCCGTATTTCCACCGGCCATCTGAACCGCTGGCTGATGACCCAGACTGAGGCGCACCCGCCGCCCGCCCCGTCGGGCCGCCGGATCAAGCTGAAATACATGACGCAGGTGAAAAGCCGTCCGCCGACCTTTGTGATCTTTGCGCAAAAGGGCGACGACCTGCCGGAAAGCTACACCCGCTATCTGGTGAACGGCATGCGGCGCGATTTCGGGCTGGACGGCGTGCCGATCCGGCTCAACTATCGCAAGACCGACAACCCATATTCGGGCAAGGCCAAGAAACGCTGAGGCGGGCGCCTTTCGCGCCAACCCGGTGATGACCAGACGATAGAAAGATATCTCATGGACCTGATCAAGGCTGCCGAGATGGCGGAAAAGCCCGCCTCCTCGGCCTATTTCACTGGCGAGGTCTGGCAGATCCCCCTCGGGGCCCCGCCTGCGCCGGCGCGGGTCAAGGTGCTGAATGTGCGCTTCGCCCCCGGCGGGCGCACCAACTGGCACACGCATCCGCTAGGCCAGACACTGATCGTGCTTGGCGGCGTCGGGCGGGTGCAGCTGCGCGGCGCGCCGGTGCAGCAGATCACCGCTGGCGACGTGGTGCGCATCGCGCCGGGCGAAGTTCATTGGCACGGCGCCGCGCCGGACGCTGAGATGATCCACATCGCCATTCAAGAAGAACTGGACGGCAGCGCCGCCGATTGGTTGGAGCCGGTGACCGACGCCGATTACCGCACCGCGCCGGGCTGATCCGCCAACACGCCGCGTTTTGCGCGTCTGCGCAGGCGCGGCGTTCCACCTCCACCTCCACCTCCACCGCCGATGGGCGATGGGCGATGGGCGATGCCGAACCTGTCCCGCCGCCGCGGGCTGACGGCGCGCGAGATGCCTTTGGGCATGGTGTCGCTGTCCTTCACCACCGCATGGGCTGAGCGCAGGATGATCAGCACCGACAAGGGCGGGTCAATCAGCATCCAGCCCATCACGGCGAACCGCGCCCACAGGTTGGCGCACGCTGGCAGCACAGGGGGCGAAATATAGCCTAATCAGTGATTGGCATCGCGGCGACGATATGTATCGACTGCCGAGTGAAATCAGCTACATCTGGACCTGAAAGATTTTTTATTTTGCCGCCATTTTAGATCTGCATTTACGGTGCATGATTTTCAAAGCCTACTGCGTCAGAATGGCTTTTACCCTTCAATGAAGCGCAATAATAATGCCGATGTGTATGCGTTATTTAACGCCAATGACTCAGGTTCCGCTCAACTGAGCTCACCCTGTTTGGATGCATCAACCGCGTTGATACTCCGCGCCGTGGGCCCTCAGCCCCCGGTTGGAAAGTCCCCCTGGTCGACAAGCGATACGCCGCATAGATAAGCATGTGACCAGAACCAAGCGGTGACAGGTTCACATGGTGGGGTGAACGCGCACCATTGTCCGTCATCGGCAAGCTTTGGGGCACGGTGGCGCGTCATATTGCGCAGGCGTGGCCGGGGTGTTCAACACGGGCGCCGCGCTGACCGCGCGATTTCAGCGTCGCCCCACCGCCTGCTCCACCTCCTGTTCTGTGGCCTGTTCTGCGGCCAGCGCCGCCGTGGCGGCCGCGCGCGCGGCGGCTATGCGGCGCGAGGTTGCGGCGGTGATATGGCCAGCGCGGCCCGGATCACCCGTGGCCTGGGCCCCGCCCGGCCCGCGACGGCGGCGGCGGCGGTGCGGGCCGCGTCTGGCCAAATCTCAGGCGTTGGGTTCGCACAGGCAAAGACAATCGCGCCCGGCGCCATGGCGGCGATCCAGTCGGGCGCGATCACATCAGGCCCGGACGCAGAAAACGCAATACAGACATCCGCGCCGATCAGCGCCTCGCGCACGCCGCCCGTGCGCCCGGCGTGGTTGGTCTGGGTGCAAACCTGCCATTTTTCGCGCAAGCGGAGCTTGTCGGCGGCGATGTCCGCGCGCCCGATGTGCAAAATCCCGACGCTGTCACAGGCGATGATCCGCCTGGGATCAGCGCCCGCCGCGCACAGCATGCGCCAGACCGCATGGTTCGCCGCCCCGATGCCGACCAGCGCGATGGAGACGTCTTCGAGCCGTTTTCCCACCACCACAAGCGCGTTCCATAGGCCCGCCAGCACCGCCGCCGCGGTCCCTTGCTGGTCGTCATGCCAGACAGGGATCGGCAGGCTTGCCTGCAACCGCTCAAGCACGCGAAAGCATTTGGGGGCGGCGATGTCCTCAAGATTCACGCCGCCAAAGCTGGGGGCGATTGCGTGCACAAAGGCAACCAGCGCGTCTTCGTCATGCACGTCGACGCAAAGCGGCACGGCATCAACGGCGCCCAGATGTTTGAACAGCAGCGCCTTGCCCTCCATCACCGGCATCGCTGCCTCAGCGCCGATGTCCCCAAGGCCCAGCACGCGGCCGCCGTCCGAGACGATGGCCACAGTGTCCGCGCGCCCGGTCAGCGCCCAGGATTGTGCGGGATCAGCCGCGATGGCGCGTGACACTGCGGCGACGCCGGGCGTGTACCAAAGGGCGAAATCATCGATCCCGTTGATCGGGCATTTGGGCATGGTGCGGATCTTGCCGCGCCAACGGGCATGGGCGGCCAGCGCCTCGGGGTCACGGTTGGTGGGGGTGGTCACGCGGCGTCTTTCAAGCGGGCGTCCAGATAGGCGGTGGCCTGGTCGATGCTGGTCATATGGGGGTAATCGCCCTCAGGCACGTCGATGCCCAGCCGCTGGTTGATCGCGCTGATGAAGGTCAGGAAATCGATGCTGTCGATCTCATAGCCCTCGCGCAGGTCGTCGTCAGGGTCGACCGAGGCGGGGTCGATTTCCGGCGCGATGATCTGCAGCTCCTCGATCAGTGCGGTCTTGATGTTGTCAGGGGTCATAGAGCCTCCCGGATTTGCAGACGGGCGGCGATGTCCGCCAGAAACGCAGCGCCGAGACGCCCGTCCGCCGCGCGATGATCGGCCGAAAGCGTGGCGATCACCGCCATGCGCGTGGCCACGCCGCCCCCAACAACCATGGGCCGCAGGCGCGGTGTGCCAAAGCCGACCAGCGCGACCTGCGGCGGGAAGATCACGCCAAAAAGCGCATCCACCCCGCGATCGCCGAGGCTGGACACCGTGATCGTCGGATCGCTGAGCGCCGAGGACCGCAGCCGCCCCGTGCGCGCCCGCGCCACCAGATCACGCATCGCAGCCATCAGATCGTCCAGCCCGCCCATGTCGGCGTCCCTCAGCGCAGGTGCCGTCAGCCCGCGGCGCGCAGGGACACTGCGACGCCCGGATGCACGCGCGCTGCAGGGCGAAAAGCGCCGTGTTGATAGGTGCCGTTAAGCGCGGGATGCTTGCGGGCGGCCAGCGCCGCCGCGCGGATCAGCAAAAGCCCCATTACCAACCGCGCCTCGGGCGGGCGGCCAGCATTGCGCGCGGCCAGCCAGTCTGTCGCGGGGTGCAGGTCGATCTCATGGCTCAGGTAGAAATACGGAATTTCGCGTTTCGACCTGGACATGGCGGCGGCAATGGCGCTGCGCATGTCGCGGGGGCCAAAGCTGGCTGGTTTTGCCGCCGCCACGTCGCGCAGCAGCACCGCGCCGTCGGGGCCGGAGCCGTCTATGCCGTCCAATGCCATGGCGCGATCGCGCGCCAGCATCCGCGCCGCGGGGGATGATGGCGGCTGGCCATGGGGCGCGGCGGCGGGCGCGGGTTTGGGGGCAGGCGCGGGCGCAGCCAATATTGGTGTGGCGGGCGTGGGTTCAGGTGCTGTGGCCGCAACCACGCCAATCTCAGCCATCGCGGTTCCGACGGGGACGGTGGCGCCGACGCCCAGCAACAGGCGCGAAACCTCACCGGTTTCAAATATCTCGACCTCGATGGCGCCTTTTTGGGTCTCGACCACCGCGATCACGTCACCGCGGCGCACCTGATCGCCGGGCGCAACCAGCCATTCGACCAGCTTGCCGGCCTCCATGTCCGACCCCAGCGAGGGCATGCGGAACACGCCCATCAGCCCAGCCCCATGGCGGCGCGGGCGGCGGCGATGATGGCTGGAACGCTCGGGATCGCGGCGTCTTCGAGGTGTTTGGGGTAGGGGATCGGAACCTCGGCGCTGCACACACGGCCCACGGGGGCGTCGAGGGTCCAGAAGCATTGCTCCATGATCCGCGCCGCGATCTCGGCTGAGATGGAGCCAGAGCGCCAGCCCTCATCGACCACCACCGCACGGCGGGTGCGCGCGACGGACGCCATGATGGTTGCGTCGTCCAAGGGGCGCAGGGTGCGCAGGTCGATCACCTCGGCGTCGATGCCATCCTTCGCCAGCGCCTCAGCCGCCACCAGCGTTTTGGCGAGCGATCCGCCATAGGTCAGCAGGGTCAGGTCTTTGCCGGGCCTGCGGATGGCGGCCCGGTCATGTTGTACAAAAGCGCGTTTTCAAAGATCAGCACCGGATCGGGGCAGGTCAAAGCCGTCGCCAGCATCCCGCGCGCATCCGCAAGCGTCGCAGGCGTCAGCACCCGCAGGCCGGGGATATGGGCGAACCAGCCCTCAAGGCTGTGGGAATGCTGGGCCGCAAGCTGTTTGCCCGCCCCCGTCGCCATGCGGATCACCACCGGTGCGCCGAACTGCCCACCTGACATGTGCCGGATCGTGGCCGCAGTGTTCAGGATCTGGTCAAGCGCGAGCAGGCTGAAATTGACCGTCATCACCTCTATGATCGGGCGCATTCCGGCCATGGCCGCGCCGATGCCTGCGCCGGTGAACCCCGATTCCGACAGCGGCGCGTCGCGGATGCGGTCCGGCCCGAACTTGTCCATCAGCCCCATCGACACCGCGTAGCAGCCGCCATAGGCACCCACATCCTCGCCCATCAGAAACACGCGGTCATCCTTGGTCATCGCCTCGTCGATGGCGGCGCGCAGGGCATCACGATAGGTGGTTTCAATGGGGTCGGTCGGGGTTGCAGGGGGCGGCGCGGGGGGCATGTCGGCGGTCACATGCAGCGTCAAATCGGCGATGGGTTCCAGATCAGCGGCTTGGGCAAAGGCCACCGCGTCGGCGATTTCCGTGTCGATGGCGGCCTCCAGCGCCGTGATTTCATCTGTGTGGATCAGGTTGTTCGACAGCAGCCATGTCTGGAAGCGCAGGATCGGGCCGCGGGTTTTCCAGCCCTCAACCTCAGCTTTGTCCCGGTAAAGCTGGGCGTCGAACATCGAATGGGCGCGAAAGCGGTAGGTGCGGCATTCAAGAAAATGGGGTTTGCCGGTTTCGCGCATTGCAGCGACGGCGCGGCGGGTGGCGGCCTCAATGGCGACCACGTCCATGCCGTCGACAACCTCGGACGTCATGCCATATCCAGCCGCCTTGGCGTGGATTTCGCTGGCTGCCTGGGTGCGGGCCTGCGCGTCGCCCATGGCGTAGCCGTTGTTTTCGCACACGAACAGCACCGGCAGATCCCACAGGGCGGCGAGGTTCAGGCTCTCATGGAACTCACCTTCAGCCGCCGCGCCTTCGCCAAAGAAACAGGCGGTGACATTGCGATCGCCGCGCATCCGGTCAGCCAGCGCCAGCCCCGCGGCCATGGGCAACCCGCCGCCGACGATGGCGTTGCCGCCGTGGAAATTCGTGGCGCGGTCGAACAGATGCATTGACCCGCCGCGCCCGCCCGAACAGCCCGCCGCCTTGCCCATCATTTCGGCCATCACTTTGCGCATCGCCGCGCCGCGCACCAGCGCATGGCCATGTTCGCGGTAGGTGGCGACGATGCGGTCATCGGGGCCAAGGCAGAGGATGATGCCTGCGGCGATCGCCTCATCGCCGTCATAAAGGTGCAGAAAGCCGCGGATTTCGCCCTTTGTGTGCAATTCGGCGCAGGTGTCTTCGAATTTGCGGATGCGGATCATGGCGCTGAGCAGGTCCGCCACATGGGCGTGGGTCAGGCGCGGCTTGGTCGGGTCGGTCATGTCTCATCCACCTCCAGCGTAGAGATATCGCCCTCGGGCAGGCCAAGCTCTCGTGCTTTCAGCAGCCGCCGCATGATTTTGCCGGACCGGGTTTTGGGCAGCGTCTTGCGGAACACGATCTGGCGCGGCGCAACCGCGGGGCCGAGGCGGGCGCGCGCATGGCCGCGGATCTCACGCTCAAGCGCGTCCGAGGTTTCGACCCCTTGGTTCAGCGCGACATAGGCCTTCACCAACTCGCCCGCGGCTTCATCGGGAATGCCGATCACGGCGGCCTCGGCCACGGCGGGATGCTCCAGCAGCGCGCTTTCAACCTCAAAGGGGCCGATCAGGTGGCCAGCGCTTTTGATCAGATCGTCGGCGCGCCCGACGAACCAGTAATAGCCGTCAGCGTCCCGCATCGCCAGATCGCCGGTCAGATACCAGCCATCGACGAAGCATTTGGCGTAGCGGGCGTCTTCATGCAGATAGGCGCGCATCATCGATGGCCAGCCGGGGCGCAGCGCCAGTTCGCCGACAACCATCGCCTCGGTCGCTTCGGTCACATGATCGCCATTGCGCGCCACGATCCCGGCGGTGATGCCGGGCAGGGGCTTGCCCATCGACCCCGGTTTGACATCCATCGCGGGCAGGTTGGCGATCATGATCCCGCCGGTCTCAGTCTGCCACCAGTTGTCGAGGAACGGGCGCCCGAACACATCGTTCCCCCAGATCACGCCTTCGGGGTTCAGCGGCTCGCCCACGCTGGCGATGACCCTGAGGGCTGAAAAATCATGCCCTGCGGCGGCGTCTTTGCCGGCCTTCATCAGCATGCGGATGGCGGTCGGGGCGGTGTACCAGACCTGCACGCGTTGATCGGACAGGATGCGATACCAGCGCGCCGCGTCAAAATCGGCCTCATCCACGATCATGGTGACGCCATTCACCAGCGGCGCAACGATGCCGTAGGACGTGCCGGTCACCCAGCCCGGATCCGCCGTGCACCAGTAAATGTCGCCGGGCCGCAGATCGAGCGCGACGCGCCCGGTTTGCGCATGTGCCACCACGGCGTCGTGCACATGCACCGCGCCCTTGGGCCGCCCGGTGGTGCCGGAGGTGAAATGGATCAGCGCCATGTCCTCTGGCCCCGTGGGCACGGTTTCGAAGATGTCTGAGGCGGCCTCCATCGCCGGGCCGAGCGCCACGCAGCCTTCGGGTGCCGCGCCCTTGCAGCCGACCAGCAGCACCAGCGTCAGCCCCGGCAGATCAGCGCGCCATGGCGCGACCTTGCGCAGATACAGCGCCTCAGTGGTCAACAGGACCGATGCGTCGCCGATCTCCATCCGTGCGCGGATCGGTTCGGGCCCGAAGGCTGAGAACAACGGCGAAAACGTCAGCCCCGCCTTCAGCGCGCCGATCGCGCCGACATACAGTTCTGGCAAACGGCCCATGAGGCAGAACAGCCGTCCCCCGCACCCCACCCCGTTGGCCGCCAGCACATTGGCAAACCGCGCGGCACGCCCCGCCAGATCGGCATAGGAGATATCGACCACCCGGTCATCCATGCCGATCCACCGAAGCGCGATGCGTGCGCCATGCCCCGTGGCCACATGGCGATCGACCGTCTCAAAGGCGATGTTCAGCCCACCGCCCGGCAGGCCCGACAGGCGCGCGCGGGCCCGATCCCAAGCAAAGCCAACGCGGGCGGCATCGGGGTCAGGCAGATTGGCAGAGGCGGCCTCGGCCGGGTCTGCACGAATGATCGACCGGTTGATCGACGTGTCCTCCCCCCGCATAATCATATTCCGTTACGGTAGGCGCGCGGCCGATCTGCGCCATGACCTCGATCAATCCGCTGATGGACACGGCCATCCCTGCGGTGCAACGCGGGCGGCATCGGGCGAAGGGCGGATTGGCGGCGCCATCCCGTCGGTTTGCAAGCCGCGCGGCCACAGCCACCTTTTGCCCCTATCCCTCCAGCGCGCGGGTCAGGCGGTGGATCAACACTGCGCGGTGCTTTTCGTCGACCTCAGCAGCAAGCGCGTCGTTGATGTCGAGGATCAGTTTCGACGCATCATTGTGCCAATCAAACCGCGCGACCTTGTCGGGGGCCAGCCGCGGAACGGTCTCCATGGGCAGGGCACGCGCGCCGCGGGCGGTCAGCTCCCACGTCTCGTCCAAGGCCGGATCTTGCAGGCGGGCGTCGTCGATCACGCCGTCCAGCCGGGCGCGAAGGCCTGCGATGGCATCATCTTCGCCGTGCACCATGAACAGGTCATGGGCGATGGGCAGGCGCGCCTTTACCCATGCGCGCAATTGCGGCCCGTCGGCATGGCCTGAATACAGATCCAACGACCGGATCCGCGCGCGCACTGAGATTTCCTCGCCTTGAATGCGCACCTTGCCGGCACCGTTCAGCAAGATGCGCCCCAGCGTGCCCCCAGCCTGAAAGCCGACGATCAGCACCGTGCCTTTGCGGTTCCATAGCCAGTTCTTCAGATGGTGGCGGATGCGCCCGGCCTCACACATGCCGCTGGCGGCGATGATGATGTGAAAGCCCTCCACATGCTCCAGCGCCTTGCTGGCCTCAACCGATTCGGTGAAATTCACCCGGTGCGCGCGCAAGGCTCTGGCCAGTGGGGCGCCACCCTCCAGGTCCTCGATGTGCTTTTCGAACACCTCAGTGGCGCGGGTGGCCATGGGGCTGTCCACATAGATCGGAATGTCGGGCAGCTCAGCTTCCTGCATCAGCTGCGACAGGTCGCTGATCAGTTCTTGCGCGCGCTCTACAGCGAAGGACGGGATGATCAGCACGCCTCCGGGATGGAAAGCGTCGCGAACCTCTTTGCACAGCAGCTTGCGCCGTGCGGGGCCAGTGGCCCCACCGTGGGCCCCACCGCGCGCCTCATCGCCATAGGTGGATTCGCAGATGACGTAATCAAGCCCGCTCGGCCCCTCAGGATCGGCGTGCAGCAGCTTGGCGTTCGGCCCGATATCGCCCGAGAACAGCAGCCGCATGGGCGCGCCTTCGCCGATATCTACCTCCACCTCAATTGAGGCTGAGCCCAGCAGATGCCCCGCGTTCCAGAACCGCGCCCGCATCCCCGGCAGCACATCGACCCAAATATCAAGCTGCGTCGCCCGGCATTGCGACAGGCACTTGCGCACATCCGCATCGCCATAGATCGGCTGCACCTCTTGCCCGCCGCGCCGGATGTTGCGGCGGTTGAGGTAATGCACCTCAGAGCGTTGGATGTGTGAGCTGTCGGGCAGCATGATCCCGACCAGATCCACCGTCGCCTCAGTGGCGTGGATCGGGCCGTCGAAGCCTTCTTTGACCAGCTTGGGCAGAAGGCCGCTGTGGTCGATATGCGCGTGGGTCAGCAGAACCGCATCAATGCGCCGGGCGTCAAAGGGCATGGGGCGGTAGTTCAGCTCCTTCTCCGACTTTGAGCCTTGGAACATCCCGCAATCGATCAGCACCGTGCCGCCGCGGGTTTCAAGCCGGTGGCACGATCCGGTGACGCCGCGCGCGGCGCCGTGAAAGGTCA
>JBLGAC010000026.1:0-56165 GCA_047610385.1 Paracoccaceae bacterium | reverse complement strand
CCCCTCGCCACCGCCGCCGATCCGGCGTATATCCCGGCAAAACCTCAGCCCTTAGCCCGGATGCCGCCCACCATGCGCCTTGATCAACGCCTTCTCGCCCTCGGGCTTGCCGACAGCCGCGCCCGCGCGCAGGCGCTGATTGCGGCGGGCGTGGTGACCGTGGACGGCAAGCTTGCCGACAAGGGGTCGCGCAAGACCACGGATGACGCGGTGATCGCGGTGACGGACAATCCCAACCCTTGGGTGTCGCGCGCGGCATTGAAACTGGTGCACGCGCTGGATGCCTTCGGCCTGACGCCCCACGGCGAGGCGCTGGATGTCGGCGCCTCCACCGGGGGGTTCACTGAGGTGCTGTTGGCGCGCGGGGCGGGGCGGGTCCACGCGCTTGATGTCGGGCATGGGCAGCTGCACCAGCGCCTGAAAGCCAACCCCAAGGTGCGCAGCCTTGAAGGCATCAACGCCCGCAACATCCCCCCCGGGCTGATCCCGCCGGTCGATTGGATCGTTTCGGATGTCAGCTTCATCGGGTTGGAAAAGGCCCTGCCCGGCCCCCTGTCGCTTGCGCGTCCCGGCGCCACGCTGGTCGCGCTGATCAAACCCCAGTTTGAGGCAGGCCCCGGCGAGGTCGGCCGCGACGGTGTTCTGAAAAACGATGCGCTGATCGCTGAGATCCGCGCCCGCATCCCCGCCTGGCTGACCAGCATCGGCTGGACCGTGACCCATCAAGGCGAAAGCCCGATCCTCGGTGGATCTGGCAACCGCGAATACCTGATTGCAGCCCGCCTGCCCGGAGAGACCCAATGACCGACGCACCCGTCATCGAGCTTGAAATTGAGCGTCTCGGCCATCGCGGCGACGGGGTCGGGAGCCATGCTGGCGTTGAGCTTTTCGCCCCCTTCACCCTGCCGGGCGAGCTGGTGCGCGGCGTTCCCGACCAAGGCCGCATCGAGGCACCTGAGATCTTGCGCGCCAGCCCTGACCGCGCGGTCCCGCCTTGCCCGGCGTTTGGCGCTTGCGGGGGCTGCGCGCTGCAACATGCCTCAGACCCGTGGCTGGCAGGGTGGAAGCGCGACCAGATCATGCACGCCCTGCGCGCCCGCGGGTTTGATGCGCTGGACATCCGCGACACGATCACCTCGCCCGCATCGTCGCGCAGGCGCGCGTCCCTGTCAGGGCGGCGCACCAAGAAAACCGCCATTCTGGGCTTTCACGCCCGCGCCGGCACTGAGATCATCCCTCTGACCGACGCCTGCACCTTGCTGCGGCCTGAAATTATCGCCGCCAAGGACGCGCTTCAGGGCATCGTATCGCTGCTGGCTACCCGCAAAAGTGAATTGAAGGTGGCGGTGACGCTGACGCTCAATGGCCTCGATGTGGATGTGACCGGGGCCGCCCCGCCCGACGGTCCCCAGCGGCTGGTTCTGGCCCGCCACGCGCGCGAAGCCGGGCTGGCGCGCCTGACGCTGGACGGTGATCCGGTGTCTGAGCACCGCCTGCCCCTGCACCGCTTTGGGCGCGCTGAGGTCGCACCGCCCCCCGGCGGGTTCATCCAAGCCACGTCTGAGGGCGAGGCCGCCCTGGTCGCCGCCGTGCGCGAGGCGATCGACAAGGCACCGCGCGTGGCGGACCTGTTTTGCGGCGCGGGCACCTTCGCGCTGCCGTTGGCAGAACGCGCTGAGGTGCTGGCGGTCGAAGGCGACCTGGCGCTGCTGCATGCGCTTGAGGCTGGCTGGCGCAAGGCAGGCGGCGCGCTGAAGCGCATCGCCACGGCGCAGCGCGACCTGTTCCGCCGCCCGATGCTGACCAATGAATTGCGCAAGATGACCGCCGTTGCCATCGACCCCCCGCGCGCTGGTGCCGAGGCGCAGTGCCGCGAACTGGCCAAGCCGTCCTCAATCACACGCATCGCGTCGGTCAGCTGCAACCCGGCGACCTTCGCGCGTGACGCGCGCATCTTGGCCGATGGCGGCTGGCGGCTGGTCTGGATCCAGCCGGTGGACCAGTTCCGCTGGTCCCCCCATCTGGAACTGGCCGCCGCGTTTGAGCGCGACTGACCGCGTTTGACCGGGGCCCGGCGCGCCAATTTGCGCGTGCCGGGGATTTCCTTTGCCACAACGGTCGCTTTTCAGGGGCAAGCTGTTAAGCTTGTGCCAAAGTAAAAACAGCGCGGGCGAAAGGATCAAGGCAAATGCTGAGCCTTGGCTTCAGACTGGCCATGATGGGGGCGGGGTTGTTCCTGCTCAATGCCCTGTTTCCGCAGGCAGTCAGCAGCGTGGACGATGTTGGGCGCCTCGCCTATTTCTCTTTGGTGTTGCTGGTGGTGGTGTCGTCCGCCGCGCTGCCGCGCCTGCGCCGCGATGGCGTGATCGCGATCGTGGTCTGGGGCGGTGCCTTTGCGGTGCTGACCGCCGGATACGCGTGGCAAGATGACCTGCGCGCCGGGTTCGAACGCCGCCTTGGGGTCGACGCTTCAATGGCCGCCATCGCGCGCGGGCCCGGAGAGGTGGAGCTGATCCGCACATGGGACGGCCATTTCCGCGCCATGGTCACCGCTGGCGGCGCTGAGGCACCGTTTCTGGTCGACACCGGCGCGTCGCTGGTCCTTATCCGGTGGGAGGACGCCGCGGCGCTGGGCGTGGATCTTGCCGCGCTCGATTTTTCAACCCCTGTGCTGACTGCCAATGGCGAAACCTTGGTCGCCGCAGTGTGGATGCCCGAAATGCGCATCGGAAACGTGGCGCTGCACGACGTGCGCGCCGCAGTGGCGCCCCCCGGCACGCTGCAAGGCGGCCTGCTGGGCATGAGCTTTCTGGGCCGCCTTCAGGAAATCACCATCCGCGGCGACCACATCACCTTGCGCAATTAAGCTGGCAGCGGCGCGACGCAGGCCAAGGCGCGCTCGATCACTTCGATCCCGGCACCGGGGGCGCGGGCATCTTCGGTCAACATCCTGCGCCAGCGCCGCGCACCGGGGCGCCCGGTGAACAATCCCAGCATGTGGCGGGTCATCGGGGGCAGCGGCACGCCTTGGCCCAGCATCGCGTCCACATAAGGCAGATAGGCCATAACCGCGGCATCAGGCGTCACGGGCGGCGTGTCCTCGCCAAAGATCCGCGCGTCCGCATCGCCCAAAATCAGATCGGGCGAATGATAGACCGCCCGCCCGATCATCACCCCGTCGAGCCCGCGGGCCAGATGCGCCTCAGCGTCCTCCAGCGATCCGATGCCGCCGTTGATCGCGATCTGCAGATCGGGGCGCCGGGCCTTCATCGCGACGACCAAATCATAATCCAGCGGCGGCACATCGCGGTTTTCCTTAGGCGACAGACCCTTGAGCCATGCCATCCGCGCATGGACCGCAAAATGCCCAACGCCCACACCAGCCACCCGGTCGATGAAATCGGGCAGGATGTCGGCGGGGATCTGGTCGTCGACGCCAATGCGGCATTTCACGGTGATCTCTGGCCCACCCTCAGCCGCGCTGGCCGCGATCATCGCCGCGCAGCAGCGCGCCACCAGATCGGGATCGCGCATCAGGCAGGCGCCGAACGCGCCCGATTGCACCCGATCCGACGGGCAGCCGACATTGAGGTTGATCTCATCATACCCCCAGTCACAGGCGATGCGCACTGCCTCAGCCATCTGCGCAGGGTCCGAGCCGCCAAGCTGCAACGCCACCGGATGCTCCGGCCCTGAGAAATCCAGCAGCCGCGCGCGGATCCCGTGGATGATTGCCGGGGCGGTGACCATTTCGGTATAAAGCAGCGTGCGGCGCGACAGCGTCCGGTGCAGCATCCGGCAATGGCGATCAGTCCAGTCCATCATGGGCGCCACGGACAGGCGCCTTGGTGAAACGTCTTTTTCCATCATATGCTTGGCATCCAAACTCGCTGTCGGCATTGGTGTTCAAGACCCCTTGATGTCAGCAGATTTCCCGCAGCTTCGGCAGGTTTTCATGCCCGGCGTGCTACCGTGTAGCACGCGCCGCGGCAAGAGGCTCTTGCAGATACGCGCGCCTGCCTGACCGGGTTCCAGCCATTTGAGATGGGTTCAGCAAAACATGTTTGCGCGCGGACTGCGGCGATCCGCAAAGTCGAATGCAATGATCAACGGCACATCACCCGCGCGCGCAAACACAGGCGGAATGTCCATGAAAGATGTCCGTTCTCAATGCCATGCGGCAATATTGAGGCAGCTTCAGCCCCAAAAACCACACGCTCTGCGAAGCACATGGCCTGGCCATCGTGGTGCATCCGCACGGCTGGCCTATTGCCAGCAACGCCCGCGCGATCAGCGCGCAGCAGTTTGCCCGCGCAGCACATGAAACCCAGGAAAAAGCCGTGGCCAAATTTGCCAAGACCTTCGCCTGATATTATGGCTTGCCGCACTGCCTCGCGTCGCGCCGCTATGTGCGCACGCGCGGATGGCACGCCCACCGCGCCGCGAGTGGACCAAGGATGACGGCGAACGCTCATTCATCGCGGGCGGGGCCATTCTTCTGCCAAACCGCCCATCATGACTTGGCATGGGTGCAAGACGCGGCAGCATCCAAGGCGCAACCGGCGTGCCAATCGCGAAACAGTTCAGGTCTATGATCAAATCACCGTCCCACTGCCCCGATACGGCGCAATTTGATGCAAGGCACCGTGCTGTCGCCCTGTGCCCGGAAACCTGCAGGCCCTTTATCCGCTCACCGTTGCTTCGGGTGATCAGGCCAGCAAGACGGTCCTGCACATATTGGCGTTGGGGGGGCGTCTGAGGCCAGATTTGCAGCTCTGGGCGGGCGCGCGGCTGGTTCAGCGCGCCACTGCGCTGCCGTCAACCCGGTGATAAACTTGCCCGCGTGCGGCGCTGCGCTATGGCAGACTTGTGTCGAAATGGTCGAAGGTGATGAATAATGCTTGGCAGGGAAAAGTACAGGTGGTGGCTTTATATCCCTAGGGCGATCAAAATTAGGAAGAAAAATACATATTATCCATTTATCCAGACGTGACTGAAGACGATTTCAAAAGACGCTGTTTGTCATTGCAACCCTGGCGGCACCGGCGAAAATGGGCGACCTGTTTAACCACGCCTTCAATGATCCGCAGATCTGGGGTGTCATGACCCGCGCCTTCGCGGTGGCTTTGCTGGCGGTTGGGCATGCGTCCGCCGCCACCACGGTTTTGTGCACAATTGCTGGCTCAGTATGACTTGGATCGACCCCATGCGGTTTTGCCAAGGCCGACCCGCCATTAGGACTTGCGGCCGAACAGCTTGATCTTGGCGTCGCGCAGCCGCCATGCGCCATGGGCCGTGCGCAGCACCGCGCGCAATGCCCGTCCCCCAGGCTCTATCCGAAGGTCGAGCGTCATGGGCTGCCGGTCCTCCTGACGCGCGAGGGCGGCAAAGGCGGTCACCATCTCGGCCTCGTCGATTTCGATGATTGCGCCGATCAACGTGCCGCCCGGATCGGTCCAATCAAGCCGGATTTCCTGCGGCGCGGCGCGCATGACCCGTGGGGGCGCGGCGCCTTCAACCAGAAATGGCTCATTCTCGCCGTTCACGTAACGGATCCACAGGCTGGACGCGGTGCCGTCACCGCTGACGTCAGGCACCCAGGCGCGGCGGGTGTGCCGACGTTCAAACAAGCCCGGCTGCGGGCCGTTCGCGCGCAGGGCCGCGGCAGCATCCGGGCCAACCGCGCGCGTCAGCACATCGGTCACATAATCGCTGCGCGCGATGGCGGGGTTGTCGAGCACGCGCGACCACGGCAGATCAGCAGGGGCGGCGCGGAAGGCCGCGACCTCCAGCACCAAAGGCCCTGCGGCCATCCACACCGCCGCCGCGCCGCCGGGCGCCATGCCGACGATGATCGCGTCATAGCCGATCTTTTGCCCGGTTCCCGGTGCGATCACGCCCGCCGCGAACAAGGTGGCCATACGGTCCGCGGGCAGCGCGAAATCGCCCGAATAGAACCGGTCTTCGGCATAGGAAAACCAGGTCAGGTGCAGCCGAACCGGCACCGGGCGCATCGGATCGCCCACCACATGAGTTGATCCGCGCTTGCCCCAACCATTGGATGCGTTGCGCCCGCCGGGCACATAAATTGAACTGCCATCGGGAAAAATCAGATCGCCCGACACCGCATGCACTGGAAAGCCCTTGGGCACCGATTCCGTGGCAATCCATTGATAAAGCGGCACTGCGGCGTCCCCCTTGCCTTGCGCAGTCGCGGTGGCCAGCCCGAAGGCCAACGCCAGCACGATCAGAAGCGCCCTAACCATTCTGGACGATCCGCTGGCGGCGCCCGTTCACCGGGTCGTCGCCAGTGAATTGCGGGTGCATCTGGCCATAGGTCGCCTGATAATAGGACGAAAAATGCAGATGCGTGTTCCGCAAGGTCTTGTGCCAGGCGGGATCAACGGCCGGATTGTTGCCAAACCAAGCCCGCGGCGTGCCGCATGACCCGGCAGAGACCGCCGTTGTGATTGCAGTATGTGCGGTGCGCAGCGCGGACGGGATCGGGCTTGCGTTTTCCACATCTGGCGATAGCGGCACGCCGCCCATGCGCGCGTAAGTGGCCATGATGTGCAGCGGGATGCGCTGATAGGTGTTTGGCAGGTTCCGGCGGGTGACATGCACCTCATTCCAGAAATTGGTGTCGGCGATCTGGTCGGCAAGGTACCAGCCGGAGTCCAGCAGCCAAGTGCGTTCGCGCAGAATGGCGGCCTCCTGCTCATCACTGTTCCAGCCAGCGCTGTCGATGTCGAAGATCTGCAGATCATCTTCATCCGAGGTGGTCGCATAGCCGCCCCCCACATCCGAATGCACCCCGGGCAGGTAAATATGCGTGCCCTTGCCGCCAGCACTGTTGATGTTGGTCAGGCGGAAATTGACCCGGTGTTCCTCAGCAGCGGACAACTGAACGACCCTTTCGGCCACAGATATGGCGTCTAGCGACAAGTCCGCTGTGTCGTTGTAATGCGCCGCGCCATAGGAGGCGACGGTGTCATAAAGCCCAAGGAACTTCACCTTGACCTCACCGACATCATAACCTTCGTTTGTCAGAACCGTCTTGATCGCGGTGGCAGCATCGTTGACCGCGTAATGCACGAAAAACCGCGCCCCCGCCGCGCCGCGGCTGAAGCCAAACGCATCAAGATGGATGTATTCGATCGGGTCGCCGCCCGGCGTCGCAATGGCGCGGATGCGCGCCAGCAGCGCGTTGACCCCGGCATGGACCTTTTCCTTCACGCCGGTGGTTCCGGTGCCGGTCGCGCTGCCGCGATTGTCATCATCGCCACGGTTGGTGGTGCCGGGCCCTTCGACATAAAGTGAGAAATGTTCGGTCAATTCAGGGTCGCATTCGCCGATCCCGGCGGCTTCCAACAGCGACACGTTGCTGTGGCTGGCCCCATAGCTGTCGCTGTCATTGGCGCCCGCGCCCAGATCGACATTGGTGCGGTTGTTGCCGGTTCCGTCAAAAAACATCGATGCGCGGATGCGGATCGTCGGCTCGGGGGGCAGTTCGTCCTCCAACGGGCATTCCTCCACCGGGCCGACCGGATCACAGGTCGGGTCGTCCTGGGGCGGGTTGGTAGAGGGCGCATCGGCAGGCGGCGCGGTCCCGGCGCAATGGCCACAATCGCCAGGATGATGGGGGTGGCCCATGCCGCAGGCCGGAAACGGGCGAGATCCATCGCGATTGTGCGCGACGATGTCCTCATAAAGCTCGCACCACATGTCGCGCAGATGCTGCTGGTCAGGGTCGGTGGCCGACAGGGGCAGGCGCCCGCCCTGCCCGTCGAACAGCGCCGGTTCGTGCTGGTTGGCGCAGTAAAGCACATCGTCGGCCTGACCGACGGCGGTGGAATCTAGCGGCAGTGATATCGCCATGATCAGCTCTCCCTTGCGGCAAAGGCGGCGGTTTCTTCAAGCATTCCAAGCTTTTGCGCCGGGGGCCGGTCAGCGGCCAGCAGCCGCACCGCCCATGGCTGCGCATCGGCAAACCCGAACCCGAGGATGCAGGCAAGGTCAGCCCACCGCTCCATATCTCCGCGCGATTTCAGTCCGTTGGCCCGTGCGGCGTCGATTTCCAGCCGCAGGCACGCGGTCAGATCATCGGGCGCCAATGGGGCCACAGCTTTTGGATGACGCGCCTGGGCGCGCACTGCAAGCTGACGCGCGAAAGCGTCAGCACGTTCATCGCCCAATCGGGCGATCTGGTCAGCCTTGAGCTTTAACAAAACGCATCGCCAATCAAAGTGGTTCAAATTTCTGAGCTCAGCCCGCCATAACTGGCGCGCCAAGCCGAAATCATAACGCATCACTGCGCGTGTTTCCAAACTGTTTCACACCTCATTGGATGCTGGGCGCGATCACCCACGCCAAAGCCCGGCGCGTCAGGCGCAGGCGCGGCAGCGGGCGGCGTGGGGGACCAGCTTCAGTCGGTCCTCAGAAATCGGGGCACCGCAGGCCGCGCAGATCCCGAAGGTTCCCGCATCAATGCGAGCCAAGGCCGCCTCAACAATGCGGATCTCAAACTGCGCGGCGGTCCCGAGGCCTTCGAGCACCTCGTCGCCCTCACGCTCAGTCGCGCGTTCTTCCACATCGGGGTCCGAGGGCTGGTCAAGCGCTGTCTCCACCTTGATAAGGCGGTCGGTCAGCTCCGCCAGACGGGCCCTGAGGACGACTTGGTAATGGCTAGTGTCAGTCATGCGTTTTCTCCGCCTGCATCGGCGCGCTGGGGCGCGCGTCTTCGATGACGGCGATCAAACCCCCGGCGCGCGGTGGCCGCCATGACCTATGTCAGGCCGAGGGCCGCGCGCGCCGGTCCCCATGCGCGCGTCATACCAGCGCGTCGCCCCAAAGTTCCCCTTCGCCGTTGAAGGCGATCCAGTGGAAGCTTTCGGTCCCATGCCCGGTTTCGGCATTAAGCGAGGTGTCCTCCTCCACCGCGATTTCAAAGCCGGTGTCGGTCAACGCCCTGATCCGGGTCGCGGCGGTGTCAGAGGCATTGAATGTCGCCATTCCGGCCACCAGACCCGGGGTGGCACCGTAGATCGCATCAAAGGTCTCAGCCTTCCAGTTGTGGTTGGTGGCGACCTCTCCCGCCTCAAACACAAATCCGTCCACGTCCGAGGCCTGCCCCATATCGACCGCGATCCAACCGACGGTTTCAGTCCCGTGGCCCCCCCAGCTCGCGGCTTCTTCTTCTTCCAGCGCGACCGCAAACCCGGCTGTGTCCACGCCCTGCATGCGGGTTTTGACAAAGGCGGTGTCGGTCTCGGTCTGGGTCTGGCTCAGCACCGCGGGATCGGCGGTGAAGCTTGCGTCAAACCCGATGGAGGTAAAGCTTTGGCGCGTGGTTGCGCCAATGTCGGCAAGTCCGGCCTGAATGATCGTGCCATCCGCCAGTTGCCAGGTTCCCGCCTCAACCACGATCCATGAGATATCCTCAGCGCCATGATTGCCATCGAGCGCATCAGTTTCCTGGATGCGGATGTCAAAGCTGGTGGAGGTGACGTTGGACACCCGCGCGACCGCTTCTTGCGTGCCATTGCGTGAGGTCATGGTGGCGATCACCACCGGGTTGTCGAAGGCTGAGCGAAAATCAACCGTGATCGTCTGGTTGCCCGTGGAGGCAAAGCCCGACGCCACGATTTTTTGGGCCCCGGCGGTCGGGATCACTTCGCCACTGAAGATCGACCCTTCGTTCGAGAACGCCATCCAGTCGATGATTTCAGGGCCATGAAAACGCTCAGCGTCAAAGGACTGGTCCTCAAGCGCCAAGGCCGTGAACGCGTTCTTGGCCACCGCACCGATCCGCGGGCTGGCCGTGTCCGTGCCGTTATATGACGCCAGCGAGGCCATCACCAAAGGCTTCTCATCAAAGCGTGCGTTGAAATAAACCGGGGTGAGGTTGCCGTTCACGTTCTGCGCCGACGACCCCACCTGCCAGTCCATGGTCGACAGCGACCCGCTGCCATGTTCAATCGCCATCCAGCCGACGGTTTCGGTGGCGTGGTTGCGGTTGTCAGCCTCTTCTTCCTGCATGGTCAGCTGGAAGCCGTTTGCATCGGGGGCGCGCTGGCGCGAGATGATGAAATCGGTGCCGTCAAAGGTCTGGACCTGAGAAAAGATCGAAGGCGACGTCGCGAACGCCGCATCAAAGGCCACGTCCTCAAAGCCTTTGACATAAAGCTTGCTGGTCTGCAGCTCTCCGACCTGAATGATGGTGCCGTCCTCAAGGATGTGGGTGCCTTTTTCCATCACCACCAGGGTCACGGTTTCATCCACATGGCCTGAGGTGTTGGGCAGCCCGCCGACAATCGTCTTGGGTTCTTGCAGGCGGATCTCGCCGCCATCTCCGGTGATGTTGCGGAACCGGGTGGCGGCAGAATCCAGCTCGTTCAACGAAGGCGCCAACGCGAAGACCACCGCGTCTTTGTAGGTGTTGGCAAAGGACAGCGTCTGCCACGACGTGCCGACGGTTAGCGTCACCACCTCACCAATGGCGATGGGCTTGGGGGCGGCAGTGGCCGACACGCCGCCTGGGGTGGCGGTGAACACCAGACCAGCGACATCATCGGCCAAGCTGACAAAGGTCTGCGCCTCAGGATCGCCGTCGCCATCGGCATCATAGGTCAGCATGTTGCCCGCAAAGCTGAACTGCCCCGGTGTCGCCGCGCCATCAAAGACCAGCCGGTCATTCGTGCCAAAATCAAGGAACGCGGCCCCATCAAACAGCGCCGCATCGCCGGAGGGGCCCGAGGCCCCACCCGACAGGTCCGCCAGCACCGGCGCGCCATCAGGCAGCGCCGCAAACAGGTCAGTCAGCGGCTGGCGCAGCGCTTCGACCGCGCCAACATCCGCAAACCCAAGTCCGGCCGGGTCAAGAAAGGCGCTGTCACGCGGGGTGCCATTGGCGTCAAGCAGCGCGTAAGGCAGGCTCAGCAGCGGCACCTTTTCGCTCAGACGCCCGGGATCGTTGGTCTGCGAGGCATCCATTGCCGGGTTGCTGAACGACGCCTTCAGCGCCGCGGTTTCGTGCCGCCCACCATTCAGGGCAAGCTGCCCACCGCCCGTGACCGGATCGATGGCGTCGAAAATGTCCAACAGATCAAGATCAAGAGTCTCGGACAGGATGGTGCTTGCGAACGTGTAGATGGTGCCGCCAGCGCCGGCGATCGGAAAGTCGGGCACGTCGAACGAGGCCAGATTAACAAGATCAAACGGTTTTCCAGCAAGGATCGCGCCAGCGATATACGTCTTGGCCGGGTCGTGGGTCACGATTTCGGTTGCAGGGACGGTGCCATTGCCCGCGATGATCGACAGGCCAATGCCCAAATGGCCTGCATTGATCGTCTCAGGCGGCGGCAGCCCTGCGTCTTGGGCAGCCAGCAGCGCCTCGTCAACGATCAGCACCGCGGCGCCGACTGCTGCGGCGTTGCCGGTGACGGTCGATTGCACGATGTCCGTGAAGGTGTTTGATGCACCCGCGAACCCGCCGCCGCCTTCAAGCGCAGTGTTGTTCGCGATGGTGGAGTTGATGACGAAAATCTCAGCCGAGGTCAGCGAGCCTAGGTCGCGGTTGAACGCCACAAGCCCACCGCCGAAGCTGGTCGCGAAATTGTTCGCGATCAGCGTGCCGACCACCACAATGTCAGCATCATCAACCGCCGCGACGCCGCCGCCAAGATCAGCGGCGTTGCCCATGATTGCGCCGCCATTGATCACAACTCTGGCAGTCCCGAGCGCGCCATCGACAAGGATCCCACCGCCGCTTTCCTCACCACCGCCGCCGGTCGCAGTGTTGCCGAGCAGCTGCGTGTCAACGAACGTCACATCGGCGACATTCTCGATCAACACGCCAGCGCCGCCGGATGCAACGCCACCAGTGATCACCAGCCCGGCAATCACCGTGGCACCGACATTAACTGGCGCGATGTGCAGCACGCGGCTCAGTCCACCAGCGTCGATCACCACATCGGCCACACCGTCATCGTCGATGTCGCCGTCGATGGTGATGTCGCCGCGGGTCAGCAACAGCTCAGACCCGCCCAGCGTGATGGTGCCGCCGCCCGCGAACGCCTGTCCGGCGCCCGACGCGAAAGTGATCGTGCCTGACAGCGTGCCGTCATTGGCGGTGGCGATGGCCTCGCGCAGCGAAATCACCCCGTCCCAGGGGTTCACCAGATCCGCGGTCGTGGTGACCACCAGCGACGCCACGTCGACATAAGGCGGCAGGGGCGCGGCGCCCAGATCAGGCGCATCCAGCCTGATTGCGCCGGTGGTGGCACCGATGGGCAGGGCCTCAGCCACGTCGCCGTCGCCGTCAAGATCATGGATGTCGGCGGGCAGGAACGCCGGATCGCCGGAGGCGTGCGCAGGGTTATCGGCGTTGATCCTGAGCGAGACTGTCCGCACCCATCCGCCCGCATCAAACAGCGATGGCGATCCGTCAGGTTCAATGAAGAACACGTCGTCGATCGTCTCGGGCATGTCCGACAGCGTCAGGAGCGTGCCGTCCATGGTCAACGACGATCCCGCATCGACATCCGCCGCGGCGCCGAGCAGCACCGTGCCCGCAAGGGTCGCGGCGCCGCCGCTGACGACCTGCAGGTCGGCCGCGCCCGCCCCGCCGACATTGGCCGCGATGATCGAGTTGGCCAGCATCAGCCCGGTAGACACCCCATCCACCTGCACGCCGCCCACGCCGGTCGCGGCGGTGTTGCCGGTGACCGTGCTTTGCACAATCGTGCCGCTGGTTTGGTAGAACCACGCGCCGCCGCGCCCGCCACCCGCATCATTGTTGGCAATGGTCAGGTTGGTCAGATCGACAGTGTTCTCGATCGACAGCAGCCCGCCTGCGCTGTTGGTCGCGTCATTACCCGCGATGGTGACGCTGGCCATCGACAGATCAGAGGTCCAGACCCCGATGCCGCCGCCGTAGGATGCGTTGTTGTCGCGGATTTCCGCATTCACCAGCGTAATGTCGGCGTTGAAGCCGTAAAGGCCGCCGCCGTACTGCGCCGCGTTGTCGCGGATCTCTCCGTTGCTGAACACCAGCCCGGCATCCTTGACCCGGATCGCGCCGCCATAGCCATCGCCCGCATCGCCGTTTTCCAGCACCAGCCCATGCAGATCGGCGGACCCGGCTGTGATGTTAAAGATGCGGCCCGCGCCCCCACCATCGATATGGATGTCGGCGACGCCGTCGCGGTCGAAGATGTCAACGACGCCATCGCGGTTGTGGTCAAGGCCGTCGCCGACGATGTCACCGTCGATGGCCACGTCGCCGGTCAGCACGATCTCTCCGCCGGTCAGCACCAGCACCTGATCGACGAGGCTCATGTCAAAGGTGATCGTGCCCGTCAGCGCGCCCGAATTGGCGGTGGCGACGGCTTCGCGCAGTGAAATCAGCCCATCGTTTTCATCAACCACGTCATCGGCGGTGGTGACGATCAGCGACGGGGTGTCGACAGGCCCGGCCTCCAGAGCGCCGATGTCACCGTTGACCCGATCGCGCGCGGCGCCGGATGCGTCGTGGGGGAGCTGTTCGGCGGTATCGCCGTCGCCGTCCAGATCGAGCGTGTCTTTCGCCGTCAGCGCCGGATCGCTGATCGCGCCGCCAAGTGCGGCGTTCCCGACCGCGATTTTCAGCGCCACCGTCCTGCCATAGCCGCCATTGTTCGCCGCGATCCCGCCGCCACCGGCGTCGGTCGCCGCGAACAGGTCCGTGGACGCGGCGATGATCGCGCCGGGATCGGCCACGCCAGAAGCAAGCTGGGCTGCCGACCCGAGGATCAGCCCGCCATTGTTGGTGATCGCGGCGTGAAGATCCACCTCATTGCCTGACGCGCCGGTGTTCCCGGCGATGATGCTGTTCGACATCTCGGCCGTCATGCCGGACCCGGCATAAATTCCGCCGCCGGACCCGGCGGCGGAATTGCCGGTGACGGTGGACGAGTGCATGGTCAACGCGCCGCTATACGCATCGACGCCGCCGCCCGAACTGGACGCGGCATTGCCGTGCACGGTGGCGTTGGTCAGCTCCAACGTGCCGCCGGCAAGTCCAATGCCGCCGCCATAGGTCGCCGTGTTGCCGGTGATGTCGACATTCACCAGCACCGCGTCGCCAAAGACCATGACCCCGCCGCCGGATTCAATCGCGGTATTGTCTGCGATGACCACGTTTTTGGCGTGGAGCGTGGAGCCCGTGTTCACCTCGATGCCCGCGCCGTTGCCGGCGGTGGAATTGCCGGTGATGGTGGACCCGGTCAGCGTCAGCGCCGCCGCGCCAACCATGTGGATGCCGCCGCCGCTGGACGCATTGCCCCCGGTGATCACCAGACCGTTGATCGCCGCATCCGCACCCGCGGTCAGCCCCAAAACGCGGCTGAGCCCGCCTGCATCAATGGTCACGTCCGCGCGCCCGTCGCCATCCACATCGCCGTCGATGGACATGGCGGAGAAGACCGACAATTGCCCCTCGGTCAGGGTGATGGTCTGGCCGCCGGCGAACACGCCCGCGTCAAAGGTGATCTGCGGCGCGGCGCCCACCACGCCGCCGGCGAATTCGATCGCCTCGCGCAACGTTGTCACACCGTCGGTCAGGTCGGTGACATCAAGCAACGTGTTGACCACCAGCGACGTCTGATACGCGCCGATATCGGACCCCAGCGCCCCTTCGCGCGTGGCGCCATTGGCACCGACGGGCAGCGGATCGTCGACCAGCGCATCGCCGTCCATGTCGATCAGATCCAGCGCCCCGCCCCCGCCGATGGCGATGTTGGCCGCGTCGAGCGTGAGCGCCACGGTCCGCACCGCCCCGCCATTGTCCGCCGCCAGCCCGCCCCCCGTGGCGCCGTCGATCTGCGCGAACACGTCAGACAGGGCCACGCCGTCGCTCTCAAGCTCATGACTTCCCGCGCCGGTCAGCGCGAATGTGCCGGTGGTGGTGGTGGTGCGCGCCGCGGTCCCGAGGATGATGTTGTCGCCGAAATTCACGTCGGTTCCGGCCAGGAACAGATCGCGGCCTGTCGTCTCGGCAGAAGCGGAATTGCCCGCGAAGATGCTGTTGGCGATGGTGCTGAGGCTGTCGGACGCCACCGACATATAAATCGCGCCGCCGCGCCCGCCCGCGGTGTTGCCGGTGAAGGTGGACGCATCGATGAACAGCGCGCCGTTCCACGCATCGACCCCGGCGCCGCCGTTGCCGGCGGTGTTGCCGTGCACGGTGGCGTTGATCAGCGTCAGCGACCCGCCAAGGTCCAGATCAACGCCGCCGCCCCAGTTGCCTGCGGTGTTGCCGCCGATTTCAGCGTTCACCATGATAGCGGCGCCGTTGACGATCATGCCGCCGCCATAGCCGCCGGTGGTGTTGCCAGTCACGGCCGTGTCGCGCGCATTCAGCGTGGCACCCCCTGCAACCCAGATGCCACCCGCGCCGCCCGCGGCGGTGTTGTCCGACACCGTCACGTCGTTCAGGGTCATCGACGCGCCGTTGGCGATCAACAGCCCGCCGCCCTTGCCGATCGCCGCGCCGTCGGTCAGCGTCAGCCCGGTCAGCGTCGACGTGCCGCCCGACGCATTCATCACGCGCGCCAGCCCTCGGCCGTCCAGCGTCAGATCGCCGGTGATGTTCATCGAGGAGCTCAGCACCAGCTCGCCATGGGTCAGCTGCACCGACTGGCCTGCGATGGCGTCGGCGATCAGGATCTCATCCGTGCCGGTGTATTCGGCGGAGTTGGCCAGCCCGATCGCTTCGCGCAAGGTCAATCCGCCGCCATCGGCGGTTTCTTCGGCAAGGGTTCCGCCATCGAACAGCTGGTCGTCGAAGGTGTCGACGATGAAGGTGGTCGGCGCGGAGGTGGTCGGCGCAGCGGTGGCGAAAGCGGTGATCGGGGCGGCGCTGGGCGCGCCGCCGCTGGTCGACACTCTGATGTCACCGGCGGTCAGCGGCCCGCTCGGGATCGTGGGCGCGGGGTCAACCGGTGTCCCGATCACCGCATCACCGCCAGCCGTGATCGTGATCGTGCCTGCCGTCAGCTCGGCGGTCGGCGCCGGGTCGGGGTCTGTGGGCGCGCCGCCCCAAATCGCGCCGCTCCCGTCTTGGGACGGAGCCATGACGAAGAGGTTTCCACCGACGCTGATGCTCACGGAGCGCAGCGCGCCGTCGCCTTCGGCATTGATGCGCACATCCCCGTCGACATACAGCCCGTCCAGCGACAGAACGCCCCCGTCGCCCACCAGGATCACCAGCCCGTCGTCGCCTGCATCGACCGACAGATCCGAGAGCGTCAGATCCGCGGACACGGTCAGCAACCCCTCGGTCACCAGCACCGAGGCGCCGGACAGCGCATCCGCAAGCCGGACCTCGACCGCGCCGTAGGCGCCAGTGTTGGCCAACCCGATCGCTTCGCGAAGGGACAGGCCGCCCCCGTCGGCCAGCTCGGCTTCAAAGCTCAGGCCGTTGAACAATTCGTCCGACAAGGTGGTGATGCTGAAAAGGGTCATGGGTTAATTCCTTGTGCGGGCGCTGCGCCAGGCTTGTGAATGATGCGAAAGGCGCGGCTGTCGGTCAGGTCCTGCCAGAAGGCCATGCCTGAATAGCGTTTGAACAAATCGGGTGGCAGAATGGTGGCGCGTGGGCGCGGTGCCACCTTTGGATGCACGCGGTGCAGGCCGCTCAGGCCCAGCGTCGCATCAAATTCTGGTGCGTCATAGGAAACCGCGTCGAAGTCATGGTCAAACGGCGTCTCACCAAGGAATTGATACAGCAGCGCCATCACCTCAGCCGGGCGGTGGGCCATCAGGTCATAATCCACCAGCACCAGCCGGTCGGCGCATTCGCCATAGCAGGCCTCGCGCAATGCGTGCCACGCATAGCCCACCAGCCGGTTCGCCGATCCCAGCGCTTCGAGCCGCGTGTAGACCGTGGCGCGTTCAGCAGCGGTGTTGAAAAGGCGCGTGTTTTCAAAGGCGTTGGCGCGCCATTGCCGCTCCAGACTGTCCATCACCCAGGCCACGTCGCGCACGCAGCAGATCAGCTTGGCGTCCGGGAACAGCTGCAAAAGCGCGGGCAATTGCGCGGTCCAGGCCCGGTTGGTGTCAAAGATCACCGGTTCGGGGCGGTCGGCGTGATAGCTTTCGAACAGGCCGCGCAGAATGCGCGCGCGCTGGGCACCGTTCACCATCGAAGACAGCTCTGACCCTGCGGAGACCTGCGCGATCACCCCTTCGAACAGCGATGCGACCGGTGATGACATGCCCGCATGAAAGCGCGGATTTTGGCGCAGCAGCGCCGCAAGAAGCGTGGAGCCGGACCGCGGAAGGCCGGAAAGAAAATGCATGTGCATCAGCGCTCGTTGATCAGATGTAAGACGGGGTTAATGGGGTATTATTAGCCGATTCCACCGCGTCTGTCTTCTGTCCATTCGCCGCTGACGTCCCTGTTAACCACACGGCTGCGCCAGAACCACCAGCGCGGCGCAGAGCATCAGCGCCCTGCTCCGCCGACGGGCCTGAACGGGGCCGTCCGGTTCCCTTGATGCGCCTGTCAAATGCTGCATAATCGCGCCCTGTCTGAATGTGAGGGCCGACAATGCAGTTTCACCTCAATGGCTTCGTGCCCGGCGACCCGGACGTTCACGCAGCCACGGGCCATGCCGCGCGCCCCGGATCGGCGCAGGCGCTGCCGGGCAAAGTGGATGTATTGATCGTCGGATGCGGGCCTGCGGGCCTGACGCTTGCCGCCCAATTGTCGGCGTTTCCATCGATCACGACCTGCATCGTGGACCAAAAGCCCGGACCGCTGGAAAAGGGTCAGGCCGATGGCGTCGCCTGCCGCACGATGGAGATGTTCAACGCGTTCGGCTTTGCGCACAAGATCCTGCGCGAGGCCTATTGGGTAAATGAGACCACATTTTGGAAGCCAGACCCCGCCGATCCGCGCAACATCATGCGCAGCGGCCGCATCGACGACACCGAAGACGGGCTGTCAGAATTTCCCCATGTCATCCTGAACCAGGCGCGGGTGCATGATTTCTACCTTGAGGTCATGCGCAATTCGCCCGCGCGGCTGGAACCGCATTACGCGCGCCGCCTGCTGGATCTTGCGGTCCTTGGCCCCGACGCGGCGGGCCCGACCGATCATGCCGTGACCGCGCGGCTTGCGCGCACCGACCCCGGCCATGAGGGCCAGATCGAGACGGTCAAAGCGCGCTATGTCGTCGGCTGCGACGGGGCGCGCAGCGCGGTGCGCACATCCATCGGGCGCGACTTGCACGGCGACAGCGCCAATCAGGCCTGGGGCGTGATGGACCTGCTGGTCGTCACCGATTTCCCCGACCTTCGGCTGAAAACGCTGATCCAATCCGCGGACCAAGGCTCCGCCCTGATCATCCCGCGCGAAGGCGGGTATCTGACGCGGATCTACGTGGAGATGGACAAGCTGAACGCTGATGAACGGGTGGCGGGCCGCAACATCGGCGCTGAGGACCTGATCGCCGCTGCCAACCGGGTGTTTCATCCCTACACGCTTGACGTCAAAGAGGTCGCGTGGTGGTCGGTCTATGACATCGGCCAGCGCCTGACCGACAAATTCGACGACGTGCCGCACGATCAGGTCGATGTCCGCGCGCCCCATGTCTTTATCGCTGGCGACGCGTGCCACACCCACAGCCCCAAGGCGGGCCAAGGCATGAACGTGTCGATGCGCGACACGTTCAATCTGGGCTGGAAGCTGGCCGCGGTGCTGGAGGGGCGATCCCCCCCTGCGCTGCTGCACAGCTATTCCGCCGAACGCCGCCGCGTCGCGCAAACACTGATTGATTTTGACCGCGAATGGTCGCGGATCATCAGCGCGCCTCCCAAACTGTCAGACGGCGACGAGGGCGTCGATCCCGCCGAATTCCAACGCTATTTCGTGAAAAGCGGCCGCTACACCGCGGGCACCGCGATCCAGTATGCGCAATCGGTCCTGACCGGCCCGCAGACCCATCAACATCTGGCCACCGGGTTTGAGGTGGGCACACGCTTTCATTCCGCCCCGGTGGTCCGGCTGGCCGACGCAAGACCGCTGCATCTGGGGCATGTGGCAGTCGCCGACGGCCGCTGGCGCGTGTTTGCCTTCGCAGGCCCCGAAGACCCCACAGGCCCCTGCCCGATCCGCGCCCTGTGCGATTTTCTGGCCGAGGGGCCGAACTCTCCGATCCGCAGGTTTACGCCTGAGGGGGCAGATCTGGACGCGATCATCGACCTGCGCGCGATCTTTCAGCAAGGCCACCGCACGCTGGATCTTGGCGCCATGCCCGCGTTGCTTTTACCGCCCAAAGGGCGCTACGGGCTGCGCGATTATGAAAAGATGTTTTGCCCCGACCTGAGCGGCGGCAATGACATTTTTGATCTGCGCGGGATCAATCGGGCCCAAGGCTGCATGGTCATCATGCGCCCCGACCAGCATGTGGCCCATGTGCTGCCCCTGACCGCGCATGAAGACCTGGCGGCGTTCTTCGCCGGGTTCATGACCGCGCAGGCCTGAATTTTGCAGGCGGGACGGACGCAATTTCGCATCGCCGGGGCGGGCGCGTAACCGCATTATGTGGGGCGTGCACGCCGTAAGTTTTCGCAGCCCCGACTCTTTTGCCATCCCCAAGCGGGTGCGGGCTGGTATCGCCGTCAACGCGGGTGCGACGGCCATAAGCCAGCCACTCAATGCCCGTTCGCCACGTCAAAGGGGCCTCAATGGCGTCGATGCCGCTGCGCGTTGCGGGCATGGCCATGTCAGTCGCGGGATTTAGGGTCGCGGCGACGGCGACCGATCACAGGACCGGCGCCAGACCCGCCACATCAAGCATACCTTCGCGTTTTCGCAGCGCTGCGCAATTACTGTTGAGGATGGTGCAAAAACCCTACTTATCGCCAAAATAACAGCAGATCATACATCTTTATTTTGAAGTCCTGCGCGTGATTTGCTTGATGTTTACGCCTGAAAATTTGTTAACTTCGCATGAATTTGATGCGATTTTCAGGATATATTTTTTAGAATCCGAAGGATTTATTTTCGTCACCTCTTGCGCTTTTTTTTCCGGGCTTTCACCGCATGGGATGATTTGCGAGCCTGAAACCCGGAGAGCATCAATTTAATCCATAGGTACATTTCATTTGAAAAACCAAGCCATGGGTTCATAAATCGGTCAAGATTGACGATGCACGACGCGAATCGTGGGCCACAAAAAACACCTGGGAGGGAATAAATGTCTAAGAAGTTGATTGGCGCGCTTGTCGCGTTCGGACTGAGCGCGACTGTTGCCGTTGCAGCCGACTATCCGGCGAAAGAAATTCAGGGGATCATTCAGTGGGGCGCGGGCGGGTCGACTGACACTGTGATGCGCTCGGTGACGCCCCATGCCGAAGCGGCGCTTGGTGCCACTGTGGTGATGCAGAATATGACCGGCGCGGTTGGTGCGATCGCCCTCAACCACGTCGCAACGTCGGATGCGGACGGCTACACCCTGCTGATGGGCGCCGAAAACCCGATGCTGTATAAAATCATGGGTCTGGGCGACAAGGATTACACCGACTTCATCGCGATCAGCATTCTGGCGCGCGGCACCCCGATGCTGGTGGCCAACAATGACGCGCCGTTTGACGATTACGCCGGAATGCTGGCCTTTATCAAAGCCAATCCGGGAGAATTGAAGATGGGCGCGACCGGTCCGGGTGGCCTGCCATCGGTGATCACCGCCATGATGAACACCGTTGAGGGCAAGCTGGACGTGATCGCCGTTCCCTATGATGGCGACGGCCCCGCGCTGACTGCGCTGCAGGGCGGCGCGATTGACGTCATGCCCGCCGTGCTGGGTGCCGCCATCGAAGGCATCCGCGCCGGGACCATGAAACCCCTCGCGATTTTTGACGTCACGCAGAACGAAAAGCTGCCTGATGTGCCGCTCGTGACCGCGTTCAATGACGGGTACAACGCCTACCTGCCCTGGGGTCCGTTTTTTGGCGTCTTCACGCCCAACGGCACCCCCGCCAATGTGGTCGCAAAGCTGAGCGCCGCTTACGCCCAAGCGGTCAAGAACGCCGATTTCATGACGCTGATGGACAATCGCGGCTTCACAATGATGGGCATCAGCGGCGATGAGGCGACCGCGTTCCTGACCAAGTGGCAGCAGGGCACCGCGTGGCTTTTGCAAGACGCTGGCCAGACCAAGGCGTCGCCTGAGACGTTCGGCATCGCGCGCCCCACCAAATAAACCCTGCCAACGGCATGCGGTCGGCCTGTGGGCCGGCCGGCTTTGGCGCCGCCCGCTTCGTGACGCTGGGCGGCGCTTTGCGTTCCGGAAAAGGGATCCGGCACCACCACAAAAAGGGCAAGGACCATGGACCCCGATTTCAACAGCGGCGCAGATCACCCTGACGGAACATCCAAGCCTGCGTCCGGCGGTGGCCGTGAAAAACGCAGACCGGGTGAATTGGGCTTTGCGCTGCTTCTGACCGCGGGAAGCCTGTTTCTGCTTTATAACGCCTACGGCATTTCGGGGTTTGAGGCTTTGTCATCGCCCGGGTCGATCCCGATGGCCACGACGCTGGTGATGGTGATCGCGGCCCTGATCGTGGCGCTGCGCACCGCGCGCCTGCCCAAGCTGACCACCCAGACGCTGTCCAAAGACATCCTGCCGGTGACGGTGATCCTGTTCGTCGGGTTCCTGATCAGCTTTGGCGTGCTGCTAAAACCACTGGGGTTCGTGCCAACCGCGGCGCTGTTCCTGATCGTCTCAATCAAAGTTCTGGCGCGCAAGGGCTGGGGCCACACGCTGGCGGTTGCGCTGGGGTCGCTGGCGGTGATCTGGATCGTGTTTCGCGTGGTGTTCACGGTGCTGCTGCCCTCTGGCATCGTGCCGGAGGCTGAATTCATCCAGATCTTTCGCACCCTCCTGTCCGCAGGCGCAACCTGATGGACATCCTTCTCGCCATGCTCACGGTCTTTACCCAGCCTGAGCTTTTGGTGCTGGTCGGTGTGGGCACTTTCGCGGGCATCTATATTGGCGCGATCCCCGGCCTGTCGGTCACCATGGCCGTGTCGATCCTGATCTCGTTCACCTTTTCATGGGATGTGTATCCGGCGATATCCTTGATGGTCGGCATCTATATGGGTGGGGTTTATGGCGGGTCGCGCACTGCGATCTTGCTGAACATTCCTGGCGCGCCCTCAGCCATCGCCACCGCCTTGGACGGCTATCCCATGGCGCAGCGCGGCGAGGCAGGCCAGGCCATCGGCGTGACCACCGTGATGTCGTTTTTCGGCGGCCTGATCGGCATCATCGTGCTGGCCGTCGCCGCGCCGTTCGTGTCGAAATTTGCGCTGTCGTTTCAGCCGCGCGATTACATGCTGCTGGCGGTACTGGGCATTTTGCTGGTCGGATCACTGTCCAATGGCAGTCTGGCCAAAGGCATCTTTGCAGGCGCCCTGGGCATCGCCATTGGCGCGGTGGGCCGCGATCCGCTGACCTTCACCGAGCGCTTCACCTTCGACATTACGATCATGCAAAGCGGCATTTCCTTTATTGCGGTCATGATCGGCATGTTCGGCGTGTCTGAGGCGCTCACCCAGCTTCTAAACGTCAACAAAGTGGCGGTTCGGCAGAAAATCACCAAGATCGTTCCGTCTTTTGGCACGATCCGCAAATACCTGCCCCTGTCGCTGCAGACATCCTCGATCGGGGTGATCATCGGCGCCCTGCCCGGCACCGGCGGCGACATCGCGGCGCTGATGGCCTATGACCACGCCAAGCGGGTGACGAAAAACCCCGAACGGCCCTTCGGTGAAGGCGCGATGGAGGGGCTTGTTGCCCCCGAGACCGCGAACAACGCCGCCGTCGGCGGGGCGTTCATCCCGATGATGACGCTGGGCATTCCGGGCGACGCGGTCACCGCGATCATGATCGGCGCGCTTTACATCCATGGCCTGAACCCCGGCCCAATGCTGATGATCGACAAGCCTGAGATGTTTTGGTTCATCGTTGGCGCATTGCTGACCGCGAATTTCTTCATGCTGATCTTTGGCCTGACAGGCATCAGGATATTCACCAAGATCGTCGAAATGCCGCGCGCGATCATCATTCCACTTATTTTGTTATTGTCGATCGTCGGCGCTTATGCCGTGAACAATTCGATCACCGACGTTTACTGGATGCTCGGGTTCGGTGTGTTTGGCTATTTCATGCGCCATTACGGCTATCCGCTTGGGCCAGTGATCCTCGGGGTGATCCTGTCGCGGTTGCTGGATGAAAACTGGCGCCGGGCAATCATTTCTGAGCGTGAAGATCTTGGCCGGTTTTTTGAGGGGATCTACACCAGCCCGCTGTCGCTGGTGCTGTTCAGCGCCGTCATCCTGATTTTTGTCAGCCAGACACCGCTTTGGACCGCCCTGAAAAAGCGTCTACTTACAAAGGCCGCACCTGCAGACTAAAGCGCGGCAGCATCAAGATGCGTGGCGCCTGCAGCGGGCCTGCGCCTTCGTTCAGATCGCACGTTGCGGGGCCAGATCGTCAACGGCAATCTGGTGAGTGTGCATGATGGCCTCAGCAGTGGCGGACCGTCTGCAGAATGGCGTGCTGGGGCTGGACCAGCGCTGCAACTGCGCCATCTTCCCTTTCATGACCAATATGAAAAGCCTGCCGCGCGGTTATCGCGCCCTCGTGCTCGGCGTCTCTGGCGGGATCGGGGGGGCGTTTGCGTCGGCGCTGTCGGCAGATCCCGGCTGCGCACTCGCGCTGGGGCTGTCGCGGTCCGGGGATGGGGTGGATGTGACCTCAGACACGTCCATGGCGGCGGCCGCGAGACAGGTATCGCAGCAGCTTGCCGGCGCGCCGCTGGATCTGATCATCTGCGCCACCGGCGCCTTGCAAATCGACGGCCACGGCCCCGAAAAGGCCTTGGCGCGGGTGACGCCGGAGGCGATGGCCGCGCAATTTGCGTTGAACGCCATTGGCCCGGCGATGGTGTTCAAGCATTTCGCCCCGCTGCTGCCGCGGCGCGACCGGGGGCTGGTCGGGGTGCTGACCGCTCGGGTCGGGTCGATCAGCGACAACCGGCTTGGGGGGTGGCTGTCCTATCGCGCGGCCAAGGCGGCGGCCAATCAGGTGATCCGCACCGCGGCGATAGAGCTGTCGCGCACCCGTCCCGGCGCCGTGGCATTGGCCTTGCACCCGGGCACGGTGGCCACTGGCCTGACCGCTGATTACCGCGCGGATCGTGTGATCCTGACGCCCCAGGACAGCGTCGCGCGCCTTCTGGCGATCCTTGATGCGGCGCAGGACACCGGCCGCTTTTTTGCCCATGACGGCGCGGAGGTCGCGTGGTGACCCGGCCGCGGCTGATCGTGGTGCTGGGCGACCAGCTGACCATGTCTGGCGCTGCGCTGCGCGCGGCCGACATGGCCCGCGACGTGGTGGTGATGGCCGAGGTTGCGGCTGAGGCCGATTATGTCCCTCATCACGTCAAAAAGCTGGCGTTTGTTTTTTCCGCCATGCGCCATTTTGCGCAAGATCTGCGCGCGGCGGGCTGGCAGGTCGATTATGCACGGCTGGACGATCCAGATGCCCCCGCGAACCTGACCGAGGCCGTGGCCCGCGCCATCACGCGCCACGATCCCACCGGCGTTGTGTGCACCGAACCCGGCGAATGGCGCGTGCAGCAGATGATCGAAGGCTGGGCCGACGCGCTGTCGCGCCCGGTCAAAATCTGTGCTGACACGCGATTTATGTGCTCTCGGGCGCAGTTTGCCGCCTGGGCTGAGGGGCGCAAGTCCCTGACCATGGAGCATTTTTATCGGCAGATGCGCCGCACCCACGATCTGTTGATGGATGGCGACGCCCCTGAGGGTGGCACATGGAATTATGACGCGGAGAACCGCGGCAAGGCCGACCCCAAGACCCGGTTCCCCGGCCCCCTGCGCACCGCCCCGGATGCGATCACCGAAGACGTTTTGGCGATGGTTGAGACGCGCTTTCCCGGCCGTTTCGGCACCCTGCGCCCGTTCTGGTTCGCGGTGGACGCCGTTGGCGCTGAGGCTGCGGCGGCCCATTTCGTCGCCCAGTCCCTGCCCGGTTTTGGCGATGTGCAGGACGCGATGTTGGAGGGGGAGGCGTTCCTGAACCACGCGGTGCTGGCGCAGTATCTGAACGCCGGGCTTTTGGACCCGCTGGCGCTGTGCCGCATGGCCCAGATCGCCTATCATGGTGGGCACGTGCCACTGAATGCGGCCGAAGGGTTCATTCGCCAGATCCTTGGTTGGCGCGAATTTGTCCGCGGGATCTATTGGCGTGAGGGGCCGGATTATGTGCACCGCAACGCATTGGGCGCGACCCGTGATCTGCCCGATTTCTATTGGACCGCCGACACCGACATGGCCTGCCTGCGCGCCGCCGTGACCCAAACGCGCGACGAGGCCTATGCCCATCACATCCAGCGCCTGATGGTCACCGGCAATTTCGCGCTGTTGGCCGGGGTTGATCCCCATCAGCTGCATGAATGGTATCTGGCGGTCTATGCCGACGCATATGAATGGGTCGAGGCCCCGAATGTCGTGGGCATGAGCCAGTTCGCCGATGGCGGTATCCTGGCGTCAAAGCCCTATGCTGCCTCAGGCGCCTATATCAACCGGATGTCAAACCATTGCGCTGGCTGCCATTATGACGTCAAGGCCAAGGCGGGGCCCGGGGCCTGCCCGATGAACGCGCTGTACTGGGATTTCATGATCCGCCATCGAGGCCGCTTTGCCGGGAACGGGCGGGTGTCGCGGGCGTATTTCACATGGGACCGGATGGCCGAAGACAAGCGCGCGGCCAGCCAGGAAAGCGCCCGCGCGACACTGTCGGCCCTGGATGGCGGCACCCGGGTCTAGCGGTTCAGCAGTCAGAGCATTTGCGGATTTTATGCACGCTCAGCACCATTTTGTCGGCGATGGGCCTTTTGAACAGCGGCCTTCGCAGAGGTTTGGCTGCGTGCGGTTCGCGGCCGATATGGCGGCAAGTGCATGGGTTGGGATGCAAAACTGTGGTGGACATGCATGCACTGGGGACACCGGGATGCGCGGCCGCGCTGCAGTGGGCGTTTGTCGCCGGTGCCCTCGCACTGCCTGCGAGGACGCCGATCAGGCGCGAGACCATCCAAGATGACGCTTGATCAAGGGCGGCACGGCATGCCGCAATCAGCCCGACTGGCACATCAATTGCCGTCTTTGCAGCTGCAGACCTGTTGCGGCAAAAAAAGTGGGCGCGTGCCTTCATTGCCGCCAACGGACCCACAGGCCGACACGAGCGGGGGCCAGAATTGCCGGAAACGCCACTTTATGCTACGGTAGTTCTCTGGAGGCAGGCCATCTGGGGAATGCCGCTTGAATAATTTGTTGGAGGAACCTAGGCATGAGCGCATTTCGAATCGTTTCGACTGCGTTGGGGCTTGCGCTCGCGCTCGCCGCTTCCAATGCCTATGCGGTTGTCGTCTCGGGCAATGTGACCGCCGGTGTCGGTGGTTTCGCTGTATTGACCCCCGGGGTGGACTTCCGATCGACCCCCGCGGACACGGTTGGTAATAACAACCATCAGGCCAACGATCTGTTCGCGTTCAACGAAGATCAGAACATCGTTTTGCTTGCAGATCTGACGGTGGATCAGATCAATTCAGGGCTGGGCCCAACCGTCGTGTCCGGCAATAATATACTGGCAGGCGTCACCGTCGCCTCACATTACGTGTTCTTTGACCCGGCATCCACTGCGTCGCAGGAGGGCAACGTGGTTTTTGATGCTGAGATCGTCGGCGTCGCAACCTCGCTGGCGACCATGGATGCGTCCGATTTCCTGGCCAACACTGGCGTCACCTATCACAGCCCTTCCTTGCGAGGGCTCGAGAGCGGCGACACCGTCAGCTTTGTCGGGCAGACCTTGTTCGTGGACTGGTCCGCCAACAACCCCGGTGACTATGTGCGCGTGTTCACGCTGCGCTCTCCCGGCGCGAATGTGCCGGTGCCAGCCGCGGGCCTGCTGCTGCTGACAGGGGTTGCAGGGCTGGCAGGCCTCAGCCGCAAGCGCCGCGCCTGATACGCGAAGGCCTTATCCCATATGCGCCGCAATAAGGGGATAAGACCTTTGGCTTTGGCAACGCGTCACTTGGCATGTCGAATTTGGCGGTGATTGCCTGCGCCTCGCCGCTGTCTATGGGCGCGCCGATCTGCTTGAACAGCGTGCGGCCAGCGTGGGCACCGACCAGAATATTTGTCTGCGGTTTCCAAATCGGCTTTTTGATCGAGCAGATTGAGCCCAAAAAATATGTTTTCCAAGATGAGTATGCAGGCAGAGCTTTTGAATAAGGCCCTCAGAAAAAAGGTGAAGGTCCATCCGTTGCGCAGAAGGTAAACACGCGCGTTTACCTGCTGTCCAAGGCGGTAACCCTCAGCGTTGGCGACGCCTGCTACCGCTACAATCCAAAGCTGTGCAGGTGAATAAACAGACCAAACCCTGCAGACGGTTGAAATGGGCTTTGAAGCAAGGCATCGGCTTTTGGCATATCCAGCCCCCTCACTGCGAATGCCCCATAGGCCTGTCGGCCACGGGCAAGCCGCAACAGAACGAAATCGAGCGCTACAAGAGCATCGTCAGGCAGATCTATCTTGATCAACACATCGTAAAAATCATTAAGCCTCATGGAAATTACAGACAAACATTGCCGGGAAATTTGATATCAGTGAGGCGATCAAAGCAAAAAATTCAAACCGCACAGTTCTACAAAAAATTCGAAATCAAGTGTAAAATACGAGCCAGCGGCGCGGGCGCTTCAACTGGTCAAAACGCGCCAGCTTGACGCGCCAAAGGTGTCGCAGGAGGATTTCTGACGAGCGCTGCTGCTGAGCAGCCCGCCTTTTTGCCTGCAAAGCCGCAGCACTTCAGGCCGGCCCGAGGCCAGTGGTGACCGGCCCACATGAGGCGCTGCAAGCCACATCCGATCTGGCATTCTCAGCTCGATCTGGCCGAGTTTCGTCTGGTCGAGCGCAAGCCGACCGACATCATCGCCATCGACCGCGCAGTGCCGGTCGCGCATCTGCGGCTGGAGAAGATAGCAGGCGGTCCTGCGCGATCCGCTGCGGGCACCGCCCCAGCGGGTCCACACGGGTGCTGACTGACAACGGCATTCAGGTTTATTGGCTGAGCAATGGATGTGTGTGCCTTTGCGCACATCTTCGGTCGCGCTTGCGTTGAAAGCTGTATGGGACGCCGCCTTAAAAATATGAGGATCCATTGAAATCAATCAACGCTAGTTAATATAATTATAAAAATATAATCTAAAAAATTATACTTATCTTGCGGCAACCATAGCCAGCGCCCAAGTTCCAGCCTCGAAACGCACCGTAGGCCTGATGGGAAGCCCCCTTGCCCACACGGCCTCGCATAGCGCCCCCCTGCCCTCTCAAGGCCTGCCTGCTGACCATGAGAGGGATTTGGGGGCATTTACGCGCTCGCCCCCGCCAAAGAACGAAATTGCAGGTTGGCTTCGACAGACCCAACGCATTCGAGCAAGACGTCCACCTAATGCTGGCCGCTGACGTGGTCGTGGGTCAGCAGTGCGATCAGATGGTCCGTGCGCGGGACCATCCGGGTCGACAACAACAGCGGCGCCTGCGCCCGCGATCTGGGCCTGTGTGGCCCTCAACATCTTATGGGTTGCCTTGCCCGCAGAAAATGCGCGTCGCAAATAAGTCGCGCCGGCCTTCACCCCAGACTTGAAGAAAGATGGGGTGAAGGCCAGGTCCCGAAAGCCTTTTTACTGCGCGTCAGGCGGTGCGACGGCGGCGCATCCCGGTCACTCCCAAAAGCAGCACCAGCCCCAGACCTACGGCGTTCAGCCAGACACCGCCGTCAAACGCGCTCCATGGACACAGGATGGCCAAGCCGCAGGCGGCAATGCCCAGGCGTTCGATCCCTTGCAGGTCGCGCCCCAGAAACCCGACAATGCCTGCCGTAACAGCGAACACGCCCACCAAAGCCTTGGCCCCCGTCAGCGCCACGACCCACAACGGCGCATCGAAAAGCAGCGCCGGCGAAATCGCAAACAGAAACGGGATCAGGAAGGCGGGCCAGCCGATGCGGACCGCCTCCACCCCTGTGGCCATTGGCGGGGCGTTGGCCATGTTTGCCGCCACGAAGGCGGCTATGGCCACGGGTGGTGTCAGCATCGACAGCATGCCGAAATAAAGCACAAAAAGATGCGCCGCCATCGGCTTTAGCCCCAGCTCCACCAAAGGCGGTGCGGCAAGCGACGCCAGCAGCAGATAGACCCCGACGGTGGGCAGGCCCATGCCCATCACAATGCAGACCAGCGCGGTCACCAGCAGCAACAGAAACAGGCTGGACTGGCCCAACTGCACAAGAAAGAACCCCAACCCGAAAGACAGGCCGGACCGCGCAACCAACCCGATGATCATGCCCGCGATCGCGCAGATCAGGATAATTTCAACCGCCGCCCGCCCGGCAGAGATAAAGACCCGCCAGATCACTGAGGCGGACACCTTGCTGCCGTCATAGGTCTGAAACAGCGACAGGGCCAGCAACACCACGATGGCCGCCAATGCTGAGGTTTCGGGCCGCAGGTTAAAGCTGAACAGCCCCGTCAGCAGCACGATGAAGGGCACGAAGATGAACCAGCCACGCCGCATCACGCTGGCCAGCGCGGGAATTCGGGCCTCGTCCACGCGCGCGATCTTCAGGCGCCCGGCCTCAAGGTCAGCAAACACGAACAGGCTGAAATAATAAAGGATCGACGGGATCAGCGCGGCCAGCATCACATCGATATAGCTGGCCTGAAGGTTTTCAGCCAACAGGAAGGCTGCGGCCCCCATGACCGGCGGCATCAACTGTCCCCCGGTGGAGGCGGCGGCCTCAATCGCGGCCGCGGTCTTGGGCCGGTATCCGCCATCCTTCATCATCGGGATGGTGATCGCCCCGGTGGAGGCGACGTTGGACACCGCGCTGCCCGACACCGACCCGAAAAAGGCTGAGCCCAAGATTGCAATTTTGCCTGCCCCACCGCGCTTGCGCCCCGCCAGCGCCAGCGACAGGTCTGAGAAAAACGCAGACCCACCCGTGGCCAGCAAAAGCTGCGACAGGATCAGAAATGGCACCACCACCGCGACCGCGATGGACAGCGCCGCGCCGGCCAGCGACGCGCTGTCCAGCATCAGGAAGGTGACAAGCCGGTCCGGCGCGATGGACCGGCTTTGCAGCGGCCCGGAAAAGTTGCTGGACAGAAGCGCGTAAACGCACACGCAGCCAAGGATCACGATCAGGCTCCAGCCCATCGTGCGGCGCACCGCCTCCAGGATCAGGACGAGGCCGATGACTGAGACGATCAGCGCCTCGGTCGGGTGGTAGAACACGTTTTCCGACAGGGTCGGAAACCGCACCGCCAGCCACCCGCCAAAGCCCAGCGAAACAAGCGCCGCTGCAATCGACAGGCTGCGCGGGCCCGACGGGACGGTGATGAAGGCCAACGCCATCGCAAGCGTCAGCGCCACAATCAGCACCTGTTCGGAATAGACCCGCCAGCCGATCCACAGCGGTGCCCCAGAGGACCAAAACACCGCCGTCAGCGTGATGCACGCGGCCAAGACCGCCGTTATCTGGAATGTACCGCGTGTCATCGTCATCATGCTCTTACCTCCGTGCTTTGGATTACTCGGAGGGCCAGACACCCATTTCCTTGTAGAACTTGATGGCGCCAGGGTGATAGGTCAGCCCAACGTCCTTGCCCATGCTCTCTTTAGCGAAACCGTTCCAGAACGGACCGCCTGCAAGAAGATCGCTTTCTTTTTCCCACAATGCCTTGACCGCCTTATAGACCATGTCTTCAGACACGTCGGCCCCAGCAAAGAAGGTATAGTCGAAGACGTTCACTTTGGTGGGCGTTTCAATGCCGGGAACGCTGCCTGCGGCCATTTCCTGAAGGTAGGTCTGCGGCAGAAGCTCTCTCATGCGCGCCATGGCCTCGGGGCTGTCATCAAACGACAGGTAGCGGATGCCGAAGGTCGCGTCGTATTCGCGGCTGTTGCCTGCGCCCACGACCACGATCGCCACATCGGCGGAGCCTTCGGCAAAGCTTGACCACATCCGCGGAAAGTTGGGCACCGCGACGCCTTCGACCTGGTCCATACCCACGCCAGCATTGGCGAAATAGCCCTTGGTCACATAGTCGCCCAACGCCTTGTCGGCAAAGACCGGCACGCGCTTGCCCTTAAGGTCAGCGATCGACTGGATGTCGCTGTCCTTGCGCACGATATAGGCGTTGCGAAACGGCATCAGCGTGGCGACCATCTGAATGTTGGCATTGGGCCGGCCTTCGGACATGCCGGTGCCGTTGATCGCGTAGGTAAGCTGCACCACGTTGGCGATGCCAAACTCAATCTCTCCGGCGTTGACCAGCGGGATGTAGTCAGCGGTGTTTGCCAGCTCCTGCGGGCGCATCTGAAGGTCGCCGACCTCAGAGATTGCGGCGGCCAGCGTCCGGCCCACCTGGCTGGTCCCACCGCGCGCGGTGGAGCCGAGCGCCGCCACCTGCGCACTGGCGACAGTGGCGCTGATCGCCATGACAACGGTCAGCCCGAAAATTGCTTTGACGTTCATGTTGAGGGTTCCCTGTTTCAGTTTCTGATGGTTTTTGGGTCTTGCGGCCAGATTTTTCTTAATAAATGGCCAGATCTTATCAAGAAATGGTCAGTGCTTCTCAAACAGCGGCCCATGTCCGGGAAACTGATCGGGAATGCCCATGGCCCGCAGCGCGTGCCAATAGGTTGCTGCGTTGATGGAAATGAAGGGTTTGCCATACTCCTTCTCCAGCTCAACGTTGAGCGCGCACATCGACAGGTTGGTGCCGACCTGCACAAAGGCGTCCACGTCGTCGCCGTCCATCTCAGCGACGTGCTGGCGCAGCGTGTCTTCCTGCACCTGAGCGATGGCCACGGGGCTGGCGCATTTCAGCCCGCGAAAGCGCACCACCTCAAAACCGCAGTCTTGGAAAAACAGGGTGACGTTCTTGTCCGACACCGGAAAGTAGGGAGAGATCACCGCAATGCGCTTGGCACCGGTCAGGTTCAGCGCCGCCTCGCAGGCAAAAGACCCCGCTGAGACGCGCAGACCGCAATGATCCGAAAGCGCCTGCATCCGTTGCTCGGAGGCAGCCCGGCCATCCCAGAACATCAGCGCCGACATCCCCATGATCAGGTAATCAGGCGCGCAGGTCACGCACCGATCGACCGCGTCATAAAGCGTGGCACCGATCGCTTCGACCAAGGCCACGAAGTCCTCGTCATTGCTGACCTTCATGTTGGGCACAAAGATGCGGCCGAAATGGTTCGTCACCCCGGGGACGCGGAAATCTTCCATGTCGGGCTGGACGATGGTGTTGGTCGACGGTGCCACCACCGCGAACTTGCATCTCCAACCGCGTGCGTCTTTCGACATGGCCCGCCCTCCTACTGGATCATCTGACGCTGAGTTAATATCGGGTTTCGGCATCCGTCAAGAATTTGTCTGGACAAATTTGGGGCTGTCCTGCTTTTTAAAATCCACGTTAGCGGATTTCAGGCGCAGCGCCGCCGACCCATGGGAGGGAAAAGACATGGCCGATCCGAAACTTAGACAGATGATCGAGGCGGGTGACTTCATAACGGCGCCCGGCGTGTTCGACATGATCTCAGCCATAGTCGCGGATCGCATGGGCTTTCCCGCGCTTTACGTCACCGGTTACGGCGTGTCCGCGTCGCATCTGGGCCTGCCCGATGCCGGGATCATGACCTACACCGACATGGAAACCCGCGTGCGCCAGATCGCCCAAGGCACGCGCACGCCGATCATCGCCGATGCCGACACAGGCTATGGCGGCCTGCTGAACGTGCGCCACACGGTGCGCGGCTATGAGGCCGCCGGGGTGTCCGCCATCCAGATCGAGGATCAGGAATACCCCAAGAAATGCGGCCACACGCCCGGCCGCCGGGTGGTGCCACTTGAAGACATGGTCGCCAAGATCAAGGTGGCCAACGACGCCCGCTCCAGCGCTGATTTTCTGATCATCGCGCGCACCGACAGCCGCACCAGCCTGGGGCTCGACGAAGCGCTGCGCCGCGGCGAGGCGTTCGCCGAAGCGGGCGCCGACGTGATCTTTGTCGAAGCGCCGGAAACTGAGCAGGAGATGCAGACCATCAACGACCGCATCGGCAAGCCAACTTTGGCGAACATGGTGTCGGGCGGCAGAACGCCGATCCTGTCATCGGCCCGCCTGGCCGAGATCGGCTTTGCCATCGCCATCCACCCGGCGCTGGGGTTTCTGGCGGTGGGGCGCGCGCTTAAGGCCGCTTATGGCGAGCTGGCCGAAACCGGCGATGTTGTCGGCGCCGATCTGGATGATTTCGGCGATTTCAGCAAGCTGATGGGCTTTGAAGACGTCTGGGCCTTTGACCGCAAATGGGCCAAGGACTGATCGCAGATCCAAAGCCGCGCGCCGCGTTGCAGACCAAAGCGGCGCGGGGCGCTAGGGCCTGCTCAGGTCAATGCGGGTGCGGTGGATGTATCTGTCGCCGCCCAAATGCCAATTGAACGATGCGATCAGCGTGCCGGACGCGCTGGCATAGCGGCGCAGCAGGCGCAGACTGGGCGCGCCCGCATCGATGTTCAGTGCCTCGGCAACATGGTGCGGGGCGGGCAGCGCCTGGGTTTCCTGCACCGCGTCCGACACGGTTTCGCCGATCGACGCGGCAAGCCCGTCATAGATAGGCCCCGGCCCGGCCACCAGGGTCCGGGCCAGCGCCGCAAAGCGCCGGGGCACAAAGCTTTCCACCAGCGCCAGCGGCGTGCCCTCGGCGGCGCGGCGCAGCGCGCACAGCACCACCCATTCATCGCCCGCCTTGCCGCCAATGCGCGCCGCCAGGTCCGCACTCAGGATGGTGTCTGTGATCCCCAACAGGTCCAGCCGGGTTTCGGCGGCGTATTGCGACAGCTCCGAAACCGACCGGTAATTCTGAACGAACACGCCCGCAGGCCGGTCGCGCAGCACACAGCTGCCTGCGCCCTGCACCCGGGACACCATGCCATCAGCCTGCAACCGGCGCAGCGCCTCACGCACAGTGAACCGGCTGACGGAAAAGCGTCGGCACAGCGCCGCCTCAGTCGGCAACGCGGCGCCCACGGCAAACACCCCCGCCGCAATGTCGGCGCGCAAGGTGTCCAGCACCTCAACGTAGCGCAGGGTGCGGCCTTTCGCGATCATCGCACGGTCCGGGTCAGACGACCCCCTCCAGATCACGGAGCGACTGGATCATCGAGGACCGCAGGACATAGGCGAGATGGCGTTCGGGATCGGCCACCGTAGCGCGCAGATCGTCGTGATGGGCGCGGCGCTTGACGGGGTCAGTCTCGTTCAGGACCGCGCGGTTGCGCAATGCCAGCGCCTGCACGGTTTCGATGGCGACCTTGCGGCGCTGCCGTTCATACAGGCCCATCAGCGATGGATCAGCACCGCGCCAGACCCGCGCCAGTTTTTCCGTCAGGTTGACCGCATCATGAATGCCGCCATTCATGCCCATTCCGCCCAGCGGGTTGTTCAGATGCGCCGCATCCCCGGCCAGAAAAATGCGCCCGTGCACATAGGCGTCCGCCACCCGTTCATGCACGCGGTAGGCGGTCTTGTGGGCAATTTCATAGGGCGCGCCGGGCAACAGGTTTTGCATCCGGTCCTCAATACGCGCGGGATCCAGCACCGCCTCGTCGCTCAGGCTGGGATCGGTCGGGAACAGCACCCGCCACAAAGTCGGCGTGCGCAGCAGGACCAGCCATTCCTCAGGGTCTGAGATATAGCTGATGTCCGCCAGCCCTTCGATCGCCAGATCGTAGCGGAACGGGGTCGACAGCGACAGAAAGATCTCAGGGATCGTCAGGCCCGGAAAGTTCACGCCGGTGGATTTGCGCACGCAGGAGCGCGCCCCATCGGCCCCGATCAGGTAAGGGGCGCGGAACACCTCTGCCTCGCCGGTTTTGCGGCGGGCAAAGACCGTGACGCTGTCCGCATCCTGGCTGACATCTTCGACCGTGATGTCGGTGATCAGGTCGGCATTGGGGTCATTGTCCAGCCGCTTGCGGGCAGATTGGGTCAGCTTCCACTGCTCAGCCTGCAGGCGGTAGGGGTGTTCGGTGTCATTGGCCAGCAACCCCAGATCAAAGGTCGCCACCTCGCCGCCCTTGCGGTCGCGGAACTGCCACAAAGGGCACTTGAGGCCCTGCGCGATCAGATCGTCCGCCAGCCCCAGCCGCGTAAGAAAATCCAGCGTTGGTGGATGGAAGGTGGACGCCCGCAGATCCACCGCCAGATCAGACGAGGCCTCCAGCACGGTCACCGGGATCCCTTCGTCAAGAAGCGACACCGCTGCGACCAGCCCCACAGGGCCTGCGCCCACGATCAAAACCCGTTTTTTAATGTCCTGCATCGGATCCTCCTGATTGACACAACGGTAAGGTCGCGGTGGGTGCCGTCAAGAAGAATTTGTCTGGACAAATTCAGCCGGTGCGACAGGATCGGGGCATGACATCGACATTGGCCATATTGGGCGCTGCAGGCGCCATCGGGCGTGCGCTTACCGCGCGCGCGTTGGCGGATGGCTGGTCGGTCGTCGCGCTGGACCTTGCAGCCTCGCTGGCAGCACACCCCCCACCTGACAAAGCGGCGTCGGTGGCGCTGGATCTGCGCGATGCCGCGTCTGTGGGCGCCGCCTTTGCCGGTCTTGGGCCACTGGGCGGTTTCGTCAATCTGGCCGGGTTCATGTCGCCCCACCAGCCGCTGGCCGACACCGCGCTGGACACATTTGATGAGGTGATCACCGGCAATCTGCGCGGGGCGTTCATTGCCGCACAGGCCGCCCTGCCCCGGCTGCGCGAAGGCGGGGGCGCGATGGTCAACGTTGTCTCAGGGCTGGGCGGCAATCCGCGGCCCGGCTTTGGCCCTTATGCCGCGGCCAAGGCGGGGATGATCAGCCTGACCAAGACATTGGCCCTTGAGGCCGCGCCAGACGTGCGGGTCAACGCAGTGGGCCCCAGCGCGTTGAACACGGCGTTTTTGCGTGGTGGCGCGGGCAGGCAGGAAACCAACCCTGCGCCGATTGACCTTGATGCAATGGCCCGCGCCACGCCGCTGGGCCGCATCGCGATTCCCGCCGACGTGGTGGGGCCGATCATGTTTCTGCTGGGACCCGATGCCAGCTTCATGACCGGTCAGGTGCTGTGGGTGAACGGCGGAGGATACATGCCATGACCGCAATATCGTTGGGTGGACGCGTGGTGCTGGTGACCGGCGGCTCGCGCGGCTTGGGCCGGGAAATGGCGCTGGCCCTGGCCGCGGCAGGCGCGAAGGTGGCGATCACCGGCAGCGCGCCGACCGACGCGCTGGCGCGGACCTGCGCCGATCTGGGCGGCGATGCGCTGGCCATTGCCGCCGATGTCACCGATGCGGCGGCGGCGAGGAACGCAGTGGACCGCACCATCGCGGCATTCGGTCGGCTCGATGTGCTGGTCAACAATGCCGGGCTGGGCATGCGCGCGATCTCTGAGACATTCAACACCGTTCCCACCAAGTTCTGGGAGGCCCCGACCAACGCCTGGCGCGCCATCGTGGACACCAACGTCAACGGCCCCTTCGTGATGGCCCGCGCTGTGGTCCCGCAGATGCTGGCGCAGAAATTCGGCAAGATCATCAACATCTCAACGTCGGACCAGACAATGGTCCGCCGGGGATATGCACCATACGGGCCGTCAAAAGCCTTTCTGGAGGCCGCAAGCCGGGTATGGGCGGCGGACCTTGCAGGCACCGGCGTGGATGTGAACGTTCTGCTGCCCGGCGGCGCTGCCGACACGGACCTGCTGCCCCCAGCCGTGAACAAAAAAGGCGCCGACGGCAATCTGCTGCCGGCAAATGTGATGAACGATGCGGTGGTCTGGCTGGCCTCAGCGCAGGCTGACGGGATCAGCGGCGCGCGCTATATCGCGCGGCTTTGGCAGGCCGATCAGCCCGAAGCGGCGCGCGACGACACCGGCGACAAACCGCGCCTGATGTAGCCCGCCCGGCCCCGCCTGCGTTGCGGCGGGGCCGAGGAAAGCCCGCGCCTTACGCCGCCGCGCAGCGTTTCATGTAGGCGATGGCGTCGATGGTGGCGATCAGATCGGCGTATTTCGCGCTCATGTCAAAAAGATTGGCCTCATGGGGACCTGCGGCCCGGTCGCCGCAGGCCTCATGCGCGATCAGGGTCACGAAACCCGACGAAATGCTGTCGATGCAGGTGGCGCGCACGCAGCCCGACGTGGTCAGACCGCCGATGATCAGCGTGTCGATCCGATTGAACTGAAGCGTGGCCGCAAGCGACGTGCCGAAAAAGGCGCTGGGATACTGCTTGGTGATCATCAGGTCATCTGGCCCGACGCGCAGCCCATCGGCCAGCCTTTGGGTGTCGCGCCCGGCGTCAAAGCAAGACAGCGCTGGCACCTTTGCGTAAAACGCCCCGCCATCCGCGCCGCCCGGCTGGTACTTCACCTCAGTGAAAATCACCGGCACCCCGGCGGTGCGCGCCGCATCTGCCAGCGTGATGGCATGGCCGCGCGCCGCCACGCAGCCCTCGCCGCCAAACAGCGGCGCATCGGCGTCAAAATAGGCCTGCGCGAAATCGACCAGCACCAGCGCTGGTCGGGCACCATGGTGCTGCCGCGCGTGATAGCCTGCCTTTTCGTAGTTGCTTTCCAGCGTCTCGGTCATCCGCCGTCCTCCGGTTTTCCATGCAAGGTTTCGCGGTCATGGCCCATTTGTCCAGCCCCCATTGCCAACGCCGGGCGGTCCGCTGATCGGCAGCACAGCAACAACCCGACCTATCCCATGCGCAGGACGCCCAAGCAGATCACCCGATCAAAAACAAGCCGCAAGCATCATCTGCATCCGACCAGACAGCCGACATTTCAGTCGCTGCTTTTCGCGGTCCGGTCTGCGACAGCTCCACCTATGTTTGGAAGGTTCGGTGCCCGACCTTCCAAATTGCAGATGGCCGGAGATATGAACACTGGGGCTGGTGACAGGCGTGGGGAAACCTCACTCAGCGCCCCACCGCCCCCGATCATGCGCCCGCGTGCCTTGATGCCCAGCACTTCGCACCCGTTCCGGGCACGCTCATGGAGGCAGGCATAGGGATGGGCAGCAAGGCACCACGCCCGGCACAATCCATGCCTGAATGCGTTTTACCCATGTGGCCCTGAGGAGCAGCGCGGCATGGGCGGGCATCAACAGGGGTGCCGGATGCGGAAAGTAAGTCACAGATCGAACGCCCTGATTTGATCCCAGAGCGTTTCATGACTGGTCAAACGGCCAACGTCTCCGCCATCAGCTTGCCAGGCTAGGACCGACCTTGCGTCATGCAGCAAAGCTGGCGGTTGGCTGCTGCATCGCAATCTGAGCGGCACCCTTGGTCTGACTGGCGCAGCCGCAATCTGGTGATACGCCAGCGTTTCGGTGGGCGGGCCATGAAGGCTGGTGCAGCCTGCGGGCAGGTGTTGGTGCGTTATTCCATCTTTGCCCGGCCCTTGATCACCCGGCGATGTTTTCCCCTAACCCTCACCTCACGGTTCGCCTTGCTGAAGGCGCAGGGCTAGGACCACGCAATCAAAATCAACGCGACCGAAGCGTCCTGAGCCGATTTCATGGCAGCCAAAGCGTTGCTTGGGCCATCCGCCCCGGCAAGTTGCTTCCCTGTGTCGGCGCCATCCTCACCAACCGCAGCCTGCCAAGCGCGCGGATGTGCTGGCGTTCGACAACGCGCGTGGCACGCAGCAGCCACATCTTCCTGCGCATGTATGCGCTGGCACGCGAGGACCTCAGCGATTGAGGCGTGCTCGCTGACTTTGCTCCGGGAGCGGCAGCTCAAGCCCGGCATGCGCCACGCTCGCCACGCCGTCACCTGCATGATTGGTGCCCCCTTCGCAACCATCAGCTGCGTGGCCAGCGGCCGAGCAACTGCGCCTGAAGGGACACCAGTGAACAGCCTTGGTGACTGGAGCAGACGGTCCGCGCCATCTTCGTGATTGGCGAGCCGCACTTGATGAGCGTCCAGGACCCAAATCTTGTAAAAATACACCCTCGGGCATAATGGCCTCAGCCAAGACAGGCCATCTGGAAACTGATTGAACAGGCAGGGCGCGAGCGCCACGATGACGCCGACCTTAATGGTAATCGCGTCTCAAATGCGCCCACCGATCCGGAACACCACTTCAAAACCGGCGTTGGCAGGCCGCTGACCGCGGCTCAGAGCTTCGGCGGTGGCATCGGCGGCAATCAGAACGCGGCGATCTGGGCAGACAGCGCCAACCTCAGCGCGCGCGGCCAGAGCCACGCGTTCGGCATCTATGTATTGGCCCAACTGGGCACCATGGCTAATTCCGTCGACCCCGCGGATTTCAGAACCCTTGATGTTGCCAACGGCTAAGGCGGCCTCGTCCACCTCAGTGCTGGCTTTGGGGTGATTTGCAACGCGATCAGTGGTGGGTTCGGGAACGGCGGCGGCAACACTCAGATGTATATAAAAATAAGTGGATATATAGTCTTGGATTAATTGGTCTTTATTTTCGCTCCTGATTCCACACACGCAGCCAAAACATCAACTTCAACGAGCACCCCATTTTTTGGTGAACGGAGGTGCGGCATTCCTCACCGTGGTAGACAGGATTCATGAGCATACTTTTCTTGACTGCCCGATCGATGAAATTGCAGATGAAAAGTATTAAATCCACCGAGGTCTAGGCTCAGGACTTATAACCAGAATATGACGGTTGCAGCGATGCAATTGGCGCTCATGAACGGGTGGGCGCATCGGTCATATCGGGTTGCGATCCTGCGCCAGTCCTTGAGCCTGCCGAACAAGCGCTCGACCAGATTGCGCTGCTGGTAGATTTTGGCGTCGTAGGGGGTCGGGGCTTTGCGGTTCTTGCGTCTTGGAATGCATGATGAGATTTTCAGATCAGACACGGCTTGACGGAACCAGCCGCGCCTCGACGCCCTTGTCGGCGATCAGGGTTTCGGTACCCGGCAGCGCGGGCAAGACGGTCGCGGCGCCGCGATAGTCGCTGACCCGGCAGGCTATTGCACAGCAATCGACGAGAGGGGATCATCACTGTGTCGGTTGCCGCGCTCTCGGCGGCCAGCGCTGCGAATATTTGGTCGAACTCGCCCGCCCGGCTCCAGCGCACAAAGCGGTTGTATAGGGTCTTGTGCGGACCATAGGCGGCGGGGTACCGCGCCACATCAGCCCGCCCCGGATGACATGGACCATGGCGCTGATCACCCGCCGGTCATCGACCCTAGGCACGCCTCTCGGTCTATTTGGGCAGAAGCGGCTGCAGGCGTGAAAACTGGGCTTCTGTAAGCCAGAAGTGGTGATCGGACATGGCGAACCTTCCACCGTTTGGGACGTTTGAATCATAAGCGGCAGTCAAGGGAAGTCCCTTTTATGGGTCCTGAGCCTAAAACATTGTGGGTTCAGGCCCAGCGACTGCGTGCCATTTTAACGAATATCCTTGGTTTCCTTAACAATGACGGCTTGAATGCCTTGAGGGGGCCATATTGCGTTCAATCGACACGCATTGATCCGCGTGCCCCTGCCAACCGCCCGCGGGCATCTGACGCCGGGGCCGAAGTGATGACAGGGGTGCGCCGCCATGACCGATGAAAATCCAGACGCGACCAAAGCGACCAACCATCTGAATTTATTGAACGCAGGTATCATCACCCTTGATGACATCATCGCGGCAGGAGAGAGCGTCAGCCGACGATCCCTGCCGCCGCCCGCCGCAAGCGCAGCAGGTGCCCCGGTCGCAGCTGCCTCACGCGCAGCCATGGATCCTATCAAGGTTGGTGCAAGCCGGGACGAAGACAAAAAAAGGGTCGTCGTTGATGGGAAAGCCCAAGTGAGGGCGGTCTTCGCCAATCTTGGCAACAATTACACGGTCAAGGGATATGGGGAACGCTCCCGCAAAGGTTTTGGCGATTTCTTCCTTGGGATGGATGCGGGACCTGAACGGGATAGTCAGTCGCACGACATCAATAAAGCGATCCAGAGCATCACGGCCGAGGAAGGTTTCACCCTTGGGCTCAAGGCAACGCGCGCAGCCTATGACACCCTTGATGATGAGGCGACCAACGACAGGACTTGGCTGGAACAGGTGTCCGACACGTTCAAACGCGCGCCAATGCACGCGTTCGATGCCGTGTCGTCCTATATGGTCGCCGCCGTCACCAAAGACCTGTTTGGCATCCCCGACGGTGAACTGATCGTCACAGCTCCGTCCAGATCAAACCTGACCGCCCCCAGCTGTTGCCCTTACGATTTCAAGGTGGTCTCGGCTTCGCTGTTCAAGCCCGATCCCGATCCCGACGTGGTATCTGGCGGGCCATATTTGGGCCAGCTTCTGGCCAAACAGACTGCAACCCTTGTCGCCCGGCTGCGCGCGGCCAAGACCCCGCCGCCGGGACGCCTGATGCAGGTGCTGTTCGACAAGATCCCGCCCGTCGAAGACGACCGCCTGGTGCGCACCCTGATCGGCACGATGATGGGGCTGCTGCCGACCATCGACGGCAACCTCATCGAGGTGATGAACGGCTTGCAGAAGAATGGCGAGATCCCCGGCCTCAAGGCCAAGATCGCCGATATGGGCACTGAGCTGAGCTATGATCATGTGCGCGATCTGCTCAAGCCCGCAGTCTATAAAGCGATGCAGCAAATACCGGTGCCTGAGGCGGTCTGGCGCATCGCCGCCCATGACCATGTGATCAGCGGCGAGAAGCAGGTCGTGGTGAAAAAAGGCGACATGGTCGTCGTCGACATCGCAAGCGCCACCAACGCCGATCTTAAGGACAATATCGCTGATGTTTCAGCGATCTTCGGTGGATTGCGCACCGGAAAGGGGAAGCGTCCGACCCATGCCTGCCCAGGCTATGAAATGGCGATGGGGATCATCTACGGCGCGGTCGCGGTCATGCTTCAGCGGGCCTGAGCGGGCCAGGCCTGAGCGGGGCACGCTGCCCCCCAAGCAGGCGGCGCGCGTCTTCGACCTGATGGGCATGCCACGGCATGTCCATCCCTTCAAACCCGCGCTGCGCCAGATCCAGCAGCCGCGCGCCTGCGGGCGTGCCGGTGCCCAGCAACTGCGCCTCCAGCAACTGGTTCGCGGCGACTTCGTGGGGGGCGCCGCGCCGCGCGGCATTGCGCTGGGCCAGTGCCAGGTAATGCTGCGGCCCCTTGCGCATCTGCCCTTGGGCGGCGGCGCGGGCCAACGCGCGGGCGGCCATTGCGCCGCCCAGCAGATCTTCGTTGCGCCCACAGGCCAGCGCGCGGGCACCATAGCGGCGCATTCCCGCCCAGTCGCTGCGCGCGGCCATCACATCGGCCAGCCGCCCATAATTGAGCGAGATAAACAGCCGCTTGTCGGCGCTTTCAAGCCAGCCGGTGGTGTTCACCAGACGCGCGACCGTGACATCATCCCCCCCAAGGCGGCATTGCGCAAAGGCTTCCTGCGCGGCGCCGGTGCCCTGCAGATAGATGCTTTTGACCCGCTCTCCGATGGTGCGAGCGGCGGCGGCGGTGGCGCGCGCTTCTTCCCACCGGCCCTGCCACAGCAGGATGCCACTTTTCCACAGCAGGACCGAACTTTCCACCTCATGCCGCGCGCCCGCAACGCCCCACAGCGCTTCGTCGATGCATTCCTGCGCCTGCGCGAACCGTCCCAGATCGCCCAATGTCGACGCGAGGCACGCCAGCGAATAACCGAGGCTGACGGCCGGTTTGCCAGGTTTGCGGAACTGGCGTTTGACCTCAACGGTTTTTTCCAGCAATACCAGCGCTTTGTCGTAGCGCGATGCCGCGGCATAGGCTTGGCCAATCGACGCGAAAATCTGCGAGCCGAGTTCTTGCTGGCCAAGCGCGGCGGCCTCTGTGCCGGCGGCCTCAAGATGCGCGATGGCCGGACCTGACAGGCCCAGCGCGTATTCCACATAGCCCATCCAGAACGTTGCTTCGCAGGCCTGCTGCCGGTCGCCGCGTTCGCGCGCGCGCGCAATGGCGTCCGCAAACACCGGCAGCTGTGATTTGGCCGGATCGTAGACGCAGGCATAGGCATAGCGGCGGCACACATTCATCCAGCGCCGATACGTCTCGGGCGTGTCCTCAAGCTCCGCCAGATAGCGCAGGGCGGCGCTGTAATGGGCCTGTGCGCGATCGAGGGTTGACGCTTTCTCAGCCTTTTTCCCAGCCATCTCGGCAAAGCGCGCGGCGTCTTCCCATGCGGTCGACCCGGCGAAATGAAAGGTCAGCAGCTCGCAGCACTCGTTCTCAGCCAATGGGCCAAATCGATCGGCGATTTCGCGCGCGACTTTGCCATGCAGGCTGCGGCGGTCCTCAGCCGCGACGGTGCTGTAGATCACATCGCGCGCCACCCCGTGCCGGAACCGCAGCGCGCCGCTTGTCGCGTCCGCGAGCAGAAAGTCGCTGTCGGCCAATTGCTGCAGCAGGTCAGCATTCAGCACCTTGCCCGCCGCGGCCTCCAGCAGCCAAACCGGGGTTTCATAACCGATCACTGATGCCACACGCAGGATCTGCGCGCAGTCTTGTGACAGCCGCTCAATCCGTGCCTCGATGATCTTGGCCAGCCATGCGTCGCGCGCCAGTTCAAGATCGGCCTGCCGGTCGTCTGAAACGTGCAGGAACGCGCGGCAAAGTTCTTCAAGATAAAGGGCGTTGCGCCCTGAATAGGCGATGATCCGCGCGCGTTCAAAATCGCTGACGCCGGGCAGCAATTCGTGCGTCAGGCTTTCGGCATCCAGCGGTGCCAGCGCCGACAGGTTGATCACCGCATCAGATTTTCCGTCCAGTTCCCCGGGCGCAAGATCGCGGGCGGTCATCAGCACAAAGATCGCCGGGTCGCCCAGATGGCACAGTGCGTCGATCACCCTGCGCGAGGCATCGTCAGCCCATTGCAGTCCGTCGACAAAAATGATCTGCGGCGCGGCGCGCGCCAGGCAGGTCAAAAGGGCCTTGATGGCCGCGTCAATCTGCTCCGGCGCGACCGGGTCGGCGCGGTGCGTCGCGGCGGCGCCGGGGGCCAGCACGCTCAGCAACGCGTCCGCATGGACGCAAAGCGCGGGATCAAGCGCGCCGAGCAGATCCTGGATCTGCGCATCGCCACGCCCCGGGGCCACGTCCCAATCAAGCCCAAGCGCCCCGCGCACAATCTGCGCGACGGGCTGCAAAGGCGCCGCGGTCAGATAGCCGTCGCAGCGCGCGCGCAGCACCTGCGCGCCATGGGGCGTATGGGCGGCAAGACCTTCTTCGACCAGCCGCGTCTTGCCGATGCCGGTGGGGCCAAGCACCCAGACAGCGCGCAGCGCGCCCCCAGCATCAGGCACCAGCGCGCCAGCGATGCGCGCGATTTCATCGCTGCGACCAACAAAGCGCGACAATCCTCTGCGCCGGTTGGCCTGCGCAAGCGCCCCGGTTTTGGCCCACCCGGTCACCGAATACACGCGCAATGCGGTCTGCATGCCCGGCACGTCCTGCACCTTTGGGGCCGATATTTCAAAGCTGAACCGGTCAGGCCCGAGGCTTTCAGCTGAGACGATCACCTCACCTTCCCCCGCAAGGTCCGAGAGCTTGGCGGCGATGTTCACCGTGGGGCCGAAAATATTAAAGCCGCGCGCGCCCGTCCGTGCGCCTTGCAACAATGTCAGCCCCGAATGGATGCCCGAATGCACCTGCAAAGGCGCCTCGCCCATGCCCGGAACCCACAGGCGCCCGACCTCATCCTTGATGTTGAGCGCGGCATCAACCGCATTGCGCCCGTCATGTTCCCCCGCATCGGGATAACCGAAACAGGCCAGCACCCCGTCGCCTTGGGTCTGCACCACGGCGCCGCCATGGCGCGTGACGCAGCTTTCATAGATGTCGTGAAGCGCCAATATCAGGTTCGCGTAGCTTTCCGCCTCCATGCCCATGGACATGTCGGTTGACCCGGACAGGTCCGTGAACATCACGGTCAGATACCTTCTGCGATTGGCGGGGCGTGCTGTGCGGCTGCCAGGCTCCATGCTTTCCCCGATTGCAAGCCTGACCGCGGACACGGCGCGATCTCGGTTTGGTTCATTCATGCGACGCTACCCCAATGGACAGCCCCGCGCCATCGGCGCCTTCACCTTGAAGGCCGCGATGGCGCAGTGCACCCATCATTGGGTCTTGAGATATTCGATCACCGCCATGCGCTGACCATGGTTCAGGCCTCCTTCGGGATAATTATGCCCCATGGCGCCATTGCCCGGCACCGTTGTGTCAAAGCGGAACAGCCCCGGCGCCTCATCGCTGACAAATCCAAGCTGGGCGCGGTCCAGTTCCCGCCCGCCGGTCCAGAAGGTTTGGCGGCGCTGCGCCTCAGGCGACAGCAGTTCATACACCGTGGCGACCGAACCGTTGTGCAGGTAAGGCCCCGTCGCCCAGACCCCGGCCAGTGGCGAGGCCTTGAGGTCGGTGTAGCGGGACGCCTCATACGCGACCGGTTTGCCATCTGGCCCCTTGGTGGCGCGGTAGCCGCTGTAATCTGCCTGTTCCTCTGGGCTCAGCCCTGCCTTTTGCATTGCCGCGGCCACCAAGGTGCCGACAGTGCGCAGGAAAAACTCAGCCGCGGGAACCTCCTCCCGGCCTTCGAACAGGGGTGCGGTGACCGCGTTGGTCTTGACGTTGCGCAGCAGCATCGCCTGCATGTAAGCGGGATCAGTGCCGACCTCACGGAAATCCACCCGGCCGATGGCGATGAAATCCTTGCCGAAGAAATTCTTAGCCTTGTCGGTCATCCGGTAGGGCGCATTGGTGTGACACGCGGCGCATTTGTCGGCAAAGATGGCCCCACCCTCAGCCGCGCGTGCGACATCGATCGGGCCCATGATCTTTTCATCCCAAGGCGGGGGCGACAGGTCGGCAACCCATGCCTCAAGCGTGTGAAGTTCTTTCAGCAGGATCGAACTGGCGAAAGGCGCGCCCGCCGCGGCGTTCAGATTGGCAACCCCGAACACGCCCAGCGCCTCACCCCCGTTGCGCCCGATCGGATTGGCGGCAATCGGGTTCCACTGCACGTATTCAAGCTTGGGCGTCAGCCACAGGGGCGGATAGCTGGTCGGCGCGCCCACGGGCGCGATGTTTGCAACCTCATGCTGATCGCGCGCGGCCAGCGAATTGATGATCTGGGTCAGCGCATCCACCCGCCCAAAGCCAGATGCCACGGTCGGCCGGCGCAGGGTTGCATCGGTGGAAAGGCGCAGCTGGAAACTGGCGAATTGCTGCTGAAGCGCGCCAATCTCAGCCGCGCCCGGTGCCTCCAGCACGCGGGCGGCAAAGCGCATGAAGCGCGCTTGGTCAAAGGCGGTCGCGCCCACCGCGTGGTTCAGGTCTGCATAAAAGCTGTCGAAATCGAGATGCGCAGGCGCGCCATCGATGCGGATTTCGCGGCCCTCAACAGTCACGATTGCGGTGTGGCATGCCGCGCAGGTCAGCCCGACCTGCCGTGTCGCCTCAGCGCCGGGATCAAGCGCAAAGCCCACCGGATAGCCATCGGGATTAAGCGGCGATGCCCCCTGCCCCGGGATCAGCCCATATTGCGTCAGGTTGCCTGGGTCACTGAACAGGCCCGCGCCATCCGACCTCTCCAGCGCACGAAACCATGCGTTTGGCATCATGCGCGACCCCTGGGGCGTGTGCGCGAACAGCTCCCGCGTTTTGGCATCCCATCCTTGGGACAGCGTCAGCGGGGCCCTGGCGGTCGGCGTGATGATATGAACGCAGGCAGCCGTAACAGCGGCGACGCTGAACAATGCAATGAGCTTTAACATGGTGTTTCTCCCCGAAACTTTAAGGAAACTTTAGACCGCTTGGCGCTATACGCGAGGGAAATAACCAACACTGCGCAAAAAACTGTTGAAGGCCCGGCAGTCCGCCAACCCAAGACCGGGGCATCTTGCCCGCCGCCGCGCGGTCCTGCGCGCGGCGAGACACAGCGCGCGCATGGGACGCTGAGCGCGCATCCTTCATTCGCCCCTCAGGATGCAGATTGCGCTGGCCCAGACATTTCGCAAGCATTCAAGCGAGGCCCTGTTACACTTGGCCAAGCACTGGCGACTTTGACGGCTTACAGAAATGCAGAGGCACATCATGATGCAGCGCGACAGCTACGGAAATACGATTGAGGTGGGGTCGCAACCTGCGTTGGATCATTATGATCGCGGTCTGCGGTTGTTTCTGGGCGGGGATTTCGGCGCGACCGAAGCATTTCAGGCATCCGTGGATGCAGACGAAGGCTTTGCGCTTGGCCATGCCGCCCTGGCTAGGTCGCTGATGATGTCAGCGCAAATGCCGGAGGCGAAAACCGCAATCACCCGTGCCCACGCACTTGCAGCAAATCTGGACACCCGGCAACGTCAGCATGTTGAATGCCTGACGCTGCTTCTTTCAGGCCAGCCACAAAAAGCCCGGGCGCTGGTCAAGGCGCATGTTCTGGACTACCCCTGCGATGCGCTTGTTGCGCAGCTATGCTCCAATGTCTTCGGCCTGATCGGGTTTTCCGGCGAAGTCGGGCGTGAGGCAGAGCTACTCGCATATACATCAGCGCTTTTGCCCCATTATGGCGAAGACTGGTGGATGATGTCGATGCACGCGCTTTCCTTGTGCGAGACCGGCCAGATTGAAAAATCGGCCAGCTTGATGGAGAAATCCCTCGCGCTGAACCCGCGCAATGCAAATGCCGCCCATTTCAAAGCGCATGCCCACTATGAAGCCGGTGAGACGAAAGAAGGCCGGGCATATCTGGCAAAGTGGCTGGCACATTACGATGATCGCGCTGTGCTGCATGGCCACCTGAGCTGGCACGCCGCGCTATGGGCTTTGCACGACGGCGATGAAGCGACCATGTGGCAAGCGATTGACGCAGGTGTTGGCCCCGGATCGGCGAAAGGGTTGCCGATCAATGTGCTGACCGACACTGCGGCGATCCTCTATCGCGCGGAACTTGCCGGGGTTGCCGTAGACCCGGATCGCTGGATGGCGCTGAGCGATTATGCAGCGCGCTTTTTCCCCGACACCGGGCAGAGCTTTGCCGACATGCATGCCGCATTAAGCCATGCCATGGCAGGGCAAGGTGATCGCCTGGCGCATATTGCACAAACCGCAAAAGGCTATGCCGGCGATCTTGTGCAGCCTGTGGCGCGCGCCTGGGGTGCCATTGCGACCGAAAACTGGTCCCTGGCCCTTGAGGAACTGGTCCCGGTCATGGCCACCACCGAACGTCTGGGCGGCAGCAGGGCGCAACGTGACCTTTTGGAGCTGACCTATGCGAACGTGCTTTTGAAGCTGGGCCAGACGGCCGAAGCGCACCGCTGCCTGGCCGCCCGCAGACCGGTGCTCGCGGCTGCTCCGCCGCTCAGGGCACACGCGGGCGTCTGATCCTTTTGGGTGTTTGTGACCTGATCCATGCGCCGTGATCGGTGCCGGGACGGTCACGATTGCCCGCGCGCAAAGATCAGGTCGGCCTCAGCCAAAAGCGCGGACAACATCAGCACCCCACCCGCCAACGCAAAGGCAAGCCATCCGGCAGCGCCATGTCCCCAGCGACCCATCAGGCGTCCCGTTCAAACAATTCAGGTTGCCCGCGACGGATCAACAGCGACCCAATGGCGATTTCCCCACGCAGTTGAAAGCGGGTTGGGATTGGCTTGCGTCCACACCACGACCTTGCTGCGTGCGCCATCCCGAACCTGCCATGGCGCACAAGGCCGGTCGCTTCGGTCCCAAAGCACACGGCACTGGGCCAGGGTTTCATTAAGCACCGCGTGCGAGGTCCCTGCATCCAGCGCCGAAACGCTGGACAGCGCCAGCCCCGCCACCAGCCGCGCCAGCACTGCGATGCCCACCCGCGCCGCGCCGTCATCCAACGAAATGGTGGGTGGCGACGCGGGTATCTTCGTGCATTCGATGCGTGCAGCAGATGCAAACGGTGCCAGTGCCGCGCGCATGCCGCCCGTCACGCCAGTTGCTGAATTGGGTGTGATGACCAGGATCAGACTGCGCACACGCCACGAACCGCGGGCGGCCGGGGAGTAACCGTTACCGCGCCACCTTCGACAATCACAGCGCCGCGGGCGATCACAATCTCAGACCAGCCAGTGATCGCGCGCGCCTCATACGGTGGATCATCCATCGCGTCGCCTTGGTCAGTGCCGTGCATGGTGCGGGTAGCCTGCGGGTTTCAGATCGCCAGATCTGCATTCATGCCCGGCATGAAATTGGCAATTCTGGGATAGGGCAGCGCAGCACCATGCAGTAATTTGCCAGTGACGCCTCACCGATAGGGTGCCTGGTCAGAGCTGGCACAATCGCACATGCCCATCCGAATGTGGCCCCACAGCGCGGCTGGGACCACGGCGTCGGCAACTACGTCTATTCCTACGTGCTGGCATCTAGCCCCAAGCTGCTGGGCGGGAACGTACCGAACCGCTTGGAAGACGGGTGGAGCGTCAAAGACTTTCCGGGCAAGCGCATCTTTTGGCAAATCGGTGCACGGCACGATGGACAGCACGACCATGGCGATGGGCGTCGCGGCAAGGGACGTCTACGAGGTGCCCAGCAGCGATGACAGCATCAACACGGCCATCGTCAAGTTCCATTCGCTGCGCGAAAACATCGTCGTGGGGGGGGGGCAGGTTTGAAATCCCAGAACCTGTTTTTGCAAGATTGAGGTGTCGATGGGCAACATCTGATCCACCCACGCCCACCTGCTGAAAGACCAAATGGATGAGGGGCTTTTTCCCGTGTCGTTCAACGGCGGCGTCATCGCGCCGGGCATCTGGGTCGTGCCCAACAACAGTCTGGGGATCCGGGTGACCGCGCCAGCGGTCAGCTTTGGCAACTGCGCCCAGATGGCCGACAGCACAGCCGTGCAGACCAGCGGCGTCAACATCGCGATCGGGTTGACAGTGGCAGCGTGCGCCACCGCACTGGGGCCCGTGTTCGCCATCGGCTGCTGGTTCCTGTCGAACCGCGCGGCGATCATCGCGCTGATCCTGCGCCGTGGCGGCTATGGGCGCTCAACCGTGCCGGGGCCGGGGCGGGTGTTCGATTGTGCGGCCACCAACTGTGCCGGCGCGCTGGACCATCCCGGCATTGTGGCAATTGCGGCGGGAATGTGGGCCGACCTTGCGATGATCGATCTGGGCGCCCCGGCGATGAACCCGCGGATCTCTGCCATTTCGAGCCTTGTGTATTTCAGACATCCCGGCATGGTGACAGACACCATCGCCAAGGCCCACGACGCCACCCTTTCCATGTGGCGCAAATCTGGGGCTGAGGACCGCGGCATTCCCCTGCCCCACCACGACCTCGCCTGACCCGGCCCCCACGCATCGCCACAAAGACCGCGCCACAAAGACAAAGCCACAAAGACAAAGCCACAAAGACAAAGCCACGGAGACCGCAATGACCTTTTCGACCCTCGCACGCGGCACCCGCACCGGCGCTTTGGGCGCCGCTGTCGCCACCTCAGACATCGCGGTCGGCGCGCGCGGCATTGGCCTTGTGCACAGGCATGGCGCGGTCCTGTCGCAGCGCCGCAGCGACAACGGCTGCGCGATCTGGCCGTGGCGCGCCTGCGCGCGGGCAACAACGTGGACGCAGCCATGACCGCCATGTGCGGCAGCATGACAGACATCGAATGGCACCCGGTCGCGGTGACGGACGCCAAAGGCCGAAGGGTGGTCCATCATGGGCACCGGATGTACACTATCCATGCCCATGCGGTCGGGCGGTCATGCCATGCGCTTGGCAATATCCTCAACAACCCGGACGATACCGCGGCCATGGCGGCAGGTTTCGATGCGGCCCCGGACACTTCGCTGCGCGCGCACGCCGCCGGGCAAGCGGCGGGCGGCGAAATATTGGGCCGCCTGATCTTCGCAGCCCTGCGCGTCATCGGCCCCCATGATGTTGATCTGCGCGTGGACCGTGCGGCCGCCGCTCCGATCACAAAGCTGGGGCTGAAGGACCGCAATCCCACCGACCGTCGCCGCGGCGGCTGGACCATGCAGGACTGACCGGCCATGACCCACACCGCTGAGAGCATCTTTTGGGCCGACGGCCGCCCCGCCTATGTGCCCCGCCCCGCCGCCCTGCCCGCGCGCGTCGACGTGGCGGTGATCGGCGCAGGGTTCACCGGCCTCGCCATCGCCATGCATCTTGCGCGCGCCGGACGGTCAGTCGCGGTGCTGGAGGCGCAAGGCATCGGCCATGGCGCCTCGTCGCGCAATGGCGGGCTGGTCGGGCCCAGCTTTCACAAGATCGGCATGACCGGCCTGACCGCGCGCTATGGGCCCGACAAGGCCGCCGCGATCATGGGCGAGGGGATGCGCGCGCTTGATTATTTCGAAGCGTTCATCGCCGATGAAGGCATTGCGTGCAGCCTGCGCATGACCGGCCGGTTCCGCGGTGCCGTCACCACGGATGATTACGACGCCATGGGCCGGGAATGTGACCGCCTGTCCAAGGCCGTCGACCTGCCCTTTGAGATGATCCCCCGCAGTCGCCAGCGCGCTGAAATCGGGTCAGATTTCTACCGCGGCGGCGTGGTCTATCCGCGCGATGGCGGTCTTGACCCCCGCCTTCTGGTCGATGCACTGGCCCAGCGGGCTGAGGGCGCGGGCGCGCTTTTGTTCCCCGGCACGCCAGTGACCGGCATTGCGCGCGACGGCCGCGACACCGTGCTGCGCCATCCCGGCGGAACCCTGCGCGCCGCGCAAACCGTGATCGCCACCAACGCCTATGGCGGGGCTGAGGGCAAGGCGCTGTCATCGCGCATCGTGCCGATCCTGACCGGCGCCGCGACGACCGAACCGCTGCCCCCTGCGCTGATGGCTGAGCTGACGCCCAAGGGCCGCGCCTTCACCGAATCGCGCCGTGTGTTCATGTGGTTTCGCCCCACCCCGGACGGGCGCCGGTTCATCTTTGGCGGCCGCATCGGACCCATGGGCGGCGATCCCGCGCGCCGGGCGGCGGCGGTGCGGGCCTCCGCCACCCGGGTGTTCCCACAGCTGGCGGATGTCGACTTCACCCATCTGTGGACCGGCCGCGTCGCCTACACCGCCGATCACGCACCCCATATGGGGCACATTGACGGGGTCTGGATCGTGGGCGGCTATTGCGGGTCAGGCGTCACGCGCAGCCTGTGGTTTGCACGCAATCTCGCGCAGCGCATCCAGGGCCTGCCGGGCGGCGAGACGGCCTTTGACGACCTGCCTTTCCCCCCGGTCCCGCTGCGCCGTCTTGCCCCGCTTGGTGCCCGCGTGCTGACCCGATGGCACGCGCTACGCGACGCGGTGGCGCTTGCGCGGCGCGACAGAACGGGAGGCTAAGACGGGGGCTGCGGACATGTCCGGCAAGCTGCGCGCTTTCCCGATGACATCGCCAACCACGGGCCGGGCCACATTGGCCAATGCCCCACGGCATCACGGGAAGGCACCTCTGCCACAAGTATTTGGCGTTCCTGGGCGTTAGTTTTGTGTCCCTGGCCCTGATGAGCTGGCAGATCACGACACCGCGCCACAGATGGCCTGTCGCTTTGCTCCAGCACCGCCCGCTGCACCTCAGATCCTCCAGCACGCCTGTCAGCAGTCGGGACCGGACAGCAGCAAAGAAAGCCTCCAAGCGTCAGGGTCTTTGGTGCCGGGGCATCACGCGCAAGGTTTTGGCTGCAAGCACGCGACATGACGGTCCAAGAGCCAAAGGGAGGCATCACCGATACACAACAGGCGCAGGCAGGTTCAACCGGTCAGTGCAACATCTGTGATCTGAGGATGCGCGATGGCGCGGCGCGACTGGCCTAGGCTTGTCACACGAGCAAAAGGCTAAATGCTGGCCGTGCCCGAAATCGGGGGAAATACACGGCAACATTGGGTTGGCATTGGGCAAGCACGCGGCGTCGATGTTCGGCGTCGTCGCGGCGAACAGGTATTTTTCGCCTGCGCTTTGGCCCAGCAGATTTGAGGGGCAGCCTGCCAGAGCGCAAGGAGATATTGCGCGGCCTTGTTGATCGGCTTTGATGTCGGCACATCGGCAGAGGCCCCAGACGCGCGGCATCCAAAATCAATCACGTCGTCGCGCACAATCGCACGACCTATTGCACCACGCGCGCTGCCGCAAGATCGTGCCAGCGATCCCGCGCTTTGCCTATTTCCCATCAATTTGCACCTGTGCGCCATGGTCGCCGCGGCAGATCGCGATTTGGCTGAGCGCGCACCATCCCAGAGATGCAACCATCACTGCGCCCGCATGAGGCGATCTATGAAGGCATTTCCCTTTCAACCGCGCAGCGTTCACAGAAAAGCGCTGCCGGCGCATCGGTTCAGCCCACGAAAAATGCGCAGAGGGATAATCGAAATAAAGCCAGCGCAGATGCGAATTAAAATCACATTTTTCGATATGTATATCAAATATCATCTTACATAGTTATTATAGCTTTAACATCATAACTCTTTATAAAACTCACTATTTTGTTTGAAAAAAATCGCATTACCGCACCATTTTATCTTATTAAACAAAACTCAGGTGACACGCTCAGTATGTAAAAAGCATTTAATTTGATACTCAACTTGTCGTGAGAAAGCCCCTCTCAACGATTGATTTAAATCACCGCATGACTTTCTGCGTTGAGCAACCGATCTTCTCACCTTATCCCACCCAAAAAACGCCTAAAGGGTTCGAAACGACCCACCTAAAATCCTGCTTTGGCAATGGACTGCGTTGCTCGCCCTTAATAGCCCCGCGCTTCTTAGACGCCTTCACGCTTCGATTTCTGCTGCCGTTCGAAGTTGACGGGCAACAGCATCCCGTTCCTCACGTGCTTGCGTTTGGGATTGTAGAACATCTCGATGTAATCGAACATGTCCTGTCAGGCTTCCCGGCGGATCCAGTATGTCTGGCGCCTGATCCCCTCCCTCTTGAGCAGATTTAAGAGACTTTCGGCGAACGCATTGTCATGACAGTTTCCGCGGCGGCTCATTGAATGCTCAAGATTGTGGGCGTGCAGGAATGCGGCCCAGTCCATGCTGATGAACTGGCTGCCCTGATCAGAGTGGATCAGCACCTTGGCCTTTGGCTTGTCCCGCCAGACGACCATGCGTTGCCTGGCAGTTGATTGCATCGCAATCAACGAGAAGGTGCAGAGCCTGCGACACGACTTCGGCCGTTTGGCGGCTTTGCATCGACCAGCCGACCACGCGGCGGGAAAACAGATCGATGACCACGGCCAGATAGGCGAAGCCTTCCTGCGTCCGAATGTAGGTGATGTCCGTCACCTTTTACCGACAGGTGATGCAAAACATCACCGTTAGGCGCGCCCTATCCGGCGCCGCCACGTCGAATTGCCGATCCAGGGTGTTGCTGACAACGACCGACGGTTTGCCGCCATACTTGCCGGGGCGACGCTTGTAACCGATCTGGGCCTTGATGTCGGCCAGGCTCATCAGTCGCGCCACCCGGTTGGGGCAGATGCTCTCGCCCTGATCGAGCAGATCATCATGCAGCTTGCGATAGCCATAGACCTTGCTGCTCTCGCCCCAGGCTTTCCAGAACAGCTCGGTCTGGCGTTCGTCTTCTCGGGCTCGTTCGCTCAGCGGGGTTTTCAGCCAAGCGTAAAATCCGCTCGGCTGAAGCCGCAGGCAACGGCACATCGCCCGAACGGAAAACTGTCCGCGATGCTCGGCCACGAACGCATATCTCACTTTGCATCCTTGGCGAAATACGCGGTCGGCCTTTTTTTAGGATGCCGCGCTCCTCGGTCGCACGCGCCAGCTCTCGCTTCAACCGACGTATCTCAACGTCTTTCTCCGCCTCGCCCGGCGATGCCTTCCCGAACTTCTGTTTCCATGCATAGAGCGAGTGAAGGCTGACTCCGAGCCGCTCCGAAACTTCTTTGACCGGGTAGCCCCACTCGGCGACCTGCGCAACCGCATCGCGTTTGAAGTCGTCGCTGAACTTGCCCGTGTTCATCATGGCCTCCTTGCCTAAAAATTAGGGAAGAAGGCGTTTACGATCCATGGAGCTATTCACCTATTGAATGATTAGCGCTCAAAATTACTAATAATTATAAAAATAGGTGAGATCAGACTTGGATATTTCAATATGGCCAGTGCATTGGGTCTGAAAAATCTTCGCCAAGTTTTGATTTGCGGTTCACAGATCCCCAGTTCAATTGATTTGCTTGATGATTATTTTGAATAATAGATTTTCAGACGTAAAGACGCATTTATTAATATATTCATATTTTACAAAAGAGATCCCATAAAATATAAATTATGCAATAGTTCACCATACTCCTAAATATGATTGAATATCAATTCATTAGCTGTACAAAAATGAGAATTAATTTTTTCAATAATTCACAAATTTTTTATTTATGGATGATGCTGAATTTGAAACTCTACTTTAGTAAAGCTGGCGCTCGCTCTCTGCACTGCGGGCATCGCTTGCCGGGTAAAAGAGTAACGCTGTGCTTGGCACTAGATCGGCGACAGGCAAGCCACTCTCAGCCTGACGCTGGGCAACCAGGGTCTGCGAGTCCGCGCGACGGCGGATTTTCGCTGCAATCGCATCGCTCAATCAGACTGAAAAGGTCGGCACATGTAACCCGCGAGCTGTTCAGTCCGAGCATCTGGTGGATGGGGTCGAGGAAGCACCACTTCGGTTCTGATATCCACATCTTGCCAATGTATTTGTAAGGTATGAAGCCATTCAGGGCCATCAGCCCTCAGATGAAGGTGTAAGTTTCCATTAATTATGAGAGATACTGTTAAAAAGTGATCAGATTTATCGTTCTGTTTATTCGTTCCGCATAATCGTTAATCTGAGTTTAGGACTCATAACCAGAATATGACGGTTGCAGCGATGCAGATGGCACTCATGAACGTGTGTGCGGATCGGTCATATCGGGTTGCGATGCGGCACCAGTCCTTAAGCCTGCCGAACATGCGCTCGACCA
>JBLGAC010000025.1:0-57082 GCA_047610385.1 Paracoccaceae bacterium | reverse complement strand
CCGAGCATCATGGAATGGCCGCGGCCCATGGTCTTGCCCGCGTTTGCATCGGCCCAGACGTCGCCGTAAGACGGCAGCAGGCCGTTGGGCGTGAATTTGTCGGTGCGCCACGCAATGCCTTCAGTGCCCCAGATGTGCGGGGCCCAGAACATCTTGCCAGCTTCGAACGCCCAATCAGTGGTGCCGATCTTGGCCATGGCGGGGTTCACCGCGGCCATGTCCATGCGCGCCAGATCGAAGGGCTGCAGCAGTTCAAGCGGCTGCCACTGCAAGGACCGGTTGTTGGTCGGGGACACGATGTCAAAGCCGCGGCCTTTGGTGGCCTTCAGCTTGTTCACGATTTCCTCGTTCGACCCGATGCCGGTGAAATTGATTTTGATGCCGGTGGCTTTTTCAAAGGCGCCGGTGAAGGTGTCGGGCAAGTAGTCCGACCACATCAGGATGTTGATCTCGCCCGACGATGCCAACGCCTTGCTGCTGAGGATCGCGGGGGACGCCAGCAGCGCCCCGGCGCCGAGGCCGCCCTTGAGGACAGCGCGGCGGCCGAGCCCGCCTTTGTTGATTATGCTGTGGCCTAGCCCGCCTTTGATGTTCATGTCTCTCATAGCAGTCAGTTCCCTGTTTTGCGCCCGGACTGCGCCAATGCGGCCACCGAGCCATCTGCGAAGATGCGCGCCAGTTGGTTCCGGGCTGCATCGCATGTCAAAAAAGGCTATTTCGCAGTTGCAGCGGAGACATAGAGCCAGCAGCGCAATTCTATGGCGCCAACGCGCAAGACGCTGCATTCTGCGCCAGTTCCCCCAAGCTTGGGCGGGCCAGAGCCACCGGAGGCGTGATGCTTGAACAATATTTCCGCAGTCCGATGGACGCGCACAGCACCAAGCAGCAGCAAATGCGTGAACGGTTGATCGAGGCGATTCTTGACGGTGCACTGCCACGGCACGAACCTTTGCCCTCAACCCGCGAACTGGCCGATCTGGTCGGGGTGTCGCGCAACACCGCGATGCTGGTTTACCAGCGGCTGACCGATGACGGGTTCCTGATCGCCCATCCCCGGCGTGGGCATTTCATTGATGCGCATTACCTCGACCGACGGCTGGTGCAACGCGGGGCGGTTGATGCGCCGCCTGACACGGCCACCGCCAACCCCGCCAACTGGTCTGCGCGCTTTGCGATGGGGGCTGCAAAGCTTCGCAACATCGTCAAGCCGGTGAATTGGCGAGAGCAGCCTTATCCGTTCGTTTACGGGCAGGTGATGGCCGATGATATCGGGCTGGCGCGCTGGCGTGATGCGCTGCGATCGGCAGGGTCCAGCCGCCATGCGGGGGCGTGGATCGGCGATCAGGTGGATGCCGACGACCCGCTGCTGCTCGCCCAGATCCTGACCCGCGTGTTGCCTCAGCGCGGCATCCGCGCGCGGGCCGAAAACCTGCTGATCACCATCGGCGCGCAAAACGCGCTTTACCTGATCGCGCAAGCGCTGACCGGGCCGGGCACGCGGGTGGGGCTTGAAGACCCCGGCTATGCCGACGCGTTCAACATCTTTCGCAGCCGCGGCGCAACGCTGGTTCCGCTGCCGGTGGATGGCGAAGGGGTGATGGCCGCTGATGCGATGGCAAGCTGTGATCTGATCTGCGCAACCCCGTCCCATCAATGCCCCACCGGCGCAACCATGTCGCTGGACCGGCGCACCGCACTGGCGCGCATGGCGCGTGAGGCTGATTTGCTCGTGGTGGAGGATGATTATGAGCATGAGCTGAACTTCACCGGCGCCCCGCGCGCCGCGCTCAAAAGCCATGACGCCTCGGACCGGGTGATTTATGCGGGCAGCCTGACCAAGACGCTGTTTCCCGGGCTGCGGCTGGGTTTCGTGGTCGCGGCGCCAGAGGTGATTGAAGAACTGCGCGCCGTGCGGCGGCTGATGTACCGCCACCCGCCGGCGCTGGACCAACGGGCCATGGCGGTGTTCATGGCCGAAGGGCATCTCGACGCCCATCTGCGGCGCACCCGTGCGCATCTTTCGGCTCGGTGGAGCGCGATGACCGCGGCGCTGGGCGCGCTGGCGCCTGAGGTGGCGCTGTCGCCGACCTCAGGCGGGTCGGCCATCTGGGCGCGGTTGCCGGGCACACTGGACGCGCGCGACGTGGCCCGCGCCGCCATGGCGCGCGGCGTGGTCATAGAGGCTGGCGATGTGCATTTCCTGCGCCCAGATCCACCGCGCGCCTACATGCGGCTGGGCTTTGCCGCGCTTCCCACCCACCGCATCGCCCCCGGTGTCGCGCTGCTGGCTCAAGCCATCCACGAAGCCACATAACCCCCCCTCGCCGGGGGGGCAGCCCTTGTGTTGCGCCCCTAGCCGGGGTGGCGCACTCCCCCGCGTCGCCTCCCCGGCTAGGGGCCCCGCGTCGCCTCCCCGGCTAGGGGGTTAGAGGGCGGGGAGGGTGGTGGCGAGTTTGTCGAACAGCTCGTCCATCTGGTCTTCGGTCATCACGAACGGGGGCGACAGGATGATCGTGTCCATGGTTGCCCGCACCACTGCGCCACTGGCGTAAAGCGCCTGCAACGCCGCGAAGCCGCGCGCGCCGGGTGCGTCGCCCACGGCCAGATCAATGGCGCCCAGCATCCCGAACCCGCGCAGGCCCGTGACAACCGGGAACTGCGCCAGACCGGCGAGCCGCGCCATGAACCCGACGCTCAGGGCCTTGCCACGGGCGAACAGGTCTTCGTCGGCATAGATTTTCAAGGTGGCGAGGGCGGCGGCGCAGGCGATCGGGTTCGCGGACCACGTGTAGCCATGGAAGAATTCAATGCCTGCGGGGGCCTGATTGACGATGGTGTCGTAGATTTCATCTTTGACGGCCACGGCGGACATGGGGACGGTGCCGTTGGTGATCGCCTTGGCCATGGTCATCATGTCAGGCGTGACCCCGAAGGTCTGGGCGGCAAAGGCCTCGCCGGTGCGGCCAAAGCCGGTGATCACCTCATCAAAGATCAACAGAATGCCGTGGGCGTCGCAGATGGCGCGCAGACGCGCCAGATAGCCCTTGGGCGGCACGAGAATGCCGACTGAGCCGGAAATCGGCTCCACAATGCAGGCGGCAATCGTCTCAGCGCCATAGAGATCCACGGCGCGCTGCAGATCATCGGCCAGATCCGCGCCAGCCTCGGGTTGGCCAAGGGTCGTGTCGGTGTAATCAAGCTGCGTGTGGCGCATGTGGCTGACGCCCGCCATGCCAAGGCCGAACATTTCGCGGTTCTTGACCATGCCGCCAACAGACCAGGCGGCCAGGTTGACCCCGTGATAGGATTTTTCGCGCCCGACGATGCGTTGGCGCTGCCCATGGCCCTTGCGGCGGTGATATTGGAAGGCGACCTTGATCGCGCTTTCAACCGCCTCGGAGCCTGAATTGGCGTAGAAAATGCGGTTCAGCCCGGCGGGCGTCAGCTTGGCGATTTCCGTGGACAGCTGGAACGCGCCGGGGGTGGCGAACTGAAAGGGCGGCGCGAAATCAAGCCGGTCGAACTGCTGCGCCACCGCGTCACGGATTTCTGGCCGCCCATGACCGGCGGGGGTGGTGAACAGGCCTGAAAGCCCGTCGATCAGCTTGTCGCCGCGGTCGTTCCAGTAATGCACCCCCTCAGCGCGGGTCAGGATCCGCGGATTGGCCTTGAAGGCACGGTTGGCGGTGAACGGCATCCAGAAATCTTCGAGGCTCTGGTTGCGGGCGGCTGGGGCGAAATCGGACATGGCGGCCTCCGGGCAGGCGTTGGCGGATGGGGTGCGTTGCAATCAGTTAGACGACCATCCTCCGGAGGTGTGAGAGCCAGAGCGCGGCGAAAGCTGGTGCCAGCGCAGGGCGGCTGGCACCATGCGTGAAAGGAGGGAGCGGGCGAAGGGGGCATCGAGCCCCCTTCGCCCGCGCCGCCATCCGGCGGCCGGTCGCACCCGTGGCAGGCGTCAGCGCTGGATATTCGCGCGTGGCCCCGCCAAGGTGCGCGCCGACCACGCCCCAAAGGAGACCTGCCCATGATCGCCCCCTATGGTTTTGCCGCGCCCGCCGCCATTGCGTTCGGCCCCGGCGTGCGGATGCAGGCGCTGGATGTTGCGCCCCGCCTTGGCACCACCGCGCTGGTGGTGACCGGCGCGACGCCTGCGCGTGCGGCTTGGCTGATCGACGGGCTGCGTGCCGCGGGCGTGGCGGTGCAGGTCGTGTCCATCGGGCATGAGCCTTTGGTCGCCGATGCGCTGGCCGCCGTGGCGCAGGCGCGGGCCTGCGGGGCGGATATGGTGATTGGCATCGGCGGGGGTGCCGCGCTTGATCTGGCCAAGGCGGTGGCGGGGCTGACGCGAGAACTGGGTGACCCGATGGATCATCTGGAGGTCGTTGGCAAAGGCCTGCCGCTGACGGCTGATCCCTTGCCGTTGATCGCCATCCCCACCACGGCGGGAACCGGGGCTGAGGCGACGCAGAACGCGGTGCTGGGCGTGCCGGAGAAGGGGCGCAAAGTGTCTTTGCGCGACGCACGTCTGTTGCCGCGGCTGGCGCTGGTGGATCCTGATCTGACCCATGGCCTGCCCGCAGGGCCGACGCTGGCCACCGGCCTTGATGCGCTGACGCAGGTGATTGAGCCTTACTTGTCCGCAAGAGCGACGCCGATGACCGACGCGCTGTGCCGCGATGCGATTGCTCGGGGTCTGGCGGCGTTGCCGCGGGTGATGGCTGGGCTGGCGGCGGGGGCGGAGGACGCCGCCGCCCGCGCCCAAATGGCCCATGTCAGTCTGATGGGCGGGATCGCGTTGGCCAATTCCGGCCTCGGCGCAGTGCATGGATTGGCCGGGGTGCTGGGGGGCGTGACCGGCGGTGCCCATGGGGCGATCTGCGGCGCGCTGCTGGGTCCGATCCTGGGCGCGAACCGCGCCGCGATGGCCGCCCGTGCGCCCGACCTGCCCGCCGCCGCGCGGCTGGAGGAGGTCTGCGCGTTGATCGCCGATGCGCTGGGCGGCACGGCCATGGATGCGCCGCAGACGCTGGCGGCATGGGCGGCGGGCGCTGGTCTGCCGGGGTTGACCGATCTGGGGTTCAATCGGGGCATGGCGGGCGCGGTCGCGGCGGCATCAGTCAGCTCATCCTCGATGAAGGGCAACCCGTTGCCGCTGACGCAAGATGAACTGATCGCGGCCATGTGCGCCGCCCGCTGACCGCCCCCAAGCCTCGCCCGCATTGTGCATCATCAGACCAGCCCGGCATCGCGGGCCATCATCGCGGCCTGGGTGCGGTTGCGCGCGCCCAGCTTGCGGCAGGCGGTTTTGACATGCAGCTTCACCGTCACCTCCTGCAATGACAGTTCCCGCGCGATTTCCTTGTTGGACAGGCCCCGGCACAGGGCACCGAGCATCTGCATCTCCCGCGCTGTCATCTGACGCGCGAGGGGGGTGGACGGTTCTTCGGCCTTTTCGGTCATGAACTGGACGGGGGCGAATTGTTCCCCCATTGCCATGAAGCGGATCGCCGACAGCAGACTGCGCGCCGCCATGGTCTTGGGCAAAAACCCCGCGGCGCCGGTGGCCAATGCTTCCTGTGCCACGTTGCGCGGGGCGGTGCCGGACATCAAGGCCACCGGCCTTCCGCCATTCATTGTCATGGCACGGTTCAGGCCATCCAGCCCGTTCATCCCCGGCATGCCGTAATCGAGCAGCACCAGATCGTATGGGCCAGATTCGGTGATCCTGCCCGCCGCACCGTCGAAGTCGTCCGCATGGCTGACCTCGAATTCGCTGTCTTGTTCGATCAACGATCCCAGCGCTTCGCGCACCAGGTCGTGATCGTCCGCGATCAAAATTCTCATCCACCCCGCCTTATGATTCCCCCACCGCACGGGATGATCATGAAGGCGGAGCGTTTAAATCTTGCGAACGCCGCGCATCAAATCGCGCGCGCCGCCGCAAAACCTGCCAGCCGGGTCAGCGCCTCGGTCAATTGATCGTCAGGCAGGGTCAGTGTGGCGCGCACATGGCCCGCCGCGGCGTTGCCGAAGCTTTCGCCGGGCATGACGGCGATGCGCTCACGCTCAATCAAGTCATGGGCAAAGTCACGGCCAGACATGCCGGTCGCGCGGATGTCGATCATCAAGTACATCGCGCCCTCAGACGCGGTGGCGCGCGCTGATGTTGCACCGGCCAGCGCCGCGCGCGCCACGGCATGGCGGCGCCCGAACGTGCCGCAGATGCGCCCTTCGATGTCCGCCGCGTCCGTCAGCGCAAACAGCGCCGCGTCCTGGATGAACCCCGGCAGCCCGAACGCAAGGTTCAGCGCGAGGTCGGTCATCAGCTTGATCGCATGGGTCGGCCCCGCCGCCCAACCGCAGCGGAACCCGCACATCGCATAGCTTTTGGACATGGAGCCGATGATGATGGTCCGGTCCTCCATCCCCGGCAGCGCGGCGGGGGACAGATGCGTGTGGCCAAAGGCCATGCCGTCATAAACTTCGTCGGTGATCAGCCACAGATCCCGGCGGATGCAGATTTCCGCGATCATGGCCAGGGTTTCGGCGGTGTAGATCGCGCCGGTGGGGTTGTTCGGCGTGTTGACCAGCAGCGCGCGCGCACCTTCGCAGGCGCGGTCCAGCGCCTCAGCCGTGGGTTGGAACCCGTTCGCAGCCTCAGCCCGGCATACGACCGGCACGCCGCCCGCAGTGCGCACAGTGGCGGGGTAGGGCGCGTAATAGGGATCAATGATCACGCATCTGTCGCCGGGGTCCAGCACCGCCTTCATGGCGTTGAACAGCGCGCCTTGCCCGCCCCCGGTCACCATCACGTCCGCGGGCCCGCGTGCAACCCCCTGGCGCGCGGTCACCCGGGCGGCCAGCGCCTCGCGCAGCGCCGGCGATCCGGCCAGCGGCGCATAACCAGTGTTCCCGCCGCGGGCTGAGGCGTCCATCGCCGCGATGATTTCAGGGGGCGTCGGTTCATCGTGTTCGCCCACGCACAGGTTCAGCGCCGGGTCGCCCAATCGTGCCAGTTCGCGCGCGCGCGACAGAATTTCCCACCCGTCGCCTTGGCCGGAAAGGATGTAGCGGATCTGGGCTGACGGGTTCGGCATGGGGCGGCTCCGGCATATGAAAGACGGTGCAAGATGCCAGCGCCGGTGCGCGCCCGGCAATCGCGCACCGCGCCCGTGGGCATGAATTTTCGTGCGTCAGGGCATTGCAAGGCGTGATGGGCAGGGCAGCGGTGTGATGGGCAGCAGTGGGGCGGGGCCGTCAGGTTTCCAGCCGCTTGACCTTCAGTCGGCTGATCTGGTTGCGGGTGCGCTCCATCACCTCAAACCTGAAGCCATGAAAGCTGAAGATCTGGCCCGCGGACGGGATCGCCTGCGCCTCGTGGATCACGAGGCCGGCGATGGTGTTGGCCTCTTCGTCGGGCAGTTGCCATTCGCACGCGCGGTTCACGTCGCGGATGGTCATCGCGCCGTCCAGCAGCACGGACCCGTCGGCCAGACGCTCCAGCCCCTCGACCTCCACATCATGTTCGTCGGAAATGTCGCCGACGATTTCCTCAAGGATGTCTTCAAGCGTCAGCAGCCCCTGAAGATCGCCGTATTCATCGACCACCAGCGCGAAATGCGACCGGCGCTTCAGGAACGCGCGCATCTGATCGTCCAGCGTGGTGGTGTCGGGGATGAACCACGGCTCCATCGCCACCTTCATCACGTCGAAGCTGTCGATGCCTTCCCAGCCTTGTGAGGCGCTCAGCTCATGCACCGCGCGCAGCAGGTCCTTGGCGTGGATGACGCCAATGATGTTCTCAGGCTCATCCCGCCAGACCGGAATGCGGGTGTAGGCGGAGGCAAGGCAGAAGGCGAGGATTTCGCGCGGGGGCAGGCCTGCATCCACCGCTTCCATGGACTGGCGGTGGGCCATGACCTCAGACACCTCACGGTGGCGCAGATCAAGGGCGGCGAGCAGCCGGTCCCGATCATCCTTTTCCACCGCGCCTTCGGAATGGTGCAGATCAATCGCACCGCGGATTTCTTCGTGCGCCAGCACCGACGCGTCCGGGTCTGCCTGCACGCCGAACATTCGCAGCAGCAACCGCACCAGCACCGTGATCGCGCCCACGACCGGGGCGAACACCTTCACCACCACAACGATGACCGGGGCGACGCGGGTGGCGGCGGCCTCTGGCGCGGTGATGGCATATGTTTTGGGCGTCACCTCTGCAAAGACCAGCACCAGGAAGGTCATCACAATGGTGGCCAGCGCCACGCCCGATTCCCCAAACAATGCCGTGAACGCAGATGTCGCCATCGAGGCCGCGAGGATGTTCACCAGATTGTTGCCCAGCAGAATCGACCCGATCAGCTTTTCGCCGTCCTCGGTCAGCTTCAGCGCGGTGGCGGCGCGGGCATCGCCCTTGTCCGCCAGCCCGTGCAGCTTTGCGCGGCTTGATGCGGTCAGCGCGGTTTCTGACCCGGAAAAGAACGCCGAGAGCAGCAAAAGCACTGCGATGGCTGCGAAGCTCCACCAGATCGAGGCGTCGATGCCCCCTGCGGTCTCGGCCAGCGTGGCGGCTTGCGCGGCGGTCTCGGCGGCAGCAGGGGTCATCGTGGTGCGGTCTCCGTGGTTGGTGGCGTGCGGGGCGCGCACTTGGTATATTCACGCCGTTATGGGTGCCGTCGATGCGGGAGGCAATGATGCAGGTGCGCGCGGCTGCGGCAGACTGGGGCGAAATCGACGGCCCGATGCTGGTCTTCGGGGGCGTGTGCTCAAACCTCCATGCCCTTGAGGCCCTGGAGGGGGAAGCCGCGCGCCTGCATGTGCCGCCCCGCAATTGGGTCTGCACCGGCGACGCGGTCGCCTATTGCGCGCATCCCGGCCCGGTGGTCGCCCGGCTGCGCGCGCTTGGCGTGCGCATGATCGCCGGGAATGTGGAGCGCCAGCTGGCCGCGCAAAGCGCCGATTGCGGCTGCGGGTTCGATGGCGGGTCGGCATGTGATCTGATGTCTGCACGCTGGTTCGCCCACGCAAGCGCCGCGATGACGCCTGCGGACCGCGCGTGGATGGCCGATCTGCCTGACCGCGCGGTGATCCGCCATCGCGGGCTGCGCTATGGGGTGATCCATGGCGGCGCGCGGCAGGTGAACCGGTTCCTGTGGCCCGTGACCCCCACCCGGGATCTGGAGGCGGAGCTTGATGCCCTCGACGCCGATCTGGGGCCGCTGGCGGGCCGGTTTGACGCCGCGCTGACCGGCCATTCGGGCATTGCCTTTGTGCGCCGCCTTGGCGCGCGCATGTGGTTGAACGCCGGAACGCTGGGCATGCCGCCCCATGACGGGACCCCCCAGACCGAATACGCGCTGCTGAGCGGCGACGGCCGCCTGTCGCTGCGCCGTTTGTCCTATGATCACGTCGCCGCGGCGCGGGACATGCGCGACGCGGGGCTGCCCGAAGGCTACGCGGATGCGCTGATCACCGGTTTCTGGCCGAATGAGGACATTCTGCCGCCTGCTTTGCGCTTGCCTCCGGCCCCGACCTGAGGCAAGAGAGCGGAATGAACGCCGCACCCAGCATCGCCGGGATCTGCATTATCCGCTGACATACCGTCGCGGTCGCGTCTTCTCATGCACAGTTGAACACTGAGAGGCCCTACCGCGGGGAACATTTTCCGCATGAGGGCCGTGCCATGACCTACCACCCCATCCAGCTGCGCAATTCTCTGACCAACGCCAAGGACCGGCTGATCCCGCTTGATTGGCGCGATGACCGGCCTGACGTTGGGCCTGACGCTGGGCCTGACGGTGGGCCCGACAGCAAGCTTGTTCGCATGTATGTCTGCGGGCCGACGGTCTATGACCGCGCCCATATCGGCAATGCACGCCCTGCGGTGGTGTTCGATGTGCTCTATCGTCTGCTGCAGCAGGTTTATGGGGCTGGCCACGTCAAATACGTGCGCAACATCACCGATGTGGACGACAAGATCCTGGCGCGTGCCAAGGATCGCGGCGTGGCGATCGAAGACATCACCGCGCAGACCACCCGCTGGTATCAAGACGACATGACCGCCGTCGGCAACCTGACCCCGGATGCAGAGCCGCGCGCCACCGATTACATCCCGCAGATGCAGGCGATGATCGCGCGCCTGATCGCCAGCGGCCATGCCTATGAGGCTGAGGGACATGTCCTGTTCGCCGTCGACAGCTATGACGCCTATGGCAAGCTTTCGGGCCGCTCCACCGACGACATGATCGCCGGTGCCCGCGTTGAGGTCGCACCCTATAAGCGCAATCCGATGGATTTCGTGCTGTGGAAGCCGTCCACCCCTGATCAGCAGGGCTGGGACAGCGTCTGGGGCCGTGGGCGTCCGGGCTGGCACATCGAATGCTCGGCAATGTCCGAAGAAACCCTTGGGGCGAATTTTGACATCCACGGCGGCGGCGCTGATCTGATGTTCCCGCACCATGAAAACGAAATCGCGCAGTCGTGCTGCGCCGCGCCGGGATCGTCCTTTGCGCAGATCTGGCTGCACAATGGCATGATCAAGGTGGACGGCAAGAAGATGTCCAAATCCTTGGGCAACTTCACCACCGTCCATGATCTGCGCGCAAGCATGAGCGGCGCGGCCATCCGGCTGGCGTTCCTGATGACCCATTACCGGGCGGAACTTGACTGGACCGACCAGCGCAAGGCTGAGGCTGAGGCCAAGCTGGCCAAATGGCGCGACGCGCTGGGCCGCTGCTGGCAGGTGGCGCAGGCGGGTATTTCCGTCGCGGTCCCGGCGCTGAGCGTGCAGGCGGCTTTGTGCGATGACCTGAACACGTCGCGCGCGGTGGCGGCGATGGACCAGCTGGCCGCGCGCACCTACAAGCGCGACGCGGCGGCGGCGGCGGAATTCATCTGGGCGCTCGATCTGCTGGGCGTTGATCTGAACGAAGACGGCAAGCTGACCACGATCATCGCGGGCAAAGAGGCCGAGGCCGAAGGGCGCCGTGTCTCAGCCGCCAAGGATTTCGAAGGCGCCGATGCCATCGACGCCCTGCTGGCCGCGCGCGCCGCTGCCAAGCTGGCCCGCGATTTCGCCCGCGCCGATGCGATCCGCGGCGGTCTGACCGCTGCGGGTGTCACGGTCATGGACACGCCCGCAGGCCCCGAATGGACCGTGGGGGATGATTTCGACGCTGCCAAGCTGGAGGGGGTGTGATGACCCCAGAACGCCTTTTTCTGTATGACACCACCTTGCGCGACGGCCAGCAGACCGCGGGGGTCGATTTCTCGGCCGTGGACAAGGCCCGCATCGCGGTGGCGCTGGACGGGCTTGGCCTTGATTACATCGAAGGCGGCTGGCCGGGGGCGAACCCGACCGACGCCGATTTCTTCGCCAACCCGCCCACGCTGACCCGCGCGACCTTCACCGCGTTCGGCATGACCAAGCGCACCGGGCGATCGGCGGCCAATGATGACACGTTGGCGGGCGTGGTGAATGCGGGCACGCCTGCGGTGTGTCTGGTGGGCAAGACCCATGATTTCCACGTCACCACGGCGCTGGGCGTCACGCTTGCAGAAAACCTTGCGGCCATTGCCGACAGCGTCGCCCATCTGGTGGCGCAGGGGCGTGAGCCGCTGTTTGACGCTGAGCATTTCTTTGACGGCTGGAAGGCCAACCGCGATTACGCGCTGGCCTGCGTGTTGGCCGCGGCTGAGGCTGGCGCCCGCTGGATCGTGCTGTGCGACACCAATGGCGGGACGCTGCCGCCGGAAATCCATGCCATCGTCACCGATGTTCTGCGGATTATCCCCGGCGACCGGCTGGGCATCCATTGCCACGATGATTGCGGGATGGCGGTCGCCGGATCGCTGGCCGCCGTTGATGCGGGCGCGCGCCAGATCCAAGGCACGCTGAACGGGCTGGGGGAGCGGTGCGGCAACGCCAATCTGGTGTCCTTGTTGCCGACGCTGCTGCTGAAAGAACCCTACCGCAGCAAATATGCCATCAGCGTGGCTGAGGGCGATCTGCCCCGTCTGACCAAAATCAGCCGGATGCTGGATGACATCCTGAACCGCACCCCGAACCGGCAGGCGCCTTATGTCGGATCGGCCGCGTTCACGCATAAGGCGGGGCTGCATGCCTCTGCGATCCTGAAAGACCCCAGGACCTATGAACATATCCCGCCGGAGCGTGTGGGGAATGAACGTGTGGTGCCGATGTCCAACCAGGCGGGCCTGTCGAACCTGCGTGGGCGTTTGGCGGAAATGGGCCTGACGATTGATGCGCACGACCCCCGCCTGCCGCGCATCTTGGATGAGGTGAAGCAGCGCGAGGATCAGGGGTTTGCGTATGATGGCGCGCAGGCCAGCTTTGAATTGCTCGCGCGTGCCAAGCTTGGTGCCCTGCCGCGGTTCTTTGATATTGAACGCTATCGCGTGATGGTGGAGCGGCGCACCAATGCCAAGGGTGAACGGATCACCGTCTCTGAGGCGGTGGTGGTCGCGCGCATTGATGGCGAACGCCTTCTGTCAGTGTCCGAATCCCATGACCCGGACACTGAGGCAGATCAGGGCCCAGTCAACGCGTTGTCGCGGGCGCTGGCCAAGGATCTGGGGCGGTATCAGACTTATATCGACGACATGAAGCTGGTGGATTTCAAGGTCCGCATCACCTCAGGCGGCACTGAGGCGATGACCCGTGTCACCATTGACCACAGCGATGGTGAGGGCAAAACCTGGACCACCGTCGGCGTCAGCGCCAACATCGTGGATGCCAGCTTTCAGGCGCTGCTCGATGGCGTGATCTGGAAGCTGATCCGCGACGGCGCGGCGGCCCGGACCCGGACATGAGCCGCACCGCCATCGCCGCAATGATCAAGGTGGGCGACCCCGACCGCTTCGCCGCTGCGCGTCTGGCCGGGGACCGCGCGTGGCGGCTTCATGCGCTTTACGCCTTTAACCTTGAGGTCGCGCGCATTCCCGCAGCGGTGTCCGTGCCGCTGTTGGGCGAGATCCGCCTGCAATGGTGGCGCGACGTGGTTGATGAGATTTTTGACGGCAAGCCCCCGCGCAAGCACGAAGTGGTCGAACCGCTGGCTGACGTGATCCGTGAGGCGTCCTTGCCGCGCGCGCCGTTCATTGCGCTGCTGGACGCGCGCGCGCAGGACGTGCACGGCTTGGCATTGCCCGATCACGATGCGCTGCGCCAATATTTGGCGGGCACGTCCGGCGCGCTGATGCAGCTTGGCGCGCTGGCGCTGGGCGCGGATGCCAAGGGCGGCGCGGTGGCTGCTGAAATCGGCGCGGGCACCGGCCTTGGGCTGCTGATCCGAGCGCTTCCGGCGCTGTATGCCGTGGGGGCGGATCCGGTGGCGGTGGCTGATCTGGACCGCAATGCGCTGGCCGAAGGGCGCACCCCCGCGCCGCTGGCTGCGGCGCTGCGCATGCTGGCCGTGGACGCGAACGCCCGCCTTGCCGCCGCCCGCACACGCCGCGCCGATGTGGCACCTGATGCGGCACCCGCGCTGGTCGCCAACTGGACCGCAGGCCCGGTTCTGCGTGCCGCGGCACGCCCCGGGTTTGATCTGTTTGATGGCGCGGACCAATCAGAATTCCGCAAGCGCTTTGGCCTGATGGCGCAGGTGATTTTCAACCGCTGGTAGGGGGCTGTCAGCTGCGCCGGATCACCCAGACCTCAGCTTGCAGCCCGATCCCCGGCACATGGGGGCCCAGTTCCTTGAACAGCAGCGACGCATACCCGGTGTCGAGCAGTTCGCGCATCCAGCAGCCATATTCCGCGTCCTTCATCGCATGTTCGTTCAGGGTAAAGGCGAAACAGCCGCCGCGGGGCAGCGCCTTCATCACCTTTGCGATCAGCGAGGCAGGCGCATGGCCGGGGCTGAACACCCCGACGGCGCACATGTTGGCGTATTGATCGGGGGCGCCGGGCAGCGGATCGCTCAGGTCCGTCAGCACGAGGTCGCGGTAAACGCCCCGTTCAGCCGCAGCTTTCAGCATACGGGGCGCAAAATCGGCGCCATCAACGGTGCTGAACCCGGCATCGCCCAGCGCCGCCCCTGACAGACCGGCACCACAGCCCAGATCAAGCACTGGCGCCGCCTTGTCCGCCGCGTATTTCGCAAGCGCATCCGCGGTTCGGGCCGGCGCGGCATAGCCATTGGCGGCCATTTCATCGGCATAGCCAGCCGCCCAATCATCATATAGGCGCTTGGCATCGTCTTTGTTTTCAATGTTATAGGCAGCATTTAGCAGCGTCTTGGACGCAACGTTGTCTTCGGTGATCACCATATTGCCCTCCCTTGACCAAAGACAGGATAGGCCGAGCGGGAGGGCGAGGTCAAATTGCGACAGTTTTGCGTCGTCTTCGCGCGGTGATCAGCCGAGCCAGGCGCGCCAATCGTCCTTGGCCCGCGCAGTATAGGCCATGGCGCGGTCGCGCTTGCCTTTGCGGCCCTTGCGGATCGCGTCTTCAAGCGGCGGGAACAGGCCGAAATTGACGTTCATCGGCTGGAAGGTCGTCGCCTCCGCCCCGCCGGTGATGTGGTTGAGCAGTGCGCCGACCGCGGTGGTCGGCGGCGGCGCGACCAGCGGTGTTCCCAGACGCTCCGCCGCCGCAAGCCGCCCGGCCAGCAGCCCCATGGCCGCGCTTTCCACATAACCCTCAACGCCAGTGATCTGCCCTGCAAAGCGCAGGCGCGGATCGGCCTTCAGGCGCATGAACCCGTCCAGCAGGCGCGGCGAGTTCAGGAACGTGTTGCGGTGAATGCCCCCCAGCCGGGCAAAGCGCGCGTTTTCCAGCCCCGGGATCATGCCCAGCACGCGGGCCTGTTCGCCATATTTCATCTTGGTCTGAAAGCCGACAAGATTGTAAAGCGTTCCCAACGCATTATCACGCCGAAGCTGAACCACTGCATGAGCTTTGACCTGCGGGTCATGCGAATTGGTCAGCCCCACGGGTTTGAGCGGCCCGAAGCGCATGGTTTCGCGCCCACGCTCTGCCATCACCTCAATCGGCAGGCAGGCCTCGAAGTAAGGCGTGTCTTTTTCCCAGTCCTTGAATTCGGTCTTTTCGGCGGCCAGCAGCGCGTCGATGAAGGCCTCATACTGGGCCTTGTCCATCGGGCAGTTCAGATAGGCGGTGCGCTCCTCCTCAGTCTCGCCTTTGTCGTAGCGCGACTGGAACCAGGCTTTTGACAGATCCACGCTGTCAAAATAGACGATCGGGGCGATGGCGTCGAAAAATGCCAGCCCGTCATCGCCGGTCAGCGCGCGCACCGCATCGGCCAAAGCAGGTGAGGTCAGCGGCCCGGTGGCGATGATCACGCTGTCCCAATCGGCGGGGGGCAGGCCGCCGATTTCCGCACGCTCAATGGTCACCAAAGGATGCGCCTCAAGCCGTGCTGTCACGTCGGCGGAAAACGCATCCCGGTCCACCGCCAGCGCGCCGCCCGCGGGCAATGAATGCCTGTCACCGGTCTGCATGATCAGCCCGTTCGCCGCCCGCATTTCCCAATGCAGCAGGCCGACGGCGTTTGTTTCATCATCGTCGGACCGGAACGAGTTTGAGCACACCATCTCCGCCAGACCCTCGGTCTGGTGGGCGTCGGTGCCGCGCACGGGGCGCATTTCATGCAAGATGACCGGAACGCCCATTTCGGCGGCCTGCCATGCAGCTTCGGAGCCGGCCATGCCGCCCCCGATGATGTGGATTGGTTTGATCATGGCGCGAGGGAATACCGCATGGCGCGTGCGGGGGGAAGCGCGTCTTTGCCGGGGCAAGGCACCTGGGACGGAAAACGCCGATGGCTGAAATTTGGCGCGGCCATCGCGATCCCTGCGGGCGCTGATGTGTATGCGGTGCAGGTGTTCATGATTGGCGATCGCGAGGGCAATGCTTTGACCGCGATCAGGTGCGCGTGGCGGTATACAGGCGCACCTCGCGCGATTTTCCGCGCGGGGTCCAGACGCCAAGCGCGCGCAGCGAAAACCGCGGGTTCGTGGGCATACGGTCCGCCAGCGCGCCAGACAGGATCAGGCGCACGTTGTTTTCCCTGCACGCAATCTGCATGCGCGACGTGGTGTTGACCGTGTCGCCGAGGAACACGATCTCCTTGCGCTGGTCGCCCATTTCCCCGGTCACGACATGCCCGCAATGCAAGGCGGCGCGAAATTTTGGTTCGATGCCAAATTCGCGCAGATACCAAGCACGCCGGGCATCAAGCGCGTCGCGCATCGCCAGCACACAGGTGATGCAACGGGCCTTTTTAACGCCGCGCGCTTGCGGCCATGTCACGATGATTTCATCGCCGACATAGCGGTGGGTTTCGCCGCGTGCGGCGCTGACCGGCTCTGCCCAGTCTGAAAAGACCGCGGAGAGAAAGCGGTGAAACTCCAGATCCCCGATCCGTTCGGCCAGCGCGGTGGACCCTTCGATGTCGGCGAACAGAAACACCCGTTCCTCACGCCGCGGGCGATGATAGCGCCCGGTCAGCAGCGCGGGCAGCACGCCGGGGCCCAGCAGGCGGCTGACCTCTATGGTCAGGGCGACGCCAAAGGAAATGCCCAGCGACACAACAAAGGTCTGCACGAATAACGGGTTGGAAAACGACCAGATTGTGGCCTGATTGTCATCGCCCAGCAGCCATTCCGGTGCGCGCAGGCCAAAGAAGATGCCCACCGCATAAACCAGCGCCCTGAGCGCGACAAACGCGAGGAATGGCAGCGCCCGGATCGCGCGCATCCGCTGGTTTGACAGCACGAACACGTCCGCCCCGCCGCAGATCAGGCTGATGAACACCCCCGAAAGCAGCCCCCGCAGCATGTTGTCGGGCAGGGTGCCCACCCCCCATGTCAACGACAGCGCCGCGCCATAAATCGTGCCGCCCATCGCCGCGGCCCCAAGGATGATTGCCAGCGTGCGCAGCTGCCCACGGGTGCGGGCGGTCATCTGGCTGTGGTCAACGCCGGGCGGCGCGGGTGGGGGGGTCATGGCGCGCAGATGGCGCGCACTGGCTGCGCCAAGCTGGGGGCGCGGGGGCGCGCGGCATCCTGATTGATGATCGGGATCATGCTCGCCTCGTCTGGGGACTGCGCGGCTGGGGACTGCCTGAGGGGCGCGCCCGGGGCCGGTCTGGATGACTGGCCCCGCGCGCGCTTTGGATCATTCGGGCGTGGGCGTGGGCGCGGCATCGGCTGTGGGCGCGTCGTCATCCCCCGTGGCCTCAGCAATGCGGGCGACTGACACGACGATTTCTTCGGTCGCTGCGTTCAGCACCTTGACCCCACCCGCCCCGCGAGACCGGAACGAGATCCCGGTGATCGGGCAGCGGATCGACTGGCCCTTGTCGGTGGCAAGCATCACCTGATCGTCCATTTCCACCGGGAACAGCGCCGCAATCGGCCCGCCACGCATGGCGCGGTCCATCGCTGCTACGCCTTGGCCCCCGCGACCGCGCACCGGGTAATCGTGGGAGGAGCTGAGCTTGCCCGCCCCACGCTCGGTGATGGTCAGCAGCAGGTTCTCGCAGGCGGACATTTCCACATAGCGTTCTTGCGACAGCGCAGCGGCGACGGCGACGATGTCATCATCATCATCGTCGGTCTCGGTCTCGATCTCATCCTCGGCCTCAGCCCCGGCGACGGCGCGGCGCATTTTCAGGTATGCAGCGCGTTCTTCGGGGGTCGCTTCGAAGTGGCGCAGGACACACATCGACACGACCCGGTCGCCTGCCGCCAGACGGATGCCGCGCACGCCGGTGCTGTCGCGGCCCTTGAAGACGCGGACCTCGGTGACCGGGAAGCGGATCGCTTTGCCCAGTGCGGTGACCAGCATCACGTCGTCATCCGCCTCAGAGCAGATGCGCGCACCGATCATTTGCACGCCCTCAGGCAGCTTCATGGCGATCTTGCCGTTGGACTTCACGTTGGTGAAATCGCTCAGCTGGTTGCGCCGCACATCGCCTGCCGATGTGGCAAAAAAGATGTTGAGCGCGGCCCATTCTTCTTCGGGCTTGTCCACGGCCATGATTGCGGCCACCGACACCCCCGGCGGGATCGGCAGGATGTTGACGATCGCCTTGCCGCGGGTGTTGCGCCCACCCGCAGGCAGCCGCCAGGTCTTGAGCTTGTAGACCATGCCTTCATCGGTGAAGAACAGCAGCTGGTCGTGGGAATTGGCGACAAACAGGGTGGTCACCACGTCCTCGTCCTTGGTGGCCATGCCCGCCAGACCCTTGCCGCCGCGCGCCTGGGACCGGTAATCCACCAGCGGCGTGCGCTTGATATAGCCGCGCGATGTGACGGTCACGACCATGTCTTCGCGTTCAATCAGGTCTTCGTCATCCATGTCGCCGACATAATCAACGATTTCGGACCGGCGCGGCACGGCAAATTTGGCACGGACCTCTTTCAGTTCTTCAACGATGATCGCCATGATCCGCTCGCGCGAGCGCAGGATGTCAAGATAGTCGGAGATTTTGACAGCCAGGTCTTCAAGCTCATCCGTCACTTCGCGCACGCCAAGCGCGGTGAGGCGCTGGAGCCGGAGTTCGAGGATCGATCGTGCCTGGGTTTCCGACAGGCGGTAGCTGTCGTCGTCGTTCATCTTATGCGCCGGATCATCGATCAGGCGGATGTACACCGCGATGCTGATCGCCGGCCAGTCCTTGGACATCAGGCGTTCGCGCGCGGTCTGCGGATCAGGCGACGACCGGATCGTGGCCACGATTTCGTCGACGTTTTCCACCGCAACCGCGAGGCCGCACAGCACATGCGCCCGCTCGCGCGCTTTGCGCAATTCAAACGCGGTGCGGCGCGCGACGACTTCTTCGCGGAAGGTGATGAAGGCCGACAGCATGACCCGCAGGTCAAGCTGTTCGGGCCGACCGCCATTCAGCGCAAGCAGGTTGGCCGGAAAGCTGGTCTGCATCGGCGTGAAGCGGAACAGCTGGTTCAGCACCACCTCAGGCGTAGCATCACGCTTCAGCTCGATGACCACGCGCACGCCAAGCCGATCGGATTCGTCCGCCACATGGGCGATGCCTTCGATCTTTTTGTCGCGCGCCAGCTCAGCGATCTTTTCGATCATGGTCGACTTGTTGACCTGATACGGGATCTCGTCGAGCACGATGGCGTAGCGGTCCTTGCGGATTTCCTCAATGCGGGTTTTGGCGCGGATGATCACCGACCCGCGGCCGGTATGATACGCCTTGCGCGCGCCCGCACGGCCCAAGATCAGCGCCCCGGTGGGGAAATCGGGGCCGGGGATCGTCTCCATCAAATCGGAGATGGTCAGATCGGGGTCCTCGATCAACCGCAGGGTCGCGTCGATCACTTCGCCCAGATTGTGCGGCGGAATGTTGCTGGCCATGCCGACCGCGATGCCAGCGCCGCCATTGACCAGAAGGTTCGGATAGCGCGCGGGCAGGACTGTGGGTTCGCGGTCCTTGCCGTCATAGTTGTCCTGGAAATCGACGGTGTCTTTGTCGATGTCCGCCAGCAGGTAGTTTGACGGCTCAGACATGCGCACTTCGGTATAGCGCATGGCGGCGGGGGAATCGCCGTCCATCGACCCGAAATTGCCCTGACCGTCCATCAGCGGCACGGACATCGAAAAGTCCTGCGCCATGCGCACCAAGGCCATGTAGATCGCACTGTCGCCATGGGGGTGGAATTTACCCATGACGTCGCCGACCGGGCGCGCGGATTTACGATAGGACTTGTCGAAGACGTTGTTGGTTTCGTGCATCGCATAGAGGATGCGCCGGTGCACCGGCTTCAGCCCGTCGCGCAGGTCGGGGATGGCCCGGCTGACGATCACGCTCATGGCATAATCGAGATAGCTGGTCTTCATCTCCTCCTCGATGGCGATCGTGGGGCCATCATGGGGGTGCCGTTCGCGGCGGATGGGCTCTTCTGGCGTGTCGGTCTCGTCGGTCAAGGGTGCATCCTGCTCGCGGCCGCGTTTGTTGCGTGTTCCCCGGGTTTATAGACCCCGCTTGGAGGCGGAGCAATGACGCGCACCCCGAATTGGGGTGTCTGCGGCACGAAAAACCACAATACGGCGCAAAAAGCGTGGGCGGCGGCGGATCAAAGCGGCTTGAGGTCCGCGTCAGGGACCGCCAGCGCGTCCGGATCGGGGGAATGCCCGGCCTCCAACCAGCGCTTTGCGGTCATGTAGCTGCGCGGATCGTTCATCGCGTCGACCGCCAGCAGATCGCGGCCACGGAAATACCAGACCGATTGCGCGCCGGGCCGCGCGCCAAGGCGGGTGATGATCCGGTCATGGCCGGTGGACAGCCCCGCGATCTGCAATTTGACGTCATACTGGTCAGACCAGAACCACGGCGTCGGATCATAGGTCACGTCGCGGCCCAGCAGGGTTTCAGCCGCGGCCTCGGCCTGATCGATGGCGTTCTGCACGGATTCGAGGCGTATCCGCCGCCCCCGCCACGGAAACGATGCGCAATCGCCCGCCGACACGATGTCAGGATGCGATGTCCGGCACGCCGCATCCACCGCGATGCCATTGTCGAGCGCCAGCCCCGCCGCCCCGGCCAATTCGGCGTTGGCGTGCACCCCGATGCCGATCAGCGCAAAATCAGCGGCAACATGCGTGCCATCGGCCAGATCGGCGCCGGTGACATGGGCGTCGCCGGTCAGGCGGGTCAGGGGTGAGCCTTCGCGCAGATCCACCCCGTGGGATGTGTGCAGCGCGCGGTAATAGGCGGATGTTTCAGGCGCCGCGACGCGCTGCAAGATGCGCGGCGCGGCCTCCAGCAACGTGACGTTCAGCGCCAGACCGCGCAGCACTGCGGCGGCCTCCAGCCCGATATAGCCGCCGCCAACGATCAGCGCGGTTTTGCCAGGCTGGGCCAGCGGGGCCAGCGCGTCCACATCCGCTAGCGTGCGCAGTGCCAATGCCCCGGGCAGCGCGCCGCCGATCGCGTCCGGCAGCATCCGTGGGCGGGTGCCGGTGGTGATCGCCAGCTTGTCCCACGCAATCACGCGCCCGTCCTGCAAGGTCAGCGTCTTGGACGCGGCGTCGATGGCGATGACGCGGGCCGACGTTTCAAGCGTGATGTTGTGATCGGCGTAAAAGCTGGCGGGGCGCAGGAACAGCCGCGCGCGGTCCATCTGCCCCAGCAGGTATTTCTTGGACAAGGGTGGTCGCTGATAAGGCGGCGCGGGTTCTTCGCCAAAGATGGTGATCGCGCCGGCAAAACCTTCGGCGCGCAGTTTTGCTGCCAGCGCGGCCCCGGCCTGTCCGGCCCCGATGATGGCGATATGGGGCATGGGCGGGGCCTTTCAGGGATGCGCTGGGTCGTGGATGATAAAACCAAAAAGGGCGAGCGCATGGCGCCCGCCCTTTTCGCCGTCCGGTCGATCAATCAGAACGGAATTTCGTCGTCGAGATCGTCGCGCCCGCCGCCGCCACCGCCAAAGCCGCCGCCCGACGCACCGCCGCCAGTTCCGCCGCCTGAGGGCGCGTCGCCGCCGCCAAAGCTGCCGCCTGAACCGCCGCGGTCATCATATCCACTGCCACCGCCACCGCCGCCGCCTTGGCCGCCACCGCCGCCTTGGCCGCCGCTAGGGGCGCCATCAAGGAAGGTCATGGTGCCGGTGAAGGGCCGCAGCACAACCTCGGTCGAATAGCGGTCAGCCCCGGATTGGTCCTGCCATTTGCGGGTCTCCAGCTGGCCCTCGATATAGACCTTGGATCCCTTCTTCAGATACCGCTCCGCCAGATTCGCGAGCGGTTCTGAAAAAATTGAGACCGCGTGCCATTCGGTGCGCTCTTTGCGCTCTCCGCTGGACTTGTCCTTCCAAGTCTCCGACGTCGCGATGCGCAGATTGCACACCTTGCCGCCGTTGGCGAAGGTGCGGACCTCAGGGTCGCGCCCCAGGTTGCCGATAAGAATGACCTTGTTGACGCTGCCCGCCATGGGATGTCCCCCGTCCTGCGAATCCTGATTTCGGGGGCAATCCTACCCGCCTTCGCCGCCCGCTGCGACACCGAGTTGCGGGTTGCCCAAGCCACGGGTGGGGCAGGCGGATTCGCGGGCTGGTGGTGTGTTCGCGTTTTGTTTATGCTTTTCAGCACTGGCCCCGCGTCGCACACGCCTTATGTTGCGCCCCTTGGGCCTATGCCGGAGCGCGCGAAATGACCGATCTCAAGACCATCTCGATCCGCGGAGCGCGGGAGCACAACCTCAAAAACATCGACGTGGACATTCCGCGCGACCGTCTGGTGGTGATCACGGGGCTGTCGGGGTCGGGGAAATCCTCGCTCGCCTTCGACACGATTTATGCTGAGGGGCAGCGCCGCTACGTCGAATCGCTGTCGGCTTACGCGCGCCAGTTCCTCAACATGATGCAAAAGCCTGACGTGGATCACATCGCGGGGCTGTCCCCGGCGATTTCCATTGAGCAGAAAACCACATCAAAAAACCCGCGATCCACGGTCGGCACGGTCACGGAAATCTACGACTACATGCGCCTGCTGTTCGCGCGCGTCGGCACGCCCTATTCCCCCGCCACCGGCCTGCCGATTGAGGCGCAGCAGGTGTCCGAGATGGTCGACCGGGTCATGACCATGGAGGAGGGCACTCGCGCCTTTCTTCTGGCCCCAATTATTCGCGACCGCAAAGGCACTTACGTCAAAGAGTTCACAGACCTTCGCAAGCAGGGTTTTGCCCGTGTGAAGGTCAATGGTGAGTTCTATGATCTGGACGAGCCGCCCGTGCTCGACAAAAAATTTCGCCATAACATCGACGTGGTGGTCGACCGCATCGTGGTGAAGTCGGGGATTGAGCCGCGGCTTGCTGACAGCTTTTCCACCGCTCTGGGGCTGGCCGAAGGCATTGCGGTGCTGGAAACCGCGCCAAAAGACGGCGATCCGGAACGGATCACCTTTTCCGAGAATTTCGCCTGCCCGGTGTCAGGCTTCACCATTGCTGAGATCGAACCGCGGCTGTTTTCCTTCAACGCCCCGTTCGGTGCCTGCCCGGCCTGCGATGGGCTTGGGGTTGAATTGTTCTTTGACGACCGGCTGGTGGTGCCGGACGAAGCGTTGTCGCTGTGGAACGGGGCGATTGCGCCTTGGGCCAAATCGCGAAGCCCTTACTTTAAGCAAACGCTGGAAGCACTTGGCAAACATTATGATTTTGATATGCATGAGCCATGGAAAAATCTGCCTGAGGCGATTCATGAACTGATGCTGCGCGGCTCTGGCCGCACTAAGATCAAGTTCCGCTATGACGAGGGCGGCCGGGTCTATGAACTGGAGCGTCCCTTCGAAGGCGTGATCCCCAACATGCAGCGCCGCTGGCGTGAAACCGACAGCGCTTGGGTGCGTGAGGAGTTTGAGCGCTACCAGAACAACCGGGCCTGCGCGACCTGCGACGGCTACCGCCTGAAGCCTGAGGCGCTGGCGGTCAAGATCGGCGGTCTGCATGTTGGCCAGATCGTCCGCATGTCGATCCGGGAGGCCTATGACTGGGCCGAATCCGCGCCTGAGCATCTGAGCAAGCAAAAGAATGAGATCGCAAAGGCAATTCTGAAGGAAGTCCGCGAACGCCTTGGTTTTCTTGTGAATGTTGGTCTCGACTACCTGACGCTCAGCCGCAATTCGGGCACGCTGTCGGGCGGCGAAAGCCAGCGCATCCGGCTGGCCAGCCAGATCGGGTCGGGTCTGACCGGCGTGCTTTATGTGTTGGATGAGCCGTCGATCGGCCTGCACCAGCGCGACAATGACCGCCTTCTGCAAACGCTGAAAAACCTGCGCGATCAAGGCAACACCGTCATCGTGGTGGAGCATGACGAGGAGGCGATCCGCACCGCCGATTACGTCATCGACATTGGCCCCGGCGCCGGCATCCATGGCGGTCAAATCATCGCTGAGGGCACGCCGGAGGAAGTGCAGGCCAACCCCAACTCCATCACCGGCGCATATATGCGCGGCGATCGCGAAATCCCGATCCCGGCCAAGCGGCGCAAGGGCACCGGCAAAAAGATCAAAGTGATCGGCGCCGTGGGCAACAATTTGCAAGACGTCACCGCCGAATTCCCCTTGGGCAAATTCGTCTGCGTCACCGGGGTTTCGGGCGGCGGCAAGTCCACGCTGACCATTGAGACGTTGTTCAAGACCGCCTCCATGCGCCTGAACGGTGCGCGGCAGGTCCCTGCGCCATGCTCTGAAATCAAGGGGCTTGAGCATCTCGACAAGGTCATCGACATCGACCAATCCCCGATCGGGCGCACGCCGCGATCGAACCCCGCGACCTACACCGGTGCCTTCACGCCGATCCGCGATTGGTTCGCCGGGCTGCCGGAATCCAAAACCCGCGGCTACAAGCCCGGGCGCTTTTCATTCAACGTCAAAGGCGGGCGCTGCGAGGCCTGCCAAGGCGACGGCCTGATCAAGATCGAGATGCATTTCCTGCCCGATGTCTATGTGGAATGTGAAACCTGCAAGGGCAAACGCTACAACCGTGAGACGCTGGAAGTTCACTATCGTGGCAACAGCATAGCGGATGTTCTTGACATGAACGTTGAAGAAGCTGCCGTGCTTTTCTCCGCCGTCCCCTCAATCCGGGACAAGATGGAGACGCTGAAGCGCGTCGGCCTCGGCTACGTCAAGGTCGGCCAGTCCGCCACCACCCTTTCGGGCGGTGAGGCGCAGCGCGTGAAGCTGGCCAAGGAACTCGCCAAACGCGCCACGGGCCGCACGCTTTATATCCTGGATGAGCCGACCACGGGCCTGCATTTCGAAGACGTGCGCAAGTTGCTCGAAGTGTTGCAGGAACTGGTCGATCAGGGCAATTCCATCGTGGTGATTGAACATAATCTGGACGTGATCAAGGTCGCCGACTGGATCATCGACATCGGCCCAGAAGGCGGTGATGGCGGCGGTAAGATTGTGGCGACGGGCACGCCCGAAACCGTCGCGTGCGCGGCTGGCTCGCACACCGGGCATTATCTGCGCGCCATCCTCGCTGCCAAAGGGCGGATCGCGGCGGAATAGGCCCCGGCCCGGCTTGGTGCCCGGCCGGTCTGCCGCGCGGGCGCTCCGGCGGCGGGGGGCGCGGCGGTGACGGCGCGGCGTTCCGCAGGATGCGTGCAGCTGCGTCATGCGCCTTGACCGCGCGGCCCCAGTCCGCCCACGATGGTGTGCACATTGCGTAACCGTTACGGGAGGAACTGCCATGATCGTCGCCGCCATTCTTCGGCAGAAGGGCTCAGCCGCGGTGGAAACCATCGCGCCGTCGAAATGCCTCGCGGACGCCGCCGCGATCCTGTCGGCGTATCGGATCGGCGCGTTGATCTGTTCGTCGGACGGCAAGACGGTTGAAGGCATGATCTCTGAGCGCGACATCATTCGCGTGCTGGGCAAAGAAGGTCCGGGCTGCCTCAACCAATCGATCGCCAATGTCATGACCAAAGATGTCAAGACCTGCACCATCGACGAGACCTCCGAAGACCTGCTGAAGCGCATGACTGCCGGGCGCTTCCGGCATCTTCCTGTGGTGACCGATGGTGTGCTGGTCGGGCTGATCTCCATCGGCGACGCGGTCAAGGCGCGGATCGACGATCTGGAGCATGAGGCAAACGCCCTCGCGGACATGATCAAGGGCTACTGACCGCCCGCAGGCGGGGGCGATCTGGTTGCGCCCCCCCCTCCCCCTCCCGGCGCCGGGTTCGCGACATTCCGTCCCGCGCCGGCGCAGTTGGGGCCGGTCGCCCTTGACCAGCCGTCAGCAATAATGTTGCGTTGCACCGCAAGCCGAAGGCTCAGGATCTCCGGCGGGGGGAAGGACTTTCTACCATGCGCACCGCGCTTTATCCGGGCACGTTTGACCCGGTCACTCTGGGGCATCTCGACATCATCCGACGAGCATGCTCGCTGGTCGACAAGCTGGTGATCGGTGTCGCGGTCAACCGCGACAAAGGCCCGCTTTTCACGCTCGAAGAACGCGTCGCGATGCTTGAGGCCGAATGCGGCCCGATCGCCGCAAGAACCGGCGTTGAAATCGTGGCCGTGCCGTTTGAGACGCTGCTGATCCATTTTGCCGAAGAAGTCGGCGCTCAGGTCATTGTGCGGGGCCTGCGCGCGGTCTCAGACTTTGAATATGAGTTTCAGATGGTTGGCATGAACCGCGCGATGAACGACACCGTGGAAACGGTGTTCCTGATGGCCGATGCGCATCATCAGGCGATCGCGTCCAAGCTGGTCAAGGAAATCGCGCGGCTGGGCGGGGATGTTCACAAATTCGTGCCTGTCGCCGTGCAAGATGCTTTGATGGACCGCTTGAAGGGCTGATCAATGCCTGCCCGCCGAACCTGATCGGTGCGGAGCGCTTGAGAAGCGCGCCGCGCCGGGCTATTGGCGGTTCTCGGTGCGCTTGCCGCGCGCCATCCTATGCCCTGGCAATCGGAGCGATCGACCATGTCCCGCCTTCTCTTCGCCTGCGCCGCGCTTTTCATGGCGCTGACCCAGACCGCCGTCGCCGCTGACGTGACCGACCCTGACAACACACTTGTGATCGAAACCGACAAGGGTGCGATCACGATCCAGCTGCTGCCCCAGATTGCGCCCCAGCATGTGGAGCGGGTGAAAACCCTCGCCGCACAGGGTGCCTATGACGGCGTGGCCTTTCACCGGGTGATCCCCGGCTTCATGGCCCAGACCGGCGATGTGGAGCATGGCCGCGCTGAGGCTGGCAGCAGCGCCTTTCGCCGCGTCGGCACCGGCAGCTCGGACCTTCCCGATGTGCCCGCCGAATTCTCCAGCATTCCGTTTGAACGCGGCATCGTCGGCGCCGCCCGGTCCCAGAGCCCGAACAGCGCCAACAGCCAGTTCTTCATCATGTTCGCGCCCGGCCATTTCCTGAACGGTCAGTACACCGTCTGGGGCCAGGTGATCGATGGCATGGACGTGGTCGACGCCATCCAAAAGGGTGAGCCGCCGGCAAACCCGACGCGCATGACTCGCGTGCATCTCTTTTCAAAATAATCCGCACCGGCGCGGCACTGTCTGCGCCACGCACCGCCGAAAAAGGAGGTCCATCCGCTATGGACAAAGCTGACTTCAAAGATCCCGAAAACACCCTGATCATTGAGCTGAAAGACGGCAATGTCGTCATCAACCTTCTGCCCGACGTGGCCCCCGGCCATGTGGCGCGGATCAAAAGCCTCGCCCGTGCGGGGTTTTATGATGGCATCGTGTTTCACCGGGTGATCCCCGGCTTCATGGCCCAGACCGGCTGCCCGCTGGGCCGTGGCACTGGCGGCTCAGATGAGCCGAACCTGAAGGCTGAGTTTTCAAAGCTTCCCTTCGATCGCGGCGCCGTGGGCGCGGCCCGCAGCCAAAGCCCCGACAGTGCCAACAGCCAGTTCTTCATCATGTTCGATGCTGGGCACTTCCTGAACGGCCAGTACACGGTCTGGGGAAATGTCGCCTCTGGCATGGAGCATGTGGACGCGATCAAAAAGGGCGAGCCGCCTGTTGATCCCGACCGGATGATCTCAATGAAGGTCGCAGCGGATCTCTGATCCAAGCGGTCTGGTAATCTGAAAGGGCGCGCGGCCAGCAGGCCGCGCGCCTTTTTCTTTTTCAGGTCAAACACGTGCTTGACCTCAGCGGCGCATCGGCGCTCTTGTCTCTCCATGTTTCTCAATGATGATCTCTCCTCCCCGCTGGAACTCGACGGTCGCGTATGGTTGCGCGGCGCGCTCGACGACAACGATTTGGCCCCGTTCGACGCCGCGTGCGGGTTGGTCGGGCGCCCTGAAGATCGCCGCAAGGCAGGTCAGGCGCTGGCTGGCGCGCTGGTGGCGCATGCGTGCCTGCCTGCGTTGATCGGATCGCTGATGCAGGGCGCCCATGCGGTGCGTGCTGTGTCGCGGCGCGCGCCTCTCGATCCCGGCTGGTCTGCGCCCTGGCGGCAGGGCCGTGTGATCGCGGTACGCGAACGCCTTTTGGCTGAGGGTTACAGAAACTGGGCCCAACGATCCGGTGTGTGGCATTGCCAGCCACCGGTGGAGGTGTTGGCTGGCATGCTCGCCACACGGGTGTTCCTTGACGATGCGGAGGATGACGACGGCGCGCTGCAGATCGGGCTTGGCAGCCATCGTGCCGGGGCTGTCACCGTCGCTGGTGCCGCCGATCTGGCGCGGACCTGCCCGCATGAAACCTGCCACGCGCGCCGCGGCGATGTGCTGGTCTCCAGGATGCTGACCCTGTCGCGCAGCCTGCCGTCGCAAAGCAGTCGGGCCCGGCGCAGCGTGCGGGTCGATTTCGCCGCCGCGCCGCTGCCGGGCCCCTTGCAATGGGCGATGTGACTGGCGATGCGATGGGGGCTTAGCCCTCGGCGCGCCGCTCTATCACCAAAGCGGCGACCAACGCGAACAGCACATGGCCAACCAGCGCGACCCAAGTGATGCCGGTGAACCCCAGAAAGAACGGGTTGCCGTTGACGAATGACGCCATGAACCCGATGGCAAACACCCATAGCCCGACGCCGTACGCGGCCGCGCCGATCAGCCAATGCAGATCAGGCATGACGCGGTGCAAAATTTTGCGCCCGATCATCCAGCCCAGCGGATAGACGATCATCCCCGCGATGTAATGCAGCAGTTGCCCCGCCGCTTCGGTCGATGTGCCCAGCACGGTCTGAAGCGTCTGGCGTGCCAACGGCACGGGCGCGAGGTTCGGGAACCCCATCAGCGGGCTGAGGGCCTGGCCATAAAAATCGAACGCCACCGTCGCGGCCGATCCCGCGATCAGCATGGTGATGAGCGCGTGGCTCAGGCCGGGGTGGGGGGCGGTGTGGGTCATCGGGTCGTCCTCAATTGGTTTGCGCCGGAAATCGATGCGTCATTGACCACACCAAAGACATGGCAGCCGGGAAAAGCAATCGCTTGAAACAATTTGCGCCGTGCTGTGATCGCGCGTGATGGCGGGTGCGGCGGGGCTGGACAAACCGCCCCCGCCCGCGCTACGCGGCGCGCCATGACCCAAAGCCCTCAGAACCCCGAAATGCGCGTCGAAGATTTCGACTTTGATCTGCCTGATGCGCTGATCGCGCTGCGCCCTGTGCGCCCGCGCAGCGCATCGCGGCTGCTGCATGCGTGCGGCACGGGCATTGAGGACCGGGTGTTCTCAGACCTGCCGGACCTGCTGCAGCCCGGCGATCTGCTGGTGTTCAACGACACCAAGGTGATCCCCGCGCGCCTGACCGGCATCCGCCGCCGCGACACCAAAGACGGGTCCGGCGAGGCGAAGATTGAGGCAACCTTGATCATCCGCGCTGGTGCAGATGCATGGCGTGCCCTGGCCAAGCCTGGCAAACGCCTGCGCCCTGGTGACCGCATCGCATTCGGTGAGGGGCTGAGCGCCGAAGTGATCGAAAAAGGTGAGGTCGGCGAGACTCTGCTGCGCTTTGATCGCACCGGCCCTGATCTGGACGCCGCCATCGCCGCGTTGGGGTCCATGCCGCTGCCGCCTTATATCGCCGCGCGCCGGGCGTCTGATGCCGCGGACATGGACGATTATCAGACTGTGTTCGCGCAAAAACTTGGCGCCGTGGCCGCCCCCACTGCATCTTTGCATTTTGACGATGCGCTGCTGGCGGCGCTGCGTGCGCGCGGGGTTGCGGAGGCGCGCCTGACCCTTCATGTCGGCGCAGGCACCTTTCTGCCGGTGAAGTCAGAGACCCTTGGCGGCCACAAAATGCATTCCGAATGGGGCGAGATCAACGCCGAGGCCGTCGCCACGATCGCGGCGTGCAAGGCGGCCGGGGGCAGGGTGATCCCGGTCGGCACCACTGCGCTGCGCCTGTTGGAAAGTGCCGCGCGCGATGGGGCCCTTGCGCCGTTCAGTGGCGACACGGATATCTTCATCACGCCGGGTTATCGGTTCCGGGTTGCAGACGGGCTGATCACCAATTTCCATCTGCCGCGCTCCACGCTGATGATGCTGGTCAGCGCGCTGATGGGGGTTGATCCGATCCGCGCGATTTATGCCCATGCGGTGGCGCAGCAGTATCGGTTTTATTCCTACGGTGATGGGTCTTTGCTGTTGCCACAGGCCTAACGCCCGCCATCGCCGCGCGGGCGGACCCTGTGCCAAGGGGCATGTCGTTGGGCGCGCGGCTCTGGCCATGAAATGCCGCGCCCCGACAGAATTTGTGCACTGCGGTCTCGCACAGATCCCGTTGTGTCGCATAGAGGCGAGACCGCACGCTGCTTTTGCGTTAGCTGTCCCCCCCTTGCTGTCTTTCCCGTTGCCGGAGCCGTGCCATGCTTTCGATCTTTCAGAACGCTTGGGCACTGCTGCTCGGGCTCATGCTCCTTATGCTCGGCAACGGCATGCAGGGCACCCTGTTGGGTGTGCGCGGCGCGATTGAGGGTTTTGACTCCGCGTCCATGTCCTATGTGATGTCGGCCTATTTCCTCGGGCTTCTGGCAGGGTCGCGCTTTGCGCCGCGACTGATCCGCCGGGTGGGGCATGTGCGGGTGTTCGCAGCATTGGCCTCGGTGATCTCAGCGGCGTTTATCCTGTATGCCGCCGTGCCGAACATCGTGGTCTGGTCGTTGCTGCGGCTGGTGGTGGGGTTCTGCTTCTCGGGCGTTTATGTGGTTGTCGAAAGCTGGCTGAACGACAGCGCGACCAATGAAACCCGCGGCAAAACGCTGTCGCTTTATATGATCGTGCAGATGGTCGGCATCATCGCGGCCCAGGGCATCATGACCCTGGCTGATCCTGCTGGCTGGGCGCTGTTTGCAATCATCTCAGTGCTGGTTTCGGTGTCTTTCGCGCCGATCCTGTTGTCGGTGTCGCCTGCGCCCGTCTTTGAGACGACGTCCCCCATGTCACTGCGCGAACTTTATCGCGCCTCGCCGCTGGGCTTTGTCGGACAGATTCTGCTGGGGGCGATTTTCTCGGGCCTGTTCGGCATGTCGGCGGTGTTCGCGGCTGAGCGTGGGATGAGCGTGCAGCAGATCTCAATCTTTGTGGCGTCGATCTATATCGGCGGGCTGTTCAGCCAATATCCAATCGGCTGGATTTCGGACCGCATGGACCGTCGTGCGCTGATCATGGCAGTGACGGCGCTTGGAGCTGTTTGCGCGGCGATGGGGTGGGCGTTCGGCGATGCCCTCTGGACGCTTTATCTGTCGGCGCTGTTGATCGGGGCGGTGGTCAACCCGCTCTATTCACTGTTGATTGCGCATACCAACGACTTTCTCGAACCCAAAGACATGGCGGCGGCGTCGGGGGGGATGCTGTTCCTCAATGGCTTCGGGGCGATTGGCGGGCCGATCGTGGTCGGCTATCTGATGCAGCGTTTCGGCACATCGGTGTTCTTCGGCTATATGGCCGTGCTGCTGGCGGCGATCAGCCTTTACGCCCTTTGGCGCACCACCCGCCGCGCCGCGCCCAGTGTTGAGGACCAGTCCGCCTATGCCGCGGTGCTGCCCCAGGCCTCGGCGGTCGCGGTTGAGGTCGCGCAGGCATACGCCATTGAGCAGATCGAAGCCGCTGAGGCTGAGGCTGAGGCTGAGGCTGAGGCCGTGGCTGAAGCTGAAGCAGCGGCTGAGGCCGTGCGGGTGGCGACCTCAGCCCCGGATCGCTGAAAATCAAGGTAAATGTGCGTGTAATACTTTTTCAACACTTGCGAAGGTGACGCTGCGCGCTCATGTTTTTACCGACCGGCGTGGGTAAATGGATCTTGGTCCAACGCGCCGAGCGCATGGGGGCGTCCAAGCAAGGACGCGCCAAGCGCAGGTCAGGCGAAACAGGGGCCGCGACGCCTTGCAGGGCGCGCGGACGGTGCTTTGAGGGAGGGATCAGCGATGCAGTCGACGCCTCACGCGATCATCAATTTCTGGCTCAACGACGTCGGCCCCGCGGGCTGGTACAATGGTGGCGACGCGCTGGACGAAGAAATCTGCCGCCGGTTCATGGCCGGGTGGCGGACGGCGCGTCTGGGGGGCATGGACGGGTGGATGACCGACCCGGCAGGCTCGCTCGCGCTGCTGATCCTCTTGGACCAGTTCCCGCGCAACATGTTCCGCGGCGATGAGCGCAGCTTTTCCGCCGACCCCAAAGCGCGGCGTCTGGCCAAGCTGGCGATCGCCCGTGGCCACGACATGGCAACGGATGAGGGCGCGCGGCTGTTCTTTTATCTGCCGTTGATGCATTCCGAGTGCATCGGGGATCAAGACCGCTCAGTACGGCTGATCGCATCGCGTCTGGCGGGCAAGCCGGGCAACCTGCAGCACGCGCGCGCGCACCGCGAGGTGATCCGCCGCTTTGGTCGGTTCCCATTCCGCAATGATGCACTGGGGCGCATCACCACTGAGGCCGAGCGCGTCTGGCTTGCGGCTGGCGGCTACGGTGCGGTGGTCGAAGAACTGGCCGCCTGACAGGGGCAGGAAGCGCCGCCCACACGGCGCGCGCGTGTCGCCCGTCCGCCCGCGGCGCGCTGACCCCGGCGCGTGTGCGGCGAGGGCCGCGTGTGGTTGATGTCTTGCGGCATCTTCCGCCCGGGCTGCGTGGGGCTTATGGTTCGGCGCATGGCCGAAACCTTTCCCCCCCGATTCATCCATCTGCGGCTGCACTCCGCCTATTCGTTGCTGGAAGGCGCGATCCAGGTGAAGGGCTTGTCCAAGCTGTGCGCCGCGGACGCCATGCCCGCGGTGGCGATCACTGACACGGACAACCTGTTCGCCGCGTTGGAATTTTCCGAAACGGCATCCAAGGCGGGCATCCAGCCGATCATTGGCGTGGCGATGACGCTGGATTTCGCGCCCGCCGCGCGCCCAGGTGAGAAGGGCCTGCCGCCTGCAAAGATCGTGCTGCTGGCGCAGGATGAGCCGGGCTATGAGAATCTGATGGAGCTGGTCTCCGCCGAATGGCTTGAGGCCGAGGGCGGCGAGGCGATGATGCTGCTGGACGCGCTGGCGGCGCGCGCGGGCGGGTTGATTTGCCTGACCGGGGGTGCCGAAGGCCCGTTGGGGCAGCTGATCCTTGGCGGCAAGCGCGCTGTGGCTGATGCGCTGCTGGATCGGCTGGCGGCCATGTTCCCCGACCGGCTTTATATGGAAATCCAGCGCCATGGCGGCGCCGCGGTGCGCACCGGGCCAGAGGCCGCGACCGAGCCCGCGTTCATCGACATGGCCTATGCGCGCGACCTGCCGCTGGTGGCCACCAACGATGTGCATTTCCCGACCCGCGACATGTACGCCGCCCATGACGCGCTGATCTGCATCGCCGAGGGCGCCTATGTGTCGATGGAGAACCGCCGCCGTCTGACCGAGGAATATTACTTCAAGTCGCAGGACGAAATGACCGCCCTGTTCCACGATCTGCCCGAGGCGATTGAAAACACCGTTGAGATCGCCCGCCGCTGCGCCTTCAAGGTCTACACCCGCGCACCGATCCTGCCCAAATTCGCCGATGATGAGGTGGAAGAACTGCGCCGTCAGGCTGTTGCGGGGCTGAAGGCGCGGCTTGCGGTCATCCCCCACGCCGTCACTCTGGCCGAATACGAGGCGCGGCTGGATTTTGAGCTGGGCGTGATTGAGGGGATGGGGTTCCCCGGTTACTTCCTGATCGTTGCCGATTTTATCAAATGGGCCAAGGATCAAGGCATTCCCGTTGGCCCCGGGCGTGGCTCAGGCGCCGGGTCGTTGGTCGCCTATGCGCTGACGGTCACCGATCTGGACCCCCTGCGGTATTCCTTGCTGTTTGAGCGGTTCTTGAACCCCGAACGTGTGTCGATGCCCGATTTCGACATCGATTTCTGCATGGACCGGCGCGAAGAGGTCATCCGCTACGTTCAGCAGAAATACGGGCGCGACAAGGTCGGCCAGATCATCACCTTCGGCGCTTTGCTGTCCAAGGCCGCCGTGCGCGACGTGGGCCGGGTGCTGCAGATGCCGTTCGGGCAGACGGACCGCCTCAGCAAAATGATCCCGGTTGAGGGCGTCAAACCGGTCAGCATCGCCAAGGCCCTTGAGGACGAGCCGCGCCTGCGCGAAGAGGCCCGCAATGAGCCTGTGGTCGCTGAGATGCTGGACTATGCTGGCAAGCTCGAAGGCCTGCTGCGCAACGCGTCCACCCATGCCGCGGGTGTGGTGATCGGGGATCGGCCGCTGAGCCAACTGGTGCCGCTTTACAAAGATCCGCGCTCCGATATGCCCGCGACCATGTTCAACATGAAATGGGTTGAGCAGGCCGGGCTGGTGAAGTTCGATTTCTTGGGTCTGAAGACACTGACGGTGATCCAAAACGCGCTTGATCTGTTGAAGCGGCGCGATGTGGTGATCGATATTGGCACCATCCCGCTTGACGACAAGCTGACCTATGAATTGTATGCGCGCGCCGAAACGGTTGCCGTGTTTCAGGTGGAAAGCACCGGCATGCGCGACGCGCTGCGCCAGCTTGGCCCAACGTGTATTGAGGACATCATCGCGCTGGTCGCCCTCTACCGGCCCGGCCCGATGGAAAACATCCCGAAATACTGCAACGTCAAGCAGGGGCGCGAAAAGCTCGAAAGCCTGCACCCGTCGATTGACCACATTCTGGCCGAAACCCAAGGCATCATCGTCTACCAGGAACAGGTGATGCAGATCGCGCAGGAAATGGCGGGGTATTCGCTGGGCGGCGCCGATCTGCTGCGCCGCGCCATGGGCAAAAAGATCAAGGAGGCGATGGACGCTGAGCGCCCCAAATTCGTCAAAGGCGCCAAAGCAGCTGGCGTGACTGAGGCCAAGGCCAAAGAAGTCTTCGACCTTCTGGAGAAATTCGCCAATTACGGCTTCAACAAATCGCATGCCGCGGCCTATGCCGTGGTCAGTTATCAAACTGGCTGGCTGAAGGCGAACCACCCGGTTGAATTCATGGCTGGGGTGATGAACTGCGACATCCACATAACCGACAAGTTGGCGATCTATATTCGGGAGGTTGTGCGGCTGGAGATTGAGATCATCCCCCCGGACATCAACCGATCAGTGGCGACGTTCGATGTGGTGGATGGCAAGATCATCTATGCGCTCGGCGCGTTGAAAAATGTTGGCGGCGATGCGATGCAGCTTATTGTGGACGCGCGCGATGCGGATGGCCAGTTCCGCGACCTGTTCGACTTTGCCCGGCGGGTGGAGCTGAAGAAGATCGGCAAGCGTGGTCTTGAAATGTTGACCCGCGCAGGTGCGTTTGACCGGATCGACAACAACCGTGCGCGGGTGTTCCGGTCCTTGGATAAACTGGCGGCCTATTCCAACGCCTGCCATGAACAGGCGACGTCGAACCAGGTGTCGTTGTTCGGGGATGCGGGCGATGATCTGCCCCCCCCGCGGATGGAGGCCTGCGATGACTGGCTGCCGACGGAGCGTTTGTCCGAAGAACATGGCGCCGTCGGGTTTTATCTGACCGGCCATCCGCTGGATGATTATGCCGGGCCGCTGAAACGCCAGCGGGTGCTCAGCTATGCCGAGGTTTGCGCCAAGGCGAACCTGTCGGGCATCACCGTCAAAATCGCCGGCACCGTGATCGCGCGGCAAGAACGCAAATCGGCCAAGGGCAACCGGTTCGCGTTCGTGTCGCTGTCCGACCCGACGGGGATGTATGAGGCGATGTGTTTTTCCGAACCGCTCAACATGTATCGCGAGGTGTTGGAGCCGGGAACCAACGTGGTGCTGACCGTTGAGGCGACCTCCGAGGGCGGCGATCAGGTCAAGATGCTGCTGCGCGCGGCCCAGCAGATCGATGTGGCAGTGGCCGATGCGGCGACCATGGGGCTGAAGATCTACGTGTCCGACCCCGCCGCGCTGCCGTCAATTCACGCACGGTTGGAGGACAGCAAGAAAGGCGCCGCACGGCGCGGGGGCAGGGGGCCGGTGAACCTGGTGCTGATGGCGCCGGACCTGCCGTGCGAAGTGGAATTGGCGCTGCCGGGTGAGTATCCGCTGACGCCGCAGATCGCCGGGGCGATCAAGGCGGCGGCGGGGGTTGTTATGGTGGAGGAGTTTTGATATATTCCCCCCGTCTTTGGCATCTAGTTCCGGGGTAGGTCTATGTCGAAAAGTTCCAGAAGCTCGGGCCCTTTCAGTAATAATGGAGTTGAGAAGAGTGCCACTCCAAGAGCAGCTGCGCCATCAAACGCATCGATTGGTGCTGCACGGGAAGCGAGTTCGGCACCAGTAAATTATGAGCGAGGTGCAAAGCCAGTTGGTGCAAAGCCTAGCGCATCCGGCTCTGCCAGTTCAAATGGTAACGGGCGAAAGCCATAAGTTCACTTCTCGTTCGATATTCTAAAGTCGACTTCAGATATTTCTGAGGAGGGAATGAAGGTGATCTGAATTCCGCCACGATGTTGGGGGTCCTGAGGATGAACCGTGCCGTCCCCGGTCACAACCTCAGTCACATATAGAGCAATTGATCCGTCTTCACCCATTATGAATGGGCCGTGCGGCTTATTGTTGAATATAGATAGGTCTTCGCAAAATAGCTGGCGCCCGTTTTTGAGGCGAACCCCTAGCTGCGAATATTCATATCGAGTGTCTTGCGATATATTTTGCCAAGGCCAGAGGGTGCCATCGTCTTGCGTAATTTTCATTTCTCTAAGAAATTTTGTTATCTTTGCCGATGCCCATTTGCGCCACAGAACGGCTGATGATAGCGCGCAGGCGATTGCGTATATTATTTGAAATTCTGAGTGTATAATTCCCGTAGATGCCTTTATTGCGGCGGTGGAGGGCACGCTAAAAATTAGTATTATCATGGCGCTTTCAAATGGCTTGTGGTGGCTACGCTTCCCCGAGTATGCCACGCAGTAGCCCAGAAAGCCGGCGGCCAACGACACCTGAATTTCGAATGGAAGTTCTAGATAATTCTCCATTTTCTCTCCTTTCGTGAAGCATTTTCATCCCTGCTGCCCTATGCTCATGGGTTTAACCTGGCAGAGGCGCTGCGCGATTCCGAAACGCCCCCTCACTTACACTCCCCATTCCCCATCCGCGCGACGCACGCCTGCAGCGTGCAATTGGAGATCTCCGCGTCGCGCTCTCCTTTATACCGGTCCACCGTCACCACGGCCGTGTAGGGCACGTATTCGGTTCGCATCTTCTCCTCGCAGACGGTGCGGTTGCCGCGGGTGATGCAGACGCTGCGGCCGGTGGGGCGCTGAACGGCCCGGTACTGCTCAACCAACTTGTCATGGTAGGAGGGCGGGATGGTGCGCAGCCACAGCGCTTGGCAGATGTTTGCCTCCTGCCGGTATTCGGCGGTGGCGCAGGCTGACACCAGCAGCGGCAGGATCAAAAGGGGCAACGCGTTGAATTTCATCATCATATCCTTGTCACAGGCCCGCAGGCCCTGATCATGCGCCGCGAAAAGCCCGTCAGCCGCGCCGCCGCCTGCGCCGCCCGCCGCCTTCACCATCGCCGCTGCCGGCGCCGAATTTCACCGCAGGCAGCACCACCAGCCCATCCAGCGCTGTGAACGTGGCCGTCTTATGGGGTATCGCGATTGCCTCAACAAAGTGTTCCTGAAAGCGGGGTTCTATCGCGGTTTCGATCTTTTCGATCTGGCGCACCAGCTGCACGATCTCTGTGCGTGCGGCGCGGTTTACCAGCGCAATGCGCGCGCCGGTCCCGGCCGCGTTGCCCGCGCTGACCACCTTATCCAGCGGGCAATCGGGGATCATGCCCAGCACCATGGCGTGCATCGGCGAGATATGCGCCCCGAACGCCCCGGCCAGCACCACACGCGCCACCTTATCAACCCCGCGCCGGTCCATCAGCAGCCGCGCGCCGGCCATCAGCGCCGCTTTGGCCAGCTGGATCGCGCGCACATCGCCTTGGGTGACTGAGATCAGCGGCCCGCCCGCGCCGGTGCCATCATGGACCACATACGCATGGGTGCGCCCGTCGGGGATTGACCGATCCGTGCCGGTCTGGGCCGCCGATCCGACCAGCCCGTCTTCGTCCACCAGACCGGCGAGGCGCATTTCCGCGACCGCCTCAATAATGCCGGACCCGCAGATGCCGGTGACGCTGGCGTGGTCAAAGCCGTCTTCGTCTGACCAGATCTCAGACCCGATGACCCGAAAGCGCGGGGTCTTGGTGACCGGATCAATGCGGATGCGTTCAATGGCGCCGGGGGCCGCGCGCTGGCCCGATGAAATCTGCGCGCCTTCGAACGCCGGGCCGGTGGGCGATGAGCACGCCATAAGGCCAGCTTTGTCGCCCAGCACGATCTCAGCATTCGTGCCGACATCGACGATCAGGGTCAGTTCTTCGGCCAGTTGCGGGGCCTCCGACAGCACCACCGCGGCGGCGTCAGCGCCCACATGGCCCGCAACGCACGGCAACAGATGAAAGCGCGCGGCGGGGTGCATGGTCAGGTCCAGATCCGAGGCCAGCCCCGACACCGGGTCAGAGGTCGCCAGCGCGAACGGCGCCCAGCCCAGTTCAGTCGGGTCAATGCCGAGGAACAGGTGGTGCATGACCGGGTTGCAGACAAACACTGCCTCAAAGATACGGGCGCGGGGGATGTCAGCCTCGGTGCAGACCTCGCCGATCAGGTCGTTGATGGCGGCGCGCACGGCGGCGGTCATCTCAACATCCCCGCCGGGGTGCATCATGACATAGGAGACGCGGGACATCAGATCCTCGCCGAACCGGATCTGCGGGTTCATGGTGCCGGATGACGCCAGCACCTCGCCGGTCACCAGATCGGTCAGATGACAAGCGATGGTCGTGGACCCGATGTCAAACGCAAGGCCAAGCGGGTTTTCATCATGAAACCCCGGCCACAGATCCAGGATCGCCGGCCCGTCGCCTGCATCATGGATCGCGGCGGTCACGGTCCAATCCCCGGCGCGCAGGGTCTTTTGCAGCTTTTGGATGATCGGCAGCGATGCGCGGGCGCCGGTGATCTGCCATTGGGTGGCCAACGCGATGCGCAGGCGTTCCAGATCGCCGGTCGGCTCGTGCATGTCAGGCTCTGTGACCTCCACCAACACCAGACGCACGGTGGGGTCGATGGTGATGTCCCGGGCCTCAGCGCGTTTGCGGACCACCTGTTTGTGGACCTGGGATTCGGGTGGCACGTCGATCACGCAGTCGCTTTGGATGCGCGCCTGACAGCCCAAACGGCGGCCCGGCTTCAGCCCGCGCTTTTCGTCATACCGCGCTTCAACCGCGTTGAAATCTGACAGCGCGTGGGCACCGACCGTGACGCCGTGCTTGGAGAATTCGCCAACCTGCGGCGCCACCTGGCATTTGGAGCAGATGCCCCGCCCGCCGCACACGCTGTCAAGATCGACGCCCAGCTGGCGCGCCGCCGTCAGCACTGGCGTGCCGGCGGGAAAGCGCCCGCGTTTTCCGGAAGGCGTGAAGATCACGAGGGGGTCGGTCGCGTCGGCTGCCATGGTCCAAGTCCTTACGTCTGCGCGGAAGCATCCATTTAGGGCGTTTCGTGGCTGGGGGAAAGGCGACGCGCGGCGCCTGCGGGGCGGGCTACGACCTCGGGTGCGCTTTGCGCGGGGGCGTGGGCGGGCTAGGCTTGGCCCAGACCCTGCCGCCAAGGAGAAAGAATCCTGTTCATGCTTGCCAGATCCCACGCCGCCGCGTTCGCGCTTATGATGCTCGTGTCCCCCGCCTTGGGGCAGGTGAACAGCCCCGCCGCGGTGCCCGACCTTGGGCCAGTGCGGGTGATTTCGCTGGGCGGTCTGACCGGGGCCGCATCCGGCGCCTCAGCCGATTTGATGAGCGCGCGGGAACTTGCGGTACTGGAGGTCAATGCAGGCGGTGGGCTGGCGGACGGGCGGGCGCTGACGCTTGATCTGGTAGATGTCGGCTGCACCGGCGCCTTGGCCACCGATGCGGGGGCTGAGGCCCGCGACGCCTTTGAAGTTGCCGGTGCGGTCGCGTTTCTGGGGCCGGTCTGCTCAGACGCGGCGCTGGCGGCGGCCGGGGCGGCGATTGCGCTTGGTGCGCCGATGATTTCGGACGGGGCGACGACGCCGCTTCTGTCGGCGCTTGTCGACGATGATCTGGTGTATCGCACGGCGCCCTCGGACGTGGCGGTGGCCCAAGCGTTGGCCGAATTGGCGCTGGCCCGCGGCTATGTCCGCATGGCGGTGGCCCATGAACCGGGTGCGTGGGCGACCGGCCTGTCGCAGGCGTTCGCCCAAGCCTTTCGCGTGGGCGGCGGTGACATCACGGCGACGGCGGAGCTGCCCGCGGGGCAGGGCGATTACGCGCCTGACATGGCCGCGCTGGCCGATCAGGGCGCGGCTGAGGCGCTGGTGCTGCTTGCGTATGCGGGCGGCGACGGGGTTCCGGCACTGCGCGCGGCGCTGCGGTTGGGGGCCTGGCAGGGGGTGCTGGGCGCTGATGGCCTGCTGGACGATGCGGTGGTGCGCGACCTGGGGTCCCTCACGCTCACGCGCGTGACGCTGGTGGCCCCCGCGCCTGACCGCAGCGCTGAGGCATGGACCCATTTCGCCGCTGCCGCCGAAGCCTCAGGCTTTGATCCTGAGGCACCGCTGGCCGCCCAAGGCTATGACGCGGCAATGATCATGGCGCTGGCCCTTGTGCGGTCGGGCGGCGAGGGCGGCACCGCGCTGGCCGCCGCGATCCGTGAGGTGACCGATCCCGGCGCGCTGCCGGTCGGCCCCGGCGCCTGGGCCACGGCGCGCAAGGCCGCGATGGCGGGGCCGGTGCGCTATGTCGGCGCCTCGGGCGCAATCAGGTTCGACGCGGCGGGCGACACGCCGGGAACCCTTGCGGCGTGGAAGGCAACGGGCGGCGTCTGGCGTGCCTCTGTGCTGCGCTGAGGGCTGAGTGCGGCACCGCGATGCTGAGGCGTGCCAGCAAAACCGACCGATCGCTGCTGACCGTCACCAACCTGATCGCCAGCACTGCTGATTTGCATGGGCAGGCAGGGCACCAAGGCCACCCAGTCTTGTGCAGGAAAAAATCGCAGGTTTTTGCATCTATTTCAGGGCTTTATTCGAATTCATTTACCTTGATGAACTGCCTGTCATAGCGAGACCTGCGCTAGGCTGCCTGCGTGTTAACTGATCACTCCGGGGCACAAGGTGCTCTGCCTGATCCAGGCGCAGACCCTGTGGCCTGATCAACTGGCAAGTTGATGCGTGACGGAATTTGAAGGGACAGATCGATGATCACCACCGCCGCCAGATTGGCCGCACGCCGCGCCGGTGCCGACGACGCCGCGTTGCCCCATGACCTGCAAAGCGGCCCGATCGCCGAGGCTGAGCGTATTGATGAGGAATTTTTTGGCCGCAGCAGTGGCAATCTCGCTGATTATGCGATCCGCAATGGCCTGATGCACCAGGCCGCGGCGCGCAAGCTGCGCAGCATCGCCAGCATCTCGGCCCGCGATCCGCGCTGCATCTGCGCACTGGGGGGGGAGGGGGCGAAATCGGGGCTGAAGCAGGCAACATCATCCCAGATCCTCGCATCGTTTCGCGTGGCCATGTCGGCGCTGCTGGCCCGGGGGCCCAAAGCGATCCCCGACGCCGGGCGCGCCCGGGCGGAGACCGCGCGCAAGCTGGCCATGAGCACGGCCGCGACGGTCAAGCAGATTGCGCTCATCTCAGACGCGCTGGCCCAGCACCTTTATGCTTATGGCGATCCCAAGGCCGCCTACGCCTTTGCCATGATCTCCTGCCAGGCGGTGAACCGGACTGTTTCGGCCCGCGCACGCATCTCTGCGCAGCTGAGCAAAGTGGCGCTGCGCTGAGCATATCAGGGCGTCTTGCGGCGTCATCAAAACGAACGCGACGGTAACCCCGCGGTTTTAAACGGATTGTTTCTCATCCACGTGGGATCGATCCACATAGCGTACCGAGACACGAGTAAGGGATCAGTCACATGCAGGGTGAGCGCGCATCGCATCACGCCGGGGAAATTTTTGACAGGCGGGCCAACTGGATCATCCGGACCAGCGGCCTTGCCTGGCGGGAGGGGGGGCCGGGCGTCGCCGTCAGCTCGCTCGAATCGCCAGCCCGGGGGGCGCGCATTCTGGTGCGCAGGGGCGAGATTTGCCTGGCGCTGGAGCTGGAGCTTGAAGCGGCCATTGTCGGGCTGCAGGCCGCGTATCTGGACGCAGCCCTGTCGGTCGCGCCGCAGGACGTCTGGGGGGTGGAATTGCGCACCCGGTCCGAGCCGCTGATCGAAATGATCGCCACGCACGACCTTTGGACCGATCCGGCGCGCGAAGGCGCCAATCGGGTCTTCGCCGCGCTTCGCCCCGCGTTTGAACGGATGGCGGACCTGATCGGCGACATTCAGGACATGGGCGGCGCTGTTGCCGTCGCGCGCATCGGGCATTCCACGCAGACCACCGACGATGCCGACTTTGCGGCGCAGGCCCGCGCTGAGCTGGAGCGACATCTGATCCGCCGTGCGGTGCATGTGGTCCGCCCGCTGTTCGCGCTGCGCGGGGCGGGGCCGCTCAGCGCCCGGTTTTTTGACATCGGGGTGCGTGCCGGGCTGCGCGCCGGGCCTGCCCGGGTCGCAGCGCTGGGGCCGCATGCCCGCGCGTTCTTTGACCGAGGCGTCGCGTGTGGGGCTGCGTCGCGTCAGGCGTAGGTCCGTTCCTCCATCGGGGTCGCGTCGATCCGCGCGAGCAGCAATTTGAGGAACGCGGCCTCAGCCCGGTTTTTGCGCGCTTTGGGGTTCCAGCACACATGCACGTCCACCGCCGCGGGTTCATCTGCGTCGGGGACGCGCCACAGCCTGCCATCCATCACGTCGCGCCGCACCACATGCATCGGCAGCGGCCCGATGCCGAGGCCGGCGACGATCATCCGCCGCACTTCCTCCAGATGTGACGATGACCCGACGATGCGTTGGTCAAGCTCTGCCGCGGCGCGCATCAGCGCCACCGGGCGCAGTGCATCATCCATCTGGTCGGTGATGAAGGTGACGGATGCCTGCCCGGCCAGATCCGCGCGCGTCACCCCTGCGCGGCCAAACAGCGGATGCGGCGGGCCGCAATACAGCGCGAAAAATTCGCGATAAAGCCGCCGGTATTCCAACGCCGGAGAGCGGTCCTTCACCAGACACACCGCCAATGACGCGCGCCGCGCCAGCACAGATTCGCGCGCGACCCGGCTTGAGGCTACGTCAAGCGACAGCGTGGCGCGCGGGTGCGCGGCATGGAACGCGCCCAGCGCGTCATCAAGCAGCGGGCACACCACATGACTGGCCAGCGCGATGCGCACATGGCCGCGGACCTCGTCGGTCACCTCACGCATTGCGGTGCCCAGACGCAGCACCGCGCCTTGGATCTCCACCGCCTCAGCGTGCAGCAATTTTCCCGCCTCGGTCAGCATATAGCGGCCTGGGGACCGGTCGATCAGGCGGCGGCCAAGCCGGTCTTCTAGCCGTTTTAACGCGGCCGACACGGTGGGCTGCTTCAGGCGCAGGCGCTCTGCCGCGTCGGTCACCGACGACGCTTCTGCCAGCACCACAAAGGTGCGCAGCAGGTTCCAGTCCAGCTCCCGCGCCAGGCGGTCAGCGTCGGGGCGTGGTGGCAGGGCGGGGGGGCGTGGCGGCGCTGTCATAGATCTCATCTATATTGAACATTCAGGCTATCTATTTGCCCTATGGGCGCGCGCTTGTCACGGTTCCGTCATCGCAAAATGCGTAAGGGACCGACCGAAATGGGGATCGAGGCAAGAGAGAGGCGCGCGCCGTGGCTGCTGCTGTCGCCTGCGCTGACCGCGATCGTGCTGCTGCTGATCGTGCCGCTGATCTTCATCGCGGTCTATTCGTTCTGGCTGCGCACCGCGACCGGGGCCGACACGCCGGGGTTCTATCTGGACAACTGGGCTGAGGCGCTGACCGACAGCTTTTATCGCGACATCCTGATCTCCACGCTCAGGATGGCGGCGATCACCACGGTGGTGTGTGCCCTGATGGGGTATCCGGCGGCATATTTTGTTGCACGATCAAAGGGCAACAAGATGATCTTGCTGCTGCTTCTGATGTTGCCGTTCTGGATCAGCTACATCATCCGCACCATGAGCTGGATCAACATCCTCGGGGTCTCAGGCGCGCTGAATTCGGGTCTGATGGCGCTTGGCATCGTGTCTGAGCCGCTGCAGATGCTGTATAATGAAACCACCGTAATCCTCGGCCTGGTGCATTTTCTGCTGCCGTTCATGGTGCTCAACATCTACGTCTCGCTCGACGGGGTGGATGTGACCTTGGAGGATGCGGCCCGGTCCCTCGGGGCCACGCGCTGGCAGGCGTTTTTGCAGGTGACCTTGCCGCTGTCCTTGCCGGGCCTCGCGGCCGGGGGGCTGCTGTGTTTTGTGCTGGCCGCGGGCACTTACATCACGCCCTTGATCCTAGGAGGGCCGCGCGACGCGATGTTCGCCAATCTGGTGTTTGAGGCGATCATCACCCAGCTCAACTGGCCGCTGGGGTCGGCGCTGTCGCTGCTGCTGCTGGCGGTGCTTGGCGCGCTGGTGCTGACCTACAACCGTTTCATGGGCATGGGCCAGCTGATGAAGGGGCTGGGCTGATGGGATGGTCGATCATCCGCGCGTGGACCGTGCTGGTCTATGGCTTCATGTTCCTGCCGATCATCGTGGTGGTGCTGTTGGCGTTCAACGCCAGCCAGTTTGGCAGCTTTCCCATGACCGGCGTGTCGATCCGCTGGTTCGTGGCATTGGCCGAAAATGACGCGATCCTGCGCGCGTTTCGCACATCGATGATCCTTGGTGGGCTGACGGCGGTCATTTCCACCACGCTGGGGGTTTTGGCATCGCTCGCATTGGTGCGGTACCGCGTGCCGGGATCTAACGTGGTATCAACGCTGCTGATCGCGCCGATTTTGGTGCCCGAAGTGGTGCTGGCGGTGGCGCTTTTGTTGTTCCTCAAGTTTCTTGGCATCAACAAAAGCTTTGGGCTGCTGCTGGCGGGCCACGTTATTTTCACGCTGCCCTTCGTAATCTTGGTGGTGCAGGCGCGCCTTGTCAGCATCAAGCGTGATGTCGAAGAAGCGGCCATGTCGCTTGGGGCATCCCCGATCCAGACCTTTTTCCAGATCACGCTGCCGCTTTTGGCGCCCGCGGTTCTGGCAGGCGCGTTGTTCGCGTTCACCATCAGTTTCGACGACATCACCGGCACCCTGTTTTGGAAGCCCGGCGGCGTTGAGACCGTGCCCACCCAGATCTTTGCCATGCTGCGCAACTCGATCTCGCCAGAGATCAACGCGCTCGGCGCCGCGATGATCGCCCTCACCATCGGATTGCCGCTGCTCGGCCTTGGCCTTGCGCGGCGGTTGTCTGCAATGCGCGGCGGCTGAACGACCGCGCCCCCCATCCCCGACAGGAGAAGTCACATGGACAACACCACACGATATGAACGCGCCCGCGAGAAATTCCTCAATGGCGGTATGGAACGGCGCAGCTTTCTGGGGCTGATCGGCGCCGCGGGTCTGGCGTACGGCGTGCAGACCCCGTTCGCGGGCATGGCGCGCGCGGCGGCGGGCGAAGTGCGCTTTGACGGCTGGGGCGGCGTGGTGTCTGAGGCATTCCGCAAGCACGCCTTCGATCCCTACACCGCGAAAACCGGCACGCCGGTTGTGGATGGCACCTTCGGGGGCGGCGATGAATATCTGTCGCGTGTCAAGGCCAGCCAGCCCGGCGAATTCAACATCGCGCACCTCTCGGGTGTGTTCGACTATGCGCGCTATCACAATCTCGGCCTTAGTTCAGAGCTGAACGAGGCCAATATCCCCAACCTGAAATACGTGATCCCCAAACTGATCGACGTGTTCCGCGGCGTGACGGACGGCAAGCTTTCCTGCGTGCCCTATGATTACGGCACCACCGGCATTGCGTATAACCGTAAGTATATCTCGGACGAGGAGATGCAGGAAAAGGGCGCGAAAATCCTGATCGACGCCAAGCTCAAAGGCAAGATCGGTGGGTGGAGCGATTGGCGCACGCGCATCTGGTATGCGTCGCTTCAGACCGGGCAGGACCCGAACGGCGCCACGGACATGGATGCGGTCTGGGACGCGGTGCGCACCCACCGCGACCTGTTGCTGAAATACTGGGGGTCGGGCGCTGAGCTGATGAGCCTGCTGGCCGAGGAAGAGATCTACGTCACCGAAGGTTGGTCCGGCCGCATCTTTGCGCTGCAGGAGCAGGGCCACGACATCGGCTACATGGATCCGCCCAACGGCTTTGGCTGGCAGGAATGCCTGTTCGTCATCAAGGGATCCCCGATGACTGAGTGCGAGGAGCTGCTCAACTTCATGCTCGCGCCTGAGACGTCGATCGCGGTGGCTGAGGGGCAGAACTATCCGCCCGCACTTGACCCGACCAAGGTCGATCTTGGTGCCAAGATCCCGACGCTTCCGGCGTTTGACCCGACTGGCAAGCTCGATGGCCTGACCTTTGCTGATGCGGGCTATTGGAACGGCAATGAGGCCGAATGGTCCAAAATGTTTGGCCGCGTCCAGAAGGGCTACTGAGCCCCTCCGCCCGTCCCTCCGGGGGCGGGCATCACCCCCTAAGCGGGAGAAGACCCCTTGAGCGCCGTCGCCCTTACAGACATCGTGAAACGCTTCGGCGACTTCACTGCCGTGCACCCCATGTCGCTTGAAATTCCTGAGGGGCATTTCGTGACCCTGCTCGGCCCATCGGGCTGCGGCAAGACCACGACCCTGCGCATGGTTGCGGGGCTTTTGGACCCCACCGAGGGTGACATTTCGATCAAGGGACGGCGGATCAATGATCTGCCGATCCACAAGCGCAATCTGGGCATCGTGTTCCAGAACTATGCGCTGTTCCCGCACCGCACGGTCGCGGAAAACATCGCGTTTGGGCTGAAATACCGCGGCGTGAATAAGGCTGACATGGCGACCCGCGTGGCTGCCGCGCTTGATCTGGTGCAATTGCCGACCCTTGGCGACCGGTATCCGCGCCAATTGTCCGGCGGCCAGCAGCAGCGCATCGCCTTGGCGCGCGCAGTGGTGATTGAACCGGACGTGTTGCTGTTGGATGAGCCGCTATCGGCGCTTGACGCCAACCTGCGCGAAGACATGCGGGTGGAGCTTAAACGCATTCAGGCCCGCATCGGCGTCACCACCATCTTTGTGACCCACGATCAGGGCGAGGCGCTGGCCATGTCCGACCGCATCGTCGTGATGTCCGATGGCCGGGTTGAACAGACCGGCGCGCCTGAGGACGTCTACAACGCCCCGGCATCGGAATTCGTGGCGCGGTTCCTGGGCGCGTCCAATATCCTGCCCGGGACGTGCGTGGGCATCGATGGCACCGGCGCCGCGCTTGATGTGCCGGGCTTTGGGCGGATCGCGGTGCCTGCCGCCCGCGCCACCGCGCTCAGCGGTCCTGGCCCGGCCAAATTGGTGGTGCGTGCGGAAAAGCTGCTGCTGACCCCGCAAGGCACCGATCCGCAAGGTGCCGTCGCCGTCGATGGCATGGTCGACACCGTTGATTATCAGGGCCAGGCCGCGCGCTATTTCATCACCGTTGCGGGCGTCCAGCTTCAGGCCATCAACATGATCGACGCCCGCCCGTTTCGTGCCGGCGAGGCCGTGTCGGTCCATCTGCGCCCGCGCGATTGCGCCGCCCTGCCGGGAGGCACCCCATGACCCAGCCTGCAAAAAGCCACCTGTTCTACCAATCCCGCGCCCGCCGCCCGATGTTGGCCGAGGCCCGCGGCGTCCATATCTGGGACGTTGAGGGGAAACGCTATCTCGACGGATCTTCGGGCGCGATGGTGTGCAATATCGGCCATTCGAACCCGCGGGTTCTCGATGCGATGAAGCAGCAGATGGACAAGGCCACCTTCGGCTATCGTCTGCATTTTGAAACTGAGCCTGCCGAACAGCTGGCCGCCAAAACCGCCGGGCTGGCGCCTGAGGGGTTAGAGCGCGTGTTCTTCGTCTCAGGCGGGTCAGAGGCGGTGGAAAGCGCCATGAAGCTGGCGCGCCAATGGGCGCTGGCCGTCGGGCAGGCGCAGCGTTGGAAGGTGATCTCACGCTATCCGTCCTATCACGGCTGCACGCTGGGGGCGCTGGCGGTCACTGGCTATCCGCCGCTGTCCGCGCCGTTTGAGCCGATGATGCGCACCATGCCAAAAATCCCCGCGCCGCGCGCATGGCTCGATGGTCTGGACCCGGATGCGGAGGCGACCGGCCACCATTACGCCGACATGCTTGAGGCGCAGATCCTGCAAGAAGGGCCTGAGACGGTGCTGGCGTTTATCGTGGAACCTGTGGGCGGCGCGTCAACCGGTGCATTGCTGAACCCGCCTGGGTATCTGGCGCGCATCCGCGACATCTGCGACCGCTACGGCATCTTGCTGATCCATGATGAGGTGATGTCCGGTGGCGGGCGCACCGGCACGTTCTTTGCCGCCGAAAAGGATGGCGTCGCGCCCGACATCATCGCCGTCAGCAAAGGCTTTGCCGCGGGCTACGCGCCGCTGGGGGCGATGATCGCCCATGACCGGATCGTGGATCCGGTGCTGGACGGGGGCGGGTTTTTGCACGGCTTTACTTATGCGGGCAACCCGCTGGCCTGCGCCGCCGGTCTGGCGGTGATCCAAGAGGTTGAAGACCAGAACCTGATGGCCAACGCCGCCCACATGGGCGCCAAGCTGAAGGCCCGCCTGACCGCGCTGATGCAGCGTTATGGCTTCATCGGTGATGTGCGCGGCACCGGGCTGCTGCTGGCGTTTGAGCTGGTCAGCGACCGGGGCACCCGCGCGCCATTGCCCAAGGGCCTGAATGCCTACAACCGGCTGGTGGACATCGCCCATGAAGAAGGTTTGATCATTTATGCGCGCCGCTCACGCGGTGGCCATGACGGGGATCATTTCCTGGTGGCCCCGCCGATGATCCTGACCGAAGATGACCTTGAAGAAATCATGTCCGGCCTGATCCGGTCGTTGGATCGGTTCCAAGTCGAAATGAAAGAGGCCGCCAAATGAGCGATCCGATCATCATCACCTGCGCGGTCACCGGGTCAATTCACACGCCGTCCATGTCGCCGCATCTGCCCATCACAGCAGACGAAATCGCCACCCAATCCATTGAGGCCGCGAAGGCCGGGGCTGCAATCTTGCACCTGCACGCGCGCGATCCGGGCGATGGCCGCCCCTCAGCGCTGCCCGCCCATTATGATGCGTTCCTGCCGCGCATCGCCGCGGGCACCGATGCGGTGATCAACATCACCACGGGTGGCAACGCCAACATGACGCTGGAGGAACGTCTCGCCGCCCCGATGCAGGCGCGCCCTGAGATGTGTTCCCTGAACATGGGGTCGATGAACTTTGCGCTCTATCCGATGGCGGCCAAGCACCGGGCGTGGAAGCACAATTGGGAAAAACCATTCCTTGAGGACAGCGACGCGCTGATTTTTCGCAACACGCCCCGCGACATCGCCCATGTGATGAAGGAAATGGGCACTGATCGCGGTGCCCGGTTTGAATTTGAATGCTATGATCTGGGCCATCTGCACATGCTGGATCATTTCGCGCAGCGCGGGCTGGTGAAGGGACCGTTCTTCATCCAGTTCGTGTTCGGCGTGCTGGGCGGCATGGCCGCGGCGCCCGATCACCTGACCCATCTGGTGCGCACCGCCGACCGGCTGTTCGGGGATCAATACCTGTTTTCCGTGCTGGCGGCGGGCAAGGATCAAATCCCCATGGCCAGCATGTCCGCGGCCATGGGCGGCCATGTGCGCGTGGGGTTGGAGGACAGCCTTTACATCGGGCGCGGGCAACTGGCCAAATCCAACGCTGAACAGGTGCGCTTGATCCGCGGCATTGTCGAAGCAATGGGCCGCACCGTTGCCACCCCCGATCAGGCCCGTGCGATGCTGGCCCTGAAAGGCCCGGCAGGGACCGCTTTCGCCGCATGACAACCCTGATCAGACTTGCGGGGGTCGAAGATGTCCCCGCTCTTCATTCCGGGCTGAGCGCGCTGTCAGCAGACCTTGGCGATCCGTGGCTTTCCACCCATGACGATCTGCGCGACGCAGGCTTTGGCGCGCGCCCGTCCTTTGCCGCAGTGTTGGCTGAGGGGCCGGACGGCCTGATGGGCTGCGCGATTTTCTCGCCGATCTATTCGACCATGCGCGCGGCGCCGGGGCTGTTCGTCTCTGACCTGTGGGCGGCGCCCGCGGCGCGCGGAACTGGCATGGGCCCGCGCCTTCTGGCCGCTGCCGCCGCGCACGCGGGCGATTTGTGGCGCGCGCGCTGGCTGAAGCTGTCGGTGCACAAAACCAACCCGCGCGCGCGCACGTTTTATGACCGGCTGGGCTTTGTGCCCGATGCCGGGCTCGACACATTGGTGCTGGAGGCAGACGCCTTCAACGCCCTGGGAGACACCTGATGAAGACCGTGTTCGACGACCGCCAGCGCCTGCATGACCCCAAGCATTTCATGGCCAATGGCGCGACCTCGCCCAACCCCGAACAGCCTGAGCGGATCAACCGCCTGCACGCCGCCGCATTGGCCGCCGGGTCGCAGGTGATCGCGCCGACCGATCATGGCATCGGGCCGATTGCCGCGATCCACACCGCCGAATACATTGAATTTCTGCAGACCATCCACCCGCGCTGGATGCGCATCCCCGGCGGTTCTGCCGAGGTGATCCCCAACATCCATCCCGACCGGCGCACCGCGTCCTATCCCAAATCGGCGGTCGGGCAGGCGGGCTGGCACCAGACCGACACCGCATGTCCCATCGCGGCGGGCACGTGGGAAAGCGCGTATTGGTCGGCCCAATCGGCGCTGAGCGCTGCGGATCTGCTGTTGGGCGGCGACCGGGCGGTTTACGCGCTGGCCCGCCCGCCGGGGCACCATGCGTTTGCAGATCTGGCGGGGGGCTTTTGTTTCGTGAACAACTCGGCGGTTGCCGCTGAATACCTGCGGGCCAAGGGGCTGCGGCCCGCCATTCTGGATGTGGACGTGCATCACGGCAACGGCACCCAAAGCATCTTTTACGCGCGCAGCGACGTGCTGACTGTGTCGATCCATGCGGACCCGGCGCGGTTCTACCCGTTCTTCTGGGGCCATGCGCAGGAACGCGGGGAAGGCCCCGGGCTTGGCAGCAATCTGAACCTGCCTTTGCCGCGCCAGACCGATGATGACGGCTACGCGGATGCGCTGGAGGCTGGCCTGAGACGCATTCGCGCCTTTGGGCCGGATGTGATCGTGGTTGCGCTGGGGCTTGATGCGCATGAAAACGATCCGTTCCAAGGGCTTGCCATCACCACGCCGGGCTTTGCGCGCATCGCTGCGCGCATCAAGGCCGAAGGGCTACCGGTGCTGATGGTGCAAGAAGGCGGCTATCTGTCGGATGATCTGGGGCCCAACCTGACCAGCTATCTGGGCGGCGCGGGGGCATGACGCAAACCGCCGATATTTTGATCCTCGGCGGCGGGATCGCGGGCATCGGTGCAGGCGCCATGGCCGCTGAGGGCGCAAAAGTCGTCGTGCTTGAGGCTGAGGGGAACATCGGCATCCACGCCACCGGGCGGTCCGCCGCGATCTTTATCCGCAATTACGGCAACGCGGCTCTGCGTGCGCTCAACGCCGCCTCGGCCGCGGTTTTGGAGGCGCCTGAGGGCATCTCAGACACCAGCCTTCTGTCGCCGCGCGGCGAGCTGATGTTCGCCAACGAGGCTGAGCTGCCCGCGCTCGCCGCCTATGCCGAAGGGGCCGCGGGGCTGGACCATCTGAGCGCGGCTGAGGCCTGCGCGCTGGTGCCGATCCTGCGCCGGGACCGGGTTGCCGCTGCGGTGCTTGAACGCGACGCGCAGGACATTGATGTGGATCGGTTCCTGCAAGGGCTGGCGCGGCTGCTGCGCAGACGCGGCGGGCGGATTGAAACCGGCGCGCCGGCCCGCAGCATCACGCGCCTCGGCGATCTGTGGCGGGTGCAGACGCCCAAAGGCGTGTTTGAAGCGCCGATCCTGATCAACGCCGCGGGCGCTTGGGCCGATGAAATCGCGCATATGGCCGGGATCGCGCCGATCGGGCTGGTGCCGATGCGCAGATCTGCCGCGATCATTCCTGCGCCTGACGGGCATGACGTGAGGCGCTGGCCGCTGTTCGTGCCCGCGTCTGAGACGTTCTATGCCAAGCCGGAGGCCGGAAAGCTCATGATCTCTCCGGCCGATGAAGACCCGGTCGCGCCTCATGATGCCTGGCCCGACGACATGGTGATCGCCGAAGGGCTGGACCGGTTCGCGCAGGCCGTGACCGTGCCCATCACGCGGGTGGAGCGGACATGGGCCGGGCTGCGCAGCTTTGTGCCCGACCGAACGCCGGTTGTCGGGTTCGCGCAAGGGGACGGCCCACGGTTTCTGTGGCTTGCCGGGCAAGGCGGCTATGGGGTGCAGACCGCGCCTGCGCTGTCGCGCCTTGCCGCCGATCTGTGCCTTGGGCGCGCGCCTGCATTGCCCGGCGACGTGATCACCGCGCTGGCGCCCGCGCGGTTGGGGCGGGCACCAGCGGGCAGGGCTGACTGACGCGCCCGGGCCGCGGCGGTCCCCGAAACAGGGCTGCGTCTATCTGCCCATCTCAAAGCATGGATCGCTTTGCCGCAACACCAGCTGCCTCATGCTCTGGTCTGCGCAAGCAATGGTGGACCCGATCAGCAGGGGCAAAGAGCCGCATAATCTAGCCAAAAACCTGCCCAAGGGGCGGGGCGCAGCGCATTTTCGACATGGGAAAATCTTAACCCTTAACCTGCGTTTAACCCTGTTCCGCGCATCAAGGTTCCATGATCATTTTTCGCGATGAGGAACAGGCGATGCAGGCTTGGCTCGATATCGATGCGCAGCCCGGTGCAGATGCAGGCGGTGATGAGGCGATCCATGTGATCCGCCTTGCGCGGTCGCGCAATGTAGGCCCGGCCAGCTTTCGCCGCCTGATCGCGCGCTACGGCACGGCTGAACGGGCGGTGGCGGCGCTGCCGGAGCTGGCCGCGCGCGGCGGGGCGCGCAGCTACAGCCTGTGCTCCTTGGCCCAGGCGGAGCGGGAGCTGGAGGCCGCGCACAAAGCGGGCGCGCGCATGTTGACGCTGGGCGGCCCCGGATACCCGGTGATGCTGGCGCATATTCCCGACCCGCCACCTTTTATCTGGGCCCGTGGGCGCGCCTCGCTGTGCGCCTCGGCGGCGGTGGGGATCGTGGGGGCGCGCAACGCGTCGGCCATCGGTCTGCGCATGGCCCATGCCATGGCCGCCGAATTGGGTGAGGCGGGCTGGGCCACGGTGTCGGGCCTTGCGCGCGGGATTGATACCGCCGCGCATCAAGGCGCGCTGACCGCGCCCGCTGGCACGATTGCCGTGGTCGCGGGCGGGGTGGATGTTGTCTATCCGCCCGAAAACGCCGCGCTGAGCGCGCGCATCGCCGAAGAAGGCCTGATCCTGTCCGAAGCCCCGATGGGGCTTGAACCGCAGGGCCGTCATTTCCCGCGCCGCAACCGGATCATTTCCGGCCTCAGCCGCGCCGTGGTGGTCATTGAGGCGGCGCAGCGGTCAGGATCGCTGCTGACCGCTGATTTCGCGCTGGAACAAGGGCGGGAGGTGATGGCGATCCCGGGCGCGCCGCTAGACCCGCGGGCAGGGGGCGGCAATGCGCTGATCCGCCAGGGCGCCACGCTGGTCCGCGATGCTGCCGACGTGGCAGAAGCGCTGGAGGACGGACTGCGCCCAAGCCTGCCGGGCGGTCTTGCCGAACGCGCGCCGGTGTTCGCGCGCCCCGCGACGGGCGCGGATGATGCGCTTCGGCGCGATGTGGCGCAATTCCTTGGTCTTGCCCCCGTTGAGGAAGACGAATTGCTGCGCCTCACCGGCGCGGACCTGAGCGCGGTGGCCGATGCGCTGTTGGAACTGGAACTGGCCGGGCGGCTTGACCGTCAGCCCGGCGGCATGTTGGCGCTGCTGCCCGAATAGACCCCGAGGGTGAAGGTCTTCGGCGATCGGCGCCTTGCGTCGGACGCAATCGTCTGAAATGCAGCGCGCGGTGGGGCCGGGCCCCGGCGCCCGCAGCGCCGGGGTGATTGACAAGGCGGGCGGCAGGCGCACATGGTCCCCGGCCAAACGCCCAAGAACTATCAGGGAGATCCGCGCATGGCGGTCGTCGTCGTCGAATCCCCGGCCAAGGCCAAGACAATCAACGCTTATCTGGGGAAGGACTACACGGTTCTTGCCTCGTACGGCCACGTGCGGGATCTGCCCCCCAAGGACGGATCCGTGGATCCGGACAATGAATTCGCCATGCTGTGGGAGATCGATCCGAAATCCCAAAAGCACATGAAGGCGATCGTTGACGCGCTGAAAAACGACGACGCATTGATCCTCGCAACTGACCCTGACCGTGAGGGCGAGGCGATTTCATGGCATCTGCTTGAGGCGTTGCAAAAGCGCCGGGCGGTGAAGAAAACCACCACGGTGCAGCGCGTGGCTTTCAACGCGATCACCAAAAAGGCCGTGCTCGAAGCCATGGCCGCCCCGCGCGAAATCGACATGGAGCTGGTTGAGGCGTATCTCGCCCGCCGCGCGCTTGATTACCTTGTGGGCTTCAAGCTCAGCCCGGTGCTGTGGCGCAAACTGCCCGGCGCAAAATCAGCGGGCCGCGTGCAATCGGTGTGCCTGCGCCTGATTGTTGAGCGTGAGATGGAGGTTGAGGCCTTCCGCGCCCGCGAATACTGGTCGGTGCGTGCCATGCTGCAAACCCCCGGCGGCGCCACCTATGAAGGCCGCCTGACGCATCTGGACGGCAAAAAGCTTGACCGGTTCGATCTGGCTGACCTGGCCGCGGCCAGCGCCGCCGCCGACGCGGTGGCAGGCGCCGATCTGTCCGTTGCGTTCGTTGAGGCAAAGCCCGCCGCGCGCAATCCCAGCCCGCCCTTCATGACATCGACCCTGCAGCAGGAGGCGTCGCGCAAATTCGGCATGGGTGCCAAACAGGCGATGTCCGCGGCCCAGCGGCTGTATGAAGCTGGTTGGATCACCTACATGCGGACCGATGGCATCGACATGGCGCCTGAGGCGATTGACGCCGCACGCGCTGAGATCGAGACCCGGTACGGCAAGCCCTATGTTCCGACAAAGCCGCGCGTTTACAAGAACAAGGCCAAGAACGCGCAGGAAGCGCATGAATGCATCCGCCCCACCGAAATGGGCCGCGCCCCCCAGGACGCCGCCAAGCTGGAGGGTGACCAGCGCAAGCTTTATGAGCTGATCTGGAAACGCACCCTCGCGTCGCAGATGGAAAGCGCGCGGCTTGAACGCACGACCGTCGCGATCAATGCAGCATCGGGCACCTGCGCGCTGCGCGCATCGGGCCAGGTGATTACGTTTGACGGGTTCATGCGGGTCTATTCCGAAGGCCGCGACGACGCCGAATACCATGCCGCGCAAAAGGATGACGAAGACGGTGCCCGCCTTCCCGCCATCACGCAAGGTGAGACGGCAAGGCTTGCGCCCGGCGCGCTCAAGACCGAAGGCGACCGCCTGGCCTCCGCCGCGCTGCCTGACGGCGAAGTGCTGGACGCGGGCACGACGCCTGATGTGATCGCCCTTCGCGGCGGGGATGCGGTGCTTGCGCAGCAGCACCACACCCAGCCGCCGCCGCGCTACACGGAAGCAACCTTGGTGAAAAGGATGGAGGAGCTCGGCATCGGGCGCCCGTCCACCTACGCATCCATCGTCACGACAATTCAGGACCGCGGCTATGTGGTCAAGGATGGCAACCGCCTGATCCCTGAGGACAAGGGCCGCTTGGTCACCGCGTTCCTTGAAAACTATTTCCGCCGCTACGTGACCTATGACTTCACCGCCAAGCTTGAGGAAGAGCTGGACGAGGTGTCCGCCGGCAAGTTGGACTGGAAGGCGGTTCTGGCCGCATTCTGGAAAGATTTCTCGGCCGCCTTGGCCGACACCGCTGATCTGCGCATCACCGAAGTGCTCGACAAAATTGATGAGGTGCTGTCGCCGCATCTGTTCCCCGCCAAGGATGACGGCACGGACCCGCGGGTCTGTCCGGTCTGCGGCAAGGGGCGGCTGGGGCTGAAGACGTCGCGCGCGGGCGGGGCGTTCATCGGTTGTTCGGCCTATCCCGAATGCAGCTACACGCGGCCGATGACTGCCAGCGAAGGCGATGTGGCGAATGCTGAACTCGACGGCAAGCTGCTGGGCCACAACGATGACGGTGTGGCGATCACTCTGCGCATCGGTCGATTCGGACCTTACGTGCAGCTTGGGGAGCAAGACCCTGAAAGCAAAACAAAACCCAAGCGGTCCTCTTTGCCCAAAGGCCTTGCGCCCGAAGCGGTGGATCTGCCCAGGGCGCTGGAATTGCTGTCTTTGCCGCGCGAAGTTGGGATGCATCCTGAAGGCGGGCGCATCGTTGCCGCGCTGGGGCGTTTTGGCCCTTATGTGATGCATGACCGCCCCAAAGGGCCTGAGGACAAGGTCAAGCCCAAGCCGGTCTATGCCTCAATCCAGCCTGATGATCTGTTCACCGTCGGCCTGAACCGCGCGATGGATTTGATCGCGCAAAAGCTGGCAGGGCGCGGCGGGCGCGGGTCTGCGGCGGCACCTCTCAAGGAACTCGGCGATCACCCCGAGGCGGGAGAGCCGATCACCGTGCATTCGGGCCGCTACGGGCCTTATGTAAAATGCGGCAAGATCAACGCGACCTTGCCGCCGGACGACGCGCCAGAGGATCTGACGCTGGAGGCGGCGCTGGAGCTGATCGCAGCCAAGGTGCAATCAACCGGCAAGACCATCACCGGCAAGAAGCCTGCGGCCAAAAAGGCACCTGCGAAAAAGGCACCTGCGAAAAAGGCTGTGGCCAAGGCTGCGGCCAAGACGGCGGCAGTGAAAAAGCCTGCTGCCAAGAAACCCGCGGTGAAAAAACCTGCCGCCAAAAAGCCCGCTGCCGCCAAGACGGCTGAGGCTGGCGATGCCTGATCTGCCGGGGGGGGGGGGGGGGGGGCCCCCCCCCCCCCCCCCCGCGCGCCCCCCCCCCCC
>JBLGAC010000024.1:0-57523 GCA_047610385.1 Paracoccaceae bacterium | reverse complement strand
AGCCCTTTGTGATGGGGCAGCACAAAGCGCAGCGGCCATGAGATATGCGGCATGGCGCGCAGCAAGGTCTCACGCTCTATCAGCGCCTCACGGACCAGGCGAAATTCGTAATATTCCAGATAGCGCAATCCGCCATGAAACAGCTTGGTCGACGCTGAGGATGTCGCCTGCGCCAGATCCCCCTGTTCGACCAGCGTCACCGAAAGCCCGCGCCCCGCCGCATCGCGCGCGATGCCACATCCGTTCACGCCGCCGCCGATGATGAGCAAGTCCGAGATCATTAAGAGGCCCCTTCGGCCGATTCCACTTAGCGCGACATTGCGCGCAATCTTGCGTTCGTGTCAATATCGCGCGAAAACGAAAGCAAGTACGAAACATATCGCACATGCACAACGCAGTTGCGTCTCGCACATGCAGCAAAGCCTGAGACGGCCGCCAAGTAAAACGTGACCTCAGGGCCCGAACCGTGACACAAGGTCCGCCCGCGCTGGACAGCGCCGGATCGACCGCAACAAAAAAGATGGACACGCCATGGCGATTTCGATCCGACAGAGGCAAATACTCGACCTTGCGCGCGAAGCGGGCCATGTGGCGGTGGATGAGCTGTCAGCCCTTTTCAGCGTCAGCCAGCAGACCATCCGCCGCGATCTGACCGAATTGTGCGACCGCCATGAACTGGCGCGCACCCATGGCGGGGCGGTGATGCCCTCAGGCGCGATCAATCTGGCCTATGACGCGCGCCGCGATCATGCGCGCGATGAAAAGGAACGCATCGCGCGGGCCTGCGCCGCCGCGATCCCCGACGGGTGCTCGCTGTTCATGAACATCGGCACCACCACTGAGGCAGTGGCCCGCGCGCTGCTGCACCATCAGGACCTGATGGTGATCACCAACAATCTGAACGTCGCCATGACCCTGTCGGCCAACGAGGGCTGTGAGGTCGTGCTGGCCGGCGGCGTCCTGCGCCGCGCCGATTATGCGCTGGTGGGTGAGGCGACCACGGATTTCATCCGCCAGTTCAAGGTGGACATGGCGATCATCGGCGCCTCAGCGATCGACCCGGACGGGACCTTGCTGGATTACGATTACCGCGAGGTGCGCGTCGCGCAGGCGATCATCCAGAACGCGCGCCGGGTGTGCCTTGCGGCCGATGCGTCAAAATTCGACCGCTCGGCCCCGGTGCGGATCGCGTCACTGGCTGAGATGGACATGTTCGTCACTGACGCGCCCCCGCCCGAAGCCGCCGCGCGTCTTTGCACCGAGAGCGATGTCGAACTGGTGATCGCGAGGGATTGAGAGCCATTTTCTTCGGCGAAGAAAATGCGCCCCAACCCGGCGTTTCCGCGAGATGGCAGGCGCAGCGCTGGACGCGGGCGCAGGGAAGGCGCAGGAAATAGCCATCCCGCCGCCATTCGCGAAAGTGAGCTCCTCCGTGACCGACACCTTGATTGAGACGCTTCCGCTATTGCTGTTCCTGATGGTCGTTGGCGCGGGGGCAGGCGTGCTTGCGGGCCTGCTGGGCGTCGGCGGGGGCATCGTGTTGGTGCCAGCGTTTTATCATCTTTTCTCAGGCATGGGATATGAGCCGCCGCAGCTGATGCAGATCTGCGTGGCGACGTCGTTGGCGACGATCATGTTCACCTCGCTCAGATCCATGGCCGGGCACCGCAAAAAGGGCGCGGTGGACGATCATGTGCTGATAAGCTGGGGCCCGGGCATCGTGATCGGGGCATTTGTCGGCATGTTCGCTGCGTCCTCGCTGAAATCTGACGCGCTGATGGCGATTTTTGGCGTGATGGGCTGCGGGGTCGGCATGTGGATGGCGCTCGGCAAGGCCCATTGGCGCTTGGGCAGTGAGATGCCCAAAGGCGTGGCCCGCGCGATCCTGTCGCCGCTGCTGGGGTTCTTTTCGGTGCTGATGGGGATCGGGGGCGGATCGCTCGGCACCCCGATCATGACGCTTTACAACATGCCGATCCATCGCGCGGTCGGCACTGCGGCAGGGTTCGGGCTGCTGATCGCGGCACCTGCTGTGTTGGGGTTTCTGGCCAATGGCTGGAGCATCGAAGGCAAGCCACCTTACACGGTCGGCCTTGTGAACATCCCCGCGTTTCTGGTGATCATCGCGATGACCTTCATCACCGCGCCGCTGGGCGTGAGGCTGGCCCATTCGCTTGACGCCAAGATACTGCGGCGGACTTTTGCGCTGTTCATCTCGGTCATTGCGCTCAGGATGCTGGCCAAGGCGTTGGGGCTTATCTGACGGCCCTGCCGGACGGGTGATCTGGGCGTTCTCTCAGGGCTTCGGGCGCGCTATGCTTGGCGGGTCGTCCATCAGTTGGAGCCTGCGCCATGACATCACCCCTCGGCGCCCATGCGCTGATCACCGGCGGGTCTTCGGGCATCGGGCTGGCATTGGCGCGGGCGCTGGCCGGGCAGGGGATCGCGGTGACCATCGTGGCGCGCGACAAGGCGCGCCTGTCCGATGCCCATGCCCAGATCCTGCGTGCGCATCCTGAGGCGCGGCTGCGGGCCCTTCAATGCGATGTCACCGATGCGCCCGCGCTTGCGGCCCTGATCGCGGATGTGGAACGCGCGATCGGCCCGGTTGACATCGCCATCGCTTCGGCTGGCATGGCGCGGCCCGGCCGGTTCGAAGACATCCCCCAAGCCGATCACCGCGCAGCGATGGAGGTGAATTATTTCGGCGCCCTCGCGCTTGCCCACCCTGTGCTTGCACGGATGCGGGCGCGCGGGCGCGGGCGATTGCTGCTGATCGGGTCGGCCGCCGGGCTGGCCGGGCTGTTCGGGCACAGCGCCTATGCGCCCGGCAAATTCGCGCTGCGCGGGTTGGGACAGGTGCTGGCGGCGGAATGTGGGCCGGACGGGGTGCAGGTCTCAGTTGCGTTTCCGCCCGATGTGGACACGCCGATGCTGGCGGCCGAACAGGCGCTGATGCCGCCAGAACTGGCAGCGATTTTGGCCATGGCCAGGGTGCTGAGCGCGGATGTCGCGGCGGCAAAGATCCTGCGCGGGCTGGCGCGCGGGCGGTCGGAAATCTTGATGACGCCGCAGGTCTGGGCGCTGGCCCGGCTGGCCCCTGCGGTTTGGCCGCTGGTGGCGCGGGGGCTGGGGCGGATCGCGGCGCGGGCTGCGGCGCGGCGGCGCGGCTGACCCGCCGCCGCGGCGGCGATCAACGCTCGTTCGGCCCGGCGGGGACGACCGTGCGGCGGTACAAATGCCAGGTCGCGTGCCCCAGCACCGGCAACACCACGATCAGCCCCACAAAGAATGTGCCGATCCCGATCATCACCAGTGCAGTCACCAGCACGCCCCAGGCCAGCATCGGGCCGGGATTGCGCAGCACCACCTGCCACGACGTGATCAGCGCGGTGATGAAATCGCGGTCGCGGTCCAGCAGCAGTGGAACCGACGCCACCGTCGATGCAAACAGCACCAGGCTGAGCAACGCGCCAACGCAGGTGCCGACGACCAGGAATGTCCAACCCTCAGTGGTTGAGAATACCAAATCCATGAATTGCGGCAGAGAGCTGAACGACAGCCGCCCCATGATGATCGCAAGCAGCAGCCGCACCTGGTAAACCCAGATCCAGAAGATAAACAGCGTCACAAACGCCATCCACCCCAGCTCTCGTTTGCGCTGCGCCACCATCACCCCAAGAATATGGCCCCAGCGCAGCTTTTCCCCACGGGCAAGCTGGCGCGACACCTGATAAAGCCCCGCCGCCACAAACGGGCCGAGCAGCGGAAACCCCAGCCCCAAAGGCAGCATCAGCCACGGCATGTTCCAACGGCTGAGCAGCAGCCAAAGGATCATGCCACCAACCGCGAAAACGCCGCCAAAAAACAGGCCGAACGCTGGTGCGCGGCGAAAATCAGCCCAGCCGAGCCGCAGCACATCGCGCAGATCATGATAGGAAATCGTCCGCACGGTGGGCATCGGCGGCAGCGGCGGTGCGGCGGCATCAGACATGGCGGGTCCTTCCCTTGGGCGCGGATGGGGCCTTCGCAACCCATATTCCATTATGGTCCCACGGCGCGGCTGCGGGGCGCAACGGTTTCGCACAGAAAGAAAAAACCCGCCCACCTTCGCCCGAAAGGCTTTGATCAGACCGCCCGGCAGTGTCTTGGTGGTGGTGCCCGTTGTGCCCGTTGTGCCCGTTGTGCCCGACCCGACAAAGGTTTTTCATGCCCCAAATCAGCATCCGCCTTGTGCAAACTGACGCCGATTTTGCGGCGGTCCGCACCTTGTGCCGCGCCTGGCCTGATTGGCAGCTCAAGGTCTATCCCGCGCACCGGGACGCGATCCTTGAGGTGTTTGAGCCAACGGCCTATGCGCGCACCCTCGCCGATCTGCCGCAAATTCACGCCCGCCCCAAAGGCGCCGTGCTGCTGGCGCATCTTGATGGTCGCCCCGCCGGATGCGCGATGCACCATGAAATGGCCCCCGGCATTGCTGAGGTGAAACGGCTGTTCGTCGATGAGGCTGGGCGCGGCCACGCGATTGGACACGCGCTGTTGACCGCGATGTTCGCGCAGATGCGCGCCGACGGGTACGCCGGGGTCCGCTTCAGCTCTGCCCGGTTCCTGACCCATGCCCGCGCGCTTTATGAGCGTATGGGATTTGTCGACATCGCGCACCCCGCGGGGTTTCCCGCCTCGCTGCGCGACATTGTCTATTTCATGGAACGCCCGCTGTGACGGCGCGCTGATCGCTCAGCTTTGCGTGAACTCCGCCACCAGCGCGTCGACCACCGCGCGCATTGCGTCCTCGGGCCCTGCGCCGCCAGCCAGCGCATCGCCGTGCACCTTGCGCTGGCGGGTGGCGGATGTGCCATTGGCGCAGATGCGCCTGATGTGCAGCAATTCTTTCACGCAGCCCAGCGCTTCGGCTTCGGGGCGCAGCATGTCGATCAATTCTTCGACCAGATCGGCAAACGGTGCCATGCGGCCCGCACCATGATCCACCAGATCGCCTGAGGCACCGTAGCGCTGCGCGCGCCAGCGGTTCTCCATCAGCAGGATGTTGGGATAGATGCGCCAGCGCTGGTTGCGCACTTTAAGCCGCCAAAGATAGCTCAGGATGCATTGATACAGCGCAGCAACCGCGCCCGCGTCACGCACGCGTGAACACACATCGGTTACGCGCTGCTCCAGCGTTGGGAACTTGTCGGACGGGCGGATGTCCCACCAGATGCGGGTGGCGTCCTCGATACAGCCGGCCTCGATCAGATGGTCCACCAGACGGCGGTATTCGGAATGGGAGCTGAGCTGGTCAGGCAGCCCGGTGCGCGGCAACGCGTCAAACACCGTCAGGCGATAGCTGGCCAGCCCGGTGTCGTCCCCCTCCCAAAACGGGCTTGAACAGCTGAGCGCCAGCAGATGGGGCAGGAAATACGCCGCCTGATTCATCAGATCGATGCGCAGGTCCTCGTCCTCAATGCCCACATGCACATGGCAGCCGCAGATCAGCAGCCGCCGCACCGCCTGGCCCAGATCAGCGCGCAGATCGTCATAGCGCTTTTTGCGGGTGTGGGTCTGCGCGCGCCATTTGCCGAACGGATGGGTGGACGCGGCAATGGGCGCATAGCCGAACGCGTCCGCCGCCTCAGCCACGCCCGCCCGCAGCGCGATCAATTCGGCCACCGCGTCAGGGACGGATCGGTGGACGCCGGTGCTGACCTCCACTTGGCATTGCAGATATTCGGGGGTCACCTGTTCGCCGACAGTTTCGGTAAGGCGCGACAGAAACCCCGGATCAGGGCGGCCCACCAGATCGCGGGTCTGTGTGTCGACGATAAGGTATTCTTCTTCAATCCCCACGGTGAAAGTCGGACGAGCGGTCATCGGGCCTCTCCCTTCGTGCTGCTTTGCGGTCCACGGTGGACCGCGCGGCGCGGCGCGGTCAATCATGCGGTTGGGCTTTGCCGCGCCGACGCAGCCGCGCTATCGTCCGCGCAACTCACCACAAAGGACGCTTTCATGCCCCAGGACCGCCCCCCCCATCGCACCGCCCCGCATTTTGCCACCCATTGGGGCACGTACCGCGCAGAGGTCCGTGACGGGCGCCTGACCGCGCTGCATGATTGGGAAGGGGATCCCGACGCCTCAGCCATCGGGCAGAACTGGCTTGATGCGCTTGACCACCCGACGCGGGTGCGCCGCCCTGCGATCCGGGCGTCGTTCCTGAAGCTGGGCCATAAGGCCGGCGGGCAGGGCCGTGGGCAGGAGCCGTTTGTTGAGGTTCCATGGGACGAAGCGCTGGACATCGCGGCGGCGGAAATCGCGCGCATCCGCGACGAACACGGGCCTCAGGCGATTTATGGCGGGTCCTATGGCTGGGCCTCAGCGGGGCGGTTTCACCATGCGCAAAGCCAGATCCACCGGTTTTTGAACTGCGCGGGCGGCTACACCGCGTCGATCGGCAATTATTCCTATGCGGCGGTGAACGCGCTGGCGCCCCATGTGGTGGGGCCGTTTTCCAGCCTGATGCTGGACGGTGCCACATCCTGGCCGGTGATCGCGGCGCACACTGACCTGATCGTGGCGTTTGGTGGGCTGCCACGCAAAAACGCGCAGGTGACATCGGGCGGCGTCGGGCGCCATGTGCTGGCCGAGGCGCTGCGCAATGCCCGCGCCAATGGCTGTGACTTTGTCAACATATCCCCCATCAAGTCGGATCTGGCGGCCGAACTGGGCGCTGATCATCTGGCTGTTCGCCCCGGGTCGGACACCGCGCTGATGCTGGGCCTGTGCCACGCGCTGCTTTCGGCAGGGCTTGAGAATCAAGGCTTTCTGTCGACCCATTGCACCGGCTGGGACCGGTTCCGCGCCTATCTGACCGGCGCGACGGACCAGACCCCCAAAACCCCCGACTGGGCCGCGCCCCTGTGCGAAATCCCGGCTGAGGACATCCGCGCCCTCGCGCGCCGCATGGCTGCGGGCCGCACGCTGATCACCGTCGCGTGGTCACTGCAACGCGCCGACAATGGGGAACAGCCCTGCTGGGCCGCGATCGCGCTGGCCGCCATGCTGGGGCAGATTGGGCTGCCAGGCGGCGGGTTTGGCATCGGGTATGCGTCTGAAAACGGCATTGGCAATTCTGTGCGCCGGTTCAAATTTCCCTCCGTGCCGCAGGGCGAAAACCGGGTGAAGGATCATATCCCGGTCGCGCGCATTTCGGACGCGCTGCTGAACCCCGGCGGAACCTACCGCTTTGACGGCGAAACCCGCATTTATCCCGACCTGCGCATGGTGGTCTGGGCGGGCGGCAACCCGTTCCACCACCATCAGGATGTCGGGCGGCTGACACGCGCGATCCGCGCGCCTGACTGCGTGCTGGTCAATGAAATCCATTGGACCGCCATGGCGCGCCACGCGGACATCGTGCTGCCTGCCACCGCCCCGCTGGAGCGTGCAGACATCGCCATGACCCATTGGGAACCGCTGATCGTCGCGTCGGCCAAGGCCACCGAACCGGTGGGGCAATCATGGAATGATTACGACATCTATGCGGGCCTCGCTGGCCGTCTGGGGGTCTGGGACGCGTTCACCGAAGGCCGCGACGCGGAAGATTGGCTGCGCCATCTGTGGGACCAGACCCGCCAACGCGCCGCCGAAGCGGGGTTTGAGCTGCCCACCCTTGAAGGCCTGCGCGAGGCGGGAACCGCAACCCTGCCCGCGCCCGAAGCTGAGGCCGTGCTGATGGCCGATTTCCGCGCCGATCCCGTCGGCGCGCCGCTGGCCACCCCGTCTGGCCGCATAGAGCTGTTCAGCCAGACCATCGCCGACATGGGCGATCCGGGCCAGCCGGGCCACCCAGTCTGGACCCCGCCGATGGAATGGCTGGGCGCGGCATCGGACCAGGAACTGCACCTGATCACCAACCAGCCCGAAACGCGGCTGCATTCGCAGCTTGACCCCGGCCGCGTCAGCATGGCCGCAAAAGTGCAGGGGCGCGAACCGGTGACAATCAACCCAACCGACGCTGGCGCGCGCGGCATTGCAGATGGCGACGTGGTGCGGATCTGGAACGCTAGGGGCGCCTGTCTTGCCGGGGCGGTGCTGTCCGATGACGTGCGCCCCGGCGTGCTGCGCCTGCCCACGGGCGCGTGGTACGACCCGGTCGATCCGGGGGCTGAGATCCCGTTTTGCAAGCACGGATCGGCCAATGTGCTGACCCGCGATGCCGGGACCTCTGCCTTGGGCCAAGGTCCTTCGGCGCAATCGGCGCTGGTGCGGCTGGAGAGGTTTGAAGGCGATGTCCCTGAGGTCACCGCCTTCGTCCCGCCTGCCATGACCGGGCGCTAGCGGCGCGCGCGATCATGGAAGGTGGGTTTTAGGCTGCGCGCGGCTAGGCTGCACCCGGCGTCAGTTCGGCGCGCGGTCCACCCGCCAGACCGCGTTCCCGACATCGTCGGCGGCCAGCAGCGCGCCGTCGCCGGCGATGGCAACCCCGACGGGGCGGCCCTGCGCGTCGCCGCGCGCATCCACAAAACCGGTCAGCACGTCCCTGGGCGGCCCGGCGGGGACACCGTTCGCAAACGGGATGAAGATCACCGCGTACCCCGACAGATCAGACCGGTTCCACGACCCGTGCTGCCCAACGAAAGCGCCGTCCGCGAATGCCGCAGGCATCGCCGCCGCGCCGCGCGAAAACGCCAGCCCCAGCGGCGCGGTGTGCCCGCCCAACGCATAATCGGGCGCAAGCGCTGTTGCCACCATGTCCGGGCGCGCGGGCGTGACGCGCGGATCGACATGCGGGCCATAATAGCTCCATGGCCAGCCGTAAAAGCCGCCATCTTGCACCGCGGTCATGTAGTCGGGCGGCAGGTCATCGCCGATCTCATCACGCTCATTTACCGCAGTCCACAGCGCACCTGAGGTGGGTTCAATGTCCATGCCCACGGGGTTTCGCAGGCCGGTGGCGAACAGGCGCTTTTGCCCGGTGGCGACCTCAATGCGCCAGATTGCGGCGCGGCCTTCTTCGGCCTCAAGCCCGTTCTCAGCGATGTTGCTGTTGGACCCCACGGTTGCGAACAGGAACCGCCCATCGGCTGACGCCTGCAGCGTCTTGGTCCAGTGATGGTTGATCAGCCCGCCGGGCAGTTCGGTCAGCACGCGGCCCTTGGCCTCGATGCGCGTGGCGCCGGGCACATAGGGAAACGCGAGGATCGCATTGGTGTTGGCCACGAACAGCGTGTCGCCGATCAGCGCCATGCCAACGGGCGAATGCAGCCCTTGGATGAAATGGGTGCGCAGCTCTGCCACGCCATCGCCATCGGCGTCGCGCAGCAATGTGATGCGGTCGGCGCTTTTCACCACCGCCCCGGCGCGGCTCATGATCAGCCTGGCAACAAAGCCTTTCAGCCCCTTGCCGTCTTCGGGCTGGCGCGGGGCACCGGTCTCAGCCACCAGCACGTCGCCATTGGGCAGGACATGCAGCCAACGCGGATGCGCCAGCCCATCGGCGAACCGCATCACCCGCAGACCCGGCGCGGGTGTCGGGCCGGCCCCTTCGCGCCATTGCGCCGCCGGGGCGATGTTCACGGTGGGGAAAAGGCCCTGATCAGGTTTTGGCAGATCGGGGGCCGGGCCATAGCCCGCGGGCATGTCCGCGGCCATGGCCATGGCAGGCAACGCAAGCACGAGCAGCAACGCGGTAAAACGTGTCATGGTTTCTCCGAGGCTTGGATGATCGCAGGTGCGCATAAAATAGGGCGCCGCGATCGCGCGCGGCGCCCAATTTAACGTGATCGATCCGATCAGAGGGTTTCGTAGATCGGGAACTGGTTGCACAGCGCCTTGGCCTCAGCCTTGACCTGAGCTTCGACCTCAGCGTTGCCATCAGCGCCGTTGGCGGCCAGCCCGTCGACCACCTTGCAGATCATCTTGCCGATCGCGGCAAATTCAGCCTCACCAAAGCCGCGGGTGGTGCCTGCAGGGGTGCCAAGCCGCACGCCCGACGTGACCATCGGCTTTTCAGGATCGAACGGGATGCCGTTCTTGTTGCAGGTGATGTTGGCCCGGCCCAATGCCTGTTCAGTGTCGCGGCCATTCACGCCTTTGGGGCGCAGATCGACCAGCACCACATGGGTGTCGGTGCCGCCGGTGACCGTATCGAGGCCCCCTGACATCAGCGTCGCAGCCAGCACCTTGGCGTTGGCAACAACCTGAGCCGCATAGACGCGGAACTCAGGGCGCAGCGCCTCGCCGAATGCGACCGCTTTGGCGGCGATCACATGCATCAACGGACCGCCCTGAAGGCCGGGAAAAATGGCGGAGTTGAATTTCTTCGCCAGCGCCTCGTCGTTGGTCAGGATCATGCCGCCGCGCGGGCCGCGCAGGGTTTTATGCGTCGTGGTCGTCGCCACATGCGCATGATCCAGCGGGTTGGCGATCACGCCGCCCGCAACCAGACCGGCGAAATGGGCCATGTCCACATGCAGCCACGCGCCAACGCTGTCCGCGATTTCGCGAAAGCGCTTGATGTCGATGTCGCGCGGAATGGCGGAGCCGCCCGCGACGATCAGCTTGGGTTTGCACTCCAGCGCCGTGGCGGCCAGCGCGTCATAGTCGATGCGGCTGTCCTGACGGCGCACGCCGTAGGGCACGGCGTTGAACCATTTGCCCGACTGGTTCGGCTTGGCCCCATGGGTCAGATGCCCGCCTGAGGCGAGGTCCATGCCCATGAACGTGTCGCCGGGCTTCAGCAGCGACATGAACACTGCCTGGTTCGCCTGGCTGCCCGAATGGGGCTGCACATTGGCAAATTCGCAGTTGAACAGTTGCTTGGCGCGGTCGATGGCCAGCTGCTCGGCCACGTCGACATGCTCGCAGCCGCCGTAATAGCGCCGGCCCGGATAACCTTCGGCGTATTTGTTGGTCAGCACTGAACCCTGCGCCTGCATCACCGCGCGGGAAACGATGTTCTCCGACGCGATCAGCTCGATCTCATCGCGCTGGCGGGTCAGCTCATGCGCCATTGAGGCGTAGAGCTCGGGGTCGCGGTCCTTGATGTCTTGGGTAAAGAACCCGTCGTCGCGCATGTTGGCGTCCATGGCCTGCCTCCGTGGTCTGAGGAGTGATCGAGTGGCGATCTGCCAACCCCCTCGCAGCGTGGCGGGGGCGGGCTTTGCGCCGGGTTTAACGTGTGGTGGCGCGGTTGTCTTGGCCCGAATGGACCCTTTCACACGCCGCAAGCGGCACCTTTGGTCGCGGCCCATCAAACGTGACCAGGTTTCGAATCATTTCGCCTTGATACGGCGGGGCCGCTCGCGCCACTATCGACCAAATTCGCGACGACCCTGCCGGGATCGAAGTGGCTTGCGTGCGCACGCCCCCGGCACCGCGACGGACCTGATTGGATGCTGCGCATGTCTTCACCGCAAACCGGCGATCCGTCGCAGCTTATCGCCCTTACGGACGGCGCCCCCACCGGGGCGCGGGGGTATGAGCGGATCTGCTTTCGCGCCAGCGCCGCACCGCAGGCGCAGGCGGCCCTGCGCAGGTTCACGGCGCTTTATGGCAACCATCCGATCGACAGCGCCGATGTGATCGTGGCGGTCGGCGGCGACGGCATGATGCTTGAAACCCTGGCGGCGACCGAAGACCGCGATGTGCCAGTTTACGGCATGCACCGCGGCACGGTGGGGTTTTTGATGAACGACTACCGCGTCGAAAATCTGCCAGCGCGTCTTGCAGCCGCTGAGCCTGCGCGGATCAACCCGCTGCGCATGCTTGCGCATCGACGCGACGGATCGGTGCACAGCGCGCTGGCGATCAACGAGGTGGCGCTGCTGCGCGAACGCCATCAAGCCGCGCGCATCCGCATTCTGATCGACGGCAAGGAACGCATGCCTGAACTGGTCTGTGACGGGGTGATGGTGGCGACGCCTGCGGGATCAACGGCCTATAACTATTCCGCGCATGGGCCGATCCTGCCGATTTATGCCGACATCCTCGCGCTCACGCCCATCTCAGCGTTTCGGCCGCGGCGCTGGCGTGGGGCGTTGTTGCCGCGCGACGCGAAGGTCACGCTTGAAGTCACTGAATCAGAACGCAGACCCGTGTCCGCGACGGCTGACAATGTCGAAGTGCGCGATGTGATCCGCGTCGACATCGCCATCGAAAGCTGCATCACCCACACCTTGCTGTTCGACCCCGGCCACGGGCTGGAGGAACGCCTGATCCGCGAGCAGTTCGCCTGATGCCTTGGCCCTGGTCCCGCAAGCACGGGCGGACCGGCGAGATGACGTCCTGGAACGATGATCGCGGCTTTGGGTTTATTCGCCCTGATGGTGGGGGCGACGATGTCTTCGTCCACATCGCCGCATTCGGCCACAGGGCTGAGCGCCCGACCGCGCGCGCCCGCGTCGCCTATGCCATCGGGCCGGGACGCGATGGGCGGGTGATGGCGGCACGCGCGCGGCTGCTGTCGCCCGCCTTGGTGCCGGGTCGGCTCAGGCTGCCAAAGCTGCGGCGCCGCGGAGCGCGCTTCGCGCTCGCTGGCGCGCTGGGGCTGATGGCGGCGTGGGCGGTGTTGGTGGGCGAGGCACCGCGCGAACTGCTCGGCCTTTATGTTGGTATGGGTCTGATGTCGCTGCTGTTCTATCGCGCTGACAAAAACCGTGCACGCACCAACACATGGCGGGTGTCGGAGACGACGCTCCACGCCAATGATCTGGTGTTCGGGATCATCGGCGGGCTGTTGGCGCAGGGGCTTTATGGCCACAAGACGGCCAAGACATCATACGCGGTCATCACAGGCGTGATCGTCGCGGGCCATGCGGCGCTGCTGCTGGCGGCCGGAACCGGGATGCCGCGGCCCGAAGATATCGCGTGGATCGCCGACATGGCGGCATATCTGCTGCGCGCTGGCGCGCCAATGCCCTGATCGCCCGCGCGCAGTGTGCAATCAGGGGCTGGCCGCGCTTGCATCCACGGCCCGCTTGGGCCACCTGTTGATGGACATGCGCAGGGCCCGCGGCGGGCCGGATATTTAGGCGAAGGACGGCTGATGACGCTGAGCGTTGGCGAACAGGTGCGTTGGTGGACCATCGGCTTTGCGGCGCTGATCGCGTTTCTGTGGGTGTTCTCCGGCGTCATGCTGCCGTTTCTGGCGGGCGCGGCGCTGGCCTATTTCCTCGACCCGCTGGCTGACCGGCTTGAGGCACGGGGCCTGTCGCGCACGCTGTCGACCATCATCATCTGTCTGATCATGTTCGGCGCGATGGGCGCGGCGATTGTGATGGTGGTGCCGGCGATGTTTGTGCAGATGCGCGATCTGATTTCGTTGCTGCCGACTTACACACAGGCGATTCGCGATTTTCTGGTCCAAAACCATCCCGGCTTGCTTGAGGACGGCTCCGCCTTGGATGTCGCGCTTGATGCGCTGCGCGACAACGTGAAAACCTGGAGCTCGACAATCCTTGAAAAAGCCTGGTCGAGCGGCATGGCCGTGGTCGATTTCATTACGCTTGCGGTGATCACGCCGGTGGTGGCGTTCTATTTGCTGCTTGATTGGGATCGGCTGGTCGCGCGTGTGGATGACTGGATCCCGCGCGATCATCTGCCGGTGATGCGGTTGCTGGCAACGCGGATCAACAGGGTTCTGTCGGGCTTTGTGCGCGGGCAGTTGTCAGTCTGTGCAATCCTTGGGGCATTCTATGCGGTGGCACTGATGGCGGTGGGCCTCGATTTCGGGCTGGTCGTGGGGCTGTTCGCCGGGCTGCTCAGCTTTATCCCGTTCGTGGGCGCGCTGATTGGCGGCGTCGTGTCAATCGGGCTGGCGACGGCGCAGTTCTGGGGCGAATGGCAGTGGATCGGCGCCGTTGCGGCGGTGTTCGCAGTCGGGCAGGTGGTTGAAGGCAACGTGCTGACGCCCAAGCTGGTTGGCGGATCAGTTGGCCTGCATCCGGTGGCGCTGATGTTCGCGCTGTCGGCGTTTGGGGCGCTGCTGGGCTTTACCGGCCTGTTGATCGCCGTGCCCGTGGCTGCCTGCATTGGCGTGCTGGGCCGCTTTGCGCTTGAACAATACACCAACGGGCGGCTTTACCGTGGGTTCTCGTCGCCCGCCGATGATCTGAGCGCCGACACCCATCACGATGCTGATGAACCTGGCCCACGCCGGATGGGCGAATGACCGCCCCCGCGCCGGGCCAATTGCCCCTGACGCTGCCGGTGCGCGCCGCGCGCGGCCGCGATGCGTTCTTTGAAACCGACGCCAACACGGCCGCGCTCTCGGTGCTCGACAATTGGCGGGGCTGGCCGCTGGGGCGCATGGCGCTGGTTGGCCCGAAAGGGTCGGGCAAAACCCACATGCTGCATGTCTGGGCCGAAGAAACTGGCGCGGTTGTCTTGTCCCCCGATGATCTGGCCGATGCTGACGTGCCCGCGCTGGCGCTGTCGGGCGCGGTGGCGGTGGATGACGCTGACCGGATCGCCAAATTGGCGCGGCCCGCGGTTGCTGAGATCACGCTGTTCCATCTGTACAACCTGTTGGGGCAGGAGGGCGGCGCGCTGTTGTTGTCTGGCCGCACGCCGCCGTCGCGTTGGAAGGCGGGGCTGCCGGACCTGAAATCGCGGCTGTCGTCGCTGTCCTTTGCGCGCATCGGGCGGCCTGACGATGTGCTGGTGCAGGCGGTTGTGGTCAAGCTGTTTGCCGACCGGCAGGTCATGGTGCGCGCCACCGTGCCGCCGTTGCTGGCGCTGCATTTGGGCCGCGATCTGGCGGCGTTGGAGCGCGCGGTGGACGACATCGACCGCTTTGCGATGGCCCGCCGGCGCGAAGTCACGGCATCCCTGACGCGCGAAGCGCTGGACGCTGGCGCAGGTTTGACCCGTCCCCGTCAAAAAAACGTCACGCGTACAGAGTAGGACCGGGCCATGAGAGCGGACTTTTTGAATCACCCTTGCGGTCCCGACCCTGAACATACTGTCCTCGACATCGATCATGCTGGCCCTGAGCGGTTCTTCAATCGAGAGATGTCCTGGCTCGCCTTCAACTGGCGCGTGCTCGAAGAGGCTGGGAACACCGACCACCCGTTGCTGGAGCGGGTGCGCTTTCTGTCGATCTCGGGCTCCAACCTCGATGAATTCTACACGGTGCGCGTGGCGGGCCTGCGCGGTCTGCGCCGCGGCGGGTTGGAAACCCCCAGCGCCGATGGCTTCACCCCCGCCCAGCAACTGGAAATGATCGACGCCGATGCCCGCGCCCTGATGGCCCGCCAGCAGGAGGTGTGGGAATTGCTGCGCGATGAGATGGCCGAGGCCAAGATCGAAGTGATCGACCGCCACGCCCTGACCGGCGCCGACATTGAACGGCTGGAGCGGTATTTCCTCGACCAGGTGTTCCCGGTGCTGACGCCGCTGGCGATCGACCCGGCGCATCCGTTCCCGTTCATCCCCAATGGCGGCTTTGCGCTGGCGCTGCAACTTCGGCGCGAAAGCGATGATGAACCGCTTGATGCGCTGCTGCCGGTGCCCCGCCAGGTGCAGCGCTTTGTGCGCGTTGAAGGCGGGCGCCCCGACGTGATCCGGTTTCTGCCGCTCGAAGGCCTTTTGCAGGTGTTCCTCAAATCCCTGTTCCCGGGCTATCGCATGGTTGGTCACGCCGCGTTCCGGGTGCTGCGCGACAGCGACATTGAGGTCGAGGAAGAGGCCGAAGATCTGGTGCGCGAATTTGAAATCGCGCTAAAGCGCCGCCGCCGCGGCGAGGTGATCCGCCTGACCATCGCTGCGGGCGCGCCGCAGGATCTGAAAGACATGATCACTGATGAGCTGCATGTCAGCCGCGACGAGGTGGTTGAGGTTCACGGGCTGGTCGGCGTCAAGGACGTGTCCGAACTGGTGATCAAGGAACGGCCTGAGCTGTGGTTCACCCCCTACACCCCGCGCATGCCTGAGCGGGTGAAGGACCATAATGGCGACATCTTCTCCGCCATCCGCCAGAAAGACATGCTGCTGCACCACCCCTATGAAAGCTTTTCCATCGTGGTGAAGTTTCTGGAACAGGCGGCGCGCGACCCCGATGTGGTAGCGATCAAGCAGACGCTGTACCGGACCAGCAAAGACAGCCCGATCGTTGCCGCCTTGTGCGAAGCAGCCGAGGACGGCAAATCGGTCACCGCGCTGATCGAATTGAAGGCCCGCTTTGATGAGGCCGCGAACATCCGCCAGTCCCGCGCGCTGGAGCGTGCGGGGGCGCAGGTGGTGTATGGGTTCATCGAATGGAAGACCCACGCCAAATGTTCGATGGTGGTGCGCCGTGAGGGTGGGGAATTGGTGACTTACACCCATTGGGGCACCGGCAATTACCATCCCATCACCGCCAACATCTACACCGACCTTTCCTTGTTCACCTGCGAGGCGCGGCTGGGCCGCGACGCCGCGCGCCTGTTCAATTTCACCACCGGCTACGCGGAACCCGCGGGGATGGAGGTGCTGCGAATCGCGCCCAAGACCCTCAAATCCACGCTGCTGAACGGGCTGCTTCGGGAAATTGAACATGCCAAGGCGGGCCGTCCGGCGCAGGTCTGGGGCAAGGTCAATTCGTTGATTGAGCCTGAGCTGATCGACGCCTTGTATGAGGCCAGCCAAGCGGGCGTGAAAATTGACCTGGTGGTGCGCGGCATCTGCGGCGTGCGTCCCGGCGTTGCGGGCCTTTCGGACAACATCCGCGTCAAATCCATCATCGGCCGGTTTTTGGAACACAGCCGCATTGTCTGCTTTGGCAATGGCTGCAAACTGCCGGGGCAGGGTGCGGATGTCTGGATTTCCTCAGCCGACTGGATGGGCCGCAACCTTAACCGCCGGGTTGAGACATTGGTGCCGATCCACAACGACACTGTGAAGCGGCAGATCCTGAACCAGGTGATGGCAGCGAATTTCCGGGATGAGGCGCAAAGCTGGGTCCTGCAGCCAGACGGCAAATGGCTGCGCGCTGAAACGCCTGAGGGCGAGACCCAATTCAATGCCCATGAATTTTTCATGAAACACCCGTCGCTGTCGGGCCGTGGCCGCGCGGGCATCGATGATGCCCCCGAATTGCTGGCCCGTGTCTGATGCGCGGCGGGGCCTCTGCGCTTGACCCCGCCGCATGCAACGTGCGACCGCTGATACCGGACGGCCCCCCGTGGCCAGACCATCCGACGCAGCCGACGGGATCGACCGATGAACGACGCGGATCATTACGGCGCGGCTCCCGCCCCGCTCGGCGGACGCCGCGTGGGCGTTGTGGATGTGGGCTCGAACTCCGTCCGTCTGGTGGTGTTCGAAGCACTGCGGCGCAGCCCGGCTTATTTCTTCAATGAAAAAGTGCTGTGCGGCCTTGGCGCTGATCTTCAGCGCACCGGCGCGCTGTCGCCTGATGGCCGTCGCCGCGCGCTGGCCACCATCCGCCGTTTTACCGAAATCGCGCGCCGCATGCAGGTTGAAGCACTGGACGGCATTGCCACCGCCGCCATGCGCGACGCGATTGATGGCCCCGAATTTCGTGACCTGATCGAACGCGAAACCGGCCTTCGCCTGCGCGTCGCATCGGGCGAGGACGAAGCCCGGCTTGCCGCCCAGGGCGTGCTGCTGGGCTGGCCCGGTGCTGACGGGCTGGTGGCCGATCTGGGTGGCGCGTCGCTGGAACTGGCGCGGGTGTCGGGCGGCGCGCTGGCCGGGCCGGGGCGTAGCTTTCCGCTGGGACCGCTGCGCCTTGCACGCCTTAGCGCTGAGGACGCGGACACCGAAATCAAACGCGCGCTCGAAGGCGCGTCGGACCTGATCGGTGAGGCTGGTGGGCGTCTGTTCCTGGTGGGCGGCGCGTGGCGTGCGCTGGCCAAAATTCACATGGCGCGCATCAATCACCCGCTGCAGGTGCTGCACGAATTCTCGCAATCGGGCGATGCGATGCTGGCCGCGGCGCGCGACATTTCCACCGCCGACCCCGCTGATCTGGCCAAGGAAACCAACGTGTCCTCAGCGCGTCTGGCGGTCACGCCGCTTGGCGCGCAGGTGCTGGCGCGGCTGATCGAACGCGCGCGCCCCGCTGAGGTTGCGGTGTCTGCGTTCGGGCTGCGTGAGGGGGTTTTGTATGAACATCTCTCGCCCGAAAAACGCGCCGAAGATCCGCTTTTGTCCGCATCGCGCGACATGGAGGCGGTGCTGGGCCGCTTTCCCGGCTTTGGCGACGAATTGGCAGATTGGGTGCGGCCACTGTTTCTGGACCTTGACCCGTCGCGCCAACGCCTGGTGCGCGCCGCATGTCTGCTGAGCGATGTGAGCTGGAACGCCCATCCCGACCACCGCGACATCGCCTGTCTGGAAACCGTGCACCGCGCCAACCTGACCGGCATCAGCCACCCGGAGCGCGCGTTTCTTGGTGCCACCCTTAGCCACCGCTATCGGTCGGGGCGCAAGCTGCGCGACAGCGCCTTTGCGCTGAGCCTGCTGAGCGCGGAGGACCTGGCCGTCGCAAAACGCCTCGGGCGCGCGATCCGTCTGGGCGCGATGCTGTCGGGCGCAGCCCCGGGGGTGCTGCCGCGCAGCCTGCTGGCGCCGGACCCTGATGTGCTGCGCCTGACGCTGGCCAGTGAGATCGCCGATCTGGCGGGAGAAGTGGTGGACAAACGGCTCTCCAGCCTCGCGGCCACCATGAACCTTGCGCCGCAGCTTGTGATTGCAGGGGCGGAGCGGGTTTGACCGCGCAGAAATGAAAAACGGCCCGCAAGCGTGCGAGCCGTCTCCCCCCTAGACTTGGGATGTTTTTCTGGTCCCATCGCCGCATTCGCGAACCGTTTGATTATACATCAGCGCGGCGTTCGCGCAACCGGTGCAGCGAAATGATCTGCATTTGATCTGCCGCGTTTGTTCGCAGTTGCAGCAATTTCAGGGCATATTGGCAATGATCTACAAGTGTTTTGCCAATATGTGGCGCGGTATTCATAATGCTGGTCGTGGCGCGCCCCTGCGCCGATCCGCCCGCCGCACCCCGCGCGCGTGCCAATCCCACGCCGAAACGCGCTTTTGGCCGCGACGCCCCGTTGCGCGGCCCCGCGCCCTCCGCTAGACCCAAACGCAACGCGGGCGCGGCCCCGCCGCCGCAACGACGCTGCCACGGAGAAACCAGTCCCATGCGCCTGACCCGCTACTTCCTGCCCGTCCTCAAGGAAAATCCCGCCGAAGCGCAGATTGTCAGCCACCGGCTGATGCTGCGCGCGGGCATGATCAAACAGTCCAGCGCGGGGATTTATTCCTGGCTGCCGCTGGGCTTCAAGGTGCTCGGCAAGATCGAAAAGATCGTGCACGAAGAACAGGCCCGCGCGGGTCATATTCCCATGCTGATGCCGACCTTGCAGCCTGCCGATCTGTGGCGCGAATCTGGCCGCTACGACGCCTATGGCGAAGAATTGCTGCGCATCCGCGACCGCCACGAACGCGACATGCTGTATGGCCCAACCAATGAGGAGATGATCACCGACATCTTCCGGTCGCATGTGGAAAGCTACAAAGCGCTGCCGCTGACCCTTTACCACATCCAGTGGAAATTCCGCGATGAGACCCGCCCCCGCTTTGGCGTGATGCGTGGCCGCGAATTTCTGATGAAAGACGGCTACAATTTCGATCTGACGCAAGAAGACGCGATGCACGCCTACAACCGCCACATGGTCAGCTATCTGCGGACCTATGAGCGGATGGGCCTGAAGGCAATCCCGATGCGCGCCGACAGCGGCCCGATCGGCGGCGACAACACCCATGAATTCCTCGTGCTGGCGGAAACTGGCGAATCTGAGGTGTTCTACGACAAGGCGATTGAGGATCTGGCATTGGGCGCGCGGGAGGTTGATTTCGACGACCACGCGCAGCTTGAAGCCATCCGGGACGAATTCACCACGCCGTATGCCCGCACCGACGAAACCCACGACGCCGCCTTGTTCGATCAGATCCCTGAGGATCGGCGCGTCCAAGGCCGCGGCATCGAGGTCGGGCAGATTTTCTACTTTGGCACCAAATACTCTGACGCCATGGGCGCCGAGGTGATCGACAGCACCGGCAAACGTGTGGCGGTGCATATGGGCAGCCACGGGATCGGGGTGTCGCGTCTGGTCGGCGCATTGATCGAGGCGAACCACGACGACAAGGGCATGATGTGGCCCGAAAGCGTCACGCCCTTCGGCGCCGGCATCGTCAACCTGCGCCAGGGCGACGACGCCACCGATGCCGCGTGTGAAGCGCTTTATGCCAAGCTGTCCGCCGCCGGGGTCGATCCGCTTTATGACGACCGCAATGAGCGGGCCGGGGCCAAGTTCGCCACCATGGACCTGATCGGCCTGCCGTGGCGGATCACCGTCGGGCCGCGCGGCCTGAAGGATGGCTTGGTCGAGCTGACCTGCCGCCGCACCGGCGAGACTGAGGAAATGTCGCCCGACGCCGCCGCCGCAAAGATCGCCGCGATCTACGCCGCCCTCTGACCCGACGTTGCGGCCGGGCTTGGGGGCCTGCGGCCCCGCGCGCCCAGCCGCGTTGATGGGGGGGGGGGGGGGGCCGCCCCCCCCCCCCCCACGCCCCCCTCCCGCGAGGACCGCGATCCCATGGCTGACACCGGCACCGAGCGCGGCGCGCCGCCTTTTGCGCGCCATGAATGGATGATCGCCTGGCGCTACATGCGCGCGAAAAAGCGCGAGGGCGGCGTGTCGACCATCGTGTGGTATGCCTTGATCGGCATCGCGCTGGCGGTCGGCACGCTGATCGTCGTGATGTCGGTGATGGGGGGCTTTCGCACCGAATTCACCAGCCGCGTGCTGGGGGCCGAAGGGCATGTGAACCTTTATCCGCGCACCATCTACCAAGATGGCCGTCCGATACGTGACGTGGTGGAGTGGGAGGCGCTGACCGCCCGCGTGTCTGCCGCCCCCGGCGTGATCCGCGCCGCGCCGCTGATTGAGCGCCAAGCCCTGCTGACCCGCGCCCAGAACAACGCTGGCGTGTCGGTCCGCGGCATGCGCGGCGCAGACCTGCTGGACCTGCCCTGGATCGCATCGCCTGAATGGAGCGATGGTGCCCTTGCCGATTTCCCGCGCGGCATTGCGCTGGGATCAGGCGTGGCGCGCGAACTGGGCGTGCGGGCGGGGGATGTGGTGACCATGATCTTGCCCAACGGCATGGCCACCCCGTTCGGCATGGCGCCCAAGCAGCGCGCCTTTGAGGTGGTGTACATCTTTCAGATCGGGCGTGCGGATGTGGACCGCACCCGGGTCTATATGCCATTTGACGTGGCGCAGGACTATTTCAACCGCACCGGCGTCGCCGACATGGTCGAGGCTGTGGTGGTGCGTCCCGACGATCTGGGGACGGGCGGCGCGCTGGATACCGGCATCGCTAAGGCTGCGGGGCAAGCCTATGTGCCGTGGACCTGGAAGAACGCCAATGGCGCATTCCTGTCGGCGCTGGATCTGGAGCGCAACGTGATGTTCATGATCTTATCGCTGGTGGTGCTGATCGCGGCGCTGAACATCGTGTCAGGGCTGGTGATGCTGGTGAAGAACAAGGGCCACGACATCGGCATCCTGCGCACCATGGGCCTGCCACAAGGCGCGATCATGCGGATATTTTTTATCTGCGGCGCCGGGATCGGCATGCTGGGGACGGTGATCGGCGTGACCCTTGGCGTGCTGTTCGTGGTGAACATTGACCCGATCTTCAACGCCGTGGACTTTATGCTTGGCGGCGGCGCGTGGGATCCCGAAGTGCGGTTGATCTCACGCTTTCCGGCCGAATTGACTTGGCCGGTGGTGCTGAAAACCGCGGGCATGGCGCTGGCGCTCAGCTTTGCGGTGACGATATTCCCGGCGCGCAAGGCCGCGCGGCTCGATCCTGTGGAGGCGCTTCGCTATGAATGATCCGGCGCTGCGCCTGACCGGGATTTCCCGCAGCTATGGCGCAGGCGCCGCCGCGGTGCATGTCCTGAGGGGCGCTGATCTGGTGCTGGCCGCTGGTGAGGCGGTGGCCCTGACCGCGCCGTCTGGTGCAGGGAAATCCACGCTGCTGCACATCGCAGGCCTGCTGGACCGCCCCGATGCCGGCATGGTGGAGATCGTCGGGCGCGACATGACCGTGGAGCGGTCAGACGCGGTGCGCACGGCCATGCGGCGGCGCGAGATCGGGTTCGTCTATCAGTTTCACCACTTGATGCAGGAATTCACCGCGCTGGAAAACGTGGCGCTTCCGCAGCTTGCCAACGGATCTTCAGCCAAAACCGCAAATGCGCGCGCGGCCCAGTTGCTCGACCTCATGGGCCTTGGGGCCCGCGCAAAGCACCGCCCTGCGGAGCTGTCGGGCGGTGAGCAACAGCGCGTCGCCATCGCCCGCGCGCTTGCCAACCGCCCGCGGCTGTTGCTGGCGGACGAACCGACGGGGAACCTAGACCCGGAGACCGCAGGCAAGGTGTTCGACGTGCTGCGCGGCGCGCTGGCGGAGGTCGGGGCGGGAGCGTTGATCGCGACCCATAATCCCGATCTCGCGGCCCGCATGGACCGGATTGTGCGGCTTGAGGACGGGCGCCTGACAGGCGGCTGAGCCTGCGCGACGCGCAACGTGAGCGGGTCGTTAAAAATTTTGGCAAATTCTATTCATAGTTGAAATATTCCGCATGACCCTGTTAGTCATGATCAGTTTTTTGTCTTAAAAAAAGAGCAAATTCATGAAGTTGTCAAAACCGCTCTGTGCAATCGCCGCGTCGGCGCTGGTTGTGTCGGGCTGCGCCAAGTCTTCGTCCAGTGTGGCAGGCGCCTACCAGTCGCCGTCGCTTTATGCCAATTGGAGCTGCGAGCAGCTTGCCGCTGAAGAAGGCGAGGTCCGCCGCCGGGTGGTCGTGCTTGCGTAAAAGCAGGACAACGCGGCGACCCGCGATGCGGTGGCGATGGGCGTCGGCCTTGTGCTGTTCTGGCCCGTGCTGTTCGTGCTCGCCGCCGGGGATGAGGAGGCGCAGCTGTCGATTCTGAAGGGCCAGCATGACGCGCTGGTTTCAGCCCAGACCGGACGCCAGTGCACCGCCCAGCCCACAGCGGCGCAAGCGCCAATGTCGAACACGCCCGCCTCAGGTATGCCCGTCACCGCGGCGTCGGCCGATGGGATCTATCGCCCGGCCGTGGCTGGCCCGCGCCCGGTGGAAGGGACGCTGCTGTCTTCGTTCAGCAATGACCAGATGCAGACCTATTGCGGCCAGACCTGGGAAATTCGCCAAGCATCGGATGGCCGTACAGAGTTCAATCCCTGCCACCGCAAGGATGAATTCCTCTGATAAAATCCAGATCCGCGCGCGGCGGCGTCTGCGCGCGGATCACCGCGATGGGCACCGAGGGGAAGATGAACCACGGATTGGCGATGCTGCGGCAAAGATCATCGCCACCCATCGCCACCCATCGCCATGTCGCCCAGATTGCCGCCGATGCAGAACCACATCTGATCGGCCGGGGATGCGTCGCGGCCACCGGGCACAGCCGTCACCGCTGAGCGTCTTGGAAATTTATACTGCCATGTGGGCGCTCCCTGCGATGCGGTGGCTGCGGTGGTTGAAAGGTGTGGTGCCGAAGGGCATGGCGATGAATGTTGCAGATCGCTTGTGCGTTTGCCTCGATCACGTCATTTCCCGCCCGCGCGCGCCCGTTTGCCGCAACCAAGAGCAGCGCGCACAGGGCCGACAGGATATGTCCGCAGGCCCCGGCGCGGTTGCGCGGGATGGGCGCAGCCAGCCCGGCGCAGGGGCGAAAATTGCGCGGACCCGTCGGCGCGTTGGCTTGCAGGCGCAGTGCGGTCCGTGCGTTTGCGCAGTCCGCATGCACGCCGCCGCCGGGCGCGTTGCGCGGACGGGGGCAATAGTGCAACCCTTAGCCCCAACATAACCCGGTCGCCGGATCAGGCGCGGAACCATGGGGAAGGGACGCAGGATGGCTGCAAAATCTTACGACGTCATCGTGATCGGCGCAGGGCCCGGCGGCTATGTGGCGGCAATCCGCGCGGCGCAGCTTGGGCTGAAGGCCTGCGTGGTGGAGCGCGAGCATCTGGGCGGCATCTGCCTCAACTGGGGCTGTATCCCGACCAAAGCGATGCTGCGCTCGTCTGAGGTGTTCCACCTTATGCACCGCGCCAAGGAATTCGGGCTGAAGGCTGACAACATCAGCTATGACCTTGATGCGGTTGTGAAACGGTCCCGCGGCATCGCCAAACAGCTTTCCGGCGGCGTCGGGCATCTGCTGAAGAAAAACAAGGTCGACGTGGTGATGGGCACCGCGTCCATCCCGGCCAAGGGCAAGGTCTCGGTCAAGACTGATAAGGGCACTGAGGAGCTGAGCGCCCCCAATATCATCCTCGCCACCGGCGCGCGGGCCCGCGAATTGCCGGGGCTTGAGGCTGACGGCGACCGGGTCTGGACCTATAAGCACGCATTGGTGCCGCCGTTCATGCCCAAACGCCTGCTGGTCATCGGGTCGGGCGCGATTGGCATTGAATTTGCCAGCTTTTACAACACGCTGGGCGCCGAAACGACTGTGGTTGAGGTCATGGACCGCATTCTGCCGGTTGAGGACGCAGAGATCGCGGCCTTCGCCAAGAAGCAGTTCCTGAAACAGGGCATGAAGATCAACGAGGCAGCGATGGTCAAACAGCTTGATCGCGACAAGGACAAGGTGACCGCCCATATCGAGACCGGCGGCAAGATTGAGAAACGTGAATTCGACGCAGTGATCTCAGCCGTTGGCATCGTCGGCAATGTCGAAGGCCTGGGGCTTGAGGCATTGGGCGTCGGCGTTGAGCGCACCCATGTGGTGACCGACCGGGAATGCCGCACCTCAGTGCCCGGCCTGTTCGCCATTGGTGACATTGCCGGGGCCCCGTGGCTGGCGCATAAAGCGTCCCATGAAGGCGTGATGGTCGCCGAATTGATCGCGGGCAAGACCGCCCATCCGGTTGATCCGGGGTCCATCGCCGGCTGCACCTATTGCCACCCGCAGATCGCATCGGTCGGGATGACTGAGGAAAAGGCCAAAGCCACGGGCCGCAAGATCAAGGTCGGGCGGTTCCCGTTCATCGGCAACGGCAAGGCCATCGCCTTGGGCGAATCTGAAGGCCTGATCAAGACCATCTTCGACGGCGACACCGGCGAATTGCTGGGCGCACACATGGTCGGCGCTGAGGTCACTGAGCTGATCCAAGGCTACATCATCGGCCGCAAACTTGAAGTGACTGAGGCCGACCTGATGGAGACGGTGTTCCCGCACCCCACCCTGTCGGAGATGATGCACGAGAGCGTCCTCGACGCCTGGGGCCGCGCGATACATTTTTGACGGGGGCGCAGGTTCAGCCCATCGCGGTCGCCCTACTGGGCCCCCGCATCTGGCCCGCCCTGCACCCCATTCGACAAAGCCCACCGCATGCATCCATGCGGTGGGCCTTTTTAATCGCGTTACGGTCGGGCTGGGTGCGGCGCGCCCTTCGCGCGCCCGGCCGACCGAACGGGGGCTTGTCCCCCTGAGGGAGGCCGCGTTTGTCGTTCGCGACCGCGGATCACATTTTCAATCAACTATGACAAACATTCACGTTCCAATCAAAATTCAGCCCGTAAACCGCACTTTCCCAATATAGCTCAGGTTCCGGTTCGCCTGCGCATAATCGATCCCATACCCGACCACGAATTCATCGGGGATCTGGAACCCGGTGAACCGTGCCTTGATGTCCACCTCGCGCCGCGTTGGTTTGTCGAGCAGCGCGCACACCTCCAGCCGCCGGGGCGCGCGTGCGCGCAGCAGGTGCAGCACGTGGTGCAGCGTGAAGCCGGTGTCGACGATGTCCTCGACCACCAGCACGTCGCGGCCCTCGATCTCACCCCTCAGGTCTTTCAGAATCCGCACTTCGCGCGATGACGTGGTGGAATTGCCGTAAGACGACGCCTCGATGAAGTCGATTTCCATCGGCAGGTTCAGCTCGCGCGCCAGATCCGCGATGAACACAAAACTGCCACGCAGCAGGCCGATCACGATCAGCTTGTCGGTGCCCTTGAAATGATCCTCGATCTCATGGGCCAGCGCCTCAACCCGTGCGGCGATGGCCTTGGCGGTGATCAGCGGGTCGATGACATAGGGTTTGTCGGACATCTGGGCTTCCTTGGCGGATGGTCGGGCAGGATCAGCGCGGGGTTCCAGTTTCCCGCCTCAGTCGGCGCGGCGCCAGTGCAACCCGCGCAGTGCGGGCGCGACGAAACGCCTCTCGCGCAGGCGGGCGGGGCACGTCATACGCTGCCGCCATGCCGACGCACACAGAAAAACGCCGTATGCCGTATTCCGCCGGGGAAATGTACGCCCTGATTGCGGATATAAGTCGCTACAACGAATTCCTGCCGTGGTGCGAGGGGGTGCGCGTGCGCGGCCGTCGCCCTGGCGATGCGCCGGGGTCGGAGGTGATCGACGCCGATCTGATCATCTCATTCAAAGTGTTCCGCGAACGCTTTGGCAGCCGCGTGACGCTGGACCCCAAGGCGCAGACCGTCGATGTGAAATACCTCGACGGCCCGTTCAGATATCTCGACAACCACTGGCGGTTTGAGGAGGTCCAACCGGGCCTGTGCGACGTCGATTTCTTTGTGGATTTCGAATTCAAGAACGCGATCCTGCGCGCCGTGGTCGGGGTGGTGTTCACCGAGGCGATGCAGCGCATTGTCCGCGCGTTCGAAGACCGGGCCGAGGCCCTGTATGGCCCACGCAGCATGTAACCTGCGCATGAAAAAGGGCCGCCGTGCACATTGCGCGGCGGCCCTTTTATTTGCACCCCAGTCATGCCCTGCGGCGAGCAGTTAGGTGAGGTCGTAGGCGCGCTCACCATGGGCGGAATAATCCAGGCCCTCGACCTCTTCCTCAGGCGTCACACGCAGGGGGGTGAACAGCATAACGATGCGCGCGATGACAAAGGTCATCACCACGGTGAATACGCCCACGGCGGCCAGCGCGATCAGCTGCGGGCCCCAGTCACCGCGCCCCAGCACCGCGATCATCAGCGTGCCAAAGATGCCGCCCACACCGTGCACCGCAAAGACATCAAGAGTGTCGTCCACCTTCAGACGCTCTTTTATCAGGTTCACCGCGTATTGGCACAGGACACCGGCGATGGATCCGATGATCAGCGCCTCAATCGGCCCAACAAAGCCTGACGCAGGCGTGATGGAGGCAAGGCCCGCGATGGTTCCGGTCACCAGACCAACCATCGAAGATTTGCCATAGCGCAGCTTTTCCATGATCGCCCAGGACAGCGACGCCGCGGCGGCTGAGATGTGCGTGACCACCAGCGCCATCGCCGCCCCGCCATCGGCCGAAAGCTGGCTGCCTGCGTTGAACCCGAACCAGCCGACCCAAAGCATCGACGCCCCGATCATCACCATGCCGGGATTGTGCGGCGGGCGCGCCCGGTCGCGGCGCTTGCCCAGCATCAGCGCCAGCACGATGGCCGCCAGACCGGCGGTTTCATGCACCACGATGCCGCCCGCGAAATCCATGGTGCCAAGCGCTGCCAGCCAGCCACCGCCCCAGATCCAGTGCGCGACCGGTGCATAGACCAGCAGCATCCACAGCGAGGAAAAGCCCAGCACAAAGCCAAAGCCGATCCGTTCCACATATGCGCCAACGATCAAGGCTGGGGTGATGATCGCAAAGGTCATCTGGAAGGCAAAAAACAGAATCTCAGGGATGGTGCCGAACAGGCTGTCCTTGTCCACGCCGATCAGGAATGCCTTGGACAGCCCGCCCCACCAGCCGCCCGTTGCCGGGCCAAAGGCGATGGAATAGCCCGCGACCAGCCACAGGATCGACATCAACGCGGCGATCGCCATGCATTGCATCAGCACCGACAGCACGTTTCGGGCGCGCACGAGGCCACCGTAAAACAGCGCCAGTCCCGGCAATGTCATGAAAAGAACCAGCGCCGTCGCGACGATGATCCAGGCGGTATCTGCGCCGTTCATGGGCAATCTCCCCTGTCTGTTCCGGTGTGGCGCCTCTCAGCTGGGCACCGACATGTATCTGCGCGCGAGGGGTTAGGCCCGGAGACCGGGAAAGGGAAACATTTTACCGAGCAGTCGACAGTTTAAAGTGCAAATCAGCGGCATATGCGCAATATTTACGCAGGTATGGCGCATAAAGAGGCAACGTTTGGTCAAAAAACGCCCCACCCACATGCCACCGCACCGAGTCCGCAGAATCGCGCACGCCGCAGATTGCCCCCGCGCCCGGCGGCGCTATGATCCCCCCTCCTCAATGCCCAATGCCGGAGCGTGCCCCTTGCGAGACATCACCGAAGCCGAAGCCGAAGCCCATAAAGCAAAGATGGAGGCCCAGAAGGCTGAACAGGACGCCCGCGTTGCTGAGAATAAACAGCGCAAGGGCCTGCTGATCGTCAACACCGGCGACGGCAAGGGAAAATCCACCGCCGCCTTCGGCCTCGCGCTCAGGATGCTGGGCCATGGCCGCAAGGTCGGGATCGTTCAGTTCATCAAAGGCACATGGAAGACCGGAGAGCGCGAGGCCTTCAAGGTGTTCGGCGATCAGGTCGTGTGGCGCACCATGGGCGAAGGATTTACCTGGGAGACACAGGACCTGTCCCGCGATGTCGCCGCCGCCCGCGCCGCGTGGCAGGAGGTGCGCCTGATGCTGGCCGATCCCGACATCGCGCTGATCGTGCTGGATGAGGTCAACATCGCCCTGCGCTACGACTACCTTGAAATCGCGGATGTGGTGGCCGATTTGACCGCCCGGCGCCCCGATTTGCATGTGGTCTGCACTGGGCGCAGCGCCAAGCCTGAATTGATGGAGGTGGCCGATCTGGTGTCCGAAATCAGCGCACAAAAACACCATTTCGACGCCGGGGTGCAGGCGCAGCGCGGCATCGAATATTGATCAGGGGCAGGGGGTTCAGGCCCCCTGCGACGCCTCCAACAGCAGCTCCAACGCGCGGCGCATGGCGGCCGCGCGGACCTCGCCGCGCCCGCGGGCACCAAATTCCTCGGTCAGGCTGCGGGCCGGGGCGCCGCGGCGGATGATGGCAAAACACACCCGCCCTTCGGGCTTGCGGTCTGACCCGCCCGGCCCGGCGATGCCGGTGACCGCCACCGCCAGATCGGCGGGGCTGCGGTTCAGCGCCCCCTCAGCCATCGCGCGTGCAACGGGTTCTGACACCGCGCCATGCCCTTCGATCAGCGCCATGGGCACGCCGACCATGTCGTGCTTGGCCGCGTTGGAATAGGTGACGAAGCCGCGCTCCGCCACATCGGACGATCCCGGGATCGCGGTCAGCGCCGCCATCACCAGCCCGCCGGTGCAACTCTCCACTGTGGCGATGGTCCGGTTGGCGGCGCGCGCAGCATTCAGCACCTGCGCGGCAAGATCTTCGGTGTGCGGATCGATGATCATATAAGAACTCCATGCGCAATAATGGCGGCCAGCGTGACCACGATCGCGGCAAACACGCCCGCCACCAGATCATCGGCCATCACGCCCGTGGCGCCCGGCAAACGTTCAGCCCGCCCGACCAGCCAAGGCTTCCAGATGTCAAACAGCCGGAACATGACGAACCCGCCGACCCAGCCGGGCCACGCATCCAAAAACACCGACGGGTCGCGGCCTATGTGCCAAAGCCCATAGGACAAGGGCAAAAGCGCGATCAGCTGGCCCGCGACCTCATCAATCACCACCTCCTGCGGGTCCTTGCTGGGGACGGTTTTCATGTAGGCCGCCGTGGCCAGCCATCCGCCAACCGTGGCCACAACCATCCCCGCCAGCAGCAGCGGAAAGTCGCCGATCAGATGCAGCGCGATCCCCAGCGCCACCCCCCCCAGCGATCCGACCGTGCCCGGCGCCTTGGGGCTGAGCCCGAGGCCAAACCCCGTGGCGATCCATTTCGACGCAATCATAGCGACACCGACGCGGCAGCCTGCGCCGCGATCCCTTCTTCGCGCCCGGTGAACCCCAGCCGTTCAGTGGTGGTGGCCTTCACCGACACGCGGCCCAGATCAAGGCCCAGAATTTCGGCCAGCTTCGCGCGCATCGCATCGGCATGGGGGCCGATCTTTGGCCGCTCACAGATCAGCGTCACATCGACGTTCAGGATGCGCCCGCCACGGGCGGCCACCCGCTCAGCAGCCTTTGCCAGAAATATCCGGCTGTCGGCGCCCCGCCATTGCGGGTCTGAGGGCGGGAACCAGCGGCCGATATCGCCCTCAGCAATCGCACCAAAAATGGCGTCGGTCAGCGCGTGCATGCCGACATCGGCGTCGGAATGCCCGGTCAGGCCGCGATCATGCGGGATGGCGACGCCGCAAAGCGTAACGTGATCGCCATCTGCGAACGCGTGCACGTCAAAGCCTGTGCCGAAGCGGATGTCCATGGACTGCCTTTCGCAAAGGGTGCGTTCGGCGCGGATCAGGTCCTGCGCCGTGGTGATCTTGTAATTGTCGGTGTCGCCCGGCGTCAGCGCGACCGTCATGCCCGCGCCCTGCGCGACGGCGACATCATCGGTCACCGGGCGTCCGCGCATGGCGCGATGGGCGGCGAGGATGGTGCCGAGGGCAAAGACCTGCGGCGTCTGCGCCCGGAACAACCCGTCACGGGGCACGATGTCGCCCGCGATTAAATAAGGCCCGGCATCCGGGTTTCCAGTGGCACCATGCCCGCGGCGCAAGGTGTCGACCACTGGCAGGGCCGGGCAGGCACCATCAGCAAATTCCAGTGCGGCCAAGGCCTTGTCGATGGTATGAAGCGTCACGAAGACCCGCGCGGCATCGTGGATCAGCACCAGGGCTGCGGGGTCAACGCCCGCGGCGGCCAGCGCCTCCAGCCCCAGGCGCACGCTGTCTTGGCGGGTGGCGCCGCCGATCACCGGATCGCCCAGATCAAGCCCGGCAACCGCGCCGCTGTATGCCGCCTGATCATCGGCATGGATCACGACGCGGATGCTGGCAACTTTTGGATGCGCGGCCAGCGCCAGCACGGCCCGGCGCAGCACGGTCATGCCGCCCAGATCGCGGTATTGTTTGGGCGCACCTGGCCCGGCGCGGGTTCCGCGCCCGGCGGCGACGATCAGGGCGTGTGCATACATGCGAAAAACCACGGCTTTCAGGGGACACGGGCGTCGGCGCCGCACGCTAGCCTCAGGTCTTGCCCTGCTCAAGGGGCGGCGCTATCTGTGCGCTTCATGCATAATCATTGAGCAGTCGTATCCCGCATGCCTCTTTCCATACGTGACATCGCTTTGCCCAGCGTGGTTTTGCCTGCCCCTATGGCAGGGATCACCGATTTGCCGTTTCGTAAGCTGGCGGCGCGGTTCGGTGCGCCGGTTACCGTGTCTGAGATGGTCGGATCGCGCGAGGCGGTGCAGGGTCACAGGGTCACCCGCGCGAAAACCGAACTCGGCGGCGGCGCCATAGAGGCGGTGCAGATCGCTGGCCGTGAGGCGGAATGGATGGCTGAGGCAGCCCGCATGGCCGAGGATGCCGGCGCCGCCTATGTGGACATCAACATGGGCTGCCCGGCGCGATCCGTCACCCAAGGGGCCTGCGGATCGGCGCTGCTGCGCGACCCCGATCATGCGCTGCACCTGATTGAGGCGATCGTCGCCGCGGTAAAAATCCCGGTGACGTTGAAAACCCGGCTTGGCTGGGACGCGGACATGATGACCGCGCCTGAGGTCGCGCGCCGGGCGCAGGATGCCGGGATCGCGCTGATCGCCGTGCATGGCCGCACCCGCCAGCAATTCTACAAGGGCGTCGCTGACTGGGCCGCGGTGCGCGCGGTGCGCGACGCGGTGACCATTCCGCTGATTGTGAATGGCGACATTCACACCGCCGATGACGCCCGCGCTGCCATGGCCGCCAGCGGCGCTGACGGGGCCATGATCGGGCGCGCGATGCAAGGCGCGCCTTGGCTGCCGGGCGCCTTGGGCGCCGAAATCGCTGGCACCGCATTTCCCGCGCCCCCCCAAGGCGCCGATCTGGCAGAACTGATGGTAGAGCATCATGAGGCGACGTTGGCATTTTATGGCCGCGACATCGGCATCAGATGCATGCGCAAGCACATCAGCTGGTATCTGGCCCGCGTGCCGGGATCATCTGCGCTGCGCAGCGATCTGATCCGCGAAACCGACCCCACCGCGATTTACCGCGCGCTGCGTGCGCAGCTCCCCGACCTTTCCCCCACCGATCAAGATCAGGAGCGCGCCGCATGACGGACCCAACCTATGAGGCGGTGTGGAACGCGCTGCCGCAAGCGGCAATGATCCTTGATGCCGAAGACTGCTTTGTCATTGTGAACGGCGCGGCGGAGAATTTCCTTGGCATCAGCAGCCGGGCGCTGAAGGGCAGGCGCGTCGCGGACGTGTTCGGCGAGGCAAGCCGGTTGATGGATCTGGTCGGCCAAGCCCGCAAAGGCCCCGGCATTTCGGTTGCTGAACACGGGTTGGAGCTGTCGCTGCCAGACCGCCCCTCGCGGCTGGTGGATCTGCATGTGTCCTCAATGCCCGAACTTTCCGGCGGCGCGATGGTGCTGATCCAGCCCCAGACGCTGGCGGAACGGATGGACCGTAGCCTGACCCACCGGGCCGCGGCGCGGTCGGTGATCGGGCTGTCGGCGATGCTGGCGCATGAAATCAAGAACCCGCTGGCAGGCATTTCCGGCGCGGCGCAGCTGTTGTCGATGCAGCTGGGCGATCAGGAAACTGAGCTGTGCGAGCTGATCCGTGAGGAAGCCGACCGCATCGCGTCGCTGCTCGACAAGGTTGAACAGTTCGGCGACAACCGCCCCACGCAATTGTCGCCGGTCAACATCCATGACGTGCTGGACCGCGCGCGCCTGTCCGCCAAATCGGGCTTTGCGCAGCATGTGCGGTTTGTCGAAGAATATGACCCGTCCTTGCCCCCCACTGCCGCGGACCCGGACCAGCTGATGCAGGTGTTTCTGAACCTGTTGAAAAACGCTGCTGAGGCCGCGCCACGCGTCGGGGGCATGATTTCAATCCGCACCAGCTATCGGCCCGGCATTCGCATGGCGGCCCCGTCGGGGCGGCGCGAAAGCCTGCCATTGCAGATCTCGATCTCTGACAACGGACCGGGCGTGCCCGACAGCCTCAAGCGCGATATTTTTGAACCGTTCGTGACCTCCAAGGCCACCGGATCGGGGCTGGGGCTGGCGCTGGTCAGCAAGATCGTCGCGTCCCATGGCGGCGTGATCGACTGTGAAAGTGATCCGGGCTGGACCACGTTCCGCATGCTGCTGCCGGTCTGGCGCGACCCGAACACAAAGAAACCTGCGGGCCCCGGCAAAGCCGCCAAAGCCACAACACCTGAAAAGGCGACGTCATGAGCATGAGCGGAGGCATCGGGGGCACCGTTCTCATCGCCGATGACGACCGGGCGATCCGCACAGTGCTGAGCCAGGCGCTGACCCGCTCAGGCTGCCGCGTGCGATCTACTGGATCGGCAAGCACGCTGTGGCGCTGGGTCGAAGAGGGCGAAGGCGATGTGGTGGTCACCGACGTGATGATGCCCGACGGCGACGCACTGGACCTGCTGCCCGCGATCCGGCGGCGGCGGCCTGAATTGCCGGTGATCGTGATGTCGGCGCAAAACACCGTGATGACCGCGATCCGCGCGGCTGAGGTCGGCGCGTATGAATACATGCCCAAGCCGTTCGATCTGAAACTGGTGATCGAAACCGTGCGCAAGGCGATGGGCGGCAAAAAGACCGACGCCATCGCTGATGGCCGGTCAACTGAGGACGCGCTGCGCGACGAGGGGCTGCCAATCATCGGCCGGTCCCCCGCGATGCAGGAGGTTTATCGCATCATGGCGCGGTTGATGAACACGGATCTGACCGTGATGATCAACGGCGAATCCGGCACCGGCAAGGAACTGGTCGCCCGCGCGCTGCACAATTTCGGCTGGCGCAAAAAGGGCCCGTTCGTGGCTGTTAACATGGCCGCGATCCCGCGCGATCTGATCGAATCGGAGCTGTTCGGGCATGAAAAAGGCGCCTTCACCGGGGCCACTGACCGCGCGGTCGGCAAGTTTGAACTGGCGGCGGGCGGTACGCTGTTTCTTGATGAGATCGGCGACATGCCGCACGACGCCCAGACCCGCCTGCTGCGCGTGTTGCAAGAAGGGGAATTCACCCGCATCGGCGGTCGCCAGCCGATCAAGGCCGATGTGCGCGTGGTCGCCGCCACCCATCAGGACCTGCGCGCGCTGATTGCCGAAGGCACGTTCCGCGAAGACCTGTTCTACCGCCTCAACGTCGTGCCGATCCGTCTGCCCCCGGTGCGCGAAAGGGTTGAGGACATCCCCGATCTGGCCCGCGCCTTCCTGCGCCGCGCCGCGGCTGAGGGATTGCCGAAGAAAACCATCTCCGCCGATGCGATCGACGTGCTGAAGCGCCAGTCTTGGCCCGGCAATGTCCGAGAGCTTGAAAATCTGATGAAGCGCCTCGCCGCGCTGTGCGCCGACGAAGTGATCGGCGCCGACGTGGTTGAGGAAGAGCTGTCCGCGCGCCCAACATCGGGCGCCGCGCCTGAGGGCGAACGCGGCGCAAGCCTCGGCGCTTCGGTGGAAGCGCATCTGCGCAGCTATTTCCAGCTTCACGGCGACAGCCTGCCGCCCCCGGGCCTGTATGACCGCATCGTGCGAGAGGTGGAGCTGCCGCTGATTGCGCTGACGCTTTCGGCCACCCGCGGCAACCAGCTAAAGGCGGCGGAGTTGCTGGGGATCAACAGAAACACTTTGCGCAAAAAGATACGCGACCTTGACATTCCGGTGACGCGCGGCAAGAAACTGATGTAACCATGCAACAGTAGAAAGGGCGACAGCCCTTGGCCCGCGACCTCGCCGCCGCAGAAAACTTCATCAGCCGCCATCTGCGCGGCCTGCTTGCGTCGCTGACCCGGCCCGAACCCGGTCGGCGGGCGCGCAACCGGCTGGCGCTGGCCGTTGTGGCGCTGGCGCCGGTGTTGGCGGTGATCACGGTCATCGCGCTTGGCGACACTGAGGGGCGCCAACCTGCGGCGCCGGAGATGCTGCGCGCCGTCTTCCTTGCCGATCTTGTCTACATCATTGCAGTGGCGGGCCTGCTGGTCTGGCGCGTCGCGGCGCTGATCGCCGCGCGGCGCACCCAATCTGCCGGATCGCGCCTGCATCTGCGGCTGACCGGCGTGTTTGCGGTGATGGCGCTGGCGCCGACCATCATCGTTGCGGTCTTCGCCACCATCACGGTCAGCTTCGGGCTGGAGGGTTGGTTCTCTGCCCAGATTGGCACAGTGGTGCGCAACGCGTTGTCGACCGCCCAAGCCTATGAACAGGAACACACCCGCGCCATCCGCAGCGAGATCCTGGCCATGGCCAATGATCTGAACCGCGCCGGAGCAATCGGGGTCAGCGACGGCCAGTTGGGCGAACTGCTGCGCGGGCAGGCGCTGCTGCGCGAGGTCCCCAAAGCGTATGTGTTCGATTCGAACCTGGTGCTGCGCGCGCGGGGTGAGTTTTCTTATCTTTTCAGCTTCAACCCGCCGAGCGAGGCCGACATGGCCGCCGCGCGTGCGGGCGACGTGGTGATCATCAACGACGATCTGAATGATGAAATCCGGGCGCTGGTTCATCTGTCGAATTTCTTCGACTATTACCTTTATGTCTCGCGCCGGGTGGACGGCCAAGTGCTGCGCCTGCTGGATGAAACCCAGGAAACCGTCCAGCTTTATGAGCGGTTGGAGCGCGACCGCGGGCAGATCCTTTTGGATTTCGCGGTGATCTATATGGGGTTCGCGCTGCTGGTGACGCTGGCGGCGATCTGGCTGGGCCTATGGTTCGCGGAACGTCTGTCGCGGCCCATCGGGCGGCTGGCCGGGGCGGCGCAGCGGGTCGGGGCAGGGGATCTTGACGTGCGCGTCAAAGAAGAACGCGGTGATGACGAAATTGCCGTGCTGTCGCGCGTTTTCAACCGCATGACCGAACAGGTGAAGGGCCAGCGCGACGCGCTTTTGGACGCCAACCGCGAAACCGAACGCCGCCGCCGCTTTATCGAAGCGGTGCTGTCGGGCGTGACCGCCGGGGTCATGCGGCTCGACGCCGACGGGCGGATCGCGATCATGAACAAGGCCGCCGAACAGATGCTTGGCCGCGACGCCGCCGCCGATGCCGGACAGCCGTTGGCTGAGGTCGCGCCGATCTTCGCGCAGGTGCTGGAGCAGGCCGGGGCCCGGCGCACCGGTGCCGCCGATGACAGGGTGCAAGGGCTGGTGAACGGGCGGGAGCGTGATTTCATGGTGCGCGCCGTGCGGGTGGCGCAAGATGATAGCGGTGATGCCTTTGTGCTGACCTTTGATGACCTTACGGAACTTGCCTCAGCCCAGCGGATGGCGGCATGGGGCGACGTTGCGCGCCGTGTCGCGCACGAAATCAAAAACCCGCTGACACCGATCCAGTTGTCGGCCGAACGGCTGAAGCGCAAGTTTGGCCCGATGATCGCAGGCGAGGACCGCGTGCGCTTTGACCAATATTCCGACATGATTGTGCGCCAAGCAGGCGACATCCGGCGCATGGTCGACGAATTTAGCCAGTTCGCCCGGATGCCTGCGCCGGAACTGGCTGCGCATGATCTGGGCCGGGTGCTGCGCGAATCTGTGTTGTTGCAGGATGCGGCCGGGGGCACAGTGAAATTCGCCTGCGACATCCCCCAAGGCGGGCAGCGGATTGTGTTTGACCGTGGGTTGATCATGCAGGCCCTGACCAACCTGCTGAAAAATGCGGGAGAGGCGGTGGAAGCGCGGCTGTGCGATGCGCCCCAGCCGCGCGGTGAGGTGCGCGCAAGCTTGACGCAGGAGGGTGATTTCGCTGTGATCCGCATCATGGACAATGGTGTCGGCCTGCCGGCCAATCGTGCGCGGTTGATGGAGCCTTATGTGACCACGCGTGAAAAAGGCACGGGGCTCGGCCTCGCGATCGTCAAAAAGATTGCTCAGGACCATGACGGATCGTTCGACATCGAAGACGCGACTGACGATTGGGCCGAAGGGCGGCGCGGCGCGCAGGTGGTGTTGCGCCTGCCGCGGGCGGGCCCGGATCGCAGCCGTGAAAAAGTTAAGACGGCACATGAAGATGCCGCTTCAAATCAATGACGAGCAGAGAGAAAATGGTGACTGATATGGTCGAAATTTTGGTCGTTGACGATGAGGCCGACATCCGCGATTTGCTGACCGACATCCTTCAGGATGAAGGCTACGCGACGCGGCAAGCCTCCGACGCGGACGGTGCCTTTGCGGCGATTGAGGCGGGGATCCCGGACCTCATCATCCTCGACATCTGGCTTCAGGGGTCACGCATGGACGGGATCGAAATCCTGCGCCGGGTGAAGGTCAACCAGCCCGAGATACCCGTCGTCATCATCTCAGGCCACGGCAACGTGGAAATTGCGGTCGCTGCGGTGAAGCAGGGCGCGTACGATTTCATCGAAAAGCCGTTCAAAATCGACCAGCTTATGATGGTCGTGAGCCGCGCGATCGAAGCCAGCCGCTTGCGCCGGGAAAATGCCGAACTGCGGCGCGTTGAGGCACAGGCCGCTGAAATCATTGGCGCGTCTCATGCCATCGCCGCGCTGCGCACCAAGCTTGATCGCGTGGCGCGCACTGGCAGCCGCGTGCTGCTATCTGGCCCTCCGGGATCGGGCAAAGAGGTCGCGGCGCGCTACATCCACGAAAATTCGGACCGCACGGAAAAGCCCTTCGTGATCGTGAACGCCGCCACCATCACCCCCGACATGATGGAGGAAGTGCTGTTCGGGCGGGAGCACACCGACGGGCGCATCATCGCCGGCCAGTTTGAACGCGCCCATGGCGGCACGCTGTTCTTTGACGAAGTGGCGGAAATGCCCGCCGCCACCCAATCCAAAATCCTGCGCGTTCTGGTGGACCAGCGCTTTCAGCGCGTCGGCGGCGGTGACACCCTAAAGGTTGATGTGCGCGTGATTTCGGCCACCAACCGCGATCTGGAACAGCTGATCGGCGAGGGCCGCTTCCGCGAGGATCTGTTTCACCGGCTGGGCGTTGTGCCGCTGGAATCGCCCCCGCTTGCGGCGCGGCGCGAAGATATTCCCGCGCTCGCGGATCATTTCCTGGACCGGCTGTCCAAGACCGAAGGCCTGCCGCGGCGCACCCTGTCCGAAGAAGCGATCGCCCTGCTGCAGACCCAGGAATGGCCCGGCAACGTGCGCCAGCTGCGCAACATGATGGAACAGGTGCTGATCCTGTCGCCCGGCGCCGGGGAAATCGGCGCCGAAGAATTGCCGCTGTCTGGCGGCGGCGTTGGCGGGGATGATGGCGCGCGGCTGACGGCGTTGATGGCATCAATGCCGCTGCGCGAGGCCCGCGAATTGTTTGAGCGCGATTACCTGATCGCGCAGATCAACCGCTTTGGCGGCAACATTTCAAAGACCGCCAGCTTTGTGGGAATGGAACGCTCAGCCCTGCACCGCAAACTGAAAAGCCTTGGCGTTGTTACCACGACCCGCGGCGGCGCGCGGGTGGCCATGGCCGATGAGGAGGGCGCAGAGGACTGAGCCCTATTCAGGTGCCGGTGCGTCGCGGTCAGGCAGGCGGGCGACGCACATCCCGAAGGCGCGCAGAACCGTGTTCGCGCCATTCAGCTGAAAGCGCCCGATGGTCTCGCCAGCCTCGTCGCGCACGGTCAGGGTTTTGCCCTCGGCCATGTCGCGCACGAACTGGCGCTTGGCCTCGGCGTCCTTGTCGACCATCAGCACGGCGATCTGGCCTTGCTTTTTACCGCGGATCGCCACCGCGCGGCGTTCATCGACCTGAAGCACAAGCATCGCGTCGTCGGCGTCGGGGGCCAAGGCCAGCTCAGCGCTCGCAATGCGAAATGCGGAGAGGCGCCGGTTGATGACAAGATAATTGAACACCGCATTCAACGCGTTGTCGCGCGTTGAGGCGGCGCACATCATCGTCTCCGGATTGACGTTGATCAGTTCAAGCTTCCATGCGCCGGCCGCTTTCAGCCGCGCCCCGGCAGATTTGCCAGCAGGTGCCGACTGCGCCATCCCCGCACCGGGCGATCCCAGCGTCATCACCGCAACCATCACCGCCGCCACCGCACCCAATCGCATGTCGATCATCATCAATCCCTTCACGCCGCGCCGGATCGGCGCCGCCCCGAACCCTATCGCGGCGGATCGGCGCGGGCAAACCGCCAGCCATTCGCCCCGTTTGACGAAGCCCCGGCAACGCCCCATAATCCGCTCAGTTTCCGGGCAAAGCGCCCCGCGCATCAAGGGTCCAAACCCTCCATCATGAAAATTATCATCTGCGGCGCAGGGCAGGTCGGCTCTCAGATCGCCCGTCATCTGGCGGCGGAAAACAACGACGTCACCATCATCGACCAGGACCCCGCGTTGGTCCGGCGAGTGACCGAGGGCTATGACGTGAACGGCGTCACTGGATTTGCGTCCCACCCCGACGTGTTGGAGCGGGCCGGGGCCCATGACGCCGACATGCTGATCGCCGCGACCTTCGCGGATGAGGTCAACATGGTGGCGTGCCAGGTCGCGCATTCGGTGTTCTCGGTCCCGCAGAAAATCGCGCGCATCCGGGCCCAAAGCTATCTGGAGCCTGCGTGGGCGGACCTGTTCCGGCGCGATCACATGCCGATCGATGTGATCATTTCGCCTGAGCTGGAGGTCGCGCGCGTCGCCATACGGCGGCTGGCATCGCCCGAAGCGTTCGACGGCGAATCGTTTCTGGACGGACAGGTGCAACTGGTTGGCCTGCATCTGACCGATGAATGTCCGGTGCTGAACACGCCTTTGCGGCAGCTGTCAGAGCTGTTTTCCACCCTTCGCACCATCGTGGTGGCGTACCGGCGCGACGGCGTGCTGCACGTCGCCTCAGCCGAGGATCAGCTTTTCGCAGGCGACGATGTTTATCTGGTGACGCTGCGGGAAGATCTGAGCCGGGCAATCTCGCTGTTTGGGCGCGAATCGAAACCTGCGGGCAGGGTGGTGATCGTCGGTGCCGGGAATGTCGGCCTGTCGGTCGCCAGGTTGCTGGAGGCTGATCCCGCGCGCCCGCGGGTCAAAATGGTTGAAAAGAACCGCGTCCGGGCCGAACGCGCCGCGGAGGCGCTGGACCGCACCATCGTGCTGCTGGGCGACGGGCTTGATCCTGTGTTGCTCGAAGAAGCCAACATCCAGGAAGCCGATGCAATTCTGGCGCTGACCGATGATGACAAAACCAACCTACTTTCGGCTGCGCGCGGCAAGGGCGCAGGCTGCCGGGTCGCCATCGCGCTGACCAATGATCCATCCTATGGCGAACTTGGGGAGCGGCTTGGCCTTGATGCGCTGATCGTGCCGCGGGCGACCACCGTCAGCTCAATCCTGCGCCATGTGCGCCGGGGCAAGGTGCGCGCGGTCTATACCGTCGGCGACAATGAGGCTGAGGTGATCGAGGCGCAGGTGCTCGCCACCTCGCCCATCGCCGGCAAGCCATTGCGCGACGCCAATTTTCCCGAACAGGCGGTGGTCGGCGCCGTGCTGGGGGCCAAGGGCGTGAAGATGCCCCGCGGCGATCTGGTGATCGAAGAAGGCGACCGCGTCGTTGTCTTTGCGCGCCGCGACGTGGTGCGGCAAGTGGAGCAATTGTTCCGCGTGTCCGTGGATTTCTTCTGATCCGATGCGTTTTCTCGGGATCCCCATCCTGCTGTGGTTCACCGGTGCGCTGGGGCTGGCCATGGCAGTTCCGTGCATTTTTGCATTGGCTGAGGCCGACTGGCGCGCCGCGCGCATGTTTCTATATGCGGCTTTGTTCACGATGGCGATCTGCGCAATCTTTGCCGCCGCGTCGCGGCGCGACACCCGCACTGAGGTCGCACCACGCGGCGAATTGCTGACCTATGCGGGGTGTTTCGCGGTGGCACCCATGTTGGCCAGCATTCCGTTTTTTCTTTTGGAGCCGACACTTGGTGCCCTTGGCGCGTATTTCGAAGCGGTGTCCTCGCTGACCACCACCGGCGCGACGCTGTTGCCGCGGCCCGAAGCATCGGCCCCATCGCTGCACCTGTGGCGCGCCATGCTTGGATGGATCGGCGGGCTAACAACGCTGACCGCCGCCGCTGCCGTGCTGGGGCCGCGCGGCCTGCTGGACGTGCCTGACGGACCCGGCGCGCGCGCAGCCACCGAAGATGAAGGCGCGTCCTCGGTCGATCGGGTTCTGACGCTGGGGCCGGGCGGCGCGCGAACATGGCGCGCGCTTGGCGGGATCTTTCCGCTTTATCTCGGGCTGACGGCGCTGCTGACGGTGCTGCTGGCCGCCGCGGGGGGCGACACGTTCACAGCGCTGTGCCATGCGATGGGCGTGCTCAGCACCAGCGGGATTTCACCGTCATCCGAAGGACTTGCCGTGCATGGCAACCGTTTGGCAGAGGCAGCGGCCGTGGTGTTCATGGTGCTCGCCGCCAGCCGTCTGCCGTGGCGACCCCGCCAACGATTGGCCCGCTTGCGCGAGGCGGTGTCGCGCGATCCAGAATTGCGGCTGCTGGCGCTGACGGTGCTGATCGCGTCCACCTGGCTGTTCGGGCGTCACTGGCTGGGCGCATTGACCCTGACCGAGAAAACCGATGGCTGGGGCGCATTTTTCGCAGCACTTTGGGGTACGGTGGCGACGGTGACCAGCTTTGCCACCACCACCGGCTACGTGTCGATGGATTGGGCAAGCGCGCAGAACTGGTCCGGCCTGTCGAACCCGACGCTGATGCTGCTGGGTCTTGCCGCGCTTGGCGGGGGCGTTGCATCGACCGCGGGCGGGATCAAACTGTTCCGCGCCTTCGCCTTGTTCCAGCACGGCATACGCGATCTGGGCCACCTGTCGCACCCGCGGGTGATCGACCGTCCGCGCCGGCCGGGAGGGCGACTTGACCGCGCAGCCGTGACCAACGCGTGGGTGTTCACGATGTTGTTTCTGGCCGCATTGTCGGTCACGTTGCTGGCCCTGACGCTGTCTGGAATGCAGTTCGACCGGGCGCTGATCGGCGCAATTTCGGCGCTGGCCAACACTGGACCGGCATTTCCCCTTGTGGAACAAGACCCTGCGGCCTACGCCAAGTTGTCTACCACAGCGCGCATGTTGCTGTGCGCCGCGATGGTTCTGGGCCGGATCGAAGTGTTGGCCGTGGTTGCGCTTCTCAACCCCAGTTGGTGGAGGCGATGATTTCGCACTTGCAGCATCGCCAGTCCGCGTGCAATCTGTCAAAAGACGCACCTTGATGCGCGATTTAGTCCAACTGCGGACGCTTCGCAACGTCGCGACGGCCGCCAATAACACTGAGGCCAAACCATGGCAGGCGAAAAACAAAACCTTCAGGACGCATTCCTGAACCATATCCGTAAAAACAAGGTTGCAGTCACGATCTTCCTCGTCAACGGGGTAAAGCTTCAGGGCGTTGTGACTTGGTTCGACAACTTCTGCGTGCTTTTGCGCCGCGATGGACAATCTCAATTGGTCTACAAGCATGCGATTTCCACTGTCATGCCCTCACAGCCGATCAGTCTTTATGACGGCGAAGAATGATTGGCTGACCGACCTATGACCACCCGCGTTCACGTCATTCATCCGGTGCTTAAAAGCCGGTCGAAGGGCAGGGCTCTTCGGCCCAATTCGTTACGCCTGCGCGATCCGCACGCTGCGTTGGAGGAGGCCGTAGGCCTCGCCGAAGCGCTGCCGGGGCTTGAGATCCAAGGTGCCGACGTCATCACAATCGCAGAGCCGAGCCCGGGCCTGCTGTTTGGTAAGGGCAAAGCTGCAGAGCTGAAAGACCGCTTCGCCGAAGAGGAGGTCGATCTGGTTGTGGTCGATGGAACGGTCACGCCCGTCCAACAGCGCAATCTTGAAAAGCACTGGGATTGCAAAGTTTTGGACCGCACAGGTCTGATCCTTGAGATTTTTTCAGAACGTGCGCGCACCCGTGAAGGCGTGTTGCAGGTCGAACTGGCGCATCTGGAATACTTCAAATCGCGGCTTGTGCGGTCCTGGACCCATCTTGAACGTCAGCGCGGCGGCCTTGGTTCTGTCGGTGGCCCCGGCGAAACGCAGATCGAGTCTGACCGCCGTGCGATCAGTGACAAAATTCTCAGGATTGAGAAGAAGTTAGAGCGCGTTGTTCAGACGCGCACGCTTCACCGGGAATCGCGCAAGAAAACCCCGTATCCCATTGTTGCGCTTGTCGGATACACCAACTCAGGTAAATCCACGCTGTTCAACCGACTGACCTCGGCGCAGGTCTTGGCCAAGGACATGCTGTTTGCAACGCTTGACCCGACAATGCGTGCGGTTGAACTGCCGTCTGGCCGCAGGATCATCCTGTCGGACACGGTTGGGTTCATCTCAGACCTGCCGACGCAGCTGGTCGCCGCATTCCGCGCTACGCTCGAAGAGGTGCTGGAGGCGGACCTGATCCTGCATGTGCGCGATCTGGCGCATGAGGACGCGGTGGCACAAAAAGCCGATGTGATGCATGTGCTTGGCAAGCTTGGCCTTGAAGAAGACGCGCGCGACGCGATGATTGAGCTGCGCAACAAGATCGACCTGATCCCGGAGGCTGAGCGCGCCGCGCTGGTCAACGAAACCTCACGGCAGGAAGGTGCCGTCGCGGTGTCGGCCATCACTGGTGACGGGATTGATGAGCTGATCGAGTTGATCGACGCACGTTTGGGCGTGCATGAAGAAGTGCGGCGCATGAGCCTGCCGTTGTCGGCCGGCGAAGCGCTGGCTTGGCTGCGCGCCCGGATGACGGTGCTCGACATGCGCCAGGACGACAGCGGATTCTGGCTGGTCCTGCGCGGTGATGCAGATAATTTTGGCCGCTTTGACAAGAAGTTCTCAGGCGTTGCTGTCATTGAGGGCGAGGTACGCTCACGGACCTCCACCAATGATGATGACCCGGTGTCCACCGGGCCGTGGGAGCCGTAACAGTCCTCACCTGATCCGATATTTGACATAATATTGATTATCGGATGTCGCAAGAGCCGGGCTTCGCCCCGGCGCCCCGGGCCTCAGAGCTTCGAAGACGCATCCCCGATCAGCACGAACGGTGCCCAAAAGATCGGATGCGCGCTGGCCGGGTTCTGACGCAATTTGCGCTGCGCCCCCTGCAATGCGGCGTTGAGGGTCTGGCCCTCATCCCGCAGACGCCTGAAAAACTCCGTCATCAATTCGGTTGTCTCATCATCCGCCACTGGCCAATGGGTCGCGAGCACCGATCGTGCACCGGCGGAAAAGAACGCACGTGCGAGACCCGACAGGCTCTCACCCCCGGCCCCGCTGACCCCGGCGCTGCGCCGCGCGCCGTTGGCGGAGTTGGAGGCGGAGACCAGATAGCCCGATGCGGTGTTGCATGCAGACAGCACGACCAATTGCGCATCAAGGTTCATCTGCCTGATTTCATTGGACGAAAGAAGACCGTCGCTGTCTTCTGCATCGGTTGCAGTCACGGTCAACGCAGGCTCAGTAAAGCAGTCCGCCGTGGGCCAAAGGATGCCGTGGGTCGCAAAATGCAGCACCCTGAAATCGGCCAAAGCGCCTGAGGCTGAGGCGCTTTTAACCGCGTCCTCGTTGAACGCCTCACCGGTCAGGACCTGTGCCGCGTCGCCAAACATGGCCGCAATCGCTTCGGCTTCGCGCCCCGTGCCCGGCAATGCGCCAACCTGATCGACGGCACGCGCCAAGGTCAGGCATGTCTCTGGCAGCCCCGAGACACGCAACACCTTGTGCGGATCAACCCCGTCACGAAAATTTCCGAACGAGGCCACCATCTTCGACGCACGGCTTGCGCCCGCGCCGCGCCGGATGTCGACAAGGTTTCGGGGGCTGGGCACATAACTGATCGCCACGCTGTCGCCCAACCATGACACGGATCCCGGCGCAATATCTTGCCAACCAGAGCCCGGAGGCGCGGTCACCAACAGATCCAGCGGCAAAGATTGCAGCGCGCCGGTGGTTGAAAAAACCAAATCATCATATGACAGTAGGCGCTCTTTCTCACCTGGGAACAGAAGATTGAACATCTGATGGGCGAGTGGTGCTGGAAACTGCGGTGCGGCGCTGCCTGCTCGGGCTTCAACGCCGCCGCGCAGCACCTGAACCAGCACGGCGATCTGATCCCCCGTCACCGGGATGACGCGGTAGTGGATGTCTTCACGGTCGATCACCAGAAGAAAGCTGCGCGGCGAACCGGCAAGCACCTGGACCATCGCTTCGCCCGGCCGAAGCTGCGCCTGCACCTCATCCAACCCGACCGGGGCTGAGATTGCTGACTGATATTCCGGCGCAATCTGGTCGCGCCGCTTGCGCAGCTGATCGACCTCAATCTTTGCCTCAGCAACCGACAGCGCAAGTGTCCTCGCTTGATCGGCTTGCGACAGCGGATCACGAAGTTGCAGCACTTGCAGCGCCTTAAGGGATGCATAGCGTTCATTGGCGTCGCGCCACTGCCGCACAGCCTGGCCCGCCGGGCCATCACCCTGCCCCAGCAAAGCGGCGGCACCCGCGACGGTGCGCGCAGTGATGGATTGCCGGATGATCTGCGCGGCACGGAAAATACGGGCGCCCATCTCTCGGCGGCGGGTTGGATCTTTCTGCACCGATTGAAGCGCAAGCCGGAAAAATGGCCACAGGGTCTGGTAGTCCACGATCACTGGATTTTCTTCATAGACCAAAAATCCGCGCTCATATGCCTCCAACGCCGCGTCAGTGCGCCCAAGTGCGGTGAGCGCCCTGCCTTCGCGCAGCCGCGCCAAGGCTTCGAGCGGCGTGTCAGGCATCAACGCCGCGAACGCTTCGCCAGCCTCAGCCGCGTCCCGCCGTGCGCCCTCAGCATCGCCAAGTTCAAGCTTGATCAAGCTGCGCTGCGACAAGAACCTCGGTCGGTAAGCGGCCGCAGTTCTTGGCAAAAGGCCGATGACATCCAAGGCCTGGTTGATCGCAATTTCCGCCCCTGCAGCGTCCCCTTCAAGCAATCGGATATGTGCCAGAGTGTGCTGGTTCGTGGCCTCCTCAATCAAAGTGCGCTGCGCTTCGGGCCCACCCGACAGCGCCAATCTCTCAAACCCCTGAACGCCAAGGGACAGCCCACTGACGCCGGAGCTTTCTTGCAGCCGCGCCACCGCAAGTTCCACGAAGGACCGGGCACCATCCAGGATTGAACGGTTGAGCTGATCCTGCGCGCGATACGCGCTCAGCAACGCGCGGTCTCGCCCAGTTTCCTCAGCCGTGCGGCCGCTTTCATCAAGCAGGGATTCCGCGCGCGCGAACAGGCCGTCAGCGGTCACGAAACGTTCCTGACTTGAATGCGCAAGCGCCTGATTCATAAGAATAAAGGGGCGTGATGGCGCGCGCGGACACTTCGCGGCGGCGTCGTCGAGATCATAAAGCGACAGCAACTCTGAAAATGCGTCCTCAGCGGCCTGAAACTGCAGGCCAAAGCTTGACCGCTGTCCGCGCAGCAAAGTTTCGTTGACCTGCGTGCAGACCTCACCTGAGGTGAACCCGGTCCCATCTGACGCGCAGCCCGCGCAGATCAGCGCCGCGGCGCCCGCCCGCGCGATCCGTCTGCAAACCCGTGCGAAGCCGATCATTCGTTGGTCCCTTTCAATGGCGAGACCTGCGCCTCATCCTCTTGAAATTCCTCATCTTCGTCGTCCAGCCCGAGATCCTGCAGGTCCAAGACGTAGCTTTGGGGCACGCCCCAGAGCTCTTCATTTCCATAGGACACGAACAGTTCGAACAGGTCCTCCCGCTCCACATTCAGGATCTGGGCGCGGTCGAGCCGCAGCACCGTCAACACGTTGGGCGCAGAGACGCCGGTGCAATCAGCAACGTCGCCGATCACGCAGCCGTTGAGGTTGTATTGCGGCGCGCGCGGGCCCACGGGATAGAGGCCCGCGGCCTGGCGGCTTGATCCACCAATGAAGCCGAACGCCTCGACACGCGACGGCCGCAGCGAAAGCCCATAAGTGAACCCCCGCAGGTTCACGCCAAAAAAGGCATCGGCGGTTTCGAAGCTGTCCCGCAGGCCGGGCGGCGCATAAAGCACCACGTCACCGGTCGCATCGATCTTTAGATCTGACGCAAAGAAAACGTCGCTTTCATATGATTTACCTAGAAGATACCGCGCCTGAGGCGATTCTGCATCCGGGGCACGTGCAGCATAGGTATGGCCGATTGCGACATCATCAGCAGAGCTTATCGTGACATCGCCCAAGGGCGCACCTGCCCCGACATAGTCACGGAACCGAACGTCGCCCCCGCCGGCATTCAGGCCGATTTTCGCCGCACCGGCACGTTGGTTCACACCTTCAAGCGTCCGCGCCGGCAAAAATTCGTTGAACCCGTCGATGGTGCGATCGAAGCGGATCATGCCACCTGACGGATCTGCGCCCGCCGCGGTGGTATCAACGGTCATGGTCGCGCCATCTGACAGCCAGAGCCGGAAATCCTCGGCCACGAGGCCCTCCAGCCCTTGGCGTTTTGGATCATCGTCATCCAAGCCGCTGGGAATGGTCGGCTTTGCGGCAGGGACATCGCTGTCGACAAGCGCCGTCATGCGTCCGTCGAAAATCACATCGTCAGAGGTGGTTATGACTATGTCGCCGATCACTTCGATCTGGCGCAGGTGCAACTTTCCACCATCCAGTTCATCCTGATGCAGTGTGTCGCTGCTGGATTCTTCGGTCACCGTCGCGGCACCGGCGATGCGGCGCAACGCGACCGATCCGTTAAAGACGTTGTCGCGATCGCCCAGATCCACGCCGCGATCAACCTCCCCAAATGGGCCGCCGCCGCCAGCCACATCTGCCAAGGCGATTTCAGGCGCAAGGCCGCTCGACAGATCGAGATCGCCGCGGATGTTCAAGGTGCCGGAGAACGTCTCATCTCCGACCTGCGCGACCCCATCCACCATGGTGAGACGCGGCACCGTCGCAACCTCGCCTTGGCGGATCGCTGCGTCACCGAACGCGCCATCCATGCCCGACATCAAACGCGCACCACCATCGACTGCGACGTCGGCAAGCAGGATGCTGCCAAGTTCTGCCCAATCAAGCGAGGTCGCCGCAACGGACACCGCGCCGCCGACGTCATTGGCGCCAAGCAGCGACGCTGCGCCATGCGCATCAACACGTAGATCGCCATCAGCCTTCAGAAACGCTGAGCCGAGACCGCGGATCTTACCTGAAGATTTAAGGTGAACTCCGCCGGCTATTCTATTGCCTGTGCGATCAAATATACCGCCCTGCGCCAATGCCTCCAGTGACGTGAAGGCAATGTCAACGGCACCGAAGGTCAGATCACCGGACGCCTCGATAGCAACCTGGGATGCGCGCGTGATCGCGACAGGGCCGCCGAACACATGTCCGGCGGCACCTTCGGCCGCGGGCAGCAGCACCGGGCCCGACGCATCAAACCGCGCAGCGCCAGCGACGAGGAGCGCAGGTGCCTTTTGCCCAGCGACGCTGCGCGCCACGATCGCGCCGTCGCCGGTATGTGCCCCGAAATCACCGCCCACATCCACGCCCGCGAGCCGCAGATCGCCCACAGCCGTGTCTGCGATAGCATCACCGCCCGTTGAAATTGCTGTCAGATCAATGCCAGCACCAGCCACGACGGAGAACGCTCCGACACTGTCAAACGCGCGGATCAGTGCGGTGCCACCGGCCTTCAACGCCATCGATGTGGCCGAAGACTTGGTGCCCAATGTCGGGTCGCCAAGCCAAAGGTCGTTGTGCGCCTCGATGATGAGCGCGCCGCTCAGCCCCACCGTATCGACGATCACGTCCCGACCGACAATCGTCGCGCCGCCACCGTTGAGGCTGGCCAGCATTACATCTTGCCCCGCCTTGATCATCGCCGCATCGCCGACGACCAAACCGGCGGTGGCCTGCACCGATCCGCCCGCGTCCAGAACTGCGGTGTCGCCGAACTGACCGCCAATTCCTGGGTCGATGGTGACATCTCCTAGGGTATAAACCTCTGCATTTGCACCGAAGTTTCCACCGAGGGTGATATTGCCTGCCTGCCGGTCAGCCTCAGTGCCGATCAGCAACTGGATCGCGCTCAGCCCCACCACGGCAAAGCCGTCGGCATCACGCAATTTGGTCGTTGGCCCCGAAACGATGCCCGAAACCTCCGCCAACCCGTTGTCAGCGCGCCCAAGCGAGACGCTGTCGCCGACCGTCAGCGACAGCAGGCCCGCGACGGATACCGCGCTTTCTTGGTCCAGCCTGCCGGGAAGCGTGAGTGTCAGCGTCTGTGCCGTGGTGTCGCCAAGGGTCAGGTCGCCCGCCACCGCGACGCGCACATCGAGACCTGAAAACGCAGTGGCACCAACCAAGATATTGCCCTCGTTGGCTAAAAACAGATCTCCCGTCGCGGTAAACCCACTGGCCGCCTGGGTGGAAACCGCGCCGCTCTGCATCAGATCACCGTCCACCGACACGGTCGCGGTTCGTGCCGTGAGCTGCGAGATGGTGAGATCGCCCGCGGACATGATGGTGACGTCGCCGGGGTTCGCGGGGGCGGCGAGGGCCAGAAGCCTGACCTCGCCGCCAAAACTGTTGGACACTCCGGTCAGCGAGATGTCGGCCGAACGGGTTTGGAGCGTCGCTGTCCCGGCGATGCTGAGCGTGTCTGGCGCAAAAATGCCATCGGTCGCGAAGATCTGCGCATGCCCCGCATCCAGCGTGCCCAATGTGGCCACGCCGCCGATCTGCACCTGCACGTCGCCCACCAATGCGCCATCCCGCGCATTCAGGGTCATCGCGCCATCAATTCTTGTGTCAAACGAGGCGATCGTGATCTGAGAACCCTGAGACGTCGCGTTAAGTTTACCGAATATCCGATTGGCTTTGTTGAGATTTAACAAACCATCAGATATGATCACCACATCGCCAGTCGCCGACAAACCCGCGTTTTGGGTCAACGCGCCTGCCGACACCACGCGCAGCCCATGGGCCTTGATCGCGCCCAGCAACATCGGCCCCGCCGCCGCCAGCGAGACATCCGCCGCGGTGGCGCCATGAGCACCGGTCTGCACCGACACCTGGCCATTGAACTGGTTGCCGCCCGCGTCCAGCGCCACCGCCCCACCAGTGGTGGAAAACGCCGCGTTCCCCGCAATATCCAGCGCGCCGCTCTGGCGCAACGGTCCGTCGCCAGTCACGGTCAGGGACGCGAGCGTGGATGCGCCCAGCGTCAGCGCCCCCTCACTGGCGATGGACGCATGCTGGCCAAGAAGGCTCAGTGCCCCGCCAAAGCGGTTGGTGGTGCGGGTTAGCGCGATGTTGCCGACCGCCGCGATGTCCGCGTCGCCTGCCACCGTCACATCGCCGGTCTGGGAAATCGCACCGCCCGCGCGCAGCCGCGCGGCATCACCGACCAACTGCCCGATCACCAGATTGCCAGAGGCGTTGATGTCTACATCGCCGATCGCTGTGCCTGACGGGGAAAGCGAGATCGCGCGAACTTCCCCGCCGAAGCTGTTGCCAACATTGGTCAATGCAACGGCGAACCCGTTTGCCTGAAATGTGCTGACGCCCGACACTGACATGACCCCGTCGCCCAGAATGCCGCCCGTCGCAAGGACGTTTGCGTTGTGCGCATCCAGCCCCGCCAAGTTAAGCGCACCGCCCACCTGCATCGTCACATCGCCTGCAACCGCGCCGCCGCCGCGTGCATTGAGGGTGACCGCACCTGAGACAGCACCTTTCAGGCTAGCGAACACCAGCGCACCGCCATGCGTTATCACATCAACATCGCCAGATATCATCATGTTTTTGCTAAGATTAGCTGTGCCATAGCTTTCGGCGGATAGCGCACCTGACAGCGTCATCGCCGACGCGGTCAGGTTGCCCCCCGCGCTCAACCTCAGCACATCTGAGGTGAGCATTGCGCTGCCATCCAAGCGCCCAGTGGCCCCGGTGCGCAAGGTCAGTGCGCCGCCCGCACTGATGCTGCGCCCATCCGTGATCCTGATTGATCCATTGGTGATTGCGGGCGCGCCCGCGACCGCGGCATTGGCCGAAAGCAGCAGGGCGCCACCAGCATGGATGTCGGCGAACAGCAGAATGTCGCGCCCGGCTTCAAGGGTCAGATCACCGCCAAATGCAATCTCCTGCTCCACCCGGATCAGTGCGGTGCCACCGGCCTTCAACGCCATCGATGTGGCCGAAGACTTGGTGCCCAATGTCGGGTCGCCAAGCCAAAGGTCGTTGTGCGCCTCGATGATGAGCGCGCCGCTCAGCCCCACCGTATCGACGATCACGTCCCGACCGACAATCGTCGCGCCGCCACCGTTGAGGCTGGCCAGCATTACATCTTGCCCCGCCTTGATCATCGCCGCATCGCCGACGACCAAACCGGCGGTGGCCTGCACCGATCCGCCCGCGTCCAGAACTGCGGTGTCGCCGAACTGACCGCCAATTCCTGGGTCGATGGTGACATCTCCTAGGGTATAAACCTCTGCATTTGCACCGAAGTTTCCACCGAGGGTGATATTGCCTGCCTGCCGGTCAGCCTCAGTGCCGATCAGCAACTGGATCGCGCTCAGCCCCACCACGGCAAAGCCGTCGGCATCACGCAATTTGGTCGTTGGCCCCGAAACGATGCCCGAAACCTCCGCCAACCCGTTGTCAGCGCGCCCAAGCGAGACGCTGTCGCCGACCGTCAGCGACAGCAGGCCCGCGACGGATACCGCGCTTTCTTGGTCCAGCCTGCCGGGAAGCGTGAGTGTCAGCGTCTGTGCCGTGGTGTCGCCAAGGGTCAGGTCGCCCGCCACCGCGACGCGCACATCGAGACCTGAAAACGCAGTGGCACCAACCAAGATATTGCCCTCGTTGGCTAAAAACAGATCTCCCGTCGCGGTAAACCCACTGGCCGCCTGGGTGGAAACCGCGCCGCTCTGCATCAGATCACCGTCCACCGACACGGTCGCGGTTCGTGCCGTGAGCTGCGAGATGGTGAGATCGCCCGCGGACATGATGGTGACGTCGCCGGGGTTCGCGGGGGCGGCGAGGGCCAGAAGCCTGACCTCGCCGCCAAAACTGTTGGACACTCCGGTCAGCGAGATGTCGGCCGAACGGGTTTGGAGCGTCGCTGTCCCGGCGATGCTGAGCGTGTCTGGCGCAAAAATGCCATCGGTCGCGAAGATCTGCGCATGCCCCGCATCCAGCGTGCCCAATGTGGCCACGCCGCCGATCTGCACCTGCACGTCGCCCACCAATGCGCCATCCCGCGCATTCAGGGTCATCGCGCCATCAATTCTTGTGTCAAACGAGGCGATCGTGATCTGAGAACCCTGAGACGTCGCGTTAAGTTTACCGAATATCCGATTGGCTTTGTTGAGATTTAACAAACCATCAGATATGATCACCACATCGCCAGTCGCCGACAAACCCGCGTTTTGGGTCAACGCGCCTGCCGACACCACGCGCAGCCCATGGGCCTTGATCGCGCCCAGCAACATCGGCCCCGCCGCCGCCAGCGAGACATCCGCCGCGGTGGCGCCATGAGCACCGGTCTGCACCGACACCTGGCCATTGAACTGGTTGCCGCCCGCGTCCAGCGCCACCGCCCCACCAGTGGTGGAAAACGCCGCGTTCCCCGCAATATCCAGCGCGCCGCTCTGGCGCAACGGTCCGTCGCCAGTCACGGTCAGGGACGCGAGCGTGGATGCGCCCAGCGTCAGCGCCCCCTCACTGGCGATGGACGCATGCTGGCCAAGAAGGCTCAGTGCCCCGCCAAAGCGGTTGGTGGTGCGGGTTAGCGCGATGTTGCCGACCGCCGCGATGTCCGCGTCGCCTGCCACCGTCACATCGCCGGTCTGGGAAATCGCACCGCCCGCGCGCAGCCGCGCGGCATCACCGACCAACTGCCCGATCACCAGATTGCCAGAGGCGTTGATGTCTACATCGCCGATCGCTGTGCCTGACGGGGAAAGCGAGATCGCGCGAACTTCCCCGCCGAAGCTGTTGCCAACATTGGTCAATGCAACGGCGAACCCGTTTGCCTGAAATGTGCTGACGCCCGACACTGACATGACCCCGTCGCCCAGAATGCCGCCCGTCGCAAGGACGTTTGCGTTGTGCGCATCCAGCCCCGCCAAGTTAAGCGCACCGCCCACCTGCATCGTCACATCGCCTGCAACCGCGCCGCCGCCGCGTGCATTGAGGGTGACCGCACCTGAGACAGCACCTTTCAGGCTAGCGAACACCAGCGCACCGCCATGCGTTATCACATCAACATCGCCAGATATCATCATGTTTTTGCTAAGATTAGCTGTGCCATAGCTTTCGGCGGATAGCGCACCTGACAGCGTCATCGCCGACGCGGTCAGGTTGCCCCCCGCGCTCAACCTCAGCACATCTGAGGTGAGCATTGCGCTGCCATCCAAGCGCCCAGTGGCCCCGGTGCGCAAGGTCAGTGCGCCGCCCGCACTGATGCTGCGCCCATCCGTGATCCTGATTGATCCATTGGTGATTGCGGGCGCGCCCGCGACCGCGGCATTGGCCGAAAGCAGCAGGGCGCCACCAGCATGGATGTCGGCGAACAGCAGAATGTCGCGCCCGGCTTCAAGGGTCAGATCACCGCCAAATGCAATCTCCTGCTCCACCCGGATGGTGTCTGATGCTTGCAGCAGGACCTTGCCGCTCAGCCCATTCAGCGTGGTGGCTGCGATGGTGTAGGACCCGGCACCGCCTTCGCCCGCCAGGATCTTGCTGTCGCTCAGCGCAGGATCGTTCGGGCCGATCAGCCCGATGGTCAGAAATGCAGGGTCGATCAGGATCAGCCCGTCCGCCACCGCGCCGGATGCGTCGGCGGTCCCAGTGAACAGGATGTCGGCGGGCGAAGAAATCTCAATCCGGCCACCGGTTTGGGCGCCCACGGCGAAAAGTGTGCCGCGGACCATTGATGCGTCCTCGCCCCAGACCAGCACGTCGCCGCCGGTCCCGGACACGTCTGCATTGGCGCGCACCGTGGCGCCCGCGGCGACCAATGTTCGACGCGCGGGCATCGGCGCGGCATCGGGGGCCAGCGCGCCGATGCGCACGATGCCGCCACCACGCGCGCCCGACGCATCAACCAGCGCGCCCGCCTGGACATGCACCAGATCGCCGGTCATCGCGACCGTGCCGCCGATCCCTGTGCCAGAGCTTGCGTCGATCACACCCGATGCCTCAATGCGCCCGCCGGTCAGCACGATCGTTCCACCGTCAACATCGGCAGATGCAGCGGAAACCACGCCCCCCGCGGACACGGTTCCGTCGACCGCGTCGCGCACTGATGCGGCGTCGATCACCACCACGCCGCCCGCCACGTCGATCAGGCCTTGGTTCACCAGACGGGCATGGGCGGCGGGGGCTGCGTCGGACAGGTCCAGCGCGAACATTCCATCGCCGGAGATGTCGACCGAAAAGCTGTCCTTGCCCGCGATGGTGATGCGCCCGAGGCGGCCGGTGATCTGCCCACGATTGATCACCTCAGGTGCCACGAAACCGGCCAGCCCTGCTTCGGCAAAAGTGATTGCGCCGTCGTTGACGATCTGTGCGCCCGGATCACCGGGGCGGTTGAAGACCATGTTTCCTTTGGTGAAATTTTCGTCTGAGATGTCAGTGGTCGACACGATCAACCCGCCAACATCAATCCGTGCGCCGTGCCCGAACATCACGCCTGACGGGTTCACGATCCAGACGTTGCCATTGGCCTCAATGCGCCCGTCGATGGCGCTGGGATTGCCCGCCTTGATGCGGTTCAGCGCAACGGACCCGCGCCCCGGCTGATCAAACCGCACGGCTTCATCGGCGCCGATATCGAAGCTCTGCCAATCGATGATGATCCGGTCGCTTGACTGCTTTATCGCGGTGACCTGCCCGCCGCTGATGATGGCAGCGTCGCCATGGGCCACCACACCGCCCTTCGGCCCCGCCGCCAGTGGCCCTGCCCAGCCACAGGCAATCGCCAGCGCCAGCGCAGAGGCGCCGCATCGGGTGATCCGGGGGGGGTAACGGGGCGGCATGGACGTGCTCCTTCGGGTCAGAACTGTTTGGATGCGCTGAAGAAAAACCGCCACGCGTCGGATGATGTGCGCGCCAGCGGCTGGTTGATCGGCTTGGCGGCTTCAAGGTTCAGCGCGCCCCCTGCGGGCAGCACCGCGCGCACGCCAAACCCCGCCGAGATCAGGGATGAATGCGCCGGTGCCCCACCCGCCAGGTTCGATATTTCCGCCGCGTCACCAAAGGCATAGAGCGTGGCGCCGATCGGTTGCGCAAAGAGCGAAAAATTTGCCGGCACCCGGATTTCAACGGTCACACCTATGCCGTTATCGCCCGAGTATTCTGACGGATCATAGGCTCGCGCCAAGGTCGGCCCGCCGATGGCGAATTCTTCGGGCGACAGCAGCGCACGGTCAGCCCACTGGGCGCGGACCTCGCCCCAAAATGAAAACGGCGCCAAGTCTGGCACAGTCAGGGTGCGCGCCGCATGGCCACGGATCAGCATGAATTGCCCATCGCCGTCTGAGCGGCTCAGCCCCTCATCCTCTGGCCGGCTGGCACCGAAGATGTCCAGCCCAAGGCGCAGTTCGACCTCAGCCTCAGACGCGCCCCAAGCATCGCGCTGCACCAGCGATGCGCCCAGATAAGCCGCGCGGATCGCATCATCCGCCGTCACCAGACCCGCACCCCCGTCAGAGGCAGGCACGAGGCTGTCGACCTCGATCACCTCAAGCCCCAGCGACAGATCGGCCGACAGCGCGCGCGTGCGGCGCAGTGGATAGAGGAACCCCGCCTCAAATTCGCGTTGCGTGCCGCGGATGTTGAAATCAGACACGGCGTCCCCGGGTCTAGTTTCAGAATAAAGCCCCCGCAGCCGCAGCGACAGGCCCGATGATCCGATGAAGCGGCTGTGTTCAAGTTGCACCGTCCAGCGTTCTTCAAAATCATCAGGGAAATCATCATCGAAATCGCCCGAACCAAAGGCGGAGATCGTGGTAATGTCGCCCCATCGTGACCAGGAACTCCATGATGCAACAACGCCGTACAGACCAGTGCCGATCACTGGTGACTGGCGGTTGTCGACGAAAATCACCGCCTCCAGGGGCGTGCGCTCCATGTTCACGAACAGCCTTACGCCGCCGCGCAGGTCGCCGCCCAGCTTGGGCACAGCCGCCGCACGGGTCACGCCGGGTATGTCGTTGAGCCGCAGAAGTGTGGCCTCGATGTCCGTAAGCCGCGGATTGGCGCGCCCGATCAGGGGCGCGATGATGACATCCGCCAGCGCACGGACCGGGCCCAGGGGGCCGGCGGGTTCCTCGATCACCACTTCTTCGATCACCGCTTCGATCAGTTCCAGCAGCACGGCGCCGCCGTTGATGTCCTGCGCTGGCACCAGAACGCGGGTGAAAAGATACCCGTCCTCGCGGTAGCGGTCCTGAAGCTGCGCCGCGATGGAAAAAAGGTCGAGCAGCGTCACCGTCGTGCCGATCCGGTCACCGTAGATCGCAGCGAGCAGTCCTTTGGGATAGATCGTGCCACCTGCGAGGGTGATAGCAGTCAGAACAAAGCTGATGTCGGCGGCGTTGGCAGGCGGGGTCTGCGAGGTGACCGGGATACGCGGCGGGCCTGCCAGCGGACCGGGCGGCACCTCAGCCATGTGGGTCAGCGCAGCGATTGCGGCACCGGGCCCTGAATTGGACGAGTCTGATTGGGCAGGCGCGATGGAGGGCTGCAGCGCTAGCAACAGCGCCGCCGACGTCGGCACAAAGATCCTCATGCCCATCCCCTTGCCCCAAACCCACTCAGGAAAGATAACTTATGAACCAGTTTTTCTGCAAATTATTTACATCATTTTTCTGCACGCCGCACCGTCACACCGACGCGCGGATTCTGTAAAGATCCCAAAGCAAAGATCGCACGAGAGCAGCCGCACCCCCCTTGGCGGTGTCTCACTGATCCCAGGACGGGGCGCGGATGGCACCAACCACATGGGTGGAGCTTTCGCGCGATTTGGCGAGACGCGACAACGCCCCCGGCGCGGCGGATGCACCAAGGCCCAGCGGGCCCGAATACGGCCCCGCGACCACGAGCGTGCTGCCATCAGCCCCGATCAGGGTCAATGACTGGCCTGAGCTGAGCACCACCGCCTGCGCCTCTGGCGCGGTGGAGCCTATGGGAAGCGTGGCGACATTGCTGTCGATCACGACCAGATCGGCCGCAAAGACTGTGCTTGCCGCGCACGCAGCAGCGAGCAAGGAAATAGCGGTAAATGTGCGATTCATGACAGCGACTTTCAGCTGTAGACGGATCGGACGCAGCCTTAAAGTATCAAAAAGGCCAGAGGATAAAACGCATCGGGTCGATCAGCACCCAAGTGCGGGCGCTGTAGAACGTAGGGG
>JBLGAC010000023.1:0-59608 GCA_047610385.1 Paracoccaceae bacterium | reverse complement strand
GACCCGCGTCGATGCGGGAACCGGCACGATGACCGCGAACGCAGTTGGCACGATTGGCGCCGACACGCTGGATGCGGACGGAGCGATGGTTGTCGCGTCCTCGGGCGATGCGGTGACTGCAACCGGGCTGACCGCTGGTAACACGCTGAACATCGGCGCGCTCGGCACGGCGACCGTAAGCAATGCAACCGCAGGCACCACGGTAGATCTGGCCTCAACCTCAGGCGCGCTGCTTGCCACCGACGTGACCGGTGACGGCGCCATGACGCTGGGTGCCGGAACCACCATGACCCTGACCCGCGTCGATGCGGGAACCGGCACGATGACCGCGAACGCAGTTGGCACGATTGGCGCCGACACGCTGGATGCGGACGGAGCGATGGTTGTCGCGTCCTCGGGCGATGCGGTGACTGCAACCGGGGTCACCACGGGCGGCGCGCTTGATGTCGACGCGCTTGGGGCACTGACACTCGACACTGCCGCGGCGGCGAGCACGGTGGATCTGACGTCCTCCGGCGGGTCTGTCACGGCGACGGACGTGACCGGCAATGGCGACGCCGTGCTGACCGCGGCGACCACCATGTCGCTGTTGCGCATCGATGCCGGGACCGGCGCGATGGCGGCGAATGCCGGCGACACGATCACCGCCGACACGCTGGACGCGGGCGGCGCGATGACCGCCGCGTCTGCGGGCGGCGGCGTGACGCTGGTAGACGCGACCACCGGCGCAGCGCTGGATGTGGATGCGAACGGCGCCATTCAGGTGACCGACATCGACGCGGTCGGCCTGATCACCGCTGACAGCGCGACCGGCAATGTCGGCGCCCTGCGGGTGGACGGCGACGACGCGATCGCCCTGACCGCGGCCGGATCGCTGACCGCAGAGGATGTCGACGCGGCCGACAGCGCCGACCTGACCGCTGGCACAGTGCTGACCATGACCCGCGTCGCATCGGGCGGCGCGCTGACCGCCGATGCCGGGAACGCCTTGACCGGCACGGATGTCCAAAGCGCGGGGGCGATGATCGTCTCGGCCATCGGCGCGGTGGGCCTGACCGGTGTTGAGGCAGCGACCACCTTCGCCGCAACCGCTGACGCAACCATCGCAGCAGCTGATCTGAATGTCGCGGCCAGCGCGGATCTGACCGCGGGCCTGGGCATGGACCTTGACCGCATCGCGGCGGGCGGCGCGCTGACCGCCACCGCCGGGGGCGACGTGACCGCCGACGATCTGCAAAGCGGCGGGGCGCTGAGCGTCGCGACCTCTGGCGGGTCGATCGATGCGCGGCGGGTGTTCGCACCCGGGGCGCTGGTCATCGAAGCCACCGGGTCAATTGATGCCGACCGCGCCGTGTCCGGCACCGACATGTTGCTGAGCGCCGGGACAGGCGATCTGCGGCTTGCGGGCATCGAAACCGGCGGGACGCTGGCGGCGGAAAGCGCCGGGGGCGCGATCCGCAGCTTTGCGACTGCGGCGGGCGACACGATCACCGGTCCCACGGCTGTGGCACCCGGGGTCGGCGGCGTGTCTTCGGGCATGGCCGATGCGACCGATCTGACGTTGACCACACCCACCCGGCTGATCGACGTGACCGGGGCGGCGGCGTTCCGCGCCGCGGGCGACATCGCACTGGCGCGGGCTGGCGGGCTGGACAACCTCTTTGCAGCAGGGGTCGCGGCTGAGGCCGGGGGCGCCATGCTGATCCATCATGACGGGGATCTGACGGTCGGAACCGGGGGCGTGCCAGCCTTCGTCTCCACCGCCGTGATTGCCGATGGGTTGACCACCACCGGTGCCTTGGGCATCGGCCACGCAAGGTTGGAGCTTCAGGGCGCCACCCTGACCACAGCCCCCGGCGCGATTTATGACATCAACGGCGACCTCACGATCGCCGCAGGTCTTGGCGGCGGCACGGTCGACGTGGACATCGACAACCTGCTGGCGGTCAACATCCTTGAGGTGATGGCCGAGGGCGGGAGCGTGAGCATCGCGTCCACCGCGGCCAATATGGGCCTTGTCGCGCTGGCCGACGACATTGATCTGACGGCGACGGGCAACGTCACCTTCGGGTCGGTCATCGCACGCACGCTGGTGGTGGACGCTGCAAACGCCGCGGACCCGCAGACCATCGGTGACGCTGCGCTGACGCCGGTGCGGCTGGGGGTCGATTTCTCAGGCACCAACGGGGCGGCGACGCTGAATGTCACCGGAACCGGCGCCGCTGATTACGCGCTGACCGTCGCAGCCGCCGCAGCCATGGCCAGCGCACCGTCGTTGGTCGTGACCGAAAGCCTGCGCATCGCCCAGTCGGGCGGTGGGGTGGCGACGATCATCCTCAACGACACCCGCAACATGTTCCCTGATGACGTCTCAGCGAATGTTGGTGGCAGCGCAACCTTCATCGAGGAGCTGAGCCTTCTGCCCACCGCCGCCGCCACTTATGCGGATGTGCTGGGGCTGGGGGTGGCTGACCGGCTGACCTTCTCCGAACTGGTCGCGGGCGGCGAAGTTGACGTGCGTACCGACGACCGGCTGACGATCACGATGCTTGATGCAGGCGGCAGCGCGATGCTGGTCAGCGGCGATCAGGTGCTGATCACCGACCTCAACGCAGTCGGCAATGTGAACGTCGTTGCAGATGGCTTGGTGGAGATCACCGCCCTCAACGCCGGCGGCACCGCAACCATCGACGCAGGCGGGGCGGCGCTGATCTCGCAGCTTACGGCGGGCGGCAATCTTACCGTCGACGCCGGTGGCCAGATCATCTTTGTCGAAGATCTGGGGCTGGCCGCAAGCAGCGTCGCAACGCTGCGGGTCAGCACGCTTGGCGACGGTTCGGTCATCTTCCGCGGTGATGTGGGCGGGGTCGGCGGCTCTGCCAACCTGCGGATTGAAACACCGCGCGACATATACTTCTTCGGCACGGTCGGCGCCGGGGGACCGGGCGAGATTTTCCAGCCGCTGGGCATGGTCACATTGCGCGGGATCGATGTGGTCGCGGGTGCCGCGCCCTTGGATCTGGCGTCGCTCAACGGGTTGATCGACGAGGCCGTCCTTGACGAATTTGTGGACAACCTGGGCGAAATCGGCGTGCCAGAAATCGGCGGTGCGCTGGATGATGTGGTCTATCTGATCGACGACGGCGACGACCAGACCGACTATTTCGTTGCCAACCAGCTCGACATCAGCTCCGACGGTGGCAACATCCTGTTCGTCATCAACCGAGAGGACGCGGGCGGCGCCTTTGAGGACTCGTTGTCCTTCTATGGCGTGAACATCACCATCGGCGTGCAGTACGGGTCCGACCTGCCCGCCATCGATCCCGCGCGGGTTGAAATGTACGGCGCCGTCGCAGGCGACCGGTCCCGCACCGCGGGCATCCGGGTGAACGGGCCGCTCGGCACATCGTATTTCTTCAACGGATGCTTGGTGCGGCAGACCTCCACCTGCACCAATCTGGGAACCTCGGTGTCCGTGCCACCATTGCCCCCGATCGACGTGCCAGTGTTCGAACTGGCGACGCTCGATCTGAATGAATTGTTCGGCGCCATCGGCAACGAAGATCTGTGGCGCCTGCCCCCCGCTTATATCAACGACGAAGAAGACGAAGAAGACGATCAAGAGGGAACGAATTGATGCGCGCCCATCTCAGCAGATCGATCCGCCGTTTTGCAGGCCCCGTGCTGGCAGCGTTGGCGCTGGCCGGTTGCACCGGATCTGACGGCAAGCCAAGCCTGATCGCGGACGCCGAAGGTTCGGCCTATTGCACGCGGCTCAGCCAGCTTGTGGATCAGGCGCAGCGGTTCAACTTTCTGACCGAATTCGCCAGCGCCGAGGCAATCTGGGCCCAGTTGTCCACGACCTATGCGGACCCTGCCCGGGACCCGGCTGCTGAATGCGGCACCGTGCTGCCGCCATATTCCGCGGTGATGGCGAACCAGGCGCTGGTCTATTCCAACCAGCGCAAATTCGTCGCCGCTGAGGGCATGTTCAATGCTGCCGCCCGCCGCGCCGACGCCGAGGCTGAGGCCCAGGGCCGAAGCCTCGCCAACCGCGCGACTTTTGTGGATGTGCTGCGCACCCAGCATACCCTTAACCGCGCAGTCGGCAGCGACAACGAGGCGTTGGCCCAGGCCACGCGCATCGCTGACGCGCTGTCGGGCGATTTTGATGGTGCCATGGCCTTCAGCGCTGAGACCGCGGAAATCCTGCAGCTGTCCCCCGACGCGCAGCGACGCCGGGTGCTGGTGGCGCTCAGCGAATTCTCGCGGTCCTTTGTGTTCCTGCAGCGCGAAGATTTCGCCGCGGCGGAGAAAGCCATCGATCGGGCCATCAAGCTGATCGCGCCTGTGCCGGGCACCCAGACCAACTATCTGCCGCGCTTCATGACCACCAAGGCGCTGCTTGCGCTGGGTCAGGGGCGCCCCGCGGATGCACGCATGATCGCCATGCAGGCCGCTGAGGGGTTCTCCGAAGACCTGCGCCAGACCGCGCTGCGCGCCCGCGCGCTGACCTTTCAGGCGCGCGCCGAAACCCTGATGGGGCTGACCGAAGAATCTCTCCTCACTTATGCCGAGGCCTTTGAGATCTATCAGAGCACCGCCGTGCCCATCGGCTACGACCTGATCTATCCCTATTTTGACCTGGCGCTGAAGGTTGCCGATGCCCAGCCGGAGCGCCGCGAGGCATTGACCGCCCAGATCTTCGAAGCGGCTCAGACCCTGCGGTCGCGCGCCACGGCCACGTCGCTCGCCATCGCCGCGCGCGACCGGGCCGAGGGCGACGGCGCTGACGCCGAAGCCATCCGCGCCTGGCTGCGCGCACAGCAAGAACTGCTTCAGCTAGAATTCCGCCGCATCGCGGTGGAGCGGAACCCATATGCCTCGTCCTCGCAAAAGGCCGAAGTGCGCCGCCAGTATCAAGAGGCAACCGAAACCCTTGCCGCCCGCACCGCCGCGGTCGAAGAGGTCGCGGATGATTACCTTGGGCTTTTGTCCGCGCGCACCGACACCAAGCGCATTCAGGCCGCGCTGAAGCCCGATGAAGCGATGATCCAGATCATCCCCGGAGAGCCGCATTCCATCGCCTTCGTGCTGACCAATGACACCATCCGCGCCGGCCGCGTGGGGGCCGGGCTGTCGCTGTCCGACATCCGCGAAGTGGTGGGCGTGCTGCGCGGGGAACTGCGTGGCGGGGTGCCGTATTCGCCGAATTTCTCCAACATCCTGCATGCATCCTTGATCAAGCCGGCGCTGGCGCTGCTGGACGGGAAAAAGCCGCGCAGCCTGATCTTTTCGTTGGCGGACGCGCTAACCGCACTGCCGGTGGAAACCATCGCCACCGAAGCGACTGCGATCAACGACGTGGCACGCGGAAGCGACTACACCGACGTGGTGTGGATGGCCGATCTTTATGAAATCAGCTATGTGCCCGCGCCCTCAACTCTGGCTGATCTGCGCAGCGGGATCACGTCTTCGGGCGGTGCCGCGACGCGTAAGGTTGTCGCTTGGGGTGATTTCGTGCCCGGCGTGAAGGCTGAGAAAGTCCTGCCCGCCTATCTGCCGCCCGAATGCCTCGCCGAGGCGCAGCTGATCGCGGATCTGGGCGCGCTGCCTGCCTCACGCATTGAGATGGGCATCCTGCAGGATATTTTCGGCGACCGGGTAAAGATCAATGCCGGGGCCGATTTCACCGAGGAGGCAGTCAAGCTCGCCTCAGCCGAGGGCGGGTTGGCGGCAGCAAGCATCCTGCATTTCTCAACCCACGGGTTCCTGCCGCAATCGGATGACTGCCTGAACCAGGGCGGCTTGACGGTGACGGCGACGGACGCGCCCGACAGCGACGGCGTGCTGACGGAAAGCGAAATCCGCAGGCTCGACCTGTCGGGCACCGAACTGGTGGTTCTGACGGCCTGCGACACTGCCGGATCAAGCGCGAGCACCGAGATCCTTGAGGGCAACGCCTCCGAGGGGGGTGAGGCACTGTCGGGCCTGGCGCGCGCGTTCTTCGACGCAGGTGCCCGCGCAGCGTTGGTGACCCATTGGCCGATTGCCGATGGCGGCCCGTCGCTGCAATTGGTGGAGACGTTCTACCGCAGCCTCGATGGCGGCGCACGCTACACTGAGGCGCTGCGCACCGCACAGGCCGAAGTGCGGCGCAACCCCGCGACCTCGGATCCGTTCTATTGGGCAGCCTTCGTGCTGGTTGGCGACGGGGCCACCGGCAGCTGAACCCTGCACTGAGGCAGACAAAACGCGCTGCGGGGAAACCCGTGGCGCGTTTTGAATTTGGGGAGCGCTGCGGCCATCTTCGGAGGGCATCCGCCCCCGCTCAGCCAGCCGCGGCGCGACAAGCGCGCCGGCACCCGGAAATGCTGGCGGATCGCGGGATGGCAGGCGTGCGAACCTTGCCACCGCTTCGCCGACATATGATCGGCGCGCAACGCTGGTCGGCGGCGCGAGGGGGCTCGATGCCCCTGAGCGGCGCTGCACGGGTGAAAGCGGCGCGCGGGGCGGGCAACGAAAAAGGCCCGGCGCAGTCCCGCGCCGGGCCTTTTTACGTCGTTCAGATCAACAACCCGTTTCGCCCCGCGGCAGCGGTCAGACGAGACGGGATTGTTCCATCGCGGCTTTCACAAAGCTGCGGAACAGGGGATGCGGGTCCAGGGGTTTGGACTTCAGCTCCGGGTGGAACTGCACGCCGATGAACCAGGGGTGGTCCTTGATCTCCATGATCTCCGGCAGCTTGCCATCGGGCGACATGCCGGAGAACCGCAGGCCATGTGCCTCAAGCTGCGCGCGATAGCTCAGCGCGACCTCATAGCGGTGGCGGTGGCGTTCCTCGATACGCGTGGTTCCGTAGATCTGAGCGGCGTGGCTTTCGGGCTCAAGGACCGCGTTATAGGCACCCAGCCGCATGGTCCCGCCCTTGCCGTCGGTTTCTGAGCGCTGTTCGGTGCGCCCAGAAATGCCTTCCCATTCCTTCATGTGGTAGACGACCGGTTCAAACCGGGTGCGCCCTGCCTCATGGTCGAATTCCTCAGACCCGGCATTTGTGATGCCAGCCAGATTGCGCGCTGCCTCAATCACCGCCATCTGCATGCCGAGACAGATGCCGAGATACGGGATCTTGCGTTCGCGCGCGAAGCGGGCCGCGTTGATCTTGCCCTCAGTGCCGCGCTCTCCGAAGCCGCCGGGCACCAGGATGCCGTGAAACCCTTCGAGGTGGGGCGACGGATCGCTGCTCTCGAACACCTCGGCATCCAGCCATTCGATGCGTACTTTGACCCGGTTGGCGATGCCGCCATGGGTCAGCGCCTCTGAGATGGATTTGTATGCGTCCTCAAGCTGGGTGTATTTGCCGACGATGGCGATGCGCACTTCGCCGTCGGGCGCGTGCACGGCATCGACCACGGCCTCCCACTGCGACAGATCGGGTTTGGGGGCAGGGCTGATCGCGAACGCATCCAGCACCGCTTGGTCCAGACCGGCATTGTGATAGCCAATCGGCGCCTCATAGATGGATTTGAGATCACTGGCCGCGATCACCCGCTCAGGCCGCACTGAGCAGAACATGGCGAGCTTGGCGCGCTCCTTGTCCGGGATCGGGTGCTCAGACCGGCAGACCAGCACGTCGGGCGCCAGACCGATGGAGCGCAGTTCCTTGACCGAATGCTGGGTCGGCTTGGTCTTCAGCTCTCCGCTCGCCTTCAGGTAGGGCAGCAGCGTCAGATGCATGAACACACACTGGCCCGGCGTGCGATCAAGGGCGAACTGGCGGATGGCTTCGAAGAACGGCAGCCCCTCGATGTCGCCGACCGTGCCGCCGATTTCGCACAGCATGAAGTCGACCTCATCCTCGCCGATTGAGATGAAGTCCTTGATTTCATTGGTGACGTGGGGGATGACCTGAATGGTCTTGCCCAAATAATCGCCCCGGCGTTCCTTTTCCAACACGTTGGAATAGATCCGGCCTGAGGAGATGGAATCAGTCGCCCGCGCCGCGACCCCGGTAAAGCGCTCATAGTGCCCAAGATCGAGATCGGTTTCCGCGCCGTCGTCGGTGACGAAGACTTCGCCATGCTCAAACGGGCTCATGGTTCCCGGATCGACGTTCAGATAGGGATCAAGCTTGCGCAGGCGGACCGAGTAGCCCCGTGCCTGCAAAAGTGCCCCGAGGGCTGCCGATGCAAGCCCTTTGCCCAGGCTGGAGACCACTCCGCCTGTGATGAATACGAACCGCGCCATATCCGAATTGCCCCGTGTTTTGTCGTTTTGCGCGCGTTTGCCGCGCCATACGTCATCGGACCCTGAGGCGACCGCCGGGGCCGCGCCATGATAGCCTTATGCACGGAACCGCGGAATAGGGGATTCCCCGCCCGGTCACAAGGCGCCCGGTCACAAGGTGCCAGCGCGCACGATCGGCGCGTGCGCGCCAAGTTGCCGGGTCAGGCCCGGCGCGAACGGGGGCGGGTTTTCTTCACGGCGCCGGTCATGTAGCGTTCCCTCGGGATCATTTGTTCGATGCAGCGAGGCGTAAACGTGACGGCTCAGCATGAGACGAAACGGCGGCGTGGCCGTGGCTTGACCGGGCGCACGCGCGGTGCGGCGGGTGCCGCAATGGCCAGCGTGCTGCTGCTGTCAGCCTGCGCCGAGGCGCATTTGGGCGTGGCGCTGGCCAAGCGCGCGAACGCAACGCTTTCAGGCAACGGGGCCCCCAGCGCGGCGCAGCCTGCGACCACGGGTCCCGGCGCCGCGCCAGCCCGCGCCGCCCAGTTGCCCGCCGACAAGCCCCGCGCAGCCGACGATCTTGCGCTGGCCGGGGGCGCAGACGGGGGCGTGGCCGGGGGCGTAGACAGACCGCCAATGATCCGCGACGCCGCGCTTTTCTTTGCTGAGGCGCAGACATTGTGGGACGGCTTGCCCTCCATGGGCGGCGTCTGGGCCGCGCATCCCGGCATCGGGCGCGCTATGGTGGTTGAGGCCGTCAATCTCGACACCGGGCGCAGCATGCGGCTGCCCGCGCTCAGGCTCAATCAACGGCCGGGGCGTCCGGTGATCCAGCTGTCGGCCGAAGCGGCGCTGGCGTTGGGGATGGCGCCGGGGCGGTTGACCATGGTGCGGCTGACCGGGCTGCGCGCGAAACCTGCATCCCCCGCGCCGGGCGCGGTTGAGACGTTCGTCATCGCAGCCCCTGCCCCTGCCCCTGCCATTCGTCCTGACATCGCCGCCACCGCGGCAACCGGGGTGGCGCCACCCGCAGATGCGCCGCCACGCGATGCCGGAACGCTTGCCGCCCTGTCGCCCGGCAACGCCCCCACGCCCACACAGCGCCCCGGCGCAGTTAAGGCCACCGCGCCGATCCCCGCCACCCGCGTGGCCATGGTGCCCAGTTCTGCGGCGCCCTATGTGCAGGTGGGCGCGTTCGGCGAGCCATCGAACGCTGGCACCGCCGCCGCGCTGCTGCGCGCGCGCGGCCTGACGGTGGTGCAGATCCCCGCAGGGCGGCTCAGCCGAGTGCTGCTCGGCCCGTTTGACGATATGTTCGCCGCGCGCCGTGCCCGCGATCTGGCGGTGCAGATCGGGTTTGCCGACGCCTATCTGACCGTGCAATGACGTGCCCGCCGCTTTGTCTTTGTCTGCCCCGCCTGAGAGGTGCTTCAGCCGTGTCCCTTTGCCCTTCGCGCTTCCTTCGCCTGACGGCTTGCGCCTTGCTTGCGCTGTCCTTTGCCACCAGTGCTGAGGCGCTGGAAACCCGCGCGCGCGCCGCTTTGATGATCGACATGCAGACCAATGCGGTGTTGCTGAACAAGGATGCCGACGCGCATATTCCGCCCGCGTCGATGTCAAAACTCATGACCCTCAATATGGTCTTTGAGGCGCTGGAGGCCGGGCGCCTGTCGCTGGACGATGAATTCCGGGTGTCGGCGCAGGCCTTCGCCATGGGCGGGTCCACCATGTTCCTGCGTGAAAATGAACGCGTGACGGTCCGCGACCTGTTGCGCGGCGTGATCGTGCAGTCGGGGAACGATGCCTCGGTCGCGCTGGCCGAAGGGTTGGCCGGAACTGAGGAAGCCTTTGCCCGCCGCATGACCGAACGCGCCGCCGAATTGGGCATGAACGACAGCCATTTCGCCAACGCCACCGGCTGGCCCGACCCCGCCCAGTACATGAGCGCGCGGGACCTGGTGACGCTGGCACGCCGGATCATCGAACATTTCCCCGAACACTACGCCCTGTTCGCAGAGGAACAGTTTGAATGGGACGGCGTGAAGCAGCGCAACCGCAACCCGCTGCTGACCCTCGGGATTGGCGCTGACGGGCTGAAAACCGGCCACACCGAAGAAGCGGGCTATGGCCTTGTCGGGTCGGCCAAACGCGGCGATCGGCGGATCGTGTTCATGATCGGCGGCACCGACAGCGCGCAGGCCCGCGCCGAAGAAGCTGAGCGCCTTGCCAACTGGGCCTTCCGGCAGTTCACCAACGAAACGCTTTACACCAAGGGCCAGATCCTCGGCGTCGCTGAGGTCTGGATCGGCGACCGCCCGCTGGTCACCCTGACCTTGGCCGATGATGTGGTCGTCACCCTGCCCGTCGGCGCGCGCAAGCAGATCGACGCACGGATCACATGGAACGGCCCGATTGAGGCGCCGATCGCCGCGGGTCAACCGATTGCCACCCTGACAATCCGCACGCCTGAGGCCGAACCGATTGAAATCGCCGTGGTCGCCGCCGAAGCGGTCGCGCGCGGCGGGTATCTGACGCGCCTGTCAGCCGCCGCGCAGCTATTGCTCCGCGATCTGACCGCGGCTGATGCCCCCGATGCGGTGCCCGATGCAGGCCCCGAAAGCACACCGGAATGACCCCTGATCGCGGCGTGTTCGTCACCTTTGAAGGCGGCGATGGCAGCGGCAAGACCACCCAGCTGCGCCGCCTTGCGGTTCATCTGCGCAAAGCGGGCCGCGAGGTGCTGGAGACGCGCGAACCCGGCGGCGCCCCGGGGGCTGAGGAAATCCGGCGTCTGGTGCTCGAAGGCGCGCCGGGCCGCTGGTCGCCGGTGTCTGAGCTGTTGCTGTTCAACGCCGCGCGCCGCGATCATCTGGAGCACACCATCCGCCCCGCGCTGGCCCGCGGTGCCGTGGTGCTGTGCGACCGCTTTGCCGACAGCACCCGGGTCTACCAGTCGGCGGGCCGCGCCGATGGGACCCCCGGCGCCGATCCCGCGCTGGTTGAGGACCTGCACCGGCTGGTGATCGGTATGGAGCCTGACCTGACGCTGATCCTCGACATCGACCCCACCCTTGGCCTGACCCGCGGGTTTGCGCGCGGGGGGACCGAAACGCGGTTCGAAAGCCTCGGCGCCGATTTTCAAACCCGGATCCGCGAGGGGTTTCGCGCGATCGCCGCCAAGCATCCGCACCGCTGCCGCCTGATCGACGCCAGTGGCGACATGGACACCGTTGCCGCCCGCGTCCGCGCCGCCGCGGCCGATCTCCTCAGCCGCAACCCGGAAGCCCTGCCTGAAAGCCCCGCCCATGGCGATTGACTACGACATTGAAATTCCTGAGCCTGACCGGGTTGAAGGTGCCCCGCACCCGCGGCGCACCCGCGTGCTGTTCGGGCAGGATGCGGCGGAGCGTGAGTTTCTGGACAGCTGGCGCGGCGGGCGTCTGCACCATGGCTGGCTGCTGGCGGGCCCGCGCGGGGTCGGCAAGGCAACGCTGGCCTGGCGCATGGCCCGCGCGCTGATCGCGCAGGAACCCAACGCCAAGCCTGCGCCCCAGATCCCTGAGACCTTGCTGATGGACCCCGATGCGCCCGCTTTTCGGCGCTGCGCGTCGCTGGGCGAAGCGCGGCTGAAGCTGATCCGCCGCGGGTGGGACGACAAGCTGAAGCGCCTGCGCACCCGCATCGTGGTCGACGACACCCGCACGCTTCACGGCTTTATGGGGCTGAGCGCGGCCGATGGCGGCTGGCGGGTGGTGATCGTTGATCCGGTGGATGAAATGAACCCCTCTGCCGCGAACGCGATCCTGAAAATGCTTGAGGAACCGCCAGCGAAATGCGTGCTGATCCTGATCAGCCATGCGCCCGCGCGGTTGCTGCCGACGATCCGGTCGCGGTGCCGCAGGCTGGATCTGCGGCCCTTGGGTGCCGATGCGCTGATCAAGGCGGTGGCGACGGCGGCACCCGATCTGCCGCCGCCATCGCCAGCCCTTGCGGAACTTTCGGGCGGATCGGCCGGGGACGCGCTGCGCCTGTCGGCGGCTGAGGGGCCTGAGATTTACGCCGCCCTGATTGCCCTGTTCGCGCAGGCACCGGGGATCGACCGCGCCGCCTTGCACAAACTGGCCGACAGCGCCGCCGGGCCGGGGTCTGAGGCGCGGCGCGACGCGTTGGCGCGGCTGGGCGCCCTGCTGCCCCAGCGGCTGGCGCGCGCCGCCGCCATCGGCCCACCGGGGGCTGAGGCCGGGCCAGGTGAGCGCCGCCTGATGGCCCGCCTGGCGGAGCGCCCCGCCCAAGCCCGCATCTGGGCTGAGGCGGCGCAGCTTTTTCAGGCGCGGCTTGACCATGCGCTTGGCGTCAACCTTGACCCGGCGCAGGCGTTCCTTGATACGTTCCTCGCGCTTGATGCGGCCGCGGGCCGGGCTGCATCCGCCTGATCTTGCCTGAACACCCTCTGCCGGAGCCGCCTCGATGCCGCCGATTCTCGTGGACAGCCATTGTCATCTGGATTTCGCCGATTTCGACGGGGAATTGCCGGACATCATCGCCCGCGCCAAGGCCGCAGGGGTGGCGCGCATGCTGTCGATCTGCACAAAGCTGCGCACAGAGCCAACCGTGCGCGCCATCGCTGAGGCATATCCGGAGGTGTTTTATGCCTGCGGCACCCACCCGATGTCAGCGGCCAAGGAACCGATGGCCACGGTGGACCAGCTGGTCGCCATCGCGGCGCATCCCAAGATGGTGGCAATCGGGGAAACCGGGCTAGATTATCATTACACCGCCGAAAGCATGGCGGTGCAGCAAGAAAGCCTGCGCATCCATATTGAGGCGGCGCGCCAGACCGGCCTGCCGCTGATCATCCACGCCCGCGCCGCCGATGACGACATGGCCCGAATTTTGACCGAAGAACACCGCGCAGGCGCCTATGCGTGCGTGATGCACTGCTTCTCAAGCTCTGCCGAACTGGGGCGCGCGGCGCTGGATCTGGGGTTCTATCTGTCAATGTCCGGCATCGCGGCCTTTCCCCGAAGCACCGATCTGCGCGACATTTTTGTGGCCGCCCCGCTGGACCGCATTCTGGTTGAAACCGACAGCCCTTATCTTGCGCCTCCGCCCCATCGCGGCCGACGCAATGAACCGGCCTACACCGCCCTGACAGCCGCCATCGGCGCGCGCGCCTTCGGGCTGAGCGCTGAGGCGTTCGCCGCCGCCACCACCGCCAATTTCGACCGCCTGTTCGCCAAAGCCGCCGCATGGCGCCCGGACCCCAGCGAGGCTGCGCAATGACCCTTCGGTTCACGATCCTCGGCTGCGGGTCATCGGGCGGTGTGCCGCGGCTTGGGGGCACGTCGGGCCTGTGGGGCGCGTGCGATCCGACCAACCCGCGCAACCGGCGGCGGCGCTGTTCGATGCTGGTGGAACGCGACGGGCCCGAAGGGGTGACGCGCGTGCTGATCGACACCTCGCCCGACCTGCGCGAACAGCTGCTGGACGCGGGCGTCGGCGATCTTGACGCGGTGATCTACACCCATGAGCACGCGGATCATGTTCACGGGCTGGACGATCTGCGGATGATCGTTTTCAACATGCGCCGACGCCTGCCCGTCTGGGCCGACAGCACCACGCAAAGCGCGCTGCTGAACCGGTTTGGCTATGCGTTCGTGCAGCCTGAGGGGTCGCCCTATCCGTCGATCCTTGACCTCAAGACCATCGACGGGCCAGTGACGATCACCGGGCTGGGCGGTGCCATCGAATTTCGCCCCTTTGAGGTAAATCACGGCGCCATCGACGCGCTGGGGTTCCGGATCGGGCCGCTGGCCTATCTGCCTGACGTGGCTGAAATGTCTGACGAAGCCTGGGACGAAGTGACCGGCGCTGACACCTGGATCGTGGATGCGCTGCGCTACAAACCCCACCCCACCCACAGCCACCTTGAACAGACGTTGGACTGGATTGTGCGCGCGCAGGTGCGCCGCGGGATCATCACCAACATGCATGTGGATCTGGATTTTGACGCCGTGGCGCGCGAAACCCCAGGCAATGTCGACCCGGCCCATGACGGCATGCAAATCACGTTCCAACCCGATGGCGATGGCTGGACGGCACAGGCGTGATCAGCAGCCTGCTTTTGGTGCTTGAAACCATCATTCCGGTCTTTTTCGTGGTCGGTGCTGGCTGGTTCACCCGCCGGACCGGCATCATCAGCGACCAAACCGTGACCGGGCTGGTCAGCTTCACCACCCAACTTGCCGCCCCGGTGCTGTTGTTCCGGGCGATGTATGCGCTTGATATCGGGGACAGTTTTGATCCGCGCCTGCTGATCAGCTTTTACACTGGCGCGATCTCATGCTTTTTGCTGGCGGTTCTGGGTGCGCGGCGGATTTTCGGCGCCAGCCCGGGCGAAAGCGTGGCCATCGGGTTCGCGGCGTTGTTTTCCAATTCGCTGCTGCTGGGCGTTCCAGTGATGCAGCACGCCTATGGCGACGGGGCGCTGGGGCCGAATTTTGCGATTCTGTCGATCCACGCGCCGCTGTGCTATCTGATCGGCATCACCGCGATGGAGATGTCGCGCGCTGACGGTCGCGGTGCGATCGCCACCACCAAGGCCACCGCCAAGGCGATGTTCCGCAACGCGCTGACCATCGGCATCGCCATCGGGTTGTTCTTTAATTTCAGCGGTCTGCTTCTGCCCGATCCGATTGAGGAAGGGGTCGAAATGCTGGCCCAAGCAGCGCTTCCCGTCGGGCTTTTTGCACTGGGTGGGGCGTTGACGCGGTATCGGCTGCGCGAAGGCATTGGCCCAGCGATGATGATCGCGGGTCTGGGCTTGCTGATACATCCGCTGATTACCTTCGGGCTGTCATCACAAGTGTTTGATTTGTCTGAGGGAATGGTGCGCTCAGCCACGGTGACAGCGTCCATGCCGCCGGGCGTGAACGCCTATGTCTTTGCCGCGATGTACATGCGCGCGGTCGGGACGGCGGCGTCCTCAGTGCTGCTGGCGACCCTATTTTCAGTGTTCAGCGTGTCGTTCTGGCTGATGATCCTGGGCGCCACCGGCTACTGAGCCCACGTGATTATCGTTCGGTTCAGACATTCTGGTTAGGCATCAAGCGTCCCTTGATTGGAGCTTGAGCCGATGTCTTTTTCCCCTGCCGCAGGGCTGCTGATCGCGCTGATCGCAACCGCGCCGCCTCTGCTTGCGCTTGGCGCGGCACCGCCGCCCGAACCGGGCGCACCGGTGGTCGTGATCGCGCCGCCTTGGCGCGCCGCTGCCGACATTGTGGCGCAGGCTGGCGGGGTCATGCTGCGCGACGGTCGATTTTCCAACATTGCATCCTCCTACGCGCCTGATGGCGACCACGCGGCGGCGCTGCGTGCGTCCGGCGCGTGGGCTGTGCTGAACGGTGATTTCAGCCGATTCCTTTGTGGGAGCTGACCATGCTGACCAACATGACCGATGGTGACGATGCCGGGCTGGGCGTGGGCCGCACGCTGATGACCGCGTCATGGCTGCACGCACCAGCCATAGGGTTGATCGCGTGGATAGGCGACGCGCCAGTTCTTTGGTGCGTGGCGGTGTCGCTGATCGCGTCCGCCATCGCTGAAATCGACCGCATGATGGACCCGGTGCGCGCGCGCATCTCGCTGTCGATCGCGTTGATGGTGCAGGTGGCCGTGGTGACCGCGACGCAGGCTGGCCAAGCCTGGCAGGTCGACATGCACATGTATTTCTTCGCCATGCTCGCGATTCTGACGCTGCTGGCCAGCATTCCCGCGATCATTGCCGGGGCTGGCGCGGTTGCTGTGCACCATCTGGCGTTCAACTTTCTTGCGCCCGAACTGATCTGGCCCGGCGGGTCTGATCTGGGGCGCACGGTGATCCACGCGGTCATTTTAATGGCTGAGGCCGGGGCACTGATCTGGATGGTCTCAATGCGCCAGGCCCAAGGCGCAAGGATGCAGGCCGCCGCAGCGCAATCAGAAGACCTGGCGCAGCAGGCTGAGCGTTCACGCGAAAAAGTGGTCGCCACCACCCAAGCCGCAACCACGGCGCGCAAGGCGATGCTGTCAGATCTGCGCGATGTGCTGGGCGCGGCGGTGTCGGATGCAGAAGCAGGCAACCTGTCGCGCCGAATTGACAGCAAGTTTGATGAACCGATGCTCAATGACCTGGTGGCCTCGGTCAACGGTCTGCTGGGCACGATTGAGGCGCAGTTTGACGATCTGGGCGCGGTGCTGGATGCCTACGCCCATGCCGACCTGACCGCGCGCATCGTCGGCGCACGCAAAGGTGCCTTTGCCAAAATGCAAACCAACGCAAACCGCACTGGCGAACAGCTGGGCGACATGATCGCCGAAATCCGCAGCCTGTTGCAGGACGTGGTGGGCGTGAGCAGCGAGCTGACCGGATCGGCCGACCAGCTGGCGCGGCGCTCCGAAAGCCAGGCCGCGACGCTTGAAGAAGTCGCCGCCGCGATGGAGGAGATGTCCGCCTCCGTCAGTTCCAACGACCAGCGACTGTCACAGGCCGAAACGCGCGCGAGCGAGGTCAGCCGCCAGACCGGCGATGGTGAGCAGACGGTGCAGCGCGCGGTGGAGGCGGTGGAGCAGATCGAAAAAAGCTCCTCGCGCATCACGGAGATCATTGCGGTGATCGAATCAATCTCATTCCAGACCAACCTTCTGGCGCTGAATGCCGCGGTCGAAGCGGCGCGGGCCGGCGAGGCTGGCAAAGGCTTTGCGGTGGTGGCCGCTGAGGTCAGGACCCTCGCGCAACGCTCCGCCGATGCGGCGCGCGACATCACCGTGCTGATCACCGAGAGCAGCCAGAATGTCACCAAAGGCGCGTCACTGGTGCGCAAAACCGGTGAGGCGCTGGGGGGCATCCGCCGCTCTATCACTGAGCTGGAAACGGGCATCGGCGAGGTCGTTCTGGCAAGCCACGAACAGTCAACCGGCCTGGCGGAGGTGAACCGCTCAGTGGCCCATGTGGACACGATCACGCAGGAAAACGCCACAACCGCCGAACGCACATCGCAGGCGGTGATCGGGCTGGCGCAGCAGATCGCCACGCTTGAAGCGCTGACCGCCGCCTTCCGCCTTTCGGCGCATGACACCGCGCGGCGCGCCGCCTGACCATCCGGGCCGATGGCCCGCCGTGCGATTTGGGCCGGGGGCCCGCCTTGCGATTTGGGCCGGGGGCGCAGCCTTGCGATTTGGGCCGGGGGCGCAGCCTTCGGCCCGATCACGCACTGCCATATCGGGCCAAGCGCGCCGCTAAGCGCCCAACCCCCCAATGCAGCGCCAAGGTCATCGCCGCCAGCGCCGCCAGCGCCGCGAACATCAGGTCGGTCTTGGCCCGCCCGTTCGCCAGCAACATCAGGTAACCGAGCCCCTCGCTGGACCCCACCCATTCCCCGATCACCGCGCCGATCGGTGCATAAACCGCCGCGATCTTAAGGCCAGAGGCCAGCGCGGGCGCGGCAGCCGGAATGCGCAGGTGCCACATCTGCCGCCAACGCGACGCGCCCAGAACCTGCGACAGGTCCGCCAGCCCCGATGGCAGCCGCATCAGCCCGTCATAAAACGCTGAGGCGACGGGGAAAAAGATGATCAGCACCGCCATCGCCGCCTTCGACATTATGCCATAGCCGAGCCACAGCGTCAGGATTGGCGCCAGCGCAAAAACCGGAACCGCCTGACTGATCAGCAAAATGGGCCCCAGCACCGCGGACACCGTGCGCGACAGCGCCAGCAGCACCGCCATCCCGGCCCCAAGCGCGGCGCCGACCACCAACCCGATGACGACCTCAGCCAAGGTCACGCTGCCATGGGACGCGATCAGTGCCGCATTTTCGATGAAGGCGCGGGCCACATCGGCCGGGGGGGGCAGGATGTAGCGCGGCGCCCCGGTCGCGATCACCACCATCTGCCATCCGCCGATCAGCAGCGCCGCGGCCACGATGCCCTGCACCGCACGGTTCATGCTGCGCGCAGCCGGGTCAGCAGCCGCGCCTGCATCGCCAGCGCCGCCGGGTCTTCAACCGCGCGCGGCACAGCGCCCGGCGGCGGCGGCATGTCGGCCAGCGCGCCGTGTTCCAGCACCAGAATGCGGTTCCCCATGCGCACCGCCTCAGCGGGATCATGGGTCACCAGCAGCACCGTGCGCCCAGCCAGAAGGCGGGCGGAAAGCTCCTGCATCTCAGCCCTCGTGCGGGCGTCGAGGGCGGAGAACGGCTCATCCAACAGTGCCAGATCGGCGTCCTCCATCAAGGTGCGGGCAAGGGCGGCGCGCTGGCGCTGGCCGCCCGAAAGTTGGGCGGGGCGCCGATCGGCCAACCCCGCCAGACCCGTCGCCGCGATCACATCGGCGGCGCGCGCCAGGTCGGGGCGCACGCCGCGCAGCCGCGCGCCGATGGTGACATTGTCGGCCACGCTGGCCCATGGCAGCAGCAGATCGGTCTGCGCCATGAAGGCAACGCGGGCCGGGGCGCGGACCTCGCCATCAAACGTGGCACCGGTGTCCAGCCCCGCAAGCAACCGCAAAACGGTGCTCTTGCCGGCGCCTGAGGCGCCCAGCAGACAGGTCCAACCACCAGGCACCAGCGACAGCGTCAGCGGCCCGAACAGCGGCGCGCCGCCAATTCGCGCCGCACCAGTCAGCCCCCAGCCTTGGGTCATCGCCCAGGATCGAGCGCCAGCGACGCCACCGGCTGCGCCGTCGGGATCAGGCCCGATGCTGCCAGAAATGCGGAGAACCGGGCATAGCGGCCTTCGTCCAACGCCGCCGGGCGCAGCGCAAAACGCGGCAGCGTGTCGGCCCAGGCTTGGATGTTCAGCGCGTCGTCCAATTCAGGCGCATAGCTGGCGAATGCCTGCCAGCCGCTTTCTGGATGGTTCAGCAGGTAAGCGGTCGCGCGCTCCGTCGCGGCAAGGAACCGCACGATCACCGCCTTGTCCATGGTGGTGGGATTGGCGACGTAGATCAGTTCATCATACGCGGGCACGCCATGTTCTTCGGGGTAAATGCAGCGCCCTTCGCCGCCCGCAAGGCGCATCTGCGTAAGTTCAAAGTTCCGGAACGCGCCGATGACTGCATCGACCTGTTCGGACAGCAGCGCCGTGGTCAGGGCAAAATTGACGTTCACCAGCGTCAGGTCCTTCATGGTCAATCCGTGGGGTGCCAGCATGGCGGTCAGCATCGCGCTTTCCACCCCCGCGACCGAGAACCCGACCTTGCGGCCCTTAAGGTCAGCAATCCCTTGCACCGGCCCATCCGCGCGCACCATCAGGCAGTTCAAAGGCGTCGCGATCAGCGTGCCGACACGGGTCAGGGGCAACCCTTCGGCGACCATCAGGTGCAGCTGCGGCTGGTAGGACACCGCGATGTCCGCGCGCCCGGCGGCGGCCATTTTGGGCGGATCGGCGGGGTCGGCGGGGGCGATGATTTCAACCTCCAGCCCCTCATCCGCGAAAAACCCCTTTTGCTGCGCGACGATGATTGGGCCGTGGTCGGGGTTCACGAACCAGTCCAGCATCAGGGTCAGGCGATCGTTGGCATGGGCGGGGGCGGCGAACAGCATCGCGATCAGGATCAGGCGTTTCATCAGATGTCTCCGGTCAGAAAATGGCGGACAGGCCCATGGCCACGCCCGACCGACAGCGTGTCGGCGGCGGCGATGGCGCGGGCGATATAGGCTTTGGCGGCGCGGGCGGCGACCAGCAGATCGCCGGTCAGCGCCAGTTGGGCGGCGAGCGCGGAGGACAGCGTGCACCCCGTCCCATGCGTGTTTCGGGTGGGCGTGCGCGTGCCGGGCAACCAGACCATTCCGTCGGCTGAGGCCAGCAGATCGGGGCTGTCGGCAACGTCCAGATGCCCCCCTTTCAGCAACACAGCGCGGGGCCCGAGGGCCAGCAGCGCGGTGGCGCAGTCCTCCATCTGGGCCATGGTTTGGGGCGCGGGGCGGCCCAGCAGATCGCCCGCCTCAGGCAGGTTTGGCGTCAGGATGTCGGTCAGGGGCAGCAGGCGCGCGATCAGGGCACCAACCGCATCCTGGGGCAGCAGGCGATCGCCGCCCTTGGCGACCATCACCGGGTCCAGCACCACGTTGCGCGCGGCGCCGGCGCGCAGTTCGCGGGCCACCACCTCAGCTGCAGCGGCGCCGCCGACCATGCCGATCTTGACCGCGTCAACACGCACATCGTCGAACACCGCGCAAATCTGATCGGCGATGAACGCGGGCGGGACCGGCCACATTCCGCGCACGCCCATGGTGTTTTGGGCCGTCAGCGCGGTGATCACGGCCATGGCATAGCCGCCATTGGCGCTGATCGCCTTGATGTCGGCCTGAATGCCCGCGCCCCCTGACGGGTCAGAGCCCGCGATGGACAGGATGTTGGGGATGGTCATCGGGCCCGCCATTCATCGGCCAGCGCGCGGGCGGCGTGTTCGGGATCATCCGCGCCGCAGATGGCCGACACGACGGCCATGCCCGCCGCTCCCGCCAGATGCACGGCGCGCGCATCCCCCGCCCCGATGCCACCAATGGCGATGGCGGGGCACCGGGCGGCGGCGCAGATCGCCGCCAGCCCGCCAAAGCCCAGCGGCGCGGCGTGGTCCGGCTTGGTCGGGGTGGCGCGCACCGGACCAACGCCGATGTAATCAACCACGCTCCAATCAACGTGCGCGACCTGGTCTGCATGATCGATCGACAGCCCGATGATCGCGTCTGGCCCCATGATCGTGCGCACCTGCGCAGGGGGCATATCGCCTTGGCCCACATGCACCCCGTCGGCGCCCGCAAGCCGCGCAGCCGCGGCCCGGTCATTGATGATCAGCGGCACGCCCAGCGGGGCCAGCACCGCCTTCATGGCGCGCGCAATGTCCGCAACGGCCTGGTCTGAGGCATGTTTGTCGCGCAGCTGCACCATGGTTGCGCCGCCGCGCGCCGCCGCCAATGCCAGCGCAGGCGGGTCAAGCCGCGCGCCCGGATCCGTGACAAGACAAAGTGAGAGGTCAATCCTCATGCCCGCGCGACCCGTCCATGGGCGGTCAGATCATCAGGCGTCACAGCGGCCAGCGCGTCGATAAACTGGACCGCGAAGCTGCCAGGACCGTCGGCGCGGGCACCTGCGCGTTCACCCGCCAGACCGTAATACGCAAGCGCAGCGACCGTGGCCGGAAGCGCCGCCTGCCCCACCGCAAATGCCGCCGTGATGGCGCTGAGCGAGCAGCCCAGCGCCGTGACCTTCGGCATCATCGGATGGCCGTTCATGACGCGCCAGGCCTCTGTCCCGTCGGTCACGAAATCCACCGGGCCGGTCACCGCGACCACGGCGCCGGTGCGCTTGGCCAACAAGGTGGCGGCGGCCTCGGCCGACGCAACGCTGTCGGCCGCGTCGGCGCCTTTGCCCGCACCGCCCGCGCCCACCAGCGCCATGATCTCAGACGCATTGCCGCGGATGATGGTCGGCGACAGCGCGATCAGCCGTGCGCAGGCATCCGCGCGATGCGCCGTCGCGCCGGCGGCCACCGGGTCCAGAACCCAAGGCTTGCCCGCGCCTTGCATCACCGCCGCAGCGGCGGTCATCCCGTGCACCCAATCGGGGCTGAGGGTGCCGATGTTCACGTTCAGCGCCTGCGCGATGCCAGCGAAATCCGCGGCCTCTTCACGCGCATGGACCATGGCGGGCGACGCGCCTGCGGCCAGCAATGCGTTGGCCATCACGTTCATCGACACGAAATTGGTGATGTTTTGCACCAGCGGCGCGGTCGCGCGCATCTGCGCGAGGTGGGAGCCGAGATCGGTCATACGTCCTCCATTGCGCCGGGGCGGGAGGACGGAGACGCAAACAGGCCGCGCGAGGGCGCCTATAGGGGCATCTCCGCGACTTCCTCCGCCGGCATTATCCGGGTCAGGTTCGAAGGGTGCTTCTCAGCCCGCTGATGCGGACGCCCCTGTCGCGTGTTGTGCAGAGTGCACCCACGCGCCGCGCCGCGCAAGGGCCGATCAGGGCCAGATGGCGCAGGCCATCACCCATGATCTGAATGCCTTAAGGGGCGGCCTTGGCAGGGCGCAGGCCCAGAACCCGCAGGGCGTTCAAGATGACGGCCACGTCGATGACTTCTTGCAGCACCGCGCCTTGGACCGGGGTGATGTGGCCCAGCGCGGCGGCGATCATGCCGATCACCGACAGCCCGATCCCCGCCGCCACGCTTTGCAGCGCGATGCGCCGGGCGCCTTGGGCGATTTCAATGCCCGGCAGAATGCGGTCAAGCCTGTCAACCAGCAGCACCACGTCCGCCGCCTCAGCCGAGGCCGCGGCGCCGCGCGCGCCCATTGCCACGCCAATGTCGGCGGCGGCCAGCGCGGGGGCATCGTTGATGCCGTCACCGATCATCATCACCGGGCCGTGGCGACGGGCCTCGATGATGATCTCAACCTTGCGGGCGGGGGTCAGTTCCGCCTCCACCGCGTCCAACCCAAGCCCTGCGACCGCGGCCTCAGCGGCATCCATCCGGTCGCCAGTGGCCAGGATGATGCGTTCGGCGCCCGCCGCGCGCAGCGCCGCAATCAGCGCCCGCGTTCCCGCGCGCAGACGGTCAGCCAGAACCAGTTCCCCCGCCCAAGCGCCATCCACGGCCACAGCGACCGCGGCGGCGCCGGGGGGGCGGCGGGCGGCGGCCGCAGCGTCCGGGGGCAGGCCGAGACGGCGCGCGACAAAGCCCGGCCCGCCAAGGATCACCGCACGCCCGTCCACCGTGCCTTCGACACCATCCCCGGCGGTTTCCAGCACATCGCCGGGGATCGATAGCGCCAGCCCCCGCGTATGGGCGGCGTCGACGATGGCCAGCGCCATCACATGGCGCGACGCCTGATCCAGCGATGCTGCGAGGCGCAGGACCTCGTCCGCATCCAGATCGCCCGACACCACAATGTCGGTCAACACCGGGCGCCCGTCGGTCAGGGTTCCGGTCTTGTCCATCACGATGGCGCGGATGCGGGCCATGGTTTCAAGCGCAGGCGCGCCCTTGATCAGCACGCCATATTTTGCCGCCCGCGACAGCCCCGAGGTCAGCGCCACCGGCACCGCCAAGATCAGCGGACACGGCGTCGCGATCACCAGCACCGCCACCGCGCGGATCGGATCGCCGCTCAACGCCCAAGCAGCCCCCGCGATGACCAGCGTCAGCCCGAGGAACCCCAGCGCGTAGCGGTCCGCCAGCCGGGCCATCGGCGCCTTGGACGCCTGCGCCTGTTCCACCAACCGCACGATCCCGGCATAGGTGCTTTGGGCGGCAAGGCGGGTGGCGCGCAGATAATAGGCGTCGCCCGCGTTCGAAGACCCGCTCATGACCGGATCACCAGCGGCGCGGCGCACGGGCATCGCCTCGCCGGTCAGGGCCGATTGATCAAGGATCGCAACCCCTTCGGCCACGTCGCCATCCACCGGTGCCACGTCGCCGCGCCGGATCAGCAGGATGTCGCCGGGGTTGACGGCGTCCAGGGCAATTTCCTCAAGCCCGCCATTGGTGCGGCGTGATGCGGTGCGCGGAACGCGGGACAAAAGCGCGCTCATTTCCCGGCGGGCGCGACGGGCGGCGTAGGCCTCCAACAGGTTGCCGCCCGCATACATCGCCGCAACGACGACAGCGGCCAGCGTTTCACCGAACACCATCGCCGCGGTCATCGACAGGGCCGCAACGATGTCCAGCCCGACCTCGCCGCGGCGCAGGCTGAGGGTGATGTCAAGGATCAGCGCCGCCAGCACCGGCAAGGTTCCGGCCACAAAGGCGCCTGCCGACAGATCGCCGTGCCCCACCGCCCGCAACACCAGCCCCGCCAGCAGCCCCGCGGCGGGCGCCGCAATCAGCCAAGGGCGTAGACGGGAAAGCGCCACGTCCGGGGTCATGTCAAAGGCCGAACGATGCGTAGGGGTGGAAGGTCACCGGATCGCCCGGGCGGATGTCGCGGGCGCCATCGGCCAGTTCAACCAGCCCGCCGGACCATGACAGGCCCGATATGCGGCCTGAGCCTTCGGAGCCGAACGCCTCAGCCGCGCCATCATCGTTGATCCGGGCGCGCAGGTATTCGCGCCGCCCGGGTTTCTTGGATTTCGCGAACGCCGCCGGAACGGTAAAGCCCCGCGGCACGCGCCAATCTCCGCCCGCCAACGTGCGGAACGCCGGGGCCGCAAAAATCAGCGCGCACACGAACGCCGCCACCGGGTTGCCCGGCAGCCCGAACACCGGCGCCCCGTTCCACATTCCCAGCGCCAGCGGGCGTCCGGGTTTGAGGGCAATGCGCCATGTCTCCATCGCTCCGGCCTCGCGCAATAGCGCCGAGACGTGGTCTTCATCACCCGCCGATGCGCCGCCCGATGTGACGATGACATCTGCCTTCGCGGCGGCATCGTCCAGCCGGTCGCGCAGGGCGGCGCGGTCATCCGGCACATGGCCCAGATCGACCGGCATAAAGCCCCAGCTTGCGGCCAGCGCCAGCAGCATGGGGCGGTTCGCGTCATAAATCTGCGCGTCGGTGGCAGGCGCGCCCATGGGGGCCAGTTCATCCCCTGTCGACAGCACACCGACCCGCAACGGGCGGTGCACAATCACCGCGCCAATGCCAGAAGACGCGATCAGTGCCAGATCCTGCGGCGCAAGGCGGCGCCCCTTGGGCAGGATCGCGTCGCCGGGCTGCACGTCCTCACCTGCCTTGCGGGTGTTGGCGCCAGCCTTGATCGGGCCGCGAAACTGCAAGGCGGCGCCGTCAATGACCACGATTTCCTGCAAAACCACCGTGTCCACGCCATCGGGCAGCGCCGCACCGGTCAGCACCCGCACCGCATGGCCCGCAGGCACCGCGCGGCCCAAGGGCACGCCAGCAGCGGCGCGGCCAGCCATCAACGGCAGCGCGTTGACCAGATCAGCGCCCGCAGGAGCGGCAAACCCATACCCGTCCACCGCGCTGTTGGCCGTGGGCGGGTTGGCGCGCGCCGCAATCACTGGGGCGGCCAGAAAGCGCCCCGCGCCGTCCTGCGCCGCGATGGTTTCAGTGCCCGTCACCGGGCGCAGGGCTTTGCGCAGACGCGCCAGCGCATCATCCACCGGGGTCCAATCAACGCCCGGCGGCAGGGCAAAGCAGTCATTGGGCAGATCGGGCGAGGTCACCGGCCCGTCCCCGCCGCCTCAGGTAGCCCGCAATGGGCCAGCACCAGATCGGCGATGGCGGCGGTGTCGTCCAGATCGAGCACCGGGACCGTCGCATCTGGCAAGGCCTCATCGCTTGCGATCGCGATGACATGCGGGTCGTCATAGGCCAGAAGGGGCTTGCCAGTTTCGGCGCGGTGGGCCTCAATTTTGGGGTGATCGGCGCGTTTGTAGCCTTCGATCAACACCAGATCGACCGGGGACAGATGCGCGATCAGATCGGCCAAAGGTGGCTCAGGCACGTCGCGCAATTCATGCATCAACGCCCAGCGCTTGCCCGAGGCCAGCAGCACCTCTCGTGCGCCGGCGACCCGGTGGCGGTGGCTGTCCTTGCCTGGTTGGTCCACATCGAACGCATGATGGGCGTGCTTGATCGTGGATACGGTGATGCCGCGCGCACAGATCTCAGCCACCAGACGCTCCATCAGCCCGGTCTTGCCGGAGTTTTTCCACCCCGCGACGCCGAAAATCTTCATGTGCGTTCCACTCCCAACAAGGCTGCCGCCCGGATCATATCCTCTGGCGCGTTGAGGTTGTAGAACGGATCGTAGGGATCGGCCTCAAACATCGCGGTGGCGGCATTGTGCGCGTCGGTCCAGATCACGATCTTGCGCATGCCGCCAATCAGCGCGGCACGCAGGTCATCGCGCAAGCTGACGGGCCACAGACCAAAGGTCGGGTGGCGGACAAAGCCGCGTTTGGGGTCAGGCGTGGCGGCCAAGGCGATGGGCGCGTGTTTTTCGCGGGCCGCGGCGGTCAGGCGCGCGACCAGATCTTCGGGAAACAGGGGCGTGTCGGCGGCGACGGTGACGATGTGGGTCGCCCCCTGCTCCGCCGCCCAATCAAGCCCCGCAAGCACGCCTGCCAGCGGTCCGGGATGGTCCGGCAGGCTGTCGGCGCGCACTGGCAGACCATATTCGGCAAAGCGCGCCGGGTCGCCATTGGCGTTCAGCATCATTCCGCCGACCTGATGCGACAGGCGCCGGATCACACGGGTCAGCAGCGTTTGCCCGCCCAGGTTCAACAGCGCCTTGTCGCCGCCACCCATGCGGGTGGCGCGCCCGCCCGCCAAAATCACGCCCAAGATGTCAGAGATCACGCGATCCTTTCCTGCGGTTGCCCGAGGCCTCATCAGCTGCGGCATCGGGGTCGGCGTCGCGGATCAGGCGCTCCTCCCCCGCAAGGCACATGAAGCGTTTGCCGCGCATCCGCCCGATCAGCGTCAGGTTCATCTGGCGCGCGATTTCAACGCCCCAAGCGGTGAAGCCCGACCGCGAGGCGATCACCGGAATGCCCATCATTGCTGTCTTGATCACCATTTCTGATGTCAGCCGCCCGGTGGTGTAAAGGATCTTGTCCGCCGCCTCAATCTTGTGGCGGAACATCCAGCCAGCGATCTTGTCGACGGCGTTGTGGCGGCCGACATCTTCCATATAAACCAGCGGACGATCGCCTTGGCACAGGACCGTGCCGTGGATCGCGCCGACCGACAGATACAGGCTGTCCGCCGTGTTGATCTTGTGCGCAAGGGCATAGAGCCACGATGTCCGCACCTCTGCGTCCGGCAGGGTCACGCCCTCCAGCCCCTCCATCATGTCGCCGAACACGGTGCCGACGGCGCACCCGCTGGTGCGGGTTTTCTTTTTCAGTTTTTCCTCAAAATCCGTTGCCCTGCGGGTGCGCACCACGACGGTTTCAAGTTCCTCATCATAATCAACGCCGGTGACATCATCGGCATCGTGCAGCATTCCCTGATTTTTCAGGAACCCCAGCGCAAGGTATTCCGGGTAGTCCCCGATGGTCATCGAGGTGACGATTTCCTGCGCGTTCAGATAGATGGTCAGCGGACGCTCTGTGATCACATTAACGCTCTGGCGCGCGCCGGCGTGATCAATGCCTGTCACCGCACGGGTCAGGCGCGGGTTGCCGGGGTTTGGGCCGATCTCAAATTCGTCGCTCATGCAGGGATCCTCAGGGGGCCGTTAGTCTGGCACGGCGTTGGGGGTGAACAGCTTTTCGCCCGCGATCTCATAAGCACCGATCAGCGCCTGCGCCTTGTCGCTGACCAACCAAGCCTCAAGCGCGTTGGCCAGATCGATTTTCACATGCGCGTGTTTTGCGGGGTTGATCGGCAGGTAGGCGTATTGGTTGAACAGGATCGGATCACCCTGAAACACGATGCGCAGATCGCCCTTGTTCCCGAAATTCAGCCAGCTGGCGCGGTCGGACATCACATAGGCGTTCAGGCCCGAGGCGACGTTCAGCGTCGCGCCCATGCCAGCGCCCGCCGCGCGATACCATGGCTTGTCGGCACCAGACACGTCGATGCCCGCGGCTGCCCACAGCGACAGTTCACGCCGGTGGGTGCCGCTGTCATCGCCGCGGCTGGCGAACGTGGCCTGCGCGCTGGCGATTTTGCCCAATGCGGCGGCGATGTCCAAAGACCCGGCGACCCCGGCGGGATCATCCGACGGGCCGATCAGCACAAAGTCGTTATACATGATTTCGCGCCGGTGCGTCCCGTAGCCGCCCGCCACAAAGGCGTCTTCGGCCTTGCGCGAATGCACCAGGATCGCGTCGACATCCCCGGCCTCTCCCAGCCGCAGCGCCTGTCCGGTGCCAACGACCAGCAGCTGAACCTCAAGCCCGAGGTCAGTTTTGATTTCGGGCAGTAAAATCTCCGACAGGCCGGAATTGTGAAATGACGTGGTGACTGCCAGCTTCATCTGTTGCGGCTGCGCCGCCGCAGCTGTGGCGAAAATGGCAAGCGCCGCAAGCACGGCTGCAAAACGGGTCATTCGACGATGTCTCCCTTCAGGAAGGCTGCTGCTTCACGGGTTGATTGCGCTGCGAAGAAATCTGCTGCGCCGCCTTTTTCATGAACCCGGCCACGGTACAAAAAAATCACATCGGTTGCGAGCCGCCGCGCCTGCCCGATATTGTGCGTCGACATCACGATCCGCGTGCCACCCGCGGCAGCGTTCATCAAGATCGCTTCGATTTCGCGCATGGCGCGGCCATCGAGGCTGGCGGTCGGCTCATCCAGAAACAGCGCCTCAGGCCCGGTGATCAGCGCGCGTGCAAGGGCCAACTTTTGCTTCTCGCCGCCCGACAGCACCGCGGCGGGGCGGGCCAGCGCATCACCCAGCCCCACGCGCCCGGCCCAATCGGCCGCCGCCGCCCGCGCGCTGCGCCGCGCGCCACCGCGCAAGATCAGCGGATAGGCGATGTTGTCGAGCACGGAGCGCCGCAGCACCACCGGGCTTTGAAACACAAAGCTTTGGCGCGCGCGGGCGTCATCAATGGGCGCCTGCCAGGACAGGGTGCCTTCGGACAGACGCTCAAGGCCATGTAGCAACCGCAAAAGCGTGGTTTTCCCGGCGCCGTTCGGGCCCATCAAGATGGTCACGCCATCAGGCCCCAGATCCATGTCAACCGGCCCGACCAGACGGCGCCCACGCCGCGCAACGCAAGCGCCCGCCACATGCAGGGGAAAGATCGCCGTCACCAGGTGCCCGCGCGTTCGGTGCGCGACAGCATGTGCATCGCCACGTTCACTGCAACCGCCAGCCCGATCAGCACAAAGCCCAGCCCCAGCGCCAGGGCGAAATCGCCCTTGCTGGTTTCCAGCGCGATGGCGGTGGTCAGCACACGGGTGGCGTGGTCGATGTTGCCGCCGACGATCATGATCGCCCCGACCTCTCCGATCGCGCGGCCAAATCCTGCCAGCGCAGAGGTCAGCAACCCCCGCCGCGCATCCCAGATCAGCGTGCGCATGCGCTGCGCCTTGGTGGTGTTGAGCGACACCAGCAGATCATGGTATTCGGCCCACAGATCGCGGATCGCCTGATGGGCGATCGATGCGATCAACGGGGTGACGATGATCACCTGCGCCACGACCATCGCTGTGGGGGTGAACAGCAGGTTCAGCACCCCAAGCGGCCCGGCCCGTGACAGCAGGATATACACCACAAGCCCCACCACCACCGGCGGAAGGCCCATCAGGGCGTTCAAAAGCGCAATCGCCCCACGCCGATACCGAAACCGCTTGATTGCCAGCCACGCACCAAGCGGAATGCCGATGGCGCACGAAAGCGCCACCGCGGTCACCGACACCTGCAAGGATCGCAGCGTGATCTCCATGAGGTCCGCGTCGAGCAGCGCCACCAGCCAGAACGCTTCGACCAGACCCTGCCAGATGTCGCCCATACGCTTATCGTCCATTCCCGGCTGCAATGCTGCGCAGCCGTCTTACGCTTTGACGCGGAGCGGGGCGCCTCAGTCCAGACGGACGGCCTGCCCGGACATCTGCTCAGAGGACGAGAACCCCGCCGATTGCAGGCCGAAATACGCCCCGACGGAAATGACCGCAATGGCGGCGAAGGATATCAGTATCACGCGCATGTCAGCCCCTTTTCAGTGTTCGGTGTGGCCCTGCAGGACCTTGGTCAGATCGGTGCGTGATCTGCAGCAGCGGCATCTTGGGTTCGGGCAGATAGCATTCGGGCCAAGGGTTGAACAGCTTGTCGGCGGCCCCAGCGGTCCAGATCACGTCGCTGCCCGCCAAGGCAAACGGCGCAGTTTTGGGCGACCTGCCCTACCCCACCATCTTGGGCCACCAAAGCCCGCCGCCGATCTGGCCTTGATGGCCGGTCAGGGGCGGGCTGGCGGACCTGTCAAAGCCCGCCCCGGCAGCATGGCCCATTCATTCGGCGGGGGTCGCCGCGGCCGGAGCGGCGGTTTTAGCCTCGACCTCCTCAACCCACAGGTTGTGATGTTCCCGCGCCCAGTTCAGATCAACCTGACCGCTGCCCATGGCGGCATACGCGCCTTCCATCCCGACGGAGCCGAGATAGATATGCGCAAGGATCACCACCATCATCACAAAGCCCATGATCGAGTGCCAGACCTGCGCGAGCTGCATTTCTTCGTGCGGCGCGAGCGAGGTCGGCAACGGCCCCTGCCCCGCCAGACCCGGCAGCCCCAGATCGTTCAACACCCCGAACGTGTGGGCGAAAATCGGTATCTCGAACGGGAACAGCAGCGACAGCCCCGACACTGAGATTGAGCCACCCAGCACGATCACCGCCCAGAAGATGATTTTTTGTCCTGCGTTGAATTTCCGCGCCGGCGGGTGCGAGTGCTTGGAGAACAGCCCCCCCCCCTTGGCCAGCCACACCAGATCAAGGCGGCTGGGAATGTTGTGCGCGACCCACATCACAAAGATCAGCACCAGCCCGACCATGAAGGCCCAGGCAAAGTTGTTGTGGACCCATTTGCTGGCAATCGCGATCGGGGTGAACACTTCGTGCCCGAACAACGGGATCAACGCGATCCGGCCGAACAGCGACAGCAGACCGGTCAGCCCCAGCGCAACAAACGACCCCGCGACCAGCCAGTGGCCAAACCGTTCAATGGGTTTGAACCGCTCAATGGTGATGCTTGACGGGCCACTTTCGATGCGGATCCTGCCACGGATCAGGTAAAACAGTGCCAGAAGGCCGATCATGCCCAGCAGGGCATAGCCACCCCAGACGCGCAGCGGCCCGGCGCGGAATGTCAGCCAGCGCATCCCGCCATCCTGCACCATCAGCGTGGCACCGGGCGATGTGTTGGAGGCCTTGATGTTCGCGTCGCCATAGCGCAGCGCGCGCCACAATTCAGGGTCAGAAGCGCCGCCCAAAGTGCCGAGCTGGCCGGTGGTCGGCGCGCCCGTGGCATTGCCGATGGCGTCCCTGCGGAAGCTTTCGTCAATTGTCTCGCCGCGTTGCCGCGCGAGGATGTCCTGAAGCGTCTGCGCGCCGCCGGTGGCGCTGCGGTCGACGACGTCCGCAGAGGACGCGTTCGACACGCCGCCTTCGGCCGTTTGCGCGCGGGCAAGGTCAGGCCCGGCAAACGCGGCGGTCGCGAGCGCGGCGATCAGCGCAAGAACGAAGCGGAGCGACATGGGGCGAGCCTCTCGCATGAAATGTGCATGGGGTCTGAGACGAAAAGGCGGGCGGCATGGATGCCGCCCGCCCCGATTTCGCAAAACGGCGGCGGATCAGCCGCCTTTCTGCTCATAGGCGGTGCCCCAACCCCAGGCGCCAGAGCCGAAGCCGCGGGCCACGACGCGTTCGCGGTAGATGTCCGACACGTCGTCGCCATCACCGGCCAGCAGCGCCTTGGTAGAGCACATCTCGGCGCAAATGGGCAGCTTGCCCTCGGCGATCCGGTTGCGTCCGTACTTGGAGAACTCGGCGGCGGAATTGTCCGCCTCCGGGCCGCCCGCGCAGAAGGTGCATTTGTCCATCTTGCCGCGGGACCCGAAGTTCCCGGCCTGAGGATACTGCGGCGCGCCGAACGGGCACGCGTAGAAGCAGTAGCCGCAGCCGATGCACAGATCTTTGGAGTGCAGCACCACGCCGTCATCGGTCTGGTAGAAGCAATCCACCGGGCAAACGGCCATGCACGGCGCGTCGGAGCAGTGCATGCAGGCGACCGAAATCGATCGCTCGCCGGGCGAGCCGTCATTGATCGTGACGACACGCCGGCGGTTGATGCCCCAGGGCACCTCGTGCTCATTCTTGCACGCGGTCACACAGGCGTTGCACTCAATGCAACGCTCAGCGTCACAGAGGAATTTTGCTCTTGCCATCTCTCATTCCTCCCTTACGCGGCCCAGATTTTGCAGAGTGTCGCTTTGGTTTCCTGCATCTGCGTCACTGAATCGTAGCCATAGGTCTGCGCGGTGTTGCTGGATTCGCCGAGCACATAAGGGTCGGCGCCCTTGGGGTATTTGTGCCTGCGGTCCTCGCCCTGGAAATGCCCGCCGAAGTGGAAGGGCATGAAGGCGACGCCCTCGCCGACCCGTTCGGTGACCATGGCCATGACCTTGACCTTGCCGCCCTCCGGGCCTTCGACCCAGCACTGCGCGCCGTCGCGCACGCCGAGGTTGTTGGCGTCCCGCGTGTTGATCTCGACGAACATGTCCTGCTGCAATTCGGCCAGCCAGGGGTTCGATCGGCTCTCGTCGCCGCCGCCCTCATATTCCACCAGTCGCCCGGAGGTGAGGATCATCGGGTAGTCCTTGGAGAAGTCCTTGTCCTGGATCGACTTGTAGAGCGTCGGCAGACGATAGAACTTCCGGTCTTCATAGGTCGGATAGTCAGCGACCAGATCCCGGCGGTTGCTGTAAAGCGGTTCGCGATGCAGCGGAACCGGATCGGGGAAGGTCCACACGACTGCGCGGGCCTTGGCGTTGCCGAAGGGTGCGCACTCATGCTTGATCGCCACACGCTGGATGCCGCCCGAAAGGTCGGTCTTCCAGTTGGTCTTGTCGCCGGCGACGGCCTCGATCGCGCTGCGCTCGGCGTCGGTAAGATCACCGTCCCAGCCCAGTTCTTTCAGCATGGCCATGGTGAATTCAGGGTAGCCGTCCTGAATTTCCGATCCAGCGGAGTAAACGCCTTCGGCAAGAAGGTTGTCACCGTCACGTTCCACCCCGAAGCGGGCACGGAACGTCAGGCCACCCTTCGAGACAGGCTTGGACATATCGTACAGGTTCGGCGTGCCGGGATGGTTCATCTCAGGCGTGCCCCAGCAGGGCCACGGCATGCCATAATAGTCACCATCGGCCGGGCCACCGATCGCCTGAAGCGTCGTGCGGTCGAACGTGTGCTGGTTGGCCATATGCAGCTTGATGCGCTCAGGCGACTGGCCGGTATAGCCAACGGTCCACATGCCGGAGTTGAATTCCCGGGTCACGTCTTCAACCAAAGGCTCGCCGTCGATCACCTTGATGTTGCGGAATAACCGGTCGGCCCATCCGAACTTCGTGGCGAACTTGGCAATGATGGTTTGGTCGGGAAGGCTTTCGAACAGCGGCTCCACAACTTTTTCACGCCACTGGATCGACCGGTTGGATGCAGTCACCGACCCGGAGGTTTCGAACTGCGTGCAAGCGGGCAGCAGGTAAACGCCATCCTGACGGTCCGAAAGGATCGCTGAGACCGTGGGATAGGGGTCAACGACCACCATCAGGTCCAGCTTCTCCATCGCAGACTTCATCTCAACCATGCGGGTCTGAGAGTTGGGCGCGTGGCCCCAGAACACCATCGCCCGGACGTTGTTGGGTTGGTCGATGTTGGCCTTGTCTTCAAGCACGCCATCGATCCAGCGCGACACCGGGATGCCGGTGGAGTTCATCAGGTTTTTGTCGTCGACGACTTCAAACTGGCCTTTCAGCCAATCCATGTCCTCGCCCCAGACGCGGCCCCAATGGGCCCAGGACCCAGCGGCAAGGCCATAATAGCCCGGCAGCGTGTGGCTGAGAACGCCAAGATCGGTCGCGCCCTGCACGTTGTCATGGCCGCGGAAAATGTTGGTGCCGCCGCCCGACGTGCCCATGTTCCCCAGCGCGAGCTGAAGGATGCAATAGGCGCGCGTGTTGTTGTTGCCGTTGGTATGCTGCGTGCCGCCCATGCACCAGATCACGGTGGCGGGACGGTTGTTGGCCATGGTGCGGGCCACACGCTCCAGCTGGCTGCCGGGCACGCCGGTGACGCGCTCAGTTTCCGCGGGATCCCACTTTGCGACTTCTTCCCTGATCTGGTCCATGCCCCAGACGCGGGTGCGGATGAACTCTTTGTCCTCCCACCCGTTTTCAAAAATGTGCCACAGCAGGCCCCAGATCAGCGCAACGTCCGAGCCGGGGCGCATGCGGACATATTCGTCAGCATGGGCGGCGGTGCGGGTAAAGCGCGGATCGCAGACGATCAGCGGCGCGTTGTTCTGCTCCTTTGCACGCAGCATGTGCAGCAAGGAGACGGGGTGCGCCTCAGCCGGGTTGCCACCGATCAGGAAGATGGCGCGGCTGTTGTGGATGTCGTTGTACGAATTGGTCATGGCGCCGTAGCCCCATGTGTTCGCAACGCCGGCCACGGTGGTTGAGTGGCAGATGCGGGCCTGATGGTCCACGTTGTTCGTGCCCCAGTAGGCGGCGAACTTGCGGAACAGATAGGCCTGTTCGTTCGAATGCTTGGCCGAGCCGAGCCAGTAGACCGAATCAGGGCCACTTTCGGCGCGGATGTCGATCATCTTGTCGCCGATCTCGTCGATGGCCTGGTCCCAGCTGACCTTCTGCCATTCGCCGCCGACCAGCTTCATCGGGTATTTCAGGCGGCGCTCGCCATGGGCGTGCTCACGCACTGCCGCACCCTTGGCGCAATGGGCGCCGAGGTTGAACGGGCTGTCCCATGCGGGCTCCTGCCCGGTCCAGACGCCGTTCGACACTTCGGCCAGCACCGTGCAGCCGACGGAGCAATGGGTGCACACCGATTTGCGGATCTCAGTCCTGGAATTGGCGGTCTGCGCTTCGGCGCGGCCCACGCGGGCCCCGGCGGACGCAAAGGCGGCCAGCCCGCCAACCGCAAGGCCGGAGCCTCGCAGAAAGCTGCGGCGGTCAACCTTTTTGTTGCCTGCCTGCGCCAGGAGCGACGCGCCACGGGTCGGTCTTCCGGCCCCGATCGTCTTTTTCCTCAGCATGGTGTTATGTCTCCCTTTAAGCCCCGAAGGGCCTTTTGCGAGGCCGGTTTTCAGGCGGCGCGCACCGCGCGCAACATCTGTTTCCGGCCACGACCCCTCACGCTTAGAACCGCGTGCTTTCCAAATACTTCCGGGTGTGTTCGGTGGTGCGCATGCCGGTGGATTCGACCACTTCCGCAGCCTCCGCCCCGTCCGCGCCCACAACCAGCGCCGCAACAGCAGCAGGAGCCGCCGTTCCAGCGAACTTCAGGAAATCGCGGCGCAGCAGGCCGTCTTTTGAATTTTTCATCGGGTCCTCCCCTTCCCTATGACGACGCCGGCAGGCGTCGCGGTCACATTCTGCAGGCTTCGATTTCGATCTGCATGAAAGCACGCCCGATTTTGCCCACGGGCGCGTAGAACACCGATCCTGAAGCCTTTTCCAGATCAGTGAAGAAATGTCCGGCCCAGGGGGCGACGTGCGTGTTGAAAAATGCCTCCTGATCCTTTGGCGGCAGCGGCGCGCCGAACGCGCCGCGGATCAGGCCGGACATGATCTCACACAAAGTGGCGATGTGATCTTCCGGCTCTTTGACGTTCTCATTTCGCGCGATGCCGAGCATCTTCATATGCTCGCGCAGCAGCCCGAGGGGTTTTTCGTGCAAAAAACCCGTGAGGTAGAAACTGCCGTAAGGCAGCAGCTCCCCCCGGCCGAGGCCGATGAAGAGCGCGTTGTATTCCCGCTCCAGCTGGTCGGGCGTGCTTTGCGCCGCGACCTTTGCCAGCTCGGCAACCGCACGGCCAAGATCGCCGTCATCGCCGGTCAGCGCGGCAGTGGACGCGATGACCTCTGCGGACGCAGGACCGGACAGCAGCGTTCCGAGCAGACCATAGAGGTCGGCCCGCAGCGCGTCTTCCTCAGTCGGTGTGGGAGCGGCCTGCGCTCCCTGTCCAGTCTGCATCTAGTTCAAGCCCCGCAGTCATAAGATCGGATGGAAATCGTACGGCAGGTCGGCAACTTGGGCAAATGATTTCTCCATTCATCCTACCTTGGGTCAACCAGCCTCAAACCGCATCCGGCGCGGCCTCTGGGGAAGCTCCAGCATCGCTGCAGGCGGTTCAATTCCAGTGATTTCATCTGGTGGATCAATCATTTTGGCAGCATCGAGTGGGTCGACCTGCGAACCAGTATCGCCGCTCACATCCTCCTCAGCCTCGGGCGACGATGCGGCGGCGTCTGCCACAGGGTCGTCGCCAGCCAATTCATCCAACGCCTTTTCGATCCGGCTGACCATGCCCTGCCCGACTTTATAAATCGTGTTGAGCACATCAGGCACCGTGGCCGCGTCGGTAAAATCGTCGCCGTAATCCACCAGCCCGTCCACATTGGCCAACAACGGATTGCTGAGCCACAGCCGCCGCAGCGCCCGCTTGCGCAAAAAATCGGGCACGGATTTGGACATGAAGGCGCTGAAATCATCGCCAGCGGCCATTGTGTCAGGATCGGGCAGGCCAAGCTTTTCCAAAAGCTCCGCCTCCGGGATCTCTCCCTCAACGATCTCAGGCGCGGGGGCGGGGGCTGGCTCCAGCTCCGCCACCTGCATCAGATCGGCCTCAGCCTCAGGCGTCTGCGCTGCCAGCTTCAGGCGTGACCAGCGCGAAAGCCTGTCCCCACCGTCTTCGGTCATGATCCCGCATCCGGTTTTTGCGCGCCAGGGGCACGGTAGACATCAGCGGCCTGGCGGATGCGCGCGTCGCCGATGCCTTCATCAGCCTGGTCCACGCGCTGGCGGTCGCGGCGGCGTTTGATGAACGGTTCATCATGGAAATGCAGGTCGGTGAAGTCACGGATCCAGGCCACCAGCCCTTCGGGGGCGGCGACCGGTTCCACCAGTTCCTCGCCACTGTCGAGGTAGTCCTGCGCCTCATAGGCTGAGGCGGTGACCGCGTGGACCTTCACCGCATGGGGCGCGTTGTCGTCTTCGTCCTGGCGCAGCACCACGAAGACCGACGGGGGCGTCATGGTCAGTGACACACGGTATGCTTCAGCGTCGGTGCGGTGCAGAATCATCGGCAAAGTGGCGGCGTGGAATTCCTCCACCTCGCCATCCCGGCGCATCACCTTCCAATTTGCTGGCCCGGCGCCGGGCAGCACTGCGGCCACCTCCCACGCCCAGGCCGCCCAACGAGTCACGCCAGGGCGACGGCGCAGCACCACGCCCACGGGCATTTCGATGGTCTTCACGAGCGCGCTGCCGGGCGCCTCGGTGTCGCCTTGGTTTTGCATGTCGCGGAAAACCTCCCTGTTGCGGCCGAAGAATACGCCCCTGCGATTGCGCCTGTCAAAATTTCTTACCAGTATGAGGGCCGGGCCCGGACGCCGCCGAACAGCGGCGCCGGTCCGCGGCCTTGGGAGGGGCGTAAAATCATGACCAAGGTCGACAGGCTGCTGCTGTGCAGTTGCGAAGGATCCATGACGTTGGATGCGGCATCAGCCGCCGCCGCGGTCGGGGCCGGATCCGTGAAGACCTGCGACGCGCTGTGCACCCGCGACCGGGACATTGCAGGCGCGGCGCTGCGCGAAAACGGCGCCACCATGATCGCCTGCGGCCAGATGGCCGACCTGTTCGAGGACCTGTTCCTTGAGCTCGACGCCCCCGGCACCCTGATCGCGGTCGACATCCGCGACAGCGCGGGCTGGACCGCGGACAAAAGCGCCCATGCCAAACAGGCCGCCCTGCTGGCCCAAGCCAAGCTGGACCGCCCCGCCACCCCGATGAAGGAAATCGTGTCTGAGGGTGTGTGCATGATCCTGGGGTCAGGCGATGCGGTGCTGGACGCCGCGCGCAAACTGGCGGACCGGCTGGCCATCACCTGCCTGCTGACCGAGGCCCCCGACGGACTGGTCCCCGAGGCAGGGTTTGATATGGCGCTGGGGCGGATACGCACAGCGTCGGGTTCACTGGGCCATTTCGCGGTGGTGGTGGACGGTTATGCCGAACTGAACCCCGGCGGGCGCGGCGCAGCGTCGTTCGGCCCGGCCAAGCAGGGCGCGAAATCGGCGTGTGACATCATTCTGGACCTGCGCGGCGAGGCACCCCTGTTTCCCGCCCATGACAAACGCGACGGCTATCTGCGCGCCGATCCGCGCGATCCCGCAGCAGTGGCGCGCGTCATGGCTGAGGCCACCGATCTGCAGGGCACGTTCGAAAAGCCGCTTTATATCCGGTTTGATGCAACCATCTGCGCCCATTCGCGTGCCAGCCAGGGCGGGTGCAACCGGTGCCTCGATGTGTGCCCGACCGGCGCGATTACATCCATCGGCGACACGGTGCGCATTGATGCGGACATCTGTGCAGGCTGCGGTGCCTGCGCGGCGGTGTGCCCGTCAGGGGCCGCCAGCTATGACGACCCGGCGGTGGGGTTCCTGTTCTCGCGCCTGCGGACCTTGGCCAGCGCCTACCGCGTGGCCGGGGGCAAGGCCCCGCGCGTGCTGTTCCATGACGATGACCATGGGGCTGAGATGGTCCGCCTGTCGGCCCGGTTCGGCCGCGGCCTGCCCAGCGATGTGATCCCGGTGGAGGTGCACACCGTCGAAGGCGTCGGCCATGCGGAGATGATGGCCGCGCTTGGCCTTGGCTTCGTTGATGTGATCGTGCTGACCGGGCCGAAGACCGATGTCGCGGTCCCCGAGGCGCAGGCCGATCTGGCGCGCGCCATGCTGACCGGCATGGGGCGTGAGGCCGCGCGCATCACCCTGATCGCCCCCACCGATCCCGACGGGCTGGAGGACGCGCTGTACGGTCGCGCCCACCCCGCCATGGCCATCGACGCAATTTTGCCGATTGGCGGGCGGCGTGAGGTGACGCGCCTTGCCGCCCATGCGCTGGCCCCTGCCGGAACCCAAGCGATCCCCCTGCCCACGGGCGCGCCTTATGGCGCGGTCGTGATCAATTCAGACGCCTGCACCTTGTGTCTGGCCTGCGTGTCGCTGTGCCCTGTCGGCGCGCTTGGCGACAACCCCGACCGCCCGCAGGTGCGCTTTCAGGAAACCGCCTGCCTGCAATGCGGGATCTGCGAGAACACCTGCCCTGAAAACGCCATCACACTGATGCCCCAGCTTAATCTGGCCAACGAGGCGCTGTCCCACCAGATCCTGCACGAAGAAGAACCGTTCGAATGCATCGAATGCGGCAAGCCCTTTGGCGTGAAATCCACCATCGAAAAGATCGTGGAAAAGCTTGAGGGCAAGCACTGGATGTTCCAAAGCTCGGACAACACCAAGCTGATCCGCATGTGCGACAATTGCCGGGTGAGCGCGCAGTACCATCAGGAAAACTCGCCGTTCAAGGCGGCCGATCGGCCCCGCGTGCGCACCACGCAGGACTATCTCGACGAACGGAAAAAGCCGAACTGAGGGGCCGGTCAGTTGCCCCGCACCGGGGGCCCCAAATCCTTCGGCGTGATTGTTGCCACAAAGGCCACAATCGCGTCGATCTCGCCCAGTGTGATCGTCACTGGCGCCACAAAGGCCGGGCGGCCCGGAGGGAACGGATCAGTCACGCCCGCCACCTGGGTGAAGGAGGGATGAGGATTTTCCGACCAATACACCCGAAACAGATCGGCCCAGCCCGTGCGCCCGCGCAGCGCGGGGAAAGAGGGCGTCGATCCGATGCCGCCCATGCGGTTGCGCTTGTCCACCACATGGCAGCGTCCGCAATGGACCAGCGCCAGTCGGGCACCCAAGGCAACGTCGCCGTCGATGACCTGTTCAACCTCGGCCACCGCGATGCGGGTGCCTGCGGCATACAAGGACGGGCCACCGACGGGAAACCCGTTGACCGCCGCCATGCCCGGCCCGCTGCGCAACCATTCCGCAAACCGCTTGATGCGCGGATCGGGCGACAGCGGTTGCAGGTGTATCGCGCCATCAGGGCCGGTGAACACTGCCGCGCCGTCAGGTCCGGTGACCAGCGCCATGTCGGCGTCGGCACCCGGTGCGACCACGTCCACGATGATCCGTGCCTTGAACCGAAAGCGCGGCAGGATGTGGGTCAGAAACCCGGTCTCGGCCATCTCAGCCGGGGCCGCCAAGCGCAGGGGCGCGTCAGCGCCGTGCGCCCGCCCCGCACAGATCAACAGTATGAGCGCCGCGGCGCGCATCAGGTAATGAGCCATTCCGATCCTCCCTGCCCCAGAGTAATCTGACCTCACCCGCCAAAACCAGAATTTTCAGGCCATGCCGCCCGGAGCGACCCCACCCAGCGCATCGGCCCCAGCCAGAACCGGAGACTGCATCATGTCAGACGAAACCTTCAACATGTCGCTCAGGAAGTTCCTGAAGACCGTCGGCGTCACCTCTCAGCAAAAGCTGGAAGAAGCGGTCCGCGCCGCCCGCGCCGCCGGAACCCTGCCGGACGGAGACTTGTCCGCGCGCATCGTGCTGACCGTGGACGGGCTGGACCTGACCCACGTGATCGAGGGCAAGATCGCCACCGCCGTGGATGACGCCAAATGACCAATGAAACAGAAAACGACACCCCGGTGGCCGACGAAGCCGCAATTCGCGCCGCGCTGGGGGGCATCGTTGATCCGGCCAAGGGCGTGGATCTGATCACCTCAGGCCAGGTCAGTTCCATCGCTGTGAAGAACGGCGTGGTCAGCTTTGTGCTGGAGGTCGACCCCAAACGCGGCGGCGCCATGGAGCCATTGCGCGTCGCGGCCGAAAAAGCCGTCGCCGCGCTGCCCGGCGTCACCGGCGTCTCTGCCATCCTGACCGCCCATGCTGAGGCCGGGGCCGCACCGCCGCGCGCGCTGCCCAAGGGCCCGCCTCCGTCGCTGAGCATTGGTGGCCATTCCCATGCGCCGGCAAAGCAGACGCCCGTGAAACCCGGCAAGCTGCCGGGCGTTAAGCGCGTGATCGCAGTGGCGTCCGGCAAAGGCGGCGTGGGCAAATCCACCGTCGCCGCCAATCTTGCGGTGGCGCTGGCCGCGCGGGGCCAAAAGGTCGGGCTGCTTGATGCCGACGTTTATGGGCCGTCACAGCCGCGGATGCTGGGCGTGTCGGGACGCCCCTCCAGCCCCGATGGCAACATCATCCTGCCGTTGCGCAACCACGGCGTCACCGTCATGTCGCTGGGGTTGATGGTCGAAGAAGATGAGGCCCTGATCTGGCGCGGCCCGATGCTGATGGGCGCGTTGCAGCAGATGCTGAACCAAGTGCAGTGGGGGCAGCTCGACGTTTTGCTGATCGATCTGCCACCGGGCACCGGTGATGTGCAGATGACCCTGTGCCAAAAGACCGAGGTCGCAGGCGCGATCATCGTGTCCACGCCGCAGGACATCGCGCTGATCGACGCGCGCAAAGGCATCGACATGTTCAACCGCATGGAGGTTCCCATTCTGGGGATCATCGAGAACATGGCCTCGTTCGTCTGTGATGGCTGCGGCAAAACCCACCACCCGTTTGGCCATGGCGGCGCGAGGAAAGAGGCCGAAAAGCTCGGCGTGCCGTTCCTTGGTGAAATCGCGCTGGATCTGGACATCCGCATCGCCGGGGATGGCGGCGCGCCGATCGTGGTCAGCAAACCTGACGGCCCGCAATCTGCCGGGTTCTGGGCCTTGGCGGACGCCTTGCTGGAACTGACGGAATGAACAGGGCGCCCAGCTTCCCGCCGCTTTTGCACGGCGTGCAGGCGGCGGGCGGCAATCCGTTCGCCTCCGCGCTGGCAGAATTGGCCAGCGCGGAGGCGGAGCCGGGCCGCGTGCATTACGCCTTGCGCGATGACAAGCTGAGCGCGGCGCTGGTGCTGGCGCCGGAAATGCCGCTTGCGGACGCCATGGGCGCGCTGCTGGCGGTGCAATTGGGGCTGAGCGACGCGCTCGGCGCCCTTGCGCCCCCTGAGGTCGCGGTGCAGATCGGCTGGCCAGACCGCCTGCTGGTGAACGGCGGGCTGTGTGGCCGGTTCCGCGTCGCCGCCGCGACGGACGACCCCGAGGCTGAGCCAGACTGGCTGCTGGTCGGCATGGAGATCGACATTCTGCCCGCCGCCGATTTCGACGCGGGACTGACCCCCGACAGCACCACCTTGTTCGGCGAAGGCTGCGCCGATCTGACCGCGATTGACCTGATCGAGGCCTGGTCGCGGCATATGATGGGCTGGCTGCACACGTTCATGTCCGAAGGCTTCGCGCCGCTGCACGCGGCCTGGACCGGGAAATGCGCTGATCTGGGCAAGGACGTGACGCTGCCCGAAGCTGGCCGGTTCCTCGGCCTTGATGAAAAAGCGGGCATGATCCTGCGCCGGACCACGGGCGACGCGATCATCCCCCTCACCACTATTCTGGAGCCGCGCTGATGCAATTTGCCCGAGTGATCCGTCTGGACGAAAGCGACATGAACGTGTTCGAGATCGCCGCCGAAACTGGCGAATGGGCGATCTCTGGCGCGTTCGAATTCTCTGACTGGGATGAGGCCCGCCTGAAGGGCAAGCCCCGTCAGGCCTTTGCCAACGGGTGGCTGGGGTTGGAAAGCTTTGGCCGGTCCACCTTCATCGCCGTGTCGCCGATCACCGCGACGGAATACGAAGCGCTGGCCACCCATCTGGCCGCGCATTTCGTGACCCGCTACGGCGCTCCGTCCCTGGAGGCAGCAATGCCGGTGGCTGAGGAGGAGCTGAGCCAGATGCGCGACATGTGCGAGGATCAGGCCCCCAACACGTTGCTGGTGGTGGCGCGCAGCCTTGAAGAAGTTGGCGTGCGTGAAAAATTCCGCGCCATCGCGCCGAAGGAAGCATCTTTGGAAGCGTTTGCCGTGCACGGAGATTAAGCGCCTCCGGGGGCGACCTGCCGGTCGGGGCGATGCTGGTGTCGCCCCGACCGGCAGGTCGCCCCCGGAGGGTCTTAAATCGACGCGTCCACTGCTGTTCCCAACTTCTCAACCAATTCATCAATCTGCGCGTCTTCGATGATGAACGGGGGCGCAAGCAGGATGTGGTCGCCATTGCGCCCGTCAATGGTGCCCGACATCGGATAGCAGATCAGCCCGGCATTGAACGCGGCCTTCTTGATTTTGGCGGCCAGCTTTTTGTTCGGGTCGAACGGGGCTTTGGTGGCGCGGTCGCCAACCAGCTCAAGGCCCATGAACAGACCCCTGCCGCGGATGTCGCCGACATGGGGGTGCTGGCCAAAGCGCGTGTCCAGCGCCGCGCGCAGCTTGGCACCTTGCACGTTCACCCGGCCCAGCAGCCCGCGATCAAGGATCGAGGACACCACCGCCAGCCCCGCCGCCGCCGCGGTCGGATGGCCCATATAGGTGTGGCCGTGCTGGAACATGCCTGAGCCGTTTTCAACCGCGGCATAGATCTGCGCGCTGCACAGCATGGCACCGATGGGCTGATAGCCCGCGCCCAGACCCTTGGCGATGCAGGCGATGTCCGGCGCAACGCCGTCGTGTTCACACGCGAACAGGGTGCCGGTGCGGCCCATGCCGCACATCACCTCATCCAAGATCAGCAGCACGCCGTATTGATCGCAGATCTCGCGGATGCGCTTGAAATAGCCGGGCGCAGCCACGACGGCGCCTGAGGTGGCGCCGACGACTGGTTCTGCCATAAAGGCCATCACCGTGTCGGGACCGACGCGCAGCAATTCTTCCTCAAGCAGGTTGGCGGCGCGCAGGCCATAATCCTCCGGCGTTTCGTCGTCGCGCTTCAGGCGGTATTCAAAGCACGGGTCGATGTGGCTGACGTCGAGCAGCAGCGGCTTGAACTGCGCGCGGCGCCATTCATTGCCCCCCGCCGACAGCGCGCCGATGGTGTTGCCGTGATAGCTTTGCTTGCGCGCGATGATCCGGCCGCGCTGGGGCTGGCCGATTTCGACGAAATATTGGCGCGCCAGCTTGATGGCGGCCTCGGTCGCCTCAGACCCGCCGGACACCAGATACACGCGGTCAAGATCGCCGGGCGCATGCGCGATCAGCAGATCGGCCAGCGCCTCGGCAGGGGCGGATGTGAAGAACCCGGTATGGGCGTAGGCCAGATCATCCAACTGCGCCTTGATCGCGTCGATCACCGTGCGGTCATTGTGCCCCAGACACGACACCGCTGCGCCGCCCGACGCGTCGAGATAGCGTTTACCGCTCGCGTCAGTGAAATAGCAGCCCTCAGCCGACACGGCGCGGGGTGGGATCTGTTTGGTGTGGCGCCCAAAGACGTGGGACATCGGATCGGCCTTTCGACAGGGTTCAGACAGCGCTGGGGATGTATACCGTGCGGGCGCCATCTTCGAAATCAGTGAGGGACAAGGGCCATGTGACCCCTGGCCAGCGGATCTCCATCTGCTTTTTGCGCGGGCGGTAGACGGCAGTATAAAGCGTGCCGAACCCGGCGGCAAAGGCGGTGGAATACAAGGGCGGCTTCAGGAAGGCGCCGATGAACTTGTCCTCAGGGTCTTTGTGCAGGCGCAGGCGTTGCAGCAAAAAGCGTTCACGCTCAACCGTGGCGGTAAAGCGCGCGTGGCTGACCCATTCCACGCTGTCCTGATGGTTTGTCGCCACGGCGGCATGGGTCAAGATTGCGGGGCGGTCAGGCGCCATCATTGCGGTCAGGTAGTCGCGGTTTTTATCAAGAACGGTGACATTGTAGCTCATGTGTGTCGGCACGCGGGCCAGCGCCTCGCCAGCCTCTTCGGCCGTGGCGCAGGTCTGCAGCACATAGCGCAGGATCAGCGGCACGCCGAACCCGGTTCCGACCACGCGCCGCCCGCCGAAGGTCAGCGATATCGCCAACCCCTTGTCGTTCACCCCATCCACCAGCCCCCACAGCCCGTCCGAGGTGCCCATCACCTTGCGCCCCATCCATTCGGTGCGCAGCACGATGCTGTCAAAGGCGTTGGGATCGTAGTCGTAATTGCGCACCAGCACGGGTTCCTTGCCCGCCCAGATCGCCTGCGAGCAGCCCGACAGATACGGCGGCGGGCAATAAAAGCTGAGGAACCGCGCCGCCTGATCGCCGCCCCCCGCCAGCTCGCACAGGTCTTCATACAGCGGCAACAGTTCGGGCATGTGCCGTTTTAGCGCGCTGAGGCATTGGAAATAGGTCGGCCGGGCACTGTCGCCTTCGCGCAGCCACCACCGCCGATAGGCGGGCCAGTAGGTGTGGAACAGCCCGGCCCATACTGGGCCGGGCTTCGCTTCGGATATCGCGCGCCAGATCATGCGTCAGTCGTTACATGATCTTGAAGACGGGATCCGCAAAGGCGGGTCCAGCTTCGGCCATCGGCAACGGCTTGGCGGCAACGGCCTGCTTGATGCCATGGATCCATTTCTTGGCACGTTCATTCAGCTGGAAGTTCGCGGTCATTGAGCGCCCACGGGTCACAAGAATGCCGATATCGGCACCCTCATACCGGTAATCGCCGGGCTGGAGGATGCGCAGGAAGAAGGCCTCATTTTCCGATTCAACCGCGCGGCGATGATAATCAAAGCGGTCATAGACCACGCGGCCGTCTGCGAGCATCTTATAGATGCCGGTTTCAGGCGCATCGGTGCAGATGTCCACGCTGTCGTCGGTGTGCTTGATCACCATCTGCGACCAGCTGTCGATCATCGATGGATCGGCCCAGCGATTGTTCAGTTCATCTACATCAAGGTCGAATTTCTTCTTTGAAAATTCGAGCAGATGGAACAAGAACAGTGGCGCATCGGCATGGGCAAAGGCGGCGTGGTTGGTCATCGAGGACGCGCCAGTGATGCGCGGGTTCAATTCGCCCAGCCAAAGTTCGCCGGTCTTTTTGTCGATGAGGAAATCAAGTTCAAAATACCCGCGATAGCCTTCTTTGCGCAGCTGTTCGCCGAACTTGAAGGTCAGTTCACGCGCATGCTGTCGCACCTTGGGCGGAAATGCCGTGGACAAAATTTCATTGCCACACCAGCCGCCGCGATAGGGGGTCAGGTCCTTGAAGCCCACTAGTTCAGTCATCAACGGGCCGACGATGGTGCCCTCTTTGGTGGCGCAGGCTTCGATCGCGGAACCGCGGCAATCGATGCGCTTCATGATCTTGATCTCGCCCTCGCCGACGATTTCGCTTTCATGGCGGCGGAAATCGGCTTCGGACTTGATGAAGAACGTGGTGTGGCCGCTGTCACCGAACGCGGACTGCAGCACCAGGTCATGGCCGATGCCGGCCGCCTCACAGGTGGCGCGCAGGTCATCATAGTTTTTGACCTCAGCCAACACGTTGGGCACGGACGGCACCCCGGCTTTGTTGCCGATGCGCACGGTTTCGATCTTGTTGTCCATCGACTGGCGCAGCTTCGCCTTGGGGAACCAGACATCGGCACCCAGTTCTTTGGACAGGCGTTCAGTTTCTTCATCAAACATCAGGAACACAAATTTAGGCTTGCCGCCACGGCGCCTGATGAAGTCGATGACTTCTTTGTGCTGTAGCAGGTAGTTGTTGATGTCTTCAATCGACTGGAATTCAGCATGGGGCTGTTCCGAGGGGCAAAACACGTTGGGGTGCTTGCCGCCATAGCAATCGATGTAGCAGATGTACTTAAAGTTCTTCACCCATTCATCCAACCCCAAAAGATTGAAGTTGGTGGCTGAGATAAAGTAAATCGGCTCCTCGTTCCGGTGGAAGAAACGCCGAATTTCCGAGATGTTTTTCAGCACTGTGGTTGACATGATGCTTCCTTTGCTCACTCGGCTGCAGTGGGGAATTTAAGCGTATGATGCGCCGCCAGCGCCGCGGCCGTGAAGACGCGCAGGCCCAGATCGGCGCGGTAGCCGTGGATTTCGTTGACGTCGAGCGCGAGCATAAACGCGAGGATTTCCTTGCTCACGACCTGGCCCGGCACAAGAATCGGGAACCCCGGCGGATAGGGAATGATGAACGAAGCGGAGACGACCTCCTGCCCTGCATTCAGTGCATCTTTCAGCGATCCGGTCAGATCGAGGTAATCGCAGTTCTTCTCATCATAACTCAGGAAAAACGCAGAGCGGATGTCGCCCTCAGACGTCACGTTATCGGCGCGAAATGCATCATGAAAGCGGCTGAAATCGGGCAGCGGCGGCAGGTCTTCCATCAGGTTCTTGACGCGGCGATCAAAGGACAGACGCTCCATGCGGCTGGCATCGTCGAGCAATTCATCCAGACCCTTGGCGATCTCAACCAGCACCTCGATCAGATAAGCGACCGAGGATCGGGTGGTGCCGATATTGGTCATGAACAGGACCGTATTGCGCGACGTCTTGTTGATCTGGATTCCGTACTTGTCCATCAAGATATCAGTCTTGAACGTGTCGCCATCCCAACCCGTGCCGCCAACCAGCAAGGTCACACGCGATGCGTCAAGCGCGAATTCATCCTTTTCCCAGCATTCCCAGATGTCAGTCCAGCCCTGTTCGGAATCATAGTAACTTTCAACCCCACTGTCGCGATGAACTTCAGGGATCATGTCGCCATAGGTCAGAACTTTGAAATACTTCTTTAATAACGGGTGAGTGGAGATCGCGCGACGCATGGACATCGCCGCCTCCAACTGCCGCTGCACGAATTCAAAGCCTTCAAGTTCGACTTGACGGCGCCCAACATCCAAAGATGCGATGATCTGATAGTTAGGCGAAGTAGAGGTGTGGGTCATGTAAGCTTCGTGGAAGGATTGTTCCACCTCGCCTTTGAAGTCCTGATCGTTGACGTGGATCATCGAGCCTTGGCGCAGGCTGGTCAGGGTCTTGTGTGTGGATTGAGTCGCATAAACCCGCACCCGCGCGGCCGGCGCCGGGATCAGACGGGTGTTCAACAGCGTTTCATCATCCGCGTCTTCCAACAGTTCGTGCTGGGCGTCATACGCCTTTTTGTGATCGGCAGATTTCAGCCGCTCACGCAGCACGCCAGCGGCGTTCATTGCCGTGCGCATCCGGTAGATCGGGCTGAAGCGGGCAAAGGCGAACCACGCCTCATCCCACAAAAAGATCAGGTCAGGCTTGATGGCGAGGCATTCTTCCATGACCCGTTCAACATTATAAACGATGCCATCAAAGGTGCAGTTGGTCAGCAGCAGCATTCGCACCTTATGCAGCTTGCCCGCGGCCTTTAGCTTGAGCAACTGGTGCTTGATCTCGCGCAGTGGCACTGCACCATACATTGAATATTCATTCAGCGGGTAGCTGTCCAAATAGCAAACCTGCGCACCTGAAAGAACCATGCCATAATGATGCGATTTATGGCAGTCACGGTCGACCAGCACAATATCGCCGGGTCGCACCAGTGCCTGCACCACGATCTTGTTGCAGGTTGAGGTGCCGTTGGTCGCAAAGAACGTCTGTTTGGACCCAAACGCGCGGGATGCCAGTTCCTGCGCCTCTTTGATCGGGCCATGCGGTTCCAGCAGGCTGTCGAGCCCGCCTGATGTGGCCGACGTCTCCGCCAGAAAGATGTTGGGCCCGTAGAACGCGCCCATGTCCTGGATCCAGTGCGAGCGGGTGATGGATTTCCCACGACTGATCGGCATGGCATGAAATACACCGGTGGGCTGCTTCGAATATTCGACCAACGCAGTGAAGAACGGCGTCTTGTTGCGCGCCTGCACACCCCGAAGGATGTTCAGGTGCAACTCCATGAAGTCTTCTTGGTTGTAGAACACCCGGCGACAGATACCCAGATCCATGCCAGCGATGTCTTCAACTGAGCGTTCGGTCACCAAATAGGCGTCCAGTTCAGGCCGCAGCTTGGCGATCAGGCGGCACAGCTCAGGCCCGTAATCTTCGGGCAGAAGCTGCTCCAGCTCAGCCCGCCCACCGGCACCTTGCAGGTGCCGCTGCAGGATCGGCAGGTCCGACTTGGATTTCAACACCAGACCGGGACGCACGACGATGGCCTGAATGTTGTGGTTGAACAGAATGCCGATCAGGGCGTCTTCAAGGCTGGGCACCACCACGGCTTCGTAGATGAAGGCGTCTTCGGGGCGGCGCATGCGGGTGACGTTGTTTTTCAACCACCGTTCATGCTGTTCGTTGACGTCATCCACGATCATTACTTCGAAATACGGCTTGGTCAGCGCGCGCGCCTCAGGTGACTGCAGCGCTTCGTCGTCCTGATCGTCGTGATCCGTGACGCCGCGTTCCAGCGGAATGTGGCGGCGACGATAGGCCCCCGTGGTCAGCGCCCGCGTGGTGCGGTGGACCGAGAATGCCAGATCGTCATAATTGCCATGTTCGAACTGGCGACGCATGTGGTCAAAGGCCAGCATGCCGGGAAAGGCCCAATAGGGTTCAATCACCGCCAGCGACGAAAACAGTTTTTCGACCTTGGACTTGAGCGGTTCAACCTTTTTCAGGTTGGTCGCCCGTGCCAGCGCACCTGTGGTTTCGCGCAATGCGCTCCATCTGTCGGACCGCAGCTGAATGGCCGAGTAATAGTCGCTCATGGACTGCATTGGTCCGTCCTCCGATTGAAAACGCTTAGACACAGACGCCCCGCCCGGTTGATCCGGGCGGGGCGCAAAAGTTCAGACGATGGGGAGGACGCCGGACGCCAGCGCCAGCTCTTGCACCGGCAAAGACGCAGGCGCAGCGGCATGCAAAGGCGCAGCAACCGCAGGCAAAGGTGCAGCGGCAGGCGCAGCAGCAGCCGCATCATATGCAAAGGCCAAGGCCTGCTCAGCAATCACAGGGGCATCCACATGCAGGCCAGCGCGCGATCCCTGATGTGGGGTCGCCAGCGGGCCAAGCGTCTGCAGATAGCTGTCGACCCCAGACATGCGGTCATAGACCGTGAAATCCACGTCGCGGTCGCGGAAGCTTTTCAGCACCTGCCCCAGACCCTTCATCCCGGTTTCGCGCTGGCGGCGCACCATCGACAGGTCCACCTCGATGGGGAACATGTCCTCCTGCCCGCCGGACTGATGCAGCACCATCGATGTCGGGTCCACCACGCAGGACCGCCCGATGCCGCCGGTCCCAAGACCATTGACGTCGATGACATAGCACTGGAACTGCGCAGCCGTGGCGCGGGCGATGGCCAGCTCTGCCTCACGGTCGGTGGTGCCGGTCAGCACGGGGTGCAGCAGCACCTCTACGCCCTGGGCGGTCAGCTGGCGTGTGGTTTCCGGGAACCAGATGTCATAGCAGATCGACAGGCCGAAGCGCCCGACGCCGGGAACGTCGAAGACACAGAACTCAGTGCCTGCCTCAACGTCCACTTCGTAGGGGCGGAACGGGAACATCTTGCGGTAATGCGCAACGGTCTTCCCATCAGGGTTGATGACCGTCGAGGTGTTGTAGATCTTGCCGTCCTCAGCCTTTTCGAACATCGAGCCAGGGATCAGCCAGATCTTGTGGCGGATCGCAGCAGCGCGGAACTGCTCAATGGTGTCGTTTTCCAGCGGCTGGGCAAAGCGCGGCAGCGGGCCGAACGGTGCCAGTTCGCTGAACAGCACCATCTGCGTCCACGGGAACCGGGCCATCAGCACGTCCAGACGATGGAGCATGCCTTCGACATTGGAATGAAGGGCGTTCACATGCATCTGAACGCCAGCGATCGCAAAGGGGGTCATGTTGGTTTTCAACTCTCGGTTAACGATGGGTCGCGAAGGCCTCAGATGACGCGTGTGCGCCGATTAACCTTGGGCCCGCACCACCAGAACGGACACAGGTGAGCGGCGCACGATCCGGTCAGCATGTGATCCGACTAGGAATTCGCGCACGGTGTCGGGCGCGTGTGAAGCCATGACCACCAGGTCAACCCTGGTGCTTTCAATGGTCTTCAGAACCTCATGATGGATTTCGCCATAGGCGACGTGGCGGCGGACTTCGATGTCCGCAGGCACGCCGTCAGCAACGATTTTCTTCAGCGCTTCGCGCGCCTTGGCAAGCGCCTTGTGCGCGAAATCATCGGGGAAGAACCCGGCCACCAGCGGCATGCCGTAATCGGGCACAACGCTGACGACATGAAGGATTGCGCCGCCGACGCGCGCCAGCTCCACCGCCTGGGGCATGGCGGCCGCCCAGGATTCGGGATGGGTCAGATCGACGGTCAGCAGGATGTTCTTGAACATGGGTCCGGTCCCTTCAGGCGACGGCTGCGCGCCCTGCGGCGGAGGCATTGCGCCCTCGCTGCAGGAAGATGACCAGCCCCAGCAACATCAGCGCCGGGATGAACATCAGGTACTTGGTCGGCTGCGAGGCGGGCTTGAGGACCCGCAGCACTTCCTGATCCCAATCCAGTCCAGCATTCTGCGCAGCACTGTTGAACGTCACGTCGTCGATGATCGTCTTGTCGCCGTCGGCGCGGAATATGATGCCCGCGCCCGCCAGCTTTTCCTCGCCCGTGGCACCTTCGCCGATGGGCAGCAGGGCGACGAATTCGATCGGGTCGCCCAGATCATTCAGGCCCGAAACGCGCAGGCGCAGTTCCTCGCCGGGCATTGTTGCGGCGGCGGTTTCAATGATGGCCGACGGCGCTTCTTCGGAATAGGGCGCGACCACCATGTCCATCCAATAGCCCGGACGGAACAGGGTGAAGGCGACCAGCAGCAGCAGGATCGTTTCATAAAAGCGGTTCTTGGCCAGGAACCAGCCCTGCGTCGCAGCCGCGAACAGCAGCATCGCTATGGTGGCTATGACAAAGACAAAGATGCCTTGCGCCCATGTCACGTCGATCAGCAACAGTTCGGTGTTGAAGATGAACAGGAACGGCAATGCTGCGGTGCGCAGGGAATAAAAGAACGCGATCACGCCGGTCTTGATCGGATCACCGCCCGACACGGCGGCGGCGGCAAAGCTGGCCAGCCCGACAGGGGGCGTCACGTCGGCCATGATGCCAAAGTAGAACACGAACAGATGCACCGCGATCAGCGGCACGATCAGCCCGTTCTGCTGGCCCAGCGTCACGATCACCGGCGCCAGCAGCGCCGACACCACGATGTAGTTCGCCGTGGTCGGCAGCCCCATCCCGAGGATCAGCGACAGCACCGCCGTCAGCCCGAGGATCGCCATCAGGTTGCCGCCCGACAGCACTTCGACCACATCCGCCAGCGCAGATCCGACGCCGGTCTGGCTGACCGAGCCGACGATGATGCCCGCGGTGGCGGTGGCGATGCCGATGCCGATCATGTTGCGCGCGCCGGTCACCAGGCCGTCGATCAGGTCTGCGACGCCCTTTTTGGCCGCACCGACAACAGCGCCGGTTCCGCGGAAGATGGCCATCAGCGGGCGCTGGGTCAGAAGAATGAACACCATGTAAGCGGTGGCCCAGAACGCCGACAAACCCGGCGACAGACGGTCCACCATCAGCGCCCACACCAGCACCACAACCGGCAGGATGAAATGCAGGCCCGACCGGATCGTCGGCCCCGGCAGCGGCAGCGCGGTCACCGGCGCGTTCGGGTCGTCAAGTTCAAGCGGTTCTTCTTTCGAAGCGACGTAAAGCAGCGCTGCGTAGACCAGCGACACGAACGCAAAGATGATGTAGCCGGCCGTGTCCGGGAACGCCGGGCGGATCCAGCCCATGCCGTAATAAACCGCCAGCGACACGGCGCAGATCACCGCGATGGTAAAGGCAATGCCGATCAGGCGCTGCACGATGGGTTTGGGGGTGTAGGCGCGCGGCAGCCCCTCCATGCCCGCTTTCAGGGCTTCAAGGTGCACGATGTAGACCAGCGCGATGTACGAAATCACGGCGGGCAGAAAGGCGTGCTTCACCACGTCGAAATAGGGGATGCCGACATATTCGACCATCAAGAACGCCGCGGCGCCCATAACCGGGGGCATGATCTGCCCGTTGACCGAGGACGCGACCTCGACCGCGCCGGCCTTTTCAGATGAAAAGCCAACCTTTTTCATCAGCGGAATGGTGAACGTGCCCGTGGTCACCACATTGGCGATCGATGACCCTGAAATCAGACCCGTCATGGCCGAAGACACGACGGCAGCCTTGGCCGGTCCGCCCTTCATGTGGCCCATCAGGCTGAACGCCACTTGGATGAAGTAGTTGCCCGCCCCAGCGCGGTCCAGAAGCGACCCGAACAGCACGAACAGGAACACAAAACTGGTGGACACACCCAACGCGATGCCAAACACGCCCTCAGTGGTGATCCACTGGTGGTTGACGATCTCGCTCAGGTTGTTGCCCTTGTGCGAGATGATGTCCGGCATGTTTGGGCCAAGCACGGTGTACATCAAGAACACTGACGCCACGATCATCAGCGCCGGACCCAGCGCGCGGCGCGTCGCCTCCAGCAACAGCAGGATGCCGATCACCGCGACCACGAAATCCTGGGTGATCGGCGCGCCGACCCGGTCCGAGATGTCGCGGTAAAAGACGAACAGGTAAATCGCACACAGCGCGCCACCAACAGCGAGCGCCCATTCCCAGACCGGAATGCGGTCTTTGGGCGACCCCATCACGACGCACACGATCACCGCCAGCGCGGCAAGCGGGATCCACCACGTCGCGGTGCCGTCCTTGGCGCTCATCATGAACAGGCCCGCGAGGATGGCCGGAACCGCCACCCCGAGGATCATCTGGAACATGGTGCGCGCCGACGGGAAGGCCGCGAACGCAAGGAAGATCGCAAAGGCAAGGTGGATTGACCGGGATTCAGTGTCGTTGAACACCCCGAACCCGACCATGAACGGGATCGGCGAGGCGATCCACAGCTGGAACAGCGACCATGCCAACGCCACGATCACCAGGAACGCGCCGACCGGGCCCGTTGCTGCGCGCCCGCCGGTATCTGAGGCCGCGACCAGCGCGTCGAGCTCTGCCTGGCTCAGCCCCGCCGTGTCGTTTGGCGCGCCTTTTTGGCCGCCTGCCGTCTGCTGGTCGTGATCCGACATGAAACTGTCCCCGCGTTCACGCTCCGGCTTGGCCGGAGGCGGTCATGAATCTCTGGAAAAAAACATTTTTAAGGCATGTCCGGGGCGGCGCGCGCGGCGCCGCCCCGGGGTTTGGGTCAGATGCGGATCACATCCACCCACGCTCTTTGTAATACTTCACCGCGCCGGGGTGCAGCGGGGCCGAGAGACCGTCTTTGATCATCTCAGCTTCCTTGAGGTTGGCAAATGCCGGGTGCAGGCGCTTGAAACGATCAAAATTGTCGAAGACCGCTTTGACCACCTGATAGACCACGTCATCGTCCACATCGGCCGAGGTCACAAAGGTCGCCTTCACGCCAAAGGTGTGGGTGTCGGCGTCCGAACCTTTGTACATGCCACCGGGCACTGAGGCCGCGGCATAGAAGGGGTTGTCGGCGATCAGCTTGTCGATCTCCGGGCCCTGCACCGGGATCAGCACAGCATCAACGGTGGACACAGCTTCCTGGATCGACCCGTTCGGGTGGCCGACCGTGTAGATGATCGCGTCAACTTTGTTGTCGCCAAGCGCCGCCGCCTGCTCAGCGGGCTTCAGCTCAGAGGCCAGCGCAAAATCATCAAGCGTCCAGCCAAGCGCCTCCATCACCACGGACATGGTGGCGTGCTGACCCGAACCGGGGTTGCCGATGTTGACCCGCTTGCCCTTCAGATCGGCGAAGGTCTTGATGCCGCTGTCGGCACGCGCGATCACCGTGAACGGCTCTCCGTGCACCGAGAACACGGCGCGTTCTTTGTCAAACTTGTCGCCCTCGAATTTCGAGGTGCCGTTATAGGCGTGGTACTGCCAGTCAGACTGGGCCACGCCCATGTCCATGTCGCCCGCCTTGATGGCGTTGATGTTGGCGATCGATCCACCGGTCGACGGCGCGGTGCACTTGAGGTTGTGCTCCGCCGTGCCGCGATTCACCAAGCGGCAGATCGACTGACCCACCACAAAGTAAACGCCGGTCTGACCGCCAGTGCCGATGGTGATGAACTTATCTTCGGCCTGCGCCGCAGGCACGGTGGACAGCGCGCCTGCAAACGCGCCCACGAGCGCGGCCGCTTTGAACATCTTCATAAGTGAACTCCTTTGTTGAACCCTGTTGCGTCTATACGCTTCCTCGGACGGAAAGCTTTTTTTCTGCACGCCTGCCCGCGCTGTGCACGGCGGCGGCTTGCATGAAAATCCACGCTCTGGGGAGCGCTGGATCTCACTTCGACACCGCACATCTAGAATGTGGCGAAAACAGGTTCTTAAAAGCTCTGCTTCCGACGAACGGCCCCTCACATCGCATCGCCACATGCACCGGTCTTGCGGCAGCACAGGCGTCAGCCATGGGGTGTCCGTGTCTATGATTAAACTTAGTTCCGTTTATTATTTTAATCAAGCGCATTGTAAGGCGATCAATTTCAGCAACGCACCAAGCAAAGCGGTTGCTCTGAAATTCGCATATTTATGCCTTATATCAATACTTTACGAACTTACGACTGCAATTCGTTGCCCGACCATGTTCCAGATTGAAATGATCACCGGCGAAATGAACCACGCTGTGCCGCGCGGGCGGCGGGGCGGATCGGGCAGGTCCGCACTGCGCAAAATCCGCACAGACCGCCCCATCGTGCAGGCCGTCATGCAACGACACAGCACCGCCTTTTTTTCGCGCCCGAGGGCCCGAAAGCCCGGCGCGGGGGACCTGCCCCCGCGCCAGCCGGGATCTAGCCGTGCAGGTCGTGCAGCGCGTCCGCCAGCACCGCCTCAAAAATCTGCAGGCCTTCTTCGATGATCGCGTCCGACGCCGTCAGCGGCACCATGATCCGCACCGCGTTGCCATGCATGCCGCAGCTGAGCAGGATCAGGCCACGCTTCAGCGCATGGGCGACCAGCGCCTTGGTCAGCGCCGCGTCGGGGGTGGCGCTGTCGAAATCGGTGACGAATTCGATCGCCACCATGGCCCCCAGACCGCGAATGTCCCACATCCGGCCCGGTGCCACGCGGGCGCCCATCTCAGCAAAGCGCGCATGGAACCAGTTCCCCAGCGCCAAGGATCGGCCCAGCAGCCCCTCCGCCTCAATCGCCTCAATGGCCGCCAGCGCAGCGGCGCAGGCCACCGGGTTGCCACCATAGGTGCCGCCAAGGCCACCTGGGATCATGACGTCCATGACCTCAGCACGCCCGATGACACCCGCCAGCGGATAGCCGCCCGCCATGGATTTCGCCACAGTGATCAGATCAGGCACAACGCCGGAATGTTCAATCGAGAACCATTTGCCTGTGCGCCCGAAACCCGCCTGGATTTCATCAGCAATCAGCAAAATGCCGTGCTGGTCACAGATGGCGCGCAAAGCGACCAGCATTTCGGTCGGGACGGGGACATATCCGCCCTCGCCCAGAACCGGCTCAATGATGATGGCGGCGATCCGCTCGGGCTGCGCGTCGGTCAGAAACAGGTTGTGCAGCCCGGTCAACGCGTCCTGCACGGTGATGCCGTCGCGTACCGACGGGAACGGCGCGCGGAAGATGTCACCCGGGAACGGGCCGATGTCCTTTTTATAGGGCGACATCTTGCCAGTCAGGCCCAGTGTCAGCAACGTGCGGCCGTGATAGGCGCCGGTAAAGGCGATCACACCCGGGCGTCCAGTCGCAGCGCGGGCGATTTTCACCGCGTTTTCCACCGCCTCGGCACCAGTGGTGACCAGCAGGGTTTTCTTGGCGAAATCGCCCGGTGCCAGCGAATTCAGCTTTTCCGCAAGCGCGATATACGGCTCATACGGGACCACCTGAAAGCTGGTATGGGTGTAAAGATCTTCCTGCGCTTTGGCAGCCGCGATCACGGCGGGGTGGCGATGGCCGGTGTTCAACACTGCGATGCCGCCAACGAAATCGATGTAGCGGTTGCCCTCAACATCCCACAGCTCTGCATTCTCGGCGCGTGCGGCGAAGATCGGCGTGGCTGAGGCGACGCCCCGGGGCACGGCAGCTTCGCGGCGGGCCAGCAGCGCAGCATTGGCACCCAGAATCGGGGCACCCGGAATGGGGGCATCCGAAAGCGGGGCGACCGGAAAGGGCAGAGCCATGTCCGCAACCGCAGACACATGATGCGTGGCGGTCCGCGATGCGGCTTTGCGCGGGGCGGCCTTGCGGGCTTTTTTGACGGCGATTTCGGGCATCTCTCAACCTTTCCTTGAACTGCAACGCGGATCGGCGTTTAATATTCTCATACTCCGTCTATTTTATCTGTCAATCACCTGCGTGACGCGCGTGCAGGCAGGCTGGCGGCGTCGCAGCGGGTGCAAGTCCGCTTTCCTTTCCGTGCCCGATGCTTAGGCTTTGCCAGCACAATCGGGACGGTTGATCACGATCCGGCAAAGGCGACGCATTTGAACATCGGCGAGAAACTTCAGACGGTCCGCAAAGCGCGGGGCCTGTCGCAACGCGAACTGGCAAGCCGCGCGGGCCTGACCAACGGCACCATCTCGCTGATCGAAAAGAACAAGACCAGCCCGTCGATTGCGTCGTTAAAGCGTCTGCTCGACGCGATTCCCATGAGCATGTCGGAGTTCTTTTCATCGTTGGAAGAAGACAGCGCGCCGCGGTTTTTCTACAAAGCTGAAGATTTCATTGAGCTTTCCCCCCAAGCCATCGGCATGGAGGGGCGCAATGCCGCGCTGGTGTCTTTGCGGCAACTTGGCGATTCGTCCCACCATTCCCTTCAGGTCCTGCACGAAACATACCCCCCCAGCGCCGACACCGGCGCGGAGCTTTTGTCCCATGAGGGCGAGGAAGCCGGGATCATCATCCGCGGCACGATTGAAATCACCGTGGATGGTCAGGTCAGGGACCTGGACGCAGGCGACGGCTATCTGTTCGAAAGCCGCCTGCCCCACCGGTTTCGCAACACCGGCAGCGAAGATTGCGTGATCGTCAGCGCCTGCACACCGCCAAGCTTCTGACAATCAGGCCACCGGCTGGGCCAGATCCCCGGCCAGCGCGCCCAGCTCTGCCTCATCCAATGTTTCCTTGCGCAGCAGCGCGTCGGAAATCGCGGTCAGCGCGCCGCGGTTGGCGTCCAGCACCGCACGGGCGCGGGCGAATGCGGCGTCCAGCGTCGCGCTGACCGCGGCGTCGATCCGCTGCACCGTCGCGTCGGACGGGCGCGCGTGGCCAGCCCCCTGCGCGTCCGGCACGCCCAAAAGATTGGGCGCGTCCCGGTCATAGGCGACATGGCCCAGCCCTGCATCCATCCCGTAGCGTGTGGCCATAGACCGCGCGATGTCCGTCGCCTTGGCCAGGTCATCGGCGGCGCCGGTGGACAGATGGCCAAAGACCAGATGCTCCGCCGCCCTGCCCGCCATCAGGACAACGATCTTGGTCTCCAGTTCCTGCCTTGTCATCAGATACCGGTCCTCAGTCGGGCGCTGGATGGTGTAGCCAAGCGCGCCAACCCCCCGCGGGATGATCGAGATCTTGTGCACCCGCTCGGTGCCCGACAGCGCCAGCGCGGCCAGCGCGTGGCCGGTTTCATGCACCGCCACAATTTCACGTTCGCGCGGGTTCATCAGGCGTTTGCGCTTTTCCAACCCCGCCACGATCCGTTCAATCGCTGAGGTGAAATCAGCCGCCTCCACCGCGTCGGCATTGCGGCGGGTGGCCATCAGCGCGGCCTCGTTCACCAGGTTGGCCAGATCCGCGCCGGTAAAACCGGTGGTCAGGGCCGCGATCTCCTCAATCGACACGGCCCGCGCCAGCGAGATCTTTTTCACATGCACCGCCAGGATCGCCGCGCGCCCGGCCTTGTCGGGCCGATCAATCAGCACCTGCCGGTCGAACCGCCCGGCGCGCAGCAGGGCGGGGTCCAGAATTTCGGGCCGGTTTGTGGCGGCCAGCAGCACCACCCCGACCGAAGAATCGAATCCGTCAATCTCCGACAGCAACTGATTAAGCGTCTGTTCGCGTTCATCATTTCCGCCGACCATGCCGGCCATGCCGCGCGCGCGGCCCAGCGCGTCCAGCTCATCAATAAAGATGATCGCGGGGGCGCGTTTGCGCACCTGATCGAACAGGTCCCGCACCCGCGCGGCACCGACGCCCACGAACATCTCTACAAATTCCGACCCTGAGATTGAGAAGAACGGCACCCCGGCCTCACCCGCCACAGCGCGCGCCAACAAGGTTTTACCGGTACCGGGGGGGCCCAGCAGCAGCACGCCCTTGGGGGCCCGCGCGCCCAGCCCGCCATGGCCCGCGGGGTTCTTCAGGAACTCCACCAGCTCGCGCAGTTCTTCCTTGGCCTCGTCCACCCCGGCGACGTCGGCGAAGGTGACCTTCATCTCAGTCTCGACATAGATCTTGGCCTTGCTGCGTCCGACGCCCAGCGCGCTGATCCCGCCGCCGCCGCCCATGCGCCGCATCACCAGAAACCACAGCCCAAAAAACATCAGCGCCGGCAAGGTCCAGGACAAGATCGCCGTCAGCCATGTGTGGCTGGGCGCGGCGGCATAGGTTGCCCCAGCACCGCGCAGCGCGTCTGCAAGCGCCGGATCGACCCGCTGGGTGATGAAACGCGTGCGCCCGTCATGGGGCGTGACCCAGGCGCCTGAGATGTCCTCAGCCCCGATCACCAGATCAGCGACCCCGCCATCGGCCAGCGCCTGTTCGAACTGGCTGTAGGGAATTTGCTCAGCGACCTGTGCGTCGTTCAGCAGGCCTTGAAAAAACAGCGCCGCGAAAATCGCGACGGCGAAGTAGATGAGCGCTGCGTTTGACTTGCCGTTCATGGAGGTTCCCTGATGATCGCCCTGATCTTGG